>JAJUIB010000024.1 GCA_029265615.1 Spirochaetota bacterium
ATTGGCATGATAAGCCACTCCTCGTCGAGGAGTTCAAGAAATCTGAAACGGAGGATGCCCATCCTCCCCTGTCGGCCTGACGCTCCAGCGGGGGCATTTCTACGTTGCGGGAATAGGGGTCATTTCTACTTTGCATTGACATCTGATATTTCAGGTCTCGCCGGTTTGCAAAAAGCCTGATATACTCCCCTTTAATGCCTTTGCGCCAGGACGGCGACAGGCGGGATCGCGCCTGAAGAGCGCCGCAACGTATCGCAAGCCCGGAAAGGAGAGACTGTCCGCCATGCATGAGATCCCACTTCGCAAGGATGTGCCTCTAGCCCACCGCTGGAATCTTGAAAAGCTTGCGCCGAGCCCCGAGGCCTGGGAAAAGGCCTTTAAGGACTACGAGGCGATGATTCCCCGCATCGAGAACTTCAAGGGAAGTCTCGGAAAGGGTGCCGACTCCTTTTTGGCGGCTCTCGCCTTCAGCCGCGAAATCGGCGTTCTCGAGGAACGGCTTTACTACTACGCCGATCTTCGGGTTACCGAGGACGAGGGAGACGCCGAGTCCCGGGGGCGGAGCGCCCGGTTTATGATGGCTGCGACGCGGGCGCAGGGCGCCTGGGCCTGGTTCACGCCGGAAATCCAAGCCCTTGACTCTGACTACGTCGCGCGCTGTCTTGCCGACCCCCGTTTTGCCGACTACAAGGTCTTCATCGAAAAACTTCTTCGCTTCAAGCCCCATGTGCTTTCTGAGAGGGAAGAGCGCCTTCTCGCCCTTCAGGCTGACGCGAACGGCACCCCACAGGAGGCATTTTCCGTTCTCACGAATGTCGATATTGATTTCGGCGTCGTCGAGACAAGCGAGGGCGCGCGGCCTCTCACGCAATCGACCTTCGCCTCGTTTATGCGGAACCCCGACCGTGACCTCCGCCGCAGGGCCTACCTACAGTTTTATAAGGGCTACGAGGCACACAAGAACACGCTCGCGTCGCTCTATGCGGGGCAGGTGAAGCTCGACAAGTACCGCGCCGAGGTGCGCAACTACCCCTCATCGCGCGCCGCCGCGCTCTTCCCCGATGACGTGCCCGAGGCAGTCTATGACAACCTCGTCGGCACGGTGAATGCGCACCTTTCCGTCCTTCACGAGTACTACGAGATCCGGAAGCGCGCTCTCAAGCTTGATGAGCTTAGGCACTACGATGTCTATGTGCCGCTCGCTCCCGAGGCAAGGGCGGAGCACTCCTACGAGGAGGCGGTCGCGCTCATCGCAGACGCCCTTACCCCCCTTGGCGAGGAGTATGTGGGAACGCTCCGCGCGGGTCTCCTCGGCGGCTGGGTCGATCGCTACGAGAACAAGGGGAAGCGATCAGGCGCCTTTTCCGCCGGCTCCTTCTCGGGCGAGCCATACATTCTCATGAACTACAAGTCCGATGTCCTCCGCGACGTCTTCACGCTTGCGCACGAGGGCGGACATTCGATGCACTCCTACTATTCAGCGAGGTCGAACCCCTTTCATTCCTACAACTACACCATTTTCGAGGCGGAAGTGGCGAGCACCTTCAACGAGCAGCTCCTCTTCAAGTACCTCTATGAACGCGCGCGCGGCGATGCGGAGCGGGCGAGCCTCATGGCGAACAAGGTGGACGACCTTCTCGCCACGCTCTTCCGCCAAACGATGTTCGCCGAATTCGAAAAGCGGAGCCACGAGATGCTCGAGGCAGGCGAGGCGCTCACGGTGGACAGCCTGAGGGCCGAGTACCGGAAGCTGCTTGAGAAGTACTTCGGACCCGCCATGGTGTTCGAAGGGGTTTCCGACCTCGAGGGGCTCAGGATCCCCCATTTCTACAACTCGTTCTACGTCTATAAGTACTCGACCGGCATTTCCGCCGCAATTGCGCTTTCAAAACGCGTTCTTTCAGGCGGTGCGCGCGAACGCGAGGATTACTTCCGTTTTCTCTCCTCAGGCGGCTCGCGCTTCCCGATCGAGGCGCTCAAGGTCGCGGGGGTCGACATGTCGAAGCCCGCGCCGATCGAAGCGGCCTGCGCCGAGTTCGCCGAAAACGTCGCCGAGCTCAAGCGCCTCCTCAAGGTTTAGGACTTTCGCGCGCGAGGCGCGCGCGAAGGCGCTTGCCTTTACCGCGCCATGCGCCGACAATGGAGCATGGCGGGAGGAGCAATGCGGGGTATCGGGATCGTGTTTGCCGTCGAGCGCGAGGCGCGCGCGACGCTTGAGGACGCGTCGTTTGAGTGGACGCCGCTCGGCCCCTCGCTTTGGGCTTCCGCGCGGCATTCGCTCCGACTTGCGGTCTCGGGCGTCGGCAAGGCCTTCGCGGTCTTTGCGCTTTCGCGCGTTGCCGAGGGGGCGAATCTCATTCTCTCGTTTGGGACGGCGGGAAGCCTCAAGGGGGAGGAGGCTGTCGGATCCTTCGTTCTCGCACGCGAGGCGGTCGAATACGACATGGATGCGGCCGCCTTGCGCTTCCCTCCCGGTGTGACGCCGTACAGCGGCATGAGCGATCCCGTCATCCGCTCCGCCTCCGACGCGGCCCTCGGCCATGCACGTGCGGCGATGGCCGCAGCGGGCCTGCGCTTTTTCGAGGGACGCATCGCTTCGGGCGACGCCTTTCTCAACGATCCGGTGCGCTCGCGCTTCATACGGGAACACACGGGTGCCGATGCGGTGGATATGGAAAGCGCCGCGCTTGCGAAGATAACGCGCTACCGCCTTCCGGGCGTCGACTTCCTCGCGATTCGCGCTCTTAGTGATTCGTCCAACCGCCTCTCGCCTCGCACCTGGTGCGCCGATGCCGAGGGGCTCTGCGTCGCCTTCCCGCGCATCCTCCGCGGGCTCCTCAGTCTGCGCGAAGCGGCGTAGCCTGTGCGCGCTCGCAGGCGCGCTCCGCCAGAGCTCACATGAGGCCGATACGCGAAAGGGCGACCGACACGGCGGCGAGTGCGGCGGTCTCAGATTTGAGTATCCGCGTGCCGAGTCCCGCGCGGCGAAAGCCCTGCGCTTCGAGTAGCGCGAGTTCCCGGGCTGTCCAGCCACGTTCGCTTCCCACCGCAAGGCAGAGCGGCGCCACGAGCCCTTCGAGTGCGCCAAGCCGCGGCGCTTCGTCGCCGGGATGGAGCAGTATGCGCGTACCGGGCGTCGCGCCCAAGGGGGCGGATGCGTCGAGCGCGGCGAGGCAACGATCGAGCGTCCAAAACGTCGCAACGCGTGGCAGGCGCGGATTCGCTGCCTGCTCGGCACCCTCAATAAGGGGGCGTCTGAACTCACGCTTGCGGAAAAAATCGCTTTCGAGGTAGGACTTCTCGCCGAGTTCGGTCCCCGAAAGCGAAAGCTCGGCGATGCCGAGGCTCGTGAGGTCCTTGAAGAGGCGGTTCGCCTGAATGGGACGGGGAAAGCCGAGAAGTAGCCGTATGGGCGCAAGGGGCGGCGGCTCGCCCGCTGGGCCTTCGAATGCCGCAAAGCGGAGGACGAGGCCTTCTTCGTCAAGACGCTCGACGAGGGCTTCACCGACTGTTCCAGGCGCGGGCCCGAAGGCCTCGTCGACGGCGATGCCGGCAAGGACGCGGTCGCCTTTTCGTTTTTTGAGCACCTTGCGGATGTGCTCCTCGCGTCGGTCACCGCGGGGGAGAAGCGTGCCGCATTCCCCGGGTTCCAAAATGACCATATTCACGCCCTAATGCTACTCCGCGGGCCTTCCGCGCGTAAAGGCCGCATACGGGTCGTGCGGTGCGGGGACCCTGCGACTTGCACGCAAACATGGAGGCCGGTTAAGCGTGGCAGGGTGGAAAAAAGGGGCGCAGGGCGGGGAGAGAAGCCGCCATGCGCCCCCGACATAGTGCCAAACGCCGCGCGGGAAGGCTTACGGGCGTCGTGCATATCCGTTACGGAAAACAGGGCATACCGTTTGGCTGTGCCTAGCTGCCGTCGTCCCCCTCGCGAAGCCCGCCTTCCCGCGCCTTCGTTTTTTTTAGCCGTTCGGAGAGTTCGCGGATCCAGCGCTCGAGCCTGCGGCGGCGGTCAAACCGCCGCGTTTCGGCGTGATCCGCGGCGAAGGGGCCTCTGCGGCCTCTCGCGATTCGCATCGCCACGGCGCGCCCCTACCGCCTCGCAAGGGGGTCGTAGTCGGGTGCGATCTCCGCTTCATAATCGACACCCGGCACCTCGAAGCCATGCGCGCGGAGGAAGTCGCCGCGGAAGCCATCGAGGTCGGCAAGCTCACGGAGGTTTTCCTCGGTGATATGCGCCATCCGCGCCTCGACCTCTGCCTGGACACCAGGAGACATTTCGAGCTCGTCGATTCTGATTCGCCCCTCCGCATCGCGCGGCGGCTCTGCCCGCCCGCCGCCGGGGGCCGCGATATAGAGTCGTTCGCGGTAGAGCCTGTCGATCTGTGCGATGCAGTCCTCGTGGCTACCCCGCTCCTTCATGACCTTGAAGAGCGTCGAGACGTAGAGCGGGATCACGGGAATCACCGCGCTTGCGCGGGTCACGACGGCCTTGTCGATCGAAACGTAGGCGGAGAGCCCATCGGTCGCATAACGCGCTGACAGATTCTTCGCGGTCGCCTCGAGGTGCGCCTTGGCGCGTCCGATCGTGCCGTCGCGGTAGATGGGCCAGGAGAGTGCAGGACCCACATAGGAGTATGCGACGGTGATCGCCTCGGGGGCAAGGACGCCGCCAGAGCGGAGCGCATCGATCCAGAGCGCCCAATCTTCACCGCCCATCACCTTGACGGTTTCCGTAGCCTCCTCCTCGGTGGCGGGTTCGGCGGAGGCCTCGAAGAGGCGCCCGGTGAAGGCATCTACTGTGCGGCCGCGGTAGGCTGAGCCGAGGGGTTTGATGACGGACTTCCAGAGCTTTCCCGTTTCGGGATCGGTTCTGACCGGCGAGGCGAGCGAGTACACGACGAGGTCGTAGCGGATGCCAAGTTCGCGCGCGGCCGCGACGGCGGCTTCTTTCGCCTCGCGGGAGAAGGCGTCTTGGTCGATCGTACGCGAGGGAATGCCCGCATCTCGTGATGCCGCTTCGAAGGCACGGTTGTTGTACCATCCCGGCGTGCCGGTTTTTGTGGCGCTTGGCGCCTTTTCAAAGGAAAAGCCGACCGTCGCCGCTCCGAAGCCGAAAGCCGCCGCGATCCGCGAGGCGAGGCCGTAGCCCGTCGAGGCGCCGATGACAAGGGCTGCCTTGGGGCCCGGGAGCTGTGCGTAGGCGTGACGGCGTGCGCGGATGTAGTCGACTTGACGAAGCGTCTCGCGCTCGCAGCCCTGGGGGTGCGCGTTGATACAGATGTTGTTGCGGACCATGGGTTTGAGTGTCATGGGGTGCTCTCCTTGTTGCTGTGAGCCGCGCCGCGTGACGCGCCGCGTGACGCGCCTGCCCGTGCCATCTCGCCGCCGATTTCCGACAGCGCCGCGGCGCGCTCCGCCTGCCGCCCCTCGGGCGTCGCGGCGGCGGCCGAGGCACCGACGATGCAGAGCCACTCCGCCTCGATGGCGAGCTCGCTCTCGACAAAGCCGCGGCCGCGCTGATGCACGATGCTCGAGGAGGCGCGGATGTTTTCAACCTCCATGATGAAAAGCTCACCCGGCCTTACAGGCCGCCGGAAGCGTGCCTCCTTTACCTTTGCAAGGAGGAAGGTGCCCGCTGCCTTGACGCCCTGGAGTTTCACCCCGACGCCGCCGCACTGTGCGAGCGTTTCGATGAGGATGACGCCCGGTACGACCGGAAAGCCCGGAAAGTGGCCCGCAAAGAAGAAATCCGAGGCAGTAAAGCGCCGCTCGCCGCGGATCGCGGCGCCCTCGACCTCGACGTAATCGACGAAGAGGAAGGGCGGCCGGTGCGGGAGGAGCTCCTCGATTTCGCTGCCGCGCGCGGCGATGACGCCTGAGCCCATTACATTATCCGTCGCGCTCATAGGCTGGCCTTCTTGAAGACGAGGACGGCGTTGTGGCCGCCGAAGCCGAGCGAGCCTGCGGCGGCCGCGGCGATGGGAAGAAAGACGCCGTGATTCGGGACATAATCGAGGTCGCAGCCTGATTCGATGTCGGGTGACTCGAGGTTGATCGTCGGCGGCACGAAGCCCTCTTCAATCGCTTTGACACAGACCAAGGCTTCGACAGCGCCGGCCGCGGCGATCATGTGGCCGGTCATACTCTTGGTCGAGGAGACTTTGAGCCGTGATGCGTGCGCGCCGAAGGCCTTTTTGAGCATGAGCGTTTCGACGGGGTCGTTAATCGCTGTCGAGGTGCCGTGTGCATTGTAATAGGCGATCTCTTCGGGGCCTAGCCCCGCATCCTCGAGCGCGGCGCGCATGGCGCGAACACAGCCCGAAGCACCGGGATCGGGCGCGGTGAGATGGTAGGCGTCGCAGCTTGCGCCGTAGCCCGCGAGTTCGGCGTAGATCCGCGCGCCGCGCGCGACGGCCCTGTCCCAGTCTTCGAGCATAAGGACCGCCGCGCCCTCGCCGATCACGAACCCATCGCGGCCCTTGTCAAAGGGGCGCGATGCCTTTTCCGGCGTCTCGTTGTAGGCGGTGGAAAGGGCCTGGAGGCGGCAAAATCCGCCCATCGCGAATTCGTTGATCGCCGCCTCGGTGCCGCCTGCGAGTACCGCGTCGCAGCGGCCCGAGCGTATGAGATCGAGGGCTTGTCCGAGTGCGTCGGAGCCCGAGGCGCAGGCGGTGACGGCAGTGAGGGCGGGGCCGCCGAGCCCAAGTCGCATCGCCACGTTCCCCGCCGCCTCATTGGCGATCATGAGCGGTACCGTCATGGGGAGCATGCGCCCCGGGCCCGCCTCGAGGAGTTTTTTGTGCGATTCAAGACAGACATCGATGCCGCCGATTCCGTTCCCGATTACAGCGCCGATGCGCTCGGCGCGGAAGGGGCCGCGCATCCCCTCGCCGGCAGGCTCCTCGGCGGCTCCGCCTTCTCGCTCAGGCAGACCCGCGTCGCGCCAGGCCTGCACGGCCGCGGCTACCGCATACTGGCTGAAAAGCGCCATCTTGCGCGCCTCTTTCTTGTCCATGTAGAGCGCAGGTTCGAAGTCCTTTACCTCGCAAGCGACGCGGGCCTCAAGGCGGGAGGCGTCGAACTT
The DNA here is from genome assembly GCA_029265615.1 of Spirochaetota bacterium. GTDB lineage: Bacteria > Spirochaetota > Spirochaetia > Treponematales > Rectinemataceae > JAEUJG01. The sequence continues at coordinate 7,091 of JAJUIB010000024.1, forward strand.
GGTGACGGGGCCGGCGCCCGAGCGTCCGGCTTTGATGGCGGACCAAAAGGCGGCGACGTCATTCCCCAGGGGACTTATGACACCGAGTCCGGTGATGGCAACGCGTTTGTGCATGCTGTACTCCTTACCAGCGGATGGCCTGGGCTCCGTAGGTGAGCCCGGCGCCAAAGCCGACAACCATCACAAGATCGCCCTTTTTGAGGAGACCCTTCCTGTCCATCTCGTCGAGGGCGATGGGGATGCTCGCGGCGGAGGTGTTCGCGTATTCCTCCATGTTGAGGTAGAACTTGTCCTCGGGGGCGCCGAGGCGCTTTGCCGCGGCCTGGACGATGCGCTTGTTTGCCTGGTGAGGCACGATCCAGCGGAAATCCTCAAGCCGATAGGCTGCGCTGTGGAGGAGCCGTTGAACGAGGACGGTGATCGTCTTTACGGCGAAGTTGTAGACGTTCTGACCATTCATCGCGATTTTCGGCACGAGCGGCGCGGCACGCTCCATGCTCGCGATGCGTTCCTCCTGTATGAGGTAGAGATCCTTGTGCCCCGACCCTTCCGCGCCAAGGACGCTTGCGATGATGCCGCGTCCCGGTTCTTCGATGCGCGAGAGCACGGCGGCGCCCGCCCCGTCGCCGAAGAGGACGCAAGTTGCGCGGTCCTGCCAGTCGACGATGCGCGAAAGCGTTTCGGCGCCGATGACAAGCGCATGGCGGGCCTTGCGCGCCTCGAGCATCGCGGAAGCAGCGTCGAGGGCGTAGATGAATCCCGTACATCCGGCAACCACGTCGAAGGCGGCGGATCCATAGGCGCCGATCTTGTCCTGGACGATGCAGGCGGTCGAGGGGAAGCCGAAATAGTCGGGTGTCGCGGTGGCGACGACGAGGAGGTCGAGCTCCTTTGCGCCTATCCCTGCACGTTCAAGCGCTTGCCGCGCGGCCTCCGCCGCAAGATCGCTCGTCTGCGAGCCGTCCGCGGCAAGGTGCCGGGCCTTGATGCCCGTGTGCGAGACAATCCATTCGTCGGTGGTGTCGACAAGCGCCGCAAGCTCCTCGTTGCGCAGTCTGCGCTCGGGTATGTGGACGCCGGTCGATCGTATGATTACCGCCATGTGACCTCCATGACATTACTTTTGATAATGTCAACGTGGTATAGGATACGAAATTGTGCCTCAATGTCAAGATGACATTTTTGAATACTCTGTAAAAATGTCGCATGGTTATGCTATAAAAAACCGCGCGGCAGGGCCGCGCGGTGTTCTCCTTCCTTCGTGTGCGAAATGGACAGCTCCCAAGTCGCCTTCAGCGGTTCTGCGCCTCCGCCTGCCAGCGCTTCACCTCCTCCTCTGAGCCGAGGACGAAGTGGCCTGGCTCTGCTTCGCGCCAGGCGGGCGGCATACGCGCATAGTCGTGCGCCGATGGGTCGTAGACGACAAGCCGCTTCGAGCGCTCGATCTCGGGGTCGGGTTCCGGGACCGCGGAAAGCAGCGCACGCGTGTAGGGGTGGAGGGGGCGCGCAAAGAGCGCCTCCGCTTCCGCAAGCTCGACGAGACGTCCGCGGTAGATCACCGCGATGCGATCCGAAATAAAGCGCACCACCGAGAGGTCGTGGGCGATGAACAGGTAGGTGAGGTGGCGTTCGCGCTTAAGCTTGTTCATGAGGTTGATCACCTGCGCGCGTATCGATACGTCGAGGGCGGATATCGGCTCGTCGGCGACGAGGAGCTCGGGGTTCATCACGAGTGCGCGGGCGATACCGATGCGCTGGCGCTGGCCGCCTGAAAACTCGTGGGGGAAGCGGCTTGCAACCTCCGGGGAGAGGCCCACGTCGCGAAGCGCCGTTTCAACCTTGGCCTTGCGCTCGGCCTCGGAGTGGAAGAGGCCAAAGTTGTAGAGCCCTTCGGAGACGATGTAGTCGATTTTAGCGCGCTCGTTGAGCGATGCCATGGGGTCTTGGAAGATCATTTGCACGCGCTGTCGGAAGGCCCGCTCCCGCGCAGCGTCTAGGCGGCCGTCGACGCGTTCGCCCGCGAGAAAAATCTCCCCCTCACTCAGGGCTGTGATGCGGAGGATGGCGCGGCCGATTGTGGTCTTGCCGGAGCCGGATTCGCCGACTAGGGAGAGCGTCTCGCCGCGGCGGATGTCAAAGGACACGCGGTCCACGGCGCGAAAGTTCCTTCGTCCGCGCCTAAAGTCCACGGACAGGCCGCGAACCGAAAGGATGACGTCGTCGTTCACCGTGAGCCTCCTTGCGCGGCGTTTTTGGCCCCGCCTGCCACAGCGCTTCCTCTCCGTCTATCCGCGGCGAGTCGTTCGCGGAGGCGCTTGAGCGTCTCAGGGGGTTCAATCCGCGGCGCGCGCGGATCAAGGAGCCAGGTCTTGGCCCAGTGCGTCGGCGAGACATCGAATTCTGGTGGCTCTGCAACAAAGTCGACTTCGAGGGCGAGGGGGTTTCGGGGCGCGAAGGCGTCGCCCTTTATCTCCTTAAAAAGTGAGGGTGGCGTTCCCTTAATCGCATAGAGCTCCTCTCCCTTTATGCCGAGCTGCGGGAGGGATGCAAGAAGCGCCCAGGTGTAAGGTGCGCGCGGATCGCGGAATATCTCGTCCACGGTCCCTGCCTCGACAACCTGCCCCGCGTACATCACGGCGACGCGTTGTGCGATGTTTGCAACGACGCCTAGGTCGTGGGTGATGAAGAGCACGCTCATGCCGAGGTCGCGTTGGAGCGACTTAATGAGGTCGAGTATCTGGGCCTGGACGGTCACGTCGAGCGCCGTCGTCGGCTCGTCGCAGATTAGTATCTCGGGGCCGCAAGCGATCGCCGCGGCGATGACGACGCGCTGCCGCATGCCGCCTGAGAACTCGTGGGGGTATTGGCGGTAGCGCAGTTCGGGGTCGTGTATGCCAACCCGCTCGAGTGTTTCGAGCGCCGCGGTTCGCGAGGTCTTCCGGTCGAGGCCGCGGTGGAGCGCGGCGGTTTCTCGGATCTGCTCGCCCACCGTCTTAAGCGGATTGAGGGCGGTCATGGGATCCTGGAACACCATGGCGATGCGCTTGCCGCGGACTGAGAGCCAGTCCCGCTCGCTGCGGAATTGAGCAAGGTCCATTCCGTCGAAGCGTATGGAGCCCCGCTCAATACGCCCGTTCTTGTCGAGCATGCCGAGAAAGGTCTTCGCAAACACGCTCTTTCCCGATCCGGATTCGCCCACGACGGCGAGCGTCTCGCCGCGGCAGAGTTCGAGCGAGGCACCGCGGAGCGCCGCAAGGCGTCGGCCGCGCAGGGTGAAGGAGACTTCGAGGCCCTCGGCCGTGAGGATTGTGGTCTCGCTCATACGTGGTTCCTCGGATCTGAGGCGTCAGAGAAGCGGTTACCGACGATATAGAAGGAGATCGTGATCGCGGAGAGCACGAGGGTCGGCCAGGTGAGCTGGTAGGGGTAGAGCATGAAGTTGTTCTTTCCCTGGTTCACGAGGTTGCCGAGCGAGACGGTCTCGACGGGGAGGCCGAGACCGATGAAGCCGAGAAAGACCTCCGAACCGATTGAATAGGGGATGGTGAGCGCGGCCTCCATGATGAGCACGCTCACGAGGTAGGGAAGGACGTTGCGCGTTATCATGCGCCACAGCGGGGTGCCGAGGCATCGCGATGCGATGTTGTACTCGGCGTCGCGTATCGTGAGCACCTTGTTCCGTACGAAGCGTGCGATGCCGATCCACCCCGTGGAGCAGAGTGCGACGACGATCGTCCAGAACCCCGGTCGCATTATGTACGCAAGGAGGATAAGGAAGACCGTCTGCGGGATGTTGTTGAGCACGTTGTAGAGTTCGGTCATGAAGCGATCGAGCCGCCTCACATAGCCCCAGAGCGCGCCCGCGATCATGCCGATGCCGACGTCGAAGAGCGCGATGACGAGGCCGAGGAGCATCGAGGTCCGCGTGCCGTACCAGGTGCGCGCCCAGATGTCGCGCCCGAGCGCGTCTGTGCCGAAAAGGTGTTCGCGCGACGGCGGGGAATTCCAGCCTGAGGTGTCAAGGTTGACAAGGTTCGGATCGGTCGGCGAGACGATAGGGTAGAGGAAGCTCGCCCCCACGAGGAGGATGATGAGCGCAAGGAGCGCCACGGAGACAGGGCTTCTGAGGAAGGTCCTCAAGGTGCTTCTCCAGTAGGAATACCGCGCATAGCCTGAAAGCTCCGCGGCGGCCTCGTCGAACCGTGCCGGTTTGAACAGCTCGGGGTTCACGTCGGGTATCGTGTGCCTCATGCTTCCCCTCCCTTCGTCCGCGCGTCCGCGAGCCTGATGCGGGGGTCAACCAGCGCCATGAGGAGATCGCCCAAGAAGACGCCCGCCACGCCAAGCACGGCGTAGAGGAGGACAAGGGCCTGCACAAGCGGGTTGTCCTGCTGCCTGATGGCGTTTACGAGGAGCCCTCCCATGCCCGGGATGGAGTAGATGCTCTCGATGAGGAGTGAGCCTGCAATGGTGAGGAGGACCTGCTGCGGGAAGTACTGCACGAGCGGGACAAGGGCGTTCCGGAGGATGTGGCCTCGCATCACGCGTCCGCGCGCTAGGCCCTTCGCGGTGGCGAACTTGACGTAGTCTCGGTTCTCCTCGTCGACCATGAAGCGCCTTAGCCAGATCGCGTACCAGGCGATGCCCGAGAGGGCGAGGGATATGGTCGGTAGGATCCAGGAAATCGGTCTGTCCTCGTAGAACAGCATGGGCCAGCCGAGGAGTGCGGTCACCCACTGCTGGATAAAAAACAGCCAGATGAGGCTCGGTATGGCGCGCACGATTGTCACGTAGAGCGTGCCAAGTCCGTCAACGATGCTGTCTTTGTATCGCGCCATGAGAATGCCGAGGCCGAGCCCCAAGCCCATGCTGAGCGCGAGCGCGGCGAGCCCGAACCAGAGCGAGTAGGGCGCCTTGTCGCGGATGACCTCGAGCACGGGACTGCGGGGGTAGACGGTGATCGACCTCCCAAGGTCGCCTTTCGCAAGCCCGGACATGAAGCGGCTGAATTGGGTGAAGGGGTCGTCAAGAACGCCGAGGTTGCGCAGGTAGGCCGTCCGCGCCTCCTTGTCAAGGCTGACGTAGTCCTCACGGGTGAAATAGCCGTTTTTCGGCATGAGCCTGAGGAGCAGAAAGACCGAGACGATGACGATCGCTACGGTAAGGAGCGACTGGCCGAGCCGCTTGACAATGTAGGAAAACATGGCACTCCCCGTCGGGTCGAGATAGGGAAAGGACGGGCCCGGGCTTCCCCGTACGGGGAGAACCGGGCCCGCGGCGGCGGAAGGCTACTTGGCGCTCGCCTTGCCGAGCTCTTTATAGAACTCGGCTCTAAGGCTCTCATACCGCTTCGCGGTTATGGGGTTCTTTTCGACGACCATGCCCTTGTACTTAAAGCGCGTGATACCGAAGCCGCCGCGCGGATAGGTGAAGGGCACGACCTTCGTGATCTGGTATGCGGTGCCGCCCATCACCCAGGGCAGGACATAGCAGCGGTCGATGAAGAGCGCCTCGGCCTTGGCGAAGGTCTTGTAGCGCTCCGCAAGCTTGGTCATGCCCATCGCGTCAGCGACGAGCTTGTCGAATTCGGGGTCGGAGTACTGCCCGTCATTGATGCCGCCGCCCGTTATGAGGCGGGAAAGCTGCGCCGCGGGATCCGCGTAGCCGAAGCGGAAGTTGTCGTGGAGTAGGTCGAAGCGCCGCGGTTCGACCGCTTCGGCGAACATATCGTCGATGACCTGGCCGATTGTCACCTCGATGTTTTCCTTGCCGAAGGCCTCTTCGAGCATCGCCTTAAGGAGGATTGCCCGCTTGGTCTCCACCGCGTCGGGGAGCGCAACGTAGACAAATTGGAGGGGGAGCTTCCCGTCAACCTTGAGCTCGGCTATCGGCTTGTAATCCACCACCCCGGGCGAGACGCCCTTGATGGCGCCCTTGCCGTCGGTGAGCTCGGCGAGCGCCTTTTTGAAATAGTCGCGCGCCTTCTGCTTGTCGTAGTAGTTGCCGGCGGCGCGGATTTCCTTGACGCCCGGATACTCGGTGTAATCGACACCCTTTTCGTCGAACACCTGCCCCTCGGGTACAACCGTATTGCGGAGGATCGCTGCGGGCTTGTAGGGATCATCGAGTTCGTTGAGCTTGACACGATCGATGCCATAGTAGAGCGCCTTGCGGAAATTGAGATTGTTGACGAAGGCCCTCCACTCGGGGTTCGCGGAGGTAAAATTCTGGACAAACCAATAGGTCACCGAATAGCGCGAGGCCGAGGGCGGATCGGAGTAGATGTACTGCGCCCACTTGGTCTTTTCGAGGGCTTTCACCTGGTCGGCGCCCAAGTTCGCCTGAGAGAGCTCGCCGCGCTGGAACATTGCCACTTCGACCGTCGGATCGACGACATACTGAAGGTTTACGGTCTTGACGGTGATTTTCTTCGCATCCCAGTAGTGGGGGTTTGCCTTGAGCTGAATGAGTTTGGAGCGCTGCCAATCGGCGATGTAATACGCTCCTGAATAGAGTAGCTTGTCCTTTGCAACGCCGAAGTCGAGGCCGACAGAGTCGAGGAACGCCTTTTCGACGGGAAGGAAGAGCTCCATGACAAGGAAGGAAAGGAAGTAGGGCGTCGGCCGCGTGAGTTTAAAGACAACCGTGTAGGGATCGGGCGCCGCTATGCCGACCTTGGAAAAGTTGGCAAGCGCTTCCGCCCGCGTCATGTCCTTCTTTTTCCCGGCGTCGATGTCGACGAGGTCGTAGTAATAGCCGTTGAGTCCTACGATGAGCTTGCGGACGTCGCTTGAGAGGTTCTTGATGCCGTTTTTGGGGTCGGCGACATAGCGGAGTCCCTCGACAAAGTCATCGGCGGAAATCTCGTACGTCGTTTTTTGGCCGGTCGAATCGACCCAGGGGAGTCCCTTGCGTAGCTTGAACGTCCACTCGGTCATATCCGCATTCGCCGACCAGGATTCCGCGAGCGAGGGCACGAATTTGCCGAAACGGTCCTGTTCGACAAGCCCGTCCTGAGTGTTCGCCGCGATCCGCTGATCGGTGGTCGTCGGCGTATAGAAGTAGCGGAGGGACGAGCCCTCAGATCCATAGGTCGCATCATAGCGATCCTGGGCGCCCGCCGCTCCGAGTGCGGCGAGGGCGAGGACGATGCCGAGCCCCGCTTTCAAAGCCTTCATGCCAGCCTCCTTGAAAAACTAGGTACGAAAGCCGCGCCGCATGCGCGTTGCACGGCCTGTGAACAGAAATGCAGGAACCGTACCAAGTGGAGTTTAGGGACGATGAATCTCTATATCGATAGGCATGATGTCGACGATCACGCTCTCAAACGAGTAGCGGCCATCGTAGAAAAGCCGGGCGAAGGGCCTTCGCCCGGCTTCTGTCGCGCATGCTTCTACCGCGGCACAGGGCCAGGTGCGTCCGCAGCGGATTTCCCAGCCAAGCGGCCCCCTTCCGCCTGAGGGAAGCGGTCCTTCGCCGACAAGGAGGCCACGGACATAGCGAATGCCGCGCGTAGCATCCTCGAAGAGGAGCTCGGGCTTGTTGTCAAGGAGCATGCGTGCGGCGAACTCGGCAAGCCTTCCATAGGGCGAGAGGGGGCCCGTTGCCTCGGGGCCTTCGGTGGCAAAGGCCGCGTCTTCGACGGACAGCTCCTTCTTTGCGCCAAAATCGGCTTTCCCTGCAGCGCAATCCCAGCTGTCGCCCTCGCTGAGATAGTGAAAGACAACCCCCGTGATGCATAGCCGCGGCCCCGAGCGGGTGGGTACCATGCTGCGGCGAGCGTCGCGTGCATCGATAACATAGATGCCCCCCCTGCCGAGGACCTCGATGCATCGCGTGCCGCCTCGATAGACGAGTGCCGTCGCCTCGGCGATGCCAAAGGCGGGCCGGACGGCCTCTTCGCTCAGCGCAGCCTCGAGGAGGCGCGCAAAGCGGGCGCGCGCGTCAAAATGCTGGTCAACGATTCCTTCCGGAAAGAGGCCGAGACCGGGGAGGAGGTAGAGCGCCTCGGTCATCTCGGCGTTGCCCGGGCCTATAGCTCGGGGTAGGGCAAGTGTTCCGAAGCTTGTGCCTGCACCGATCATGGGATCGGACATCACCGCGGCGCCGGCGCTTGTGCCGCCAACCACGAGTCCGCCCGCCCGGTGCGGCCGCGCAGCACGCTCGCGCAGGAGGGCAAGGAGCGGCGAGTCCCTGCCCTGGTCATCTCGCAGCGCGGCGATGGTGAGATTCTGGTCGCCTCCCAGGATCCAGAGCGCGTCGGCTGTGCGTAGCTTGGCGATTTCGCTCTCGGCATAGGCGCCGCGCTCCCAGCCCGCTTCGACCTTCGACACAGCGAGGGTTTCGATGTGGGATGCCGCGACGCCCGCCTCGCCGAGCCAGCTACGAATCCGCGCCGTCTCCTGCGCCATCCGCCGTGTTGCGCTTGCAAGGAGGAGGATGGTGGCCGTTTCTCCTCCTGCGAGTTCGACAAATCGCCGCATGATGGGGCCGCGTTCGAGCGTTTCCGCTCCACCGACGATGACAAGATCGCCCGCCATGGTTACCGCCTTGAAGAATTGGATTTTGTTGGCTATATGGATTCAAAAAAACCAATTTCAGCCATTAAGCGCAGCCCGTATCGCTTGCAATGAGCTTTCGTCCCTCGGTGCTGAGGCGAGTACCGCCGCGACCTCGGTGAGAGACGATGTAGCCACGCGCCGCAAGTCGATCAAATCGCGCGCGCACCGCCCCTGGACCGAGGGCAAGCCCACGCGCGGTGCAGAGCGCGGCCACCGCCTCCCGGCCGCCGTGGCCGCCGCGGGTTTCGAGTTCGGCGAGCGCAAGGAGGACGAAGCGGTCCTCGGGTTCGAGCCCTGCCTCTGCGGCCGGCCCTGCGTCGAGGCCCGCCGCAAAGAGTGCGGCGCCGACAAAGCCCGCGGCGGCGGCTGCCGCCGCAAACGCAGCCGAGGCGCCCGAGGCCGTGGTGCGCGCGCTCTCCTGCGGCACCGCGGGGGAAAAGCTACTTCGTGCAGGGGGCCGGGTTTCGTCGGGGAGGTCCTCGAGCCTGAGCCCCATTCCTTCGCGCACCGCGAGCATATAGGTGAGTGTATTGCGGAGCTCGCGCACATTGCCGGGCCAATCGCGCGCTTCAAGCGCTTCGATAACCGCAGGATCGACGGGAAGGCCACGCGCCCCTTCGAGGGCGAGGAAGCGTTCGACAAGGAGGGGAATGTCGCCCCGCCGCTCCCGCAAATGGGGGATGCGAATAAAGCCCATTTTGAGGCGGAAATACAGGTCTTCGCGGAACTCGCCACGAGAAGCCTTTTCGAGGAGATCGTCATTGGTCGCGGCGATGACGCGCACGTCGACGCGCCGGATCTCGGCGCCTCCCACGCGGAGTATCTCTTTTTCCTGGAGGACGCGGAGAAGCCGTTTTTGCACCTTGGGCGACACGTTGCCGATTTCGTCCAAAAAGAGCGTTCCGCCGTCCGCAAGTTCGAAGAGGCCGGCCTTGCCCCCCTTTTTGGCGCCGGTGAATGCGCCTTCCTCGTAGCCGAAGAGTTCGCTTTCGATGAGGTCATCGGAGAGCGCGCCAAGGTCGATGGCCAGAAAGGGGCCGCCAGAACGGCCCGAGGCGGCGTGAATGGCGCTTGCAAAGAGCTCCTTGCCGGTCCCGCTTTCACCGTGGATGAGGATGGCGAGTTCGGTCGCCGCGAGCCGCAAGGCGACGCGTTTTGCGCGCCTAAGCGGCTCACTTTCTCCCGCGATGTCGTCAAAGGTGTATTTCGCAACGTAGCCGCGCCTGCGGTTTTCGCGCGCCCGGCGGAGCCCCTCTTCGTCGCGGCCTTCGACGCGGAAGGCGGCGATGCGTGAGCCGCCCTCCGTTGTGAAGCGGCTCACAAGCGTTTCGCCCTCCACGAGGCGAAAGAGCCCCGACTCCTCGGGGCCCGGTCGCTCGAGGAATTCGAGGAGGGCGGGGTTGCGCACAATCGACGCAAGGCTCCTGCCCGGCCCTTCGCCCGAGCGAAGCCCGAGGAGGCTACGAAGGTTTTCGCTGACGACGATGGCCCGCCCGGCGTCATCGTACACGAGGATGCCGTGGGAGAGCGAATCGATCACGCTCGAAAGATGGGCGTTGAGCCTCCGTGTTTCTTCGGTCGCGCGGGCAAGCCTCCGTGCGACGGCGAGGAGGGCCGAAAGATAGCGGCGCGAAAAACTCCCCGCCTCGCGTTCAAGGAGGCCAAGTCGTGCAAGGATTTCGGCGATCGTCCCGAAATCGAGGATGCGGACACCGATGTCGATCGTTTCCGCGACGCCGGGCGGCACAAGCGCCGACTCGCCTGCGGTGACGGCCAGGGCGAGATCGGGAGGGGGCGGTGCGCAGCCGGGGTACCACGGCACGAAGTCGACACTATTAAGGCCGAGTTCGGCGAGCGCCGCGATGCAGGCCTCGGCTGTCTCAAGGCGATCATTGACGAAAAGGGCTCGCGTTCCTGGTGGCAAGGAGACGAGAAGATCGAGCCGCGCGCAGTCGATGGTCCTGCGAGCCACGAGGAGTGGTGCGTCCGGGGCAAGCAGCCCCGAGGCGACGAGTTCGTCGCCGACAAGTGCGCTTGAAGCGACGACAAGGTCGCCCTCGATGAGTCCCGGGAGTCCCGCATCCATCGAGTAGGCGACAAGTTCAGCCGCGCCTTCAAGATATTCGGCGAGCTGGCGCTCTAGCTCGCGCTTGGTGTTCGCGCTTCCCGCGACGAGCCGTACGCGTTTCACCGCCGCTTCCCCCCCATAGTCTATGCCTCGAAGCGGCCTTTCATGCGCACATCGCCGCCATGCATGGCGAGCCTCCCTCCGGCGATGACCGTCTCGAGGCGGCAATCCCGCGGATCGATGAGGATAATGTCCGCATCGGCCCCCACAGCAAGCCCTCCCTTGCCGCGCAGTTTGAGCATGGCTGCAGGCGAGCTTGTAAAGGGGCGGAGCGCTACGTCGAAGGCAAGCCCTTCGCCGAGTATAGCTTCGCGGAAGGTCTGCAACAACGAGGCAGAGGTGCCGATTCCGAGCCCAGCGAAGGCCCCGTTTTCATCAAAGCGGGGAAGCGATCCCTGGCCGTCGGAGGTGCAACTCAAGCGCTCGAGCGGGATGCCTGCTTCGAGGGCCCGCCGCAGCGCGCAGGCGGCGCTAAGCTCGTCATGTTCACGGAAACCCGGCACGGTGCTCGTTGTGAAGTCGATATAGCCGCCTGCGCGCGCCCAGGCGAGTGCCGCAGCGAATACCGCCGCGCTGCGGTTGCAGTGGGTAGGCAGAAATTGACTCCGCGGGATTTCGCCGGGGCGGACGAGCTCTTCGAGCGGCGTAAGTGCGGCCTTCGCGTCGCCGATGTGGAAATTGACGATGCCCGCCTTGCCTGAGAGCATGCCGCCGAGCCGCGCCTCGGTGGCAAGGCGCGCAAGTTCCTGCACCGTCGGAGCCGAGGATCGGTGGTCGGAGATGGCTGTTTCACCGACGCCGATGATGGGCTCTATGAACATGATGTCCTTCATCGCATCGCCGGTGATCGTCCGCGGCGGGACGCGGTAGCTCCCCGTGTAGCAGAATGCCGAAAGACCTTCCTCGCGGAGCGCATAGGTTTTGGCAAGGAGTGCCTCCATGCTCCGTGCGACGCCATCCGTGCCGAGCGTTCCTACGACTGTCGTCACCCCGGCAGCGAAACAGCTTGAAACCGCAAGTTCAGGCGTGCGCGTCGCATAGCCGCCTTCGCCGCCCCCTCCAATGATGTGGACATGGGCGTCGATAAAGCCCGGCGCTGCGGCAAGCCCATCGCCGTCGAGCACCTCGACCTCACCCGGAAGTTGTGCAGGATCGATGCGGGGGGCAAGGGCGAGAATTTTCCCGCCGCCTGTAAGGATATCCTGCACTCCACGCGGCTCGGGGGCGTAGACAGTGGCGTTTTTTACGAGTAGCAGCATGGGTCCATCCTTTTGATACGACACGATGCTAGTTGAAAAGCAGTAAGCGTGCCATTTTGCCTACTGCGGAGGATGGATGTGCGGAAAAACACGGGCCGCCCGGGAGGTTCTCCGGACGGCCCGGTCAGCGCGCCGTGGTAGCAGCGTCATGATGGCGCCGCCATCATGGCGGCGCTGGTACGGCACACGGCGCTTGTGCCGCCTTAGGCCCCTGTCTGCAGCTGCGCGCTCCTGCCTGCACCGACCTTGAGCGCAAGGAGGGAGAGAATGGTGGACACGGCAAGACCGGCGAAGGCCATGCCCTTTTGCCAGTTCGGATCTTTGAGGTAGTTGCCGGCGAAGCCCAGAAGGTAGCCCGCGAGAATCGCTGCGAAGAGAAGGGCGGGATTCGCCTTTTTCCGGTTCATCGCCATAATTGCGACAAAAAGGGCGGGAACGATGCCCGATGTGTAGCCCTGATACGTCTTGAGGAGGAGGTCGACGATGTCGCTCTCGTAGAGGGCGATGAAGGCGCCGATGACGGCGACGATCGCGACCCACACCCGCGTCCATGCTAAGGACCTGCGTTCAAGGACGTCGTTTTCAAGGACACCTGCCGCGGTGAGGAGCACCGTGTCCGCGGTGGAAAGAATCGCCGCAAGGACGCCGAAGAGCATCGCGGCGCCGAGGAAGGGGGGAAGGACGTTCTTGATGATCGCGTTGAGCGGATCAAGCTTGCCTGCGTCGAAACCCGTGGCCCTGGCCCAGAGGCCGATAAAGGTGATCGCAAAGGCGAAAAGGAGCATGCCGAAGCCGCTTACAAACGATGATTTGCGCGCGGCCGCAGGGCTTTCTGCGGAAAGGATGCGTCCGAACATCATCGGACAGATGAAGTACGAGCCGGCAACCACGACGAGATAGTAGATAAGATCGAAGGGGCCGAACTTCGCGTTAAAGAGTTCGATGTTCACCGTGCCGTGGGCGGGGGGCTTGGCCAGGTAGAGCCAGGCAAGGCTTGCAAGGAGGGCGAGGGCGAGGACGCCGAACTGGAAAAAGTCGCTCCGCAGCACGGATTTTTGGCCGCCAATCAGCGTGTAGACGAGGAGGAATGCTGCTGCGATGACGACCGCCGCGCTACGATCAAGGCCGGTGATTGTGCCAAGCACCTTGCTTGCCGCGAGGAACTGTCCTGCCGCGATGCCCACCCAGGTGAAAACGATGATGAGCGCCACAAGCTTCCGAACACTGCGTCCGCCGAGCTTCCCGGCAAGATCGGGCAGGGTAAGCGCCTCGGACTCTCGCACGCGCCGGGACAGCAATGCACCTTGGAGAAGGTGGGCAAGCGCGCCCGCTGCGACGAACCAGAAAGCCGCAAAGCCCATGCTGACGGATTTGCTCACCGTACCGATGGTGATGCCGCCGCCAATCGTCGAGGCGAGCATCGAGGCGATGATGAGGAACTTAGGTTGCTTACGTCCCGCGACGAGGAAGTTCTCAAAGCTATCGTTGTATTTGAGGCTAAGAAGCGCGATCGCAAGGAGCGTCACGCCATAGAGAATGAGAAAGATGGTCATACGAGCCCCCTATTTACTAGGACGTAGTTCAAAATATATAGGACACATTGAAATGTGTCCTATACTATGAACCATAAAGCTGAAACGCCCGCTCCGTCAAGGGGCCCTGGCGGCCGGCTACCACTTATCCGAGGTTAGGCGGTAGCGAGGTGAGGGATGGGTCATCTTTGTGCGGGGAGCCGGCGCCACCCAGGTCTGCACCACCTGTAGCTGTAGCGGCGCCGATTGCGGTAGCTTTTTTTGCAGCTTCGCTTTCCGAAGACGCTGCGGTCCCTGCGACCAGGGCCGCGAACTCCGCCTCCTCGATCACTTCCTTTTCAAGGAGTCTCTCTGCGACGAGGGTGAGTAGTCCGCGCTTTTCGGTGAGAAGGTCGAGGATCCGCTCGTAGCGTGCCGCGATGATGCGAGCTATCTCTTCGTCGACATAGCGCTGGGTTTCCTCGCTGTATTCGCGGGCAAGGAAGGGTTCCTGCTGCCCGGTGAGGAGGCTCTGGCCGCGCTTGGTCAGGGCAACGTTGCGAAACCGCTCGGACATGCCGTAGTCGGTGACCATGCGGCGGGCTACGTCGGTTGCACGCGCAAGGTCGTTCGCTGCACCCGTTGAAACCTGGCCGAATACAATTTCCTCGGCGGCCCGGCCGCCGAGGAGTACATCGATCTGGCCAAGGAGCTCATCCTCGGTGACGACATACCGATCCTCGACGGGGAGTTGGAGGGTGTAGCCCAGGGCGCCAAAACCGCGCGGAACAATGGAGATTTTGCGCACCGGGTCGGCGCCCTGCGTATGTGCGGCCGCGAGGGCGTGTCCCGTCTCGTGGCAGGCGATGGTTCGCTTCTCGGCGGGGTTCATCACGCGGCTCTTTTTTTCAAGCCCCGCGACGACCTTTTCGATGGCGGCATCGAAATCCGCCTGCACGACGCGCTTGCGTCCGGCGCGGACGGCGAGGAGGGCCGCTTCATTGACGATGTTCGCAAGATCGGCGCCGACAAAGCCGGGAGTTCCGCGGGCGACTTTGGCGATGTCTACCGCAGGGTCGAGCTTCACCGTTTTGGCGTGAATGCGCAGGATCGCCTCGCGGCCGACTAAGTCCGGCCGGTCGACGAGAACCTGACGGTCGAAGCGGCCGGGCCGCAAAAGCGCGGGGTCGAGTACATCGGGGCGGTTTGTTGCTGCAAGGATGATAAGGCCGCTCGTCGCATCAAAACCGTCCATTTCGACGAGTAGCTGGTTGAGCGTCTGTTCTCGCTCGTCGTTTCCGCCGATGGGGCCGGTGATGCGACTTTTGCCGATCGCGTCGAGTTCGTCGATGAAGACGATGCAGGGAGCTTTTTCCCTCGCCTGTTTGAAGAGGTCGCGCACGCGGGCCGCACCGACACCGACGAACATCTCGACGAAGTCTGCCCCGCTCATCCTGAAAAACGGCACGGCCGCTTCGCCTGCAACCGCGCGTGCGAGGAGTGTCTTGCCGGTTCCGGGCGGGCCAACGAGGAGCACGCCCTTTGGAATTTTGCCACCGATATCGGTGTATTTTTTGGGGTTCTTTAGGAAGTCGACGACCTCGACGAGCTCCTCCTTGGCTTCGTCCACGCCGGCGACGTCGGAAAATCGCGTCGCGACATCGCCTTCCGCGACGATCATCGCCTTGTTCTGCCCAAATGCGAGAACATTGCTGTTCGCGTTGCCGAGCCGCTTAAAGACGAGCCGCCAGACAAAGACCATGAAGGCAAGCGGCAGGAGCCAGTTGAGGACAAAGGTGAGGATGGCATTTCCCTCGCGGGGTACCGCGGAATAGACGACACCCTTTGCGTCGAGGAGGGCGGTGAATTCAGGGTCGTACACCGGCACGGTTTTTACCGCCTGCGTGCCGGATTGCCTGCCAGGAATAAGGGAGACGCCCTGTTTTGCGGCTTCCGCATAGCCGGTGTAGTAATTCGCGTCCATTTCAACCCGCTTGATTTCGCCCGCGGCGACTTTGGCTTTGAACGCGGAATAGGGGATCACCGTCTCGTCGGTCTGGAACATGAAGTAATTGAAAAGACTCACCGCGAGGATCATCGCGATGATGTAGCCGAAAGAGAACTTAAAGGAAAACCCTCCGAATGGCGGCGGTGCCGAAGGCGGTGTTGCGCGCTTTAAGGGTATGCGCGGGCCTTTTTTCTTCCAATCCGGCTTGCTGCGGGGCATCGTCGGCTCCTTGTGGCGAGCGTCTCGGGCGCCTTCGGGCTCGGGCGCATACTCGCCTTTATCTACAATCTAGTCATTCTTTGCGTCGAAGGCTATGGCTTTCTGCATAAAGCCCCCGCATCTAAAATCCAATACCTCCACTATTCGTTTTTTGAGGCTTTTTGCTATATTCTTCTAGCTATGCCGCGCCGCCATTTCACCACAGCCTGGCGGATCAGCCTTGTCGCCGCGTTTATGGGGCTTGTCCTGCTATTTGTGGTGTTTCATGCATCGGGTTTCTTTTTCGACCGGCCGTTTCCCGGCCGTCCCTCCTTCTCGCCGGCGCTTAAGGTAGCGGTTGTCCTGCTTGAAGGACTTACGCTGCTCAGTTTCCCGCTTGCCCTCGTGTTTGCGCGGAGCACCGCACGCGCGATGCGGGAGCTTTCCGACCGCGCCCGCGCCATGGAGTCGATGAATCGGATCGACCGGGCGGTACTTGCGGGCATCCCGCGCGGGGAGCTTTTGGACAGTGTTCTTTCCGCCGTACTCGAGTATGCGCCTGCCCGGCTTATCGGGATCGCGGTGCGCGATCCCGATGGCGGAGGCTTCGACATTGTCGCGTTGCGACATACCGCGGCCGAGGCGCCCCAGGGCGTTGCAGGGGGCTTTTTGCCCGATGCCCTCGTCCCCGATCGCATCCTTGTGCGCTTTGCCGACCTTTTTGAGATACCGGCGCAGGAGCTTGGGGGTGAACTTGCATCCCGGCTTGGCGTGGGTGATGGGAAAGGGCTCAGTTTTGTCAACGTGCCCTTCGATGCAGGTGGACTTTATGGCGGCACGCTGTTCCTTGTACGGGACGCACGGACGGGGCCGCAGGCGGAGCGGCTGAGGCTACTTGCCGACCAGGCCGGGGTCGCATACAAGCATGCTTCGGCCCGCGAGGCACGCGAGCGGAATTGGCTTGCCATTGTGCGCTCGCTCACCCGCGCCGTCGACGCCAAATCAGCCTGGACCCGCGGTCATTCCGAACGGGTGGCACGCCTTTCGCGTGCGCTCGGAGAACGTCTCCTCATGACTCCCGCCGAGCTTGCCGATCTCGAAATCGCGGCTGTCCTCCATGATGTCGGCAAGCTCGCCGTTCCTGAGGCTATCCTCGACAAGCCGGGGCGCCTTGAACCTGAGGAGATGGCCGTGATGCGGGAGCACCCGGAGCGCGGAGCGCGGATTGTCGAGGATGTTCCGAATTACCGCGAGGTGCGCGCGGCCATCCTCTATCACCACGAACGCTGGGACGGCTCGGGCTATCCTGCAGGCTTATCGGGCGAGGCGATTCCCATTGCGTCGCGCATCATCGCTCTTCCCGATGTCTACGACGCGATCACCGATGAGCGGCCTTACCGCCGGGGCTTGGGCGATGGCGAGGCGCGAAACGTCATCGAGGAATCCTCCGGTTCGCTCTTCGATCCCCGGCTTGCGCGGCTCTTCCTCGAACTTCCCCTTGCGGTGCTCAATGCGCGTTCCTCTGTGTAATAACACCGATTGTGCGTCTCGGCCCTGTGTGCGAGGGAAGATTAAAGGCCTTTACTTGACCCCTCCGGGGCGATTTCCGTATATTTTCAACGCGAATTACGCCACCCAATCACATGTGGTCCTTTAGGAGGAATGCAGCATGAACGTAAAGCCCTTGGGAGATCGCGTCCTCATCAAGATTCAGGAGAGCGAGACCAAGACTGCGGGCGGGATTATCATCCCCCAGACTGCCCAGGAAAAGACGCAGACGGGCGTCGTGATCGCGATCGGCACCGACAAGGACGTGATCAAGGTGAAGGAAAACGACAAGGTGATGTACGACAAGTACGCCGGCACCCAGATCAAGATCGACGGCGTCGAGCACCTCATCGTGAAGATGTCCGACATCCTCGCCATCCTCGACTGAGCGCGCGTAGCGTATAAAGCGCGAAAAACGGCGGGCCGCTCCCTCAAGGTGGGGGAGGCGGCCCGTTGTTTTTTATCGAGCGCCGTTCGCCGTCTATAGGCGCTTGCCTAACAGGCGGCGCTCCGTCGTGGCGCCTGGGAATGCGGCCTTATTCGGTGAGGATTGCGAGAATCTCCTCGCTCGAGGATGCGGCGAGGATGGCGGAGCGCTTCTCCGCGCTCTTAAAGAGAAGGCTCACTTCCGCGAGGAACTGAAGGTGTGGGCCGGTTTTGCCTGCGGGAGAGAGGGTCATGATGAAGATGCGGCAGGGCTCTTCGTCGAGGGCGTCAAAGTCGACGCCCTTGTCGGCCACTCCGATGCAGGCAACCAGGTCATCGACCGCGTCGGTTTTGCCATGGGGGATGGCGATGCCGTGTTTCATGCCTGTGCTCATCCGCGCCTCGCGGTCGAGCACGGATTTGCGCGCCGCGGCGAGGTCCTTAATCTTGCCACTTCGCGCTGCGATAGCGAGAAGCTCGTCGATAATGGCCTCTTTGCTTGCGCCTGCAAGATGAAGCGCTATGGAATCCCGGGTGAGGACGGTCTTGAGGTTCATGCCGGTCATTGTACGGCTCACGTTGCGGCGGCGTCAAGCTAGATGAAGAATCGCGCTTCTTTTTCCTGGGCGAGGCCGCTCCGCTTCGCGATGTACAGGGCGGCGATGCCCGCCCAGAGTGTGTCGAGGAAGGCCCCCGCGGCGATGAGCGGGAGCGCCATGGGCGCGACGATGAGGTAGCCGTTTTCGAAGCCGCGGCCATAGAGCGCACACAGCGCTGTGAGCGCCGTCACCGCCCCGCGCCCCGGAGAAGCACCGAGCAGCAACGTGACGACGGGCGCCGCACCGAGTATCCAGACGAGGCTCCCCAAGGATATCCCGAGATTGGAATAGGACGAGAGCACCACGATGAAGGCGGTTGTCGTGATGAGCGCCGTGCCTGCGCGCCCGAACAGCGTCGCAATGGGAAGAATGACGCCGCCTGCGCGCCTACGGACGCCGAGGCTCTCTTTTGCGTGCTTGGTGAGCGATCCGAGGGCGAAGTACACGTCGCCCGACATGAGCGCGGCGAGGGCGGGGGCGAGGAGCGCGTAGAGGTAGCGGTAGGGGTTTTTCTTTCCGCAGGCGACGTAGAGAAAGGCGGGAATCGCGATGAGTGCAATAACCGCCGTTTCGACCGCGATCACCGCCAAAAGCGACCCGTAGATGTCGATGCGGAGGGCGGCGCGGAGGGTGAGAAGGTTATACGCGCTTGCCACGATGATGAGGACGCCGAGAAACTCCGCGAAAAAGGAGTTGAGTTGGTAAAATATCCGGGAGAATGAGTCAAACAGGCTGAGAACCGGACGCGTCGCCGCCCGATCGAAGGAAAAGGCAAGGCCGAGCAAAACTGCGAGAAAAAGAACAGGGAGGAGAAAATCCCCCGATTCGATGGGCGCGGAAAACAGGCTCTTCGGGAATACGGAAAAGAGAAACTGTTCAAGGCTGATCGCGGTCGTAGCGGGACTCATATCCGCAAGGAGGGGGATGCGCGCTGGCCTGACCAAGGCGGTCACGGCGACGCCTGCAAGCGCAAAAACAGCGACGGAGAGGAGGAGAAACAGCGCGCTCCTTCCAAGCACGCGCCAGAACTCCTTGTCTTCGTTGAGTTCGAACACGGCAACCGGCACGGAGAAAAGGACGAGGGGCACGAGGGCGTAGCGCCCTATCCTGATGGAAAGCTCAAAAAGGAAGGAAAGGACCTTCCTCGTCGCCTCGTCGCTCGTCGGAACGACAAAGGCGATTGCCGCGCCAAGAAGGGCTCCGAAGAGGTACTTCATCCAGATCTTCATGGTGGACGAGCATAGCTGGCGAAGGCTTGACCGTCAATCGCGCCTGTCGGCGCTTGCAGGGCTACTGCTTGCGCCGCGCTTCCCCATGGCGAACGGAGACTCTTAGTGCTCTTGCGGTCTGCCTCCACAAGCCGCTACACTGAGTCCACGATGCGGTTCTCAAGTTCGCTGGGCGGGGTCGCCATGTCGTTTCTCGAGGCTATGCGCAAGGGCTATCCGCCGGAAGGCGGCCTGTTTTGTCCGGCAGACGAGATTGACATACGCACCGCGGTCTACGCACCGTCTGGCTCATTCGCCGAGACGGTCGCCCTTGCCGCACCCGCCCTCTTCCCCGACGACATCGATCCCTATCGTGCGCTTGCGGTCGCCGAGCGTGTGTTTGTGCCGCCCCCGGCGACCTTCGCGTTCGGCGAGGATATTCTCATCATCGATCTTGCGCGCGGCCCGACGCGGTCGGCGGCTGACTACAGCGCGGCGTTTACCGCGGAAATGTTTGGCCTGCTTGCCTCTTTAGCGGGAGGAGTGGAACACTATCTGCCGTTTGCCGCGGCGGAGGGCAAAGAGGCGGCAGCCCTTGTCACCGCATTTACGCACGGCGCTACGTCGGCTACGTCCCCTGCATGTCTTCTCCTCGGTGCGGAAGATGGGCTTGCAGGTCTCGATCCCGAAGCCTTTGAGCAGGGAAGGGCGCTTTTTGTCGGCATCGAAGGAGGGAAGGACGCGGCCTTGCGCCTAGAGCGCTCGCTCGCCGGTCTGCGCGCGCCGGACGGGCGCTTTTTTGTTCCTGTAGGTAAGGCGACACCGGCGCGGCTTACCGGCAGGCTTCTCGTGCTACTTGGCCTTTTTACGCAGGCGCGCCGTGGCATTGCGAGCGATCTTCTCGTGGCGACACCTCCCGGTGATGGCTTTGGCCTTGTAACCGGGCTCTGGGCCTGGAGTTGGGGGCTTCCGGTGAGCGCCTTTATTGTTGCGCGTGTTCCGGAATCTGGAGGGAACGATGCGTTTGGGGCTCAGGACGAGGGCGCGCGTGGGCTTATTGCGCGATTTGCCCGCGACTATCCGCTGGGATCGCTTGCGCTCTGTGTCGAAGCGACAGACTCCGCCGCCTGTGCCGAGGCCATGGCGGTAGCGGATCAGGGCGGTCCTCCACTTGACCGCGCATCCGCCTTCGCCCTTGCCGCCGCGCGCCGTGCACTTGACGCGGGATTTGGCGGACATGCACGCATCGTCGTGCCTCGTTTTGCCGATCCGGCCTGGGACCTGGCCGGTCCGAGCAAAGACTCACGCTTGCGACCTCGTCTTCCCTCCTTCGTCATTCCCCCTGATCCTGCGGCGCTCATCGCCGCACTCAAGCGAGTATAACTGGTAGCCGTAAGGCGATCGATCGTCTTAAGAGCCTTCAGCCTTGCTACTTGCGTTGCCAGAGGCGGCGCCGCCTGATATGCTCATGGGCATGCGTCCTCCTTTGGCCGATACGGCTTCAAAACTGCGCCACAGTAGTCCAGGTGCGGATTTTTCGGCTCTCATGCGCATCGCGCTGCCCGTGATGGCGGGGAGCCTTGTCGAGACCCTCTACAATCTCACCGATGCGTATTTTCTAGGCAAGCTTGGTGCCGAGGCTATTTCTGCGCCATCGATTTCCTTTTCAATTCTCTTTTTTTTAATCGTCTTTGGCTCGGGACTCTCCGGGGCGGGCACGACGCTCATTGCACGCTCGAAGGGGCAGGGCGATGCGTCCCGAATGAACTTCTACATGAACCAGATGACAAGTCTTCTTGCCATTGCCTCCTTTGTGCTTGCCCTCGCTGGCTTCGCTGCTTCGAGACCACTACTCAGGTTGCTTGGCACACCGCCGAGTGTCAGTGCCGCTACGCTGGACTATCTTCGCATCTGTCTTATGGGCCTGCCGTTCATGTTTGCCTATTTCGCGCTTCAATCCGCGTTTACCGCCGTGGGTGACAGCTTTACGCCACTTATGGTACATCTTTTCGCGGTTGGCGTGAATGTTGTGCTCGATCCCCTGCTCATTTTCGGGTTCGGGCCCATCCCGCGCCTCGAGGTCGTAGGCGCGGCTCTCGCCACCGTGGTTTCCCAGGCGCTGGCCGCAGCGTTTTCGCTGGCCATCCTTGCCAAGGGGCGTTACGGCCTCAGGCTTAGCCCCGGGAGTATGCGCCCCCATGCCGACACCGCCCGGCTCTTTTTGGGCATCGGCCTACCTGCATCCATCGGTCAGGGACTTTCGGCGCTCGGATTTACCGCCCTCCAGGGGCTTGTCAACGGCTTCGGCGCGAGCGCGATCGCCTGTTTCGGTGTGGGCAATCGCATCGTGAGCCTCTTTGATCTGCCTGCGCATGGTATTGCGAGCGCGGCGACGACCTTGGCCGGCCAAGCCCTGGGTGCGGGCGATGAGCCGCGTGCCCGGCGCGTCGTGCGCATCGCCCTCCTTGCGTGTCTCCTCCTACTCACACCGCCGCTCGTCCTCTCGGTCTTTTGGGGCGGCGCTCTTGTCCGCTTCTTTGTCGCCGACCCCGAGGCAGTGAGGCTGGGCGGCATCATGTTCCGCATTGTGAGCCCGTCGGTGTTATTATTCGGCCTGTATCTTGTCACGACGGGCGCGTTCCAAGGCGCCGGGGCGACGCGCATCATCATGATTCTCGCCGTCGCCCGGCTCTGGGTGTTTCGCGTCCCTCTTGCCGCATACCTTATTCGGGGAGCGGAACAGGGGCCCGAGGCAATTTGGTATGCGATGTTCGTGTCGAATCTCGTCACAGCACTCGCGGGGTTTGCTTACTACCGGCATGGAAGCTGGGTGCATGCATTGGAGCGTCGAGGACTTTGATCTTACGGAAAGAAGAGCGCGCCAAAGCGCCGTTGACAGTCGCCGCGCCGGCTTGCTACACTCAAGGCCGTACCGGGACCCAGTAGCTCAGTTGGATAGAGCGGCTGCCTCCTAAGCAGCAGGTCGTGCGTTCGATTCGCGCCTGGGCCAATCAAAAAGCCGCCTTAACGGGCGGCTTTTTTGTCGCATGAGCGCCTCATAAAAACAGCACGCCCCGGTGCCTAAGAACGCAACGCCGCTACGTTAGTTAAGGGCTGCGTTCGTGGCGCCCGATGAGAGCCTTATGCGTCGTCCTCGGGCGATGCCGACGGCATCGCCGATGGCCCGCGATCTGCAAGTTTCCGCTGTTCTTCTGCCTGTGCGAGGGCCTCGAGCTCGGCGAAGGGATCCTTTTTCGACTCATCGTAACCTTTTCGAATGTCCTCAAGGTAGCGTGAAAGCTCTTCGGTTTTTGACTTGAGCCGGTCGATCCCTTCGTCCCCAAAACCCTCGCCTGCTGCCTTAAGACGGGCCATATCGATACGCATCTGCTTGAGCTGATTCACTGACGAGCCGAGGCGCAGGCGGAGCACTTCGCTTTGGTTCTTGAGCTCTTCGTAGGACTTCTCCTGTTTTTCGATCTCCTCGATCGACCTCCGGTATTCGGACTTGAGGCCAGGCGATGCGGCCTGAGCTTCTTTGGCAAGGAGCGCATCCTTGTCGCGGGCAAGCTCGGCCATCGGAATGGCTTCGATAATGCGGTCGACCTCATTGGCCGATTGGGCGAGTAGTCGTATCTGGCCTACGTAGGCTTCAAGCGAAGGAGCGAGGTCTGCGTCAAGGGGCGCTCCCGACCGTAGTTGCGACAATATAGCTAGCTTGGCGCGTTCCGCTTCATGGTAGGCTTCGGCGTAGGGTCCAAGGTCGGCACGAGCGGCTTTGTTTGCTTTGCCCGCGCGGAAGAGTGCTCTCCATCCACCATCGATGCCGAGCGATGCAAGGAGCTCTCGCTCAAGCCGTGGTTTGGTGACGCGGTAGGTGACGAGGTGCGAGAAGTAACTGAAGGCAAGCGCTGCCGTGGGGATGAGGGCCCAGAGAAATCCCGAGCCCGTCATGAGGTTGAGGAGGAGGAGAAATGCGGGCACGGTGACGACGTTCACGCCGTGCATTGCGATCGAATCCTTCGCTCGGTTTAGTTTTTTGTAGGTTTCGAGCTGGCTAGGATCGAGGCTCGGCATCATTTCGACCTCGCGCGTCTTTGCCGCACCGCGGGACGCCGCGACCGCCGAGCTCGCAAGACCGATTCCCCAGGCGCCGCTTACGATCGCGGCCCACAAGAAGCCCGGGGCAGTGGAGAAGTTGATTGCCCAGAGGATCGCATTTACGGCGAGGTAGCTCGTCAAATTGCCGATAAAGCCGCCGCGTTGTTTGCGCGCGCGCTCGGACAGCGCGGTGCGGTAGCGTTCGAAATCTTCGGCCCGTTCCTCCCGGTCGGGATTCCACTGCTCATCGTTCCGAAGATCCTTGTCCCACTTGCCTGTTTTCAGCTCGGAAAGGTCACGGCGGATTGCCGCCTTGAGTTCGGCGCGCGCTTCGCGCCGCGCGTAGCGCTCGTGTCGGCGCCCCCCCCGTCCATATTCGCTGTACTGCGACGCATAATCGCGGCCCATGGAGGCATAGGACTCGCCGTTTCGCCGATGGGCGAGGCCGCGCTCGATCTCGCCGACTAAGCCCTCGACCGCGGCGCCGAGGCTCTTGCCGAAGGCTTCGGCATCAAAGCCCCCGATCGAAGAACGATCGCGCGTGAGAATCCCTTCGTCGGACATGGTCGCGATTACCTCGCGAGCTTCGACGCCGTAATAGCCGTAGCGGTCGAGGGCTTCGCGGACGCTGAGTCGCCTGCCTAAGGCCTTTATGTCGCCAAGAATCGCCTTGCGAATCTCGGCGAGCACCTGCTTTGAGCCTTCCGCGGAGTAATCGCGGTCTGCCTCGGGAGGATGTCGTTCTGCGGTGTGCTGTGCTTCGCCATCGTCCCGGACGGGAGTAGCGGCTACCGCGGCGGTCTGCGTGGCGGACGCGGAATCGTGAGCTGCCGAGGCCTCTTTCTCCTCGACTCCGCGCTCTGCGTGTGGGCTTTCGCCAAGGTATGAACCTGGTGTGTAGCCGGGACGGGGCTTGTCTCGATTTGGGTCAAACTCGACGTTCGGGCTGGTGATCTCGTAGGCATGAATTTCTTTTGTGATGTTTTTAAGCGAGACCTTGCCGAGTTTTTCGGCCCTAAACTCGATCTTGTTGAGTACAAGGTTATAGACATCCTGGGAAAAGCAGATGCACCCGGGCCGTGCGAGGGACTGTAGGCGCGCCGCGATGTTGATACCCTCGCCCAAGGCATCATTCTCAAAAAAGTAGATATCACCGAGGTGGATGCCAATCCGCACAAGGAGTGGGAGCTCCGGATGTTCCTTGTTGTGGGCGTAGAGCTTGTCCTGTATCTCGAGGGCGCTTTGCAGGGCTTCGACGGTGTTTTTAAAGTCGACCAGAAGCGCATCGCCGATTGTTTTGATCACCGTGCCATGGTGGCTTGCGACGATGCCACCGATGAGTTCGTTGTGGAACCGGAGGAGCTCGAGGGTGCCCGACTCGTCAGCCTCCATCATTCGGGAAAAACCGGCGATGTCTGTGTACATAATCGCCGCGAGCCGATAGTCCTTTTGCTCCATAGTAGAAGAAGAATAGGCGAGCATTCCTTGCCGCGTCAATCCTATCGCACTTCGTCGAAGGAGCTCTCGAGTTGCGCAAGATCGACGCGCGTCAGCCTGAGTCTGATGCGGTCATCGAGCGAGTGGCCTGGTCCGAGTTTAAGTCGCGTCTCGAGGCCCAGTGCGGGAATGTACACAAGATAACTTGCGCCTGCCTGTCCGACAATCACCGCCTCGCCTTCCCAGTTCGGATTGCGGATGAGCCATGCGAGCGTCCAGTGCTGGTCGCTCAAGCGCTCCGCCTGTCGCGTCGCCGCCTGTGCGGCCTGAGCGAGCGCGCAGCGCCGTTGTACCTCGTCGGCGGACAAGGGTTCGCGGTTTGCGAGGGTGGCACGGATTTGCATATGGGCAAGAAGGTCTTGATACCGGCGTAAGGGGCTCGTCGCCTGTGCGTAAAAGGGCAGGCCGAGGCCCCGGTGCGCTGTTGGCGTCGGGCCGGCGATGCCTGCGCGCATGAGGCGGCGGCGGGCGAATTGGGCCGCAAGTCCGTCGCCCGCCGCATCCGCTCCAGGCTCGGAAGGGGCCTCCTGCCCGTAATACGGAAAGGCAAGACCGCGGTCGAAGGCCCAACGCGCCGCCGCCTCTCCTGCGAGGAGCATGAGCTCCCGGACGATGTCGCTTGAACGCGTTTCCGGCACAGGATCGAGAATGATTTCGCCCCCGTGGACATGAACCCGCACCTCAGGAATGCCTATCTCAACGGCGCCTTCGGCGAGTCTACGGGCCTTGCGCCGCTCCGCAACTTTTGCCAGCGCTTCGAGATCCGTATATCCTCCGCGCTCAAGGAACAGATCCGCCTCCTCGTAGTGCGTGCGACGCACTGCAACCGTGGTGGCAAGTGCTTCGACGGCGCTGATCGCACCCGATGCGTCCAGGCTGATTTTGAACGAAAGGGCGGGGGAACGTTCCTTGAGCCCGAGGCCAAAACGCTCGAGTGCTTCCGCGGGGAGCATGGGGACGGTGATTTCAGGTAAATAGAGGGTGGCGCCACGACCGAGCGCCTCTTCGTCGACGGGCGAGTCGGGGAGAATGACGGCAGCGGGATCCGCGATATGCACCCACACATTGGTTCCGTCCCATGCGATGGCATCGTCCGGATCATGGCTCCAGGCGTTATCGATCGCCCATGCACACATTCCCGAAAGATCAAGCCGCGCAGGGCCTGCAATTTCTTTACTTTCGAGTTCAAGTCGAGGCGCGTGAAGCGGACAGCCCGAACGGCTTGCATGGGGGTTGATGGTCTCATCCCAGCGCCCGGAGCGGAGGAGAAAAATATGCGCTGCCTCCGCTTCCTCAGGAAAGCCAATCTCTGCGGCGAGCTTGAGCCTCTGTGACTTCCCCAGGGCGAAGGCCTCTATCTCTGCAAGAAAGCGCTCATCCTCGGGGAGAAAAGTTGGGTCTGTTGCCCCTGGCTTTCGCGCTCGGGCACGTTTGGCTCGTTCAAGAAACGCCGTGCGTTCAAGGGCTTCGCCTTCCTTTTTCGCCCGACGTTCGTGTTCTTTTGCGACTTCTTCATCAGTCAATGGCTTAAGACCGGCCGGGATTGCGCGAAAGCGACTCCCTTCTTGCCCTTCTTTCCAGACTGCGAGCACTTCGGCAGGCCCTGCTCTGCCAAAGACGAGCTCGGCGAGTTCGGCATAGGAAAGGGGGCCTTCGGCCATCGCCCTCGCTGTTTCAAAGTCGCCCCCCGTAGTCGGTGCAGGAAACACCGTGAGCGGACCAGGGTGCAGGAGCTCTATGTCTTTTTCGCGAACCCGGAGTGAGGAGCCATCTTCAAAGCGTATTTCAAGGCGGTCGCGGCCCGATTCGGTGACAAGGGCAGGGCGGTTTTTATAGAGGGCGAGGGCGTTGGGGTGTATCATCGATATCCTCCGGGGCGCCTGCGAGTATATCGTGCGAGGGGGTCTTCCGGTAGTGTTACGAAGCTTGTGAACCGCAATCAGGACGAAACGCCCGAGACGTAGCTCCTTATGCGAGGCCTTCCCTCGCGTAAGGAGGCACGATGCCGCGTTTCCCCTTCTGCCCTAATTCTTTGTGCAAGCATCACCAA
>JAJUIB010000007.1 GCA_029265615.1 Spirochaetota bacterium
CATCCTCGTCGTCCTCCTCATCGCGGCGGTAGGCATTGTCAACACCATCCTCATGAGCGTCTATGCGCGCATCCGCGAGATCGGCGTCCTCCGGGCCTACGGCATGCCCGCGAGGGACGTCGGCAGGCTCTTCACGATCGAGGGAATCATCATTGGCTTCTTCGGCTCGGTCGCGGGCGTTGCCCTCGGAGCACTCTTCGTCTGGTATCTTTCGAGCGTGGGAATATCCCTCGAAGCCTTTGTTGGCAAAATGGGCATGGGAGGCATGCCGATCGCCGGAACCATGCGCGGCGAATGGAATTTCGCCACGATGGCAGGCGGTTTTCTCTTCGGGCTCATCGTAGCATTCGCCGCAGCCCGCATACCCGCGCGGCGCGCCGCAGGCCTCGAAGTGACCGACGCGCTCAGGTTCGTATAAGGAGGCCGCGGATGCGCACATTCGGCATGGCACTACGCAACATCGGAAGAAACAAAAGGAGAACGGCGCTCGCGCTTACCTCGGTCGCGATCTCCATTTTCCTCGTCATGGTTCTAGATGGGCTCATGAGCGGTTTTCTCGGCTCGCTTGTGCGGAACTACACAAAGAACGACACAGGCCATGTGAACATAACGACCTCTGGCTACCGCGCCCGCGAACGTTTTATGCCCGTGGATGAGCTCATCGAGGACTCCACAGCCGTCGCGCAAGCGATACGCTCGTTGCCAGAACTGCAGGGTCGGATCAAGGCTGTCGCTGAGCGCGCGCGGTTTGGCGTCGTACTCTCGTCAGGAAGCCGATCCAAGGCCGCGCTCGGCGTCGCAGGCGACCCTGAAACCGAGCGTTCGCTCCTCATGCTTGACCACAGCATACTCCCCGGCGGCCGCTATCTTGAAAGGCCGGGCGACGCGATCGTCGGCGAAAAACTCGCGAAGGACCTGGGCCTCGGCGTCGGCAATCAGCTTAAGGTGGTGACCCAGCGTGCCGACTCGGGGCTTGGCTACAAGCGGTTTTACATACGGGGCATCTTCAAAACGGGGGTTAACGCGCTCGACGGCTCGCTCTTCCAGGTCGGCATCGACGATGCACGCGAGCTTCTCGGCCTCGGACAGGGCTGCCAGCAAATTCTCGTCTTCCTCAATGACTACCGCGACGCCGACCGAGCAGCCAAAGCGATCGCAGAATCCCTTGCCGCAAGCGGATCGACAAAGCTCTCCGCCGCCTCGTGGACGGAGCTTGGCGATTTCCCCCGTCTCATCAAGATGGCGAGCTCCGTCTATAACGCGATTTATGTGGTTGTCGCCTTTCTCGGAGCCTTTATCATCGCAAATGTGATGATGATGGCCGTCCTCGAGCGCCGGAAGGAGATCGGTATCCTCAAATCGATGGGTATGTCCCGCTTGGGCGTGCTCTCGCTCTTTTTGGTCGAGGGTAGCGCGATCGGCGCCATCGGCTCGCTTCTCGGCTCGGGGCTCGGCCTGGCCTTCAACGCGGTTTTCGCCAAGGTGGGCTTCGATTTCAGCGCCGCGATGGCAGGCTTCGACTGGCCCATGGACAACGTCGTCTACACGAACGTCGACATCGTGTCGGCGATAGCCGCGGTGATCCTCGGCGCCGCGGTCGCCGCGGTCGTGTCGCTTGCCCCGGCACAGAACGCGGCGCGACTTCAGCCCATCGAAGCGATAAGGAGCGTATGAATATGAATCGGAAGGCGTTGAGACCTTTTTGTGCATTCAGGGCCGCCATGGTCCTCACCCTTTTGGCGATTTCCGCATTCGTGGCGCAGGCCCAGACCCCATGGCCGAGTGCGGAAGAAATTCTCCGCCGCGTCGACGAAAATCAGGCCTTTTCCTCGATCGAATACGAAGGGCGCATGGAAATACGGCTCGGGGGGAAGCTCCGCGTGAAGACGATGCGTGCTTCCGCGGTCGGGGACTCAAAGGCTTTTGTCGAATTCACGAATCCCGAGGATCGGGGCGTGCGAATGCTCAAGATCGGGAAGGAA
Source organism: Spirochaetota bacterium (assembly GCA_029265615.1). Taxonomy (GTDB): domain Bacteria; phylum Spirochaetota; class Spirochaetia; order Treponematales; family Rectinemataceae; genus JAEUJG01. The sequence goes on from JAJUIB010000007.1 coordinate 1,983, forward strand.
CTGTGGATGTACTTCCCCAAAGAGGGCGACACCGTGAAAATATCCGGCCACCTCCTCAAAGAGGGCATGATGGGCTCGGATTTCTCATACGAGGACGCGCTCGAAGCCGATGCGCTTCTCGAAAAATACTCCGCGACGGTGCTTCGCGAGGAAGAAGTGGAAAACCGCCCCGCCTGGGTCCTGGAACTTAAGGCGAAGACCCCCTCGGCGAACTATGATCGGCGCCTTATCTGGATCGATAAAGAACGTTATGTGGCGCTACAGGGCGAGATGTACGCAAAAAGCGGCAAGCTTCTTAAAACTTCGCGGACGCTCGATGTCGTCCGCCTGGGCGGCCGCTGGTTCCCCGCACGTTCGGAGGTCGTAAGCGCGCTCAGAAAGGATTCCCAGACCGTCATCTCGATGAGCGATGTGAAACTCGATGCCGCGATCACCGCCTCGCGGTTCAGCCTAGCGGAGCTTGCAAAATGAACAAGGCTCGCGCGGCTCGCCCCTTTGCGCTCCTCTTCCTGGCCTTCGCCGCCGCTCAAAGGACGCCGCTTTCACGCCTCGCGGCAGAGGAAAGCGGCGAGCATGCAGGCACGCTCGCAATACTGAGCGGAAGCGTGTCGACGCTGGGCTTTGCGGCACTCGACACTACGAACGAAAGTCATGAATGGACCTCAGGCGGCAGGGGGACCTTGGAGGCGACGCTCCGCGCCGCCTCGGGAGTAGTCCGTGCCGAGGCCTCGTTCGAGCTCACCGCGCTCTCTGGTGCCGCCGCGCGTGATGCATGGAGCGCGCTTACGCTCGTAGCCCAGGCGGAGGCACCCGCCGACGACATACTTTTCGGTCCCGTCTTCGATACAGAAAGCCCGCCACCGCCCCCGCTCGTCGCAGCGAGGCTTCGCACGCTTCATGCAAGCCTGCGTCTTGGTGCGTTCAAGGCGACGCTCGGCAGGCAGGTGCTCAACTTTGGCAAAGGAGCGCTCTATAGCCCGGTCGACCTCTTTTCCGCAGCGGAATACTCACCGTTCTCCATAATCCGGCGCGGCACCGATGCGCTCCGTCTAAGCGCGTCGCTCGGCCCCCTTGCACTCGCCGAAGCCGTCGCCGCGCCGGCGGCCGACCTTCGGGATGGACGTTATGCGATTTGCATTTCAGGTTTCGCGCTCGGCGTCGACGGTTCACTCATCGGAGCATGGAAGGGAGATGCCCGAAATGGCGACTCACTTGTAGCAGGCGGCGACGCGAAGGTCGATCTTCCCTTCGCCGCCATCTACATCGACACAACCTACTCGATACCTTGCGCAGAGGGAGAGACATTCGACCTCGAAGCAGGCGACCTTTGCGCCACGATTGGGTTCGATGCATCACGGGGCGTTTTTGTGATGCAAGGCGAGTATTGCTACAACGCAGCGCCATCCCCCGGAACGCCGCGGCACGGCGTGTACGCAAAAATCGCCTACGGGCTTTCGCCCTACGCGACCATCGCGCTCTCAGCCGCCGGAGACGCCGAATTGTTCTCAGGCCGCGGTGGTCTTATAGCATCGTACGAAATAGAACAAGGAACCACCGTGACGGCGTCGCTCACCGCGGACCGCAAGACGGCTTTGGGCGAGGGCCTTGCGATTTCGCTGGGCATAGGCTGCACCGTGAATTTCTGACAAGGCTCGTGACGAGCTGCCGCTACGTCGCGCCGGATGCGGGTAGCTCGAATGGACCTCTTCCGTCGATCGCGGCCTCTGCGCTACCATGGAGCAATGACACGAGAAGCTGCTCAGGACGCTCCCTGCGTCGACCTTGCAATAGCCGGCATGGGCAACGTGGGCCGCGCGCTCGCTACGATCATCGCACACCAGGGCGCAAATCTGCGAGTCGTTCTCATCGGTGACTCATCGGGCTCGCTCGCCGATCCCAATGGCTTCTCACCCTTTTCGCTCGTCGACCTAGCAGCACAAAAGGGATCTGGCGCTCGGATCGCGGACCTTTCGGGAGCCGCTTCTGGCGCCGCATCCTATGAAGCCGCGTTATGCGATGCGATTGAACGCGCGCGCGCCGGGAAAAGACGGTTTATTCACGTAGAACTCGGGCCGACCGAGCTATCTCATGGCGGCAGCGCGCGCTCACGTTGCGAGCGCGCCCTTAAGAAGGGCGCGCGTGTCGCCTGCGCCGCCAAGGGCCCTCTTGTCGCGGGCTGGGAAGCTCTTGTCGCAGCGGCGGGCGGCGAAACGGCGTTTTGGGAGAATGCCCGCTTTAGCGCATCGGTCGGCGCGGGGCTCCCCCTCATCGAGGTTGGGCGGCAGCTCGCTCTCGGTTCGCCCCTCAACGGCATCGTCGCAGCCCTCAACGGCACCTCGAACCTCGTCCTCGGCCTCATGGAAGAGGGCGCCACACTCGAGGAAGCCGTGCGGCTTGCCCAGAGCCTCGGCATGGCGGAGGCTGACCCCGCGAACGACCTTGACGGCTGGGACCAGGCGGCGAAGCTCGTCATACTCGCCCGCGCGGTCTTCGGCGTCGCGCTGCCCCTTGAAGCGGTTGAACGCGAAAGCGTGCGCAACGCGAGCGCTACGCGGCTCGCCGACGCGCACACCTCAGGCTGCCGTCTCAGAGCAATCGGCCGACTGCGACGTAGTGACGATGGAAAGCTGGCGGCGTCGGTGCGCCTCGAAAAGGTGCCAATGCTGTCGCCGCTCGCCTCAGGCGGCGGCAATGCCGCCGCCCTTTTCGACACCGCCTGGGCGGGCGAGGTGCTGGTGTCGGGAAGAGGCGCGGGCCCCCGCGAAACGGCAAGCGCGGTCTACCGGGACATTCGCATCCTTGCAAGGGGCACGTAAATAGATCGTAAGGCCTGGAGCTTAAGGCCCCGCTGGGCCTTAAGGCCCGGGCCGGAAAGCTCCTCACTTCACGCGCATCTCAAATACGCCGTCCCAGCCCTCTTCTGGGGGGCTTTCGCGAAACAGCTCTATGCGCCGCAAAAAGACCAAGCTCGGCTCGTCGCCGAGCTCCTTGGCAAGGGCCGAAAACGCCTTCTCTGCCTTGTCCCATGCGCGGGCGCGATAGGCGAAAAGCCCTTCCTCGAAATCGGCCTTGAGGCGCTCGAGCTTGGGGCTCGATGCCGATTTTTCCTGGAGAAGCTCGTAGATGCGCGCGGGCTTGGTCTTCCCTTTCACGGTGAGGAGGTCGATCTCCCGGCAAAGGAGCGTTTCCGCAACCTTTTCGGCCACCGATTCAGTGACGAGGCTCTTCGTGCCATAGGTCTTGTTCGCGCCCTCGAGGCGGGCGGCGAGATTGACCGTATCCCCGATGCTCGTGAAATCCATGCGGTCCTTGGCGCCGACCGAACCGAAGACAACGGGCCCTGCGTTAATGCCGATACCGACCGAAATCTCGGTCCGCGATTCGGCGCGCGAGCGCTCGCGTTCCTCGGCCATGGCGCGGCGAATCGCCAGACTCGCCCTGCATGCCTTGAGCTCCTTATCCGGCCCCTCGAACATCGCCATGACCTCGTCGCCGACGTACTTGTCGATGTCGCCGCCTGATGCGTGGATCGCATCAGCCTGGATCTGGAGGAAATGGTTAAGGAGCCGGACGACCTCCTCGGGGGACCTGCCCTCGCAGAGGGTCGTGAAGCCGCGGATGTCCGTGAACAGAAAGGCGAGCTCGCGCCGTTCGGAAATAGAGGCGGCGGTGTCGGCATGCTTGAGTGTCGTCGCCGAGATGTAGGGGATAACACCGCGGATGACACCGGTCATGTCGCCGATCTCGAGCGAAAGCTCCTTGATCTCGTCCTCCGTCGTCACGCGATCCTCGTAGCGAAGAGCGTCAGCAGAAACGCGGACCTCGCCCTTCATCATGCGCGCCAGGCTCTGCGAAATGCCGTTGACGCTCATCCGCAGAAAGAGAATAGGAAAAACGATCGAACGCCCGATAAGGTAGGTGAGAAAAAACGCGATGTAGATAAACAGCGCGGCGATCGACCAGACCTTGACCTGGGTGCGGAAATAGGGCTCGAAAATGACGTCGCTTTCGTAGACAACCGATACGTAACCGAGATAGACCTTCGAAAGATACACGGGAGCGCGGAATTCGATGGTTCCTGCGGCGCGGTCAACAAGGTGGTCCGTGCCTGAAAGCTCGGCCTTCCCGAGCGGCGACGGCCGCCCCACGCGCGCAGGGTCGGTGCTCTCGAGAGCGGAGAGGGAGCCGGTCTTGGGATCGCGGCGGTAGTAGGTGAGCACAGTGAAGGGAAAGGCAACGCCCTCGTTTTTTTTCGCCTCGATCGTGAAATAATCCTCGACTGCGATCCGGTCGCCAACCGAGGATTTTACGACGCTTGCCGCGCGCTCGGCGAGTCCCTCGCCCTTGTCGATGACGGCGGCAAGGATCGTCTGGGAAAAGTCACGCAAAAGAACGGCCGCGAGGACGCCGATGGTCGCAAAGATAAAGACCGTGAAAACGAGCGTCATGCGCCGCTGAATGCCGTGCCTACCCTTAAGCGCGGCAAGCCCCCGCATCTCGCCTTTCCCGAGGGCGGCGCGAAACGCCTCGTACTCGCCATAGGCCGCGTTTCTTTGTCCGAGCAGGCGGATGAGCCCTGCAAGGCTGTATGCGTTGAAAGCAAGCGACAGGCCGAGCCACATCCATGCGAGCGCCCCCTGAGCGGCGAAGTAGCTCGCCCTTCCCGCAAAGACAAAGGCATGGGCGAAGGCGGCGCCGATTGCGAGCGCCGACTGGAGCGTCGAAAGGAGAGCCGCGGCGAAGGTCTCGGCGCGGGCTACGTCGATCGAGGTGCGGAGAAACGGCGAAGCGAGCTTCCAGAGGGCGATGAGGCCGGGCAGCCAACCGCACAGGATTCCGACAAGGGACAGACGGCCGCGCGTGAGCACAAAGGGGAGCTGCGCGGGCGAAAACGCCCCGGAGCGGGGGAACACAAGCGCGATACCAAAGAGCGCAAGCAGGACACACGCGTAGGCGAGTTCAGGCGCGTGAGCGCGCATGGCGGTCTTGTCGAGCTTCATTAGCCCTCCCTTAGAACTGCTCCAAGAGCTTCTGCTTGGCGCGGGCCTTTTCAAGATAGCTTGCGACCTCGAGGTAACTTTCGTCCACCGCAACGACCGCCTCGAAGGCGGCAATGGCCTCTTTGAAGCTCTCCGCCTTGTAGGCGCGAAGACCGCGCTCATAGACTTCGGCGACAGCGGCGCGGAGGGTCTCGCGCCGCTCATTGAGCTGGCGCTTTCGCTCCGCGTCGAGATCCTGCCGTGCGAGTCCCGAAAGAACGCGTTGCGCGCGGACAAGGTCGCGGGCGGCGATATACCGGTCAAGGTTGGCAATGCCCTGGTTGAACGTCGCGCCGAGTTCGAGTTCGGTGCGCTTTTGCTCGACCGCCTTTTGGAGCGCAAGCGCCTCGGGTCCCCGCTTGACGGCAAGGGCACTCTTGATCCTCGCATCCGCCCCTGCGTAGTCCTTGTCAGCGAAAAGGCGTTCGGCCCAGCGGCAGTAGAGCGCATATTCGGCTTTCGCGACCTCGTCGGCGAAGGCACCCGACAGCTTCGCGTCGAGCTCCTTTACGAAGCCAAGCTGAGCCTTAGCCTCGGCATAGGCGCCAGTCTGGACAAGCGGATCGATGCCCGCAAGGCGCGCCTTGACGATTTTGCCAACCTCTTTTCGGAGCGAGCCGTGGAGGCGTTGCGCCTTGGCGTGGCGCGGTTCGATCGCGACAACCTGAGCCGCATCGCGGAAGGCGTCAAGGTAGGCGCGCTCCTTCACGGCGCTTGAGGCCTCGTTTTTCGCCTTCGCCATCGAGGCCTCGACCCGGGCCAAAAAGGTGGCGGCGAGCTCGGCGCGCACCCCCTCGGTGGCGCGGTAGAGCGCCTTTGCTTCCTCGTCCGAGGCATCAAGATCGATGGCGCGCCGCGCCGCAAGGGCGAGGGCTAGATTCTCCGCCTCGCTCCGCGACGGCTTTTTAAGAAGGCCGCCCCCCTCCTTGACGCTCGCCCTGAGCCGCACCGAACGGAATTCCGCGACAAGATTCGCATAGCGGGCGGCATCGCGGTTCTCGGGGTCGTAGCGGAGCGCGGTGTCGAAGTATTTCGCCACTTCGGGCAGGGCCGCAAGGTCGCCCTTCGCGACGAGACGTTCGCGATACGCGACCGCCCCCTCTTCGACGAGTGCCTCGGCCTTCGCACGGGCGCTCAGATTGTTCACGAGGAAAAGATCGTCGCCGAGGCTAGCGCAGCCGGCGAGGAAGGCGCACATCGCGGCGGTGGCGATGCGGTTCTTTGTACGCATGGAGGCTCCGTTGAGACGCCGTGGCCGTAGACGGCACAGGGCGAAAATGATCATAGACACCGGGCCGGCAGAAAGCCCTGCGTATACGTATACCGCGAACGATAGCGAAAGCCCGAAAAAAGCACAAGGAATCGATGACAAAAGTAAGCAGTCTTTCCTGTTCGCTCCGCGCGTGGGAACTCGCGGGGGCTCGCTCAGGCGGCGCATCGGGCCCACAGGTCGGCCTGGAAATAAAGTCATCTCTATGCCATACTGCGGCGAATTCACGCTGGGCGGACGGCTCCGCCCTGAGGCCCGCGCGCCTCCTCCCCGGAGGGCACGCCCGCCTCGAGGAAAGCTCGCGAGGAGGAGCATCATGTACAAGCCGGTAGACCCGAAGGTCAGCTTCCCGAAGATGGAGGAGGACATCGTCCGATTCTGGGAAGCGGGGAAGATCTTCGCGAAATCGGTCTCGAACCGCGAGGGCAGGGAGGATTTCGTCTTCTTCGACGGCCCCCCCTTCGCCACGGGACTCCCACACTTTGGCCACTTTGTTCCGGGGACCATTAAGGACATCATTCCGCGCTACAAAACCATGCGCGGTTACCGCGTCGAGCGCCGCTTCGGCTGGGACTGTCATGGACTTCCGGTGGAAAACCTCATCGAAAAGGAGCTCGGCCTCGATTCGAAAACGGACATCGAACGTTTCGGCGTCGCCGAGTTCAATGAGGCCTGCCGCGCCTCCGTACTCCGCTACGTGAAAGAATGGCGCCAGACGATGACCCGCGCGGGCCGCTGGGTCGATTTCGACCACGACTACAAGACGATGGAACCCGACTACATGGAGTCCATCTGGTGGGTTATGAAGAGCCTCTGGGACAAGGGCCTCGTCTATGAGGGGCACTACATTCTCCCCTATTGCCCCCGCTGTTCGACCGTCCTTTCGAACCACGAGCTCCAGCTTGGCGGCTACAAGGACGTCCACGACCCCGCCATCACAATCCGCTTCAAGGCCACGGCCGCGCCGGAAGCCTCGGGCGGCGCAGCCCTCGCCGATGGCCGCACCTACCTCCTTGCCTGGACGACAACCCCCTGGACCCTTCCCTCGAACCTCGCGCTCTGCCTCGGCCCCGACATCGACTATGTCTGCGTCGTCGATGGGGAAGAGCGCTACATACTTGCCGAGTCCCGGCTGTCCGCCTACTACAAGGAGCCCGCCGCGCTCGCCATCGCCTGGAAGCGCAAGGGCGCCGAACTCGCTGGCATCGAGTACGAACCGCTCTTCCCTTACTTCGCCGCGACGCGGGAGGAAGGCGCGTTCCGCACGGTCCTCGGCGCACACGTCACCACCGAGGACGGCACGGGCATCGTCCATACAGCCCCCGGCTTTGGCGAGGATGACCACGAGGTGCTCAAAGGGACGGGGGTGCCAACAATCTGCCCGGTGGACGCCGAGTGCAAGTTCACCTCCGAGGTGCCCGACTACCAGGGCCGATTTGTCAAGGATTGCGACAAGGACATTATCGAGCGGCTTAAGGCCGAGGGCAAACTCGTGAAGCGCGAGCAGATACTCCATGCCTATCCGCACTGCTGGCGGTGTGAGCATCCCCTCATCTATCGCGCGGTGAGCTCCTGGTTTGTGCGGGTGCCCGAGGTCAAAAAGAAGATGCTCGAGGCGAATTCGAAGATCTACTGGGTGCCCGCGCACATCCAAAATGGCCGCTTTGGCAAATGGCTCGAAAACGCACGGGACTGGGCGATCAGCCGCAACCGCTACTGGGGTAATCCGCTCCCCATCTGGAAGTGCGATGCCTGCGGGGAGGCGACCTGCGTCGGCAGTCGGGATGAGCTTGAGCGGCTTTCGGGCGAACGTCCTACCGACCTCCACAAACACTTCGTAGACAAAATAACCTGGAAATGCGGCTGCGGCGGCACCATGCGGCGCATCCCCGAAGTCCTCGATTGCTGGTTCGAATCGGGCTCCATGCCCTACGCGCAGGGGCACTACCCCTTCGAGAACAAGGATAAGTTCGAGCGGCACTTCCCCGCCGACTTCATCGCCGAGGGGCTTGACCAGACCCGCGGCTGGTTCTACACCCTCACCGTACTCGCGGCGGCGCTCTTCGACCAGCCAGCCTTCAAAGCCTGCGTGGTGAACGGCCTCGTCCTCGCCGCCGACGGCAAGAAGATGTCAAAATCCCTGCGCAACTACACCGACCCCAACGAGGTGATGAACAAGTTCGGCGCCGATGCGCTCCGCATTTTCCTCATGAACTCGGCCGTAACGCGCGCAGACGACCTCTGCTTCACCGACGAGGGCGTGCGCGAGGTACTCAAGGGCATCATCATCCCGCTCTGGAACGCCTACGGCTTCTTTGTCACCTATGCGAACATCGACGGATGGCCGGAGAAGTTCGCCGCGTGCTCAGGAGCTTCGGCCGCCGAGACCGCAGACGCCGATCGAAAGATCGCCGAAGCCGGAGGCTTAGGCGCCGCCGGAACCGCCCCGGGCGGTTCCGGCGCCAACCAGCTCGACCGCTGGATCCTCTCCGTCTGCGAGGCGATGCTCGAAAAAGTCACCGCGGCGCTCGACGCCTATGACATGCAGGGCGCCATCACGCCCATCATCGACTTCATCGATCTTCTCAACAACTGGTATATCCGCCGATCCCGGCGGCGCTTTTGGCGGAGCGAGGGGGATGCGGACAAGGCGGCGGCCTACGCGACGCTCTACCGCGTGCTCCGCCGCCTCGCCCTCGCGCTGGCACCCATCGCCCCCTTCATCACCGAGGAGATATGGCGTAACCTCCGCCGTGAAGGCGACCCCGAATCCGTGCATCTCGCCGACTGGCCCGTCGCGGAATCCGCGCTCCGCGATCCAGAGCTTGAGCGCAAGATGGCCTGGGCGCGCCGGGCGGTCTCCATGGGCCGCGCGCTCCGCGTCCAGCACGACGTCAAGATCCGTCAGCCCCTCAGGGCCGTCCACCTTGTCACAAAGGATCCCGCGGAGCGCGCCGTTCTCGGCGAGATGGTCGATCTCCTCCGCGAAGAGCTCAACGTCAAGGACGTGATTTTCCGCGAGGATGAGGAGGAGCTCGTCGAGTACGCCTGCAAGGCGAATTTCCGCGTCCTTGGCAAGGAACTCGGCAAGGACATGAAGGCCACCGCAGAAGCGATCGAGCGCCTTCCCGGGCGCGACATCGCACGCATTCTCGCAGGTGAACGAGTCGTCATCGCAGTCGCAGACCGCAAGGTCGAGCTCACTCCAGAGAAAGTCGAGGTGCGCCGGAGCGAAAAGGCGGGCCTCAAGGTCCAAAACGAAGGAAGCCTCACCGTCGCCCTCGACACCGCCATCGACCGCTCGCTCCTCGAAGAGGGCTGGATCCGCGACCTCGTGCGCGGCGTGCAGACGCTTCGCAAGGAATCGGGGCTCGAGGTAACCGACCGCATTCGCCTTGTCGTCGCGGGCGACGACGAGCTCAAGGCCGCCCTCGCCGCTCATCGCGATTTTGTCGCACGCGAGACCCTCGCGGCGGAGCTTTCATTCGCCGAAGGGCCGGCGGCGCCCGGCTCGGCCGGCGCCTTCACGGACATCGAAGCGGGCGACAAGACGTGGCGCGCCGCGGTCGCCAAGATATAGATCTGGACACTCGCACCCTAAGGCCGCCTCGCAAGGGCGGCCTTCTTTTTGCCGTAAAAGCCTGCGCGCGCGTTCACGACGGCGCTACCGCCACCCCGAAGGCGGAAAGCCTTAGTCAGCGCGTGGCGGGCCTTTTTTGACTTCAAGCGCCTCCATGATGCGCGCCATGGTCTCGTCGGAAAGGATGTGCTCCATGCGGCAGGCGTCCTGCTCGGCGACCGCGGGCGAGACGCCGAGCACCTCGCGGAGAAAGCCGGCAAGCGCGGTATGGCGCTCACGAATTGAGGCGCTCGCAGCCTTGCCGCTCGGCGTGAGAAAAACCTCGCCGTAGTGTTCATGCTCGATGAGCCCACGACGCTCAAGCTCATGGAGGGCGGTATGCACCGAAGGTTTTGAGACGCCGAGCTCCTTCGCGATATCAGTGACCCGTGCTATGCGGTTCCGATCGTGGAGGAGACTGATTGTCTCAAGGTACATTTCAAGGCTTTCGGTCACAGTTCCTCCTCGGGCCGAACGCGGGAAAGGCCAAAAAGCGTTCGCATGTCGGAGCGAAGGAGCGCATCGAGCTCCTCAAAGGAAAGGAGGAGTACGATCTCGCCCATGGCATAGGGCGCGATATCGTAGACATTGTAGTGGAACCCAAGGCCTTCCGCATGGACGAACAGGTTCGGGCTCGGCGGAACCGCGTCGACGAAGAACCCCGCCTCCTGAAGCGGGGTCCCTTCGGCGAGGCCCAAAACCTCCCGGGCCTTGCGGGTAAGAAGAGCGGAGAGCCGCGCATCCGAGCCGGGGATAAAGAGTTCAGCCAGGCCCAGCACCCGCCTCCCGCTAAGGTCGATGATCGCATATTCGGTACCGTACAGCCCATGCGCGCCGCCCCGGTATTCGGCACGCGAACAGCCCCGAACGAGGAGCCGCGCATCCGCGTAGGCTATGAACTCGCGCTCCTCGAAATACCAGGGATGCACCGCCTCGGGCCCGAACTCCTTATTTAGCCGTGCCGATTCCTCGCGGAATTTGCCAAAAAACGCAGCCTCGAGAAGGGACAACGAGGATTCTGCCGAAGCTCCTCCGTGAAACACCGCGCGATACCAAGCCGCAAAGGCACGAGGCGAGCGCGGCTCGATGCGCATCGCGTCAAAGCGCGCGGGCTCTAGTCCGGCAGGTAACGAAGCACGTTCGTAGCCGCTACGGCGCACGAGGTCCAAAACGGGCGCCGACGCACAGGAGGCAAAGAGCGCACTGGCGCAAGCAGCAAACGCGCACCGAATAAGGGCGCGGCCCAAGGTCATGGACGGCCCGTCGCCTGTGCTTCGAGAGCACGGCGGACTGCGCGGGCAAGCTGGTCGGGACAGGAGCTATCCTTGCCGCCGCAGCGGATGCCCTCGAGCCGCCGGATCACTTCCTCCGCCTCCATGCCTTCGACGAGGCGCGCAATCCCCGCAAGATTGCCCGGACAGCCGTTCTGGAACTCGACCGCGCGGACGCGGCCCTTTTCAAGCGAAAAGGAAACAGTGTCCGAACAGGTGCCTTCATTTATATGGCTAAACCGCTGATTCATGATGGCTCAACTGTACCAAAGGAGGGCGGGCTACGTAAACCGGCCCGCGTCTTGAGACAAGCGCGACACACGCGGCAGCGCACATGCAGTCCTTGTAGAGCGCATTTTGGCCGGGGAGCCGTTTCTGGATATATTAAGCTTGAAGCCGCTACTTTTCCGCTACGCCGGCCAAAGCCCGTGTGCGAAAATCGCGGCGGGAGGCGCAGATGAAATGGCTTATGTGCACCGCCCTCTTCGCCCTTTCGTTGAACCTCGCCGCCGCCGAAGAGCGCCGTGTCGTCCTCACCACCCTCGAGTGGCCACCATATGTGGGAGCCGCCCTCCCCGCCCAGGGCGCCGTCGCGGCGGTGGCAAAAGCCGCCTTTGCGGCGATGGGATACCACCTCGAGATCGAGTTTTTCCCCTGGGCGCGGGCCGTGCAGATCGCGCGCAACAACCCCAAATACGCGGGGTATTTCCCCGAATACTATGCGAAAGACAACGCCCGTGAATTTCTTTATTCTCCTCCGATCGGCACAAGCCTCCTCGGCTTTGTCGAGCGCCGGGACGCGCCGGTGCACTGGACAGACCTGGACGATCTTAAGCACCTCGTGATTGGCACGGTGAAGGGCTACTTCAATACCGAAGCCTTCGATGCGCTGGCTGCGCGGGGCGAACTCAAGGTGGAGGAGGCGGTCGATGACCGGACTAACCTCATCAAGGTCGCTACGCGCCGCCTTCCCCTGGCGGTGATCGATCGTGAGGTAATGCGCTACCTCCTCGCAAGCTCGCCGAGCCTCACCGGCTTCGGCGAGCTCCTTGCGTTTAACGACAAGCCACTTGCGACCAACAAGCTCTATATATGCTTTAAGCGGGGGCCGGAAGGCGAAAGGCTTGCAAAAATCCTTGAGGCGGGACTTGCCAGAATCGATCCTGCCCGCGTGCTTGCGGACTACCTCGCCGAGCTTTTCGGCGATTTCTGAGCACCGCCTCCCCGCCCGCCTGCCCCGAGATTCGTTCAGCGCGCCGCCTTCGCCGCCTTGAGCTCCTCGACAAGGGCGGCTTAGCCCGATGCACGCAGCAACGCGCACCAGGCTAAAACATGCACTCACCTCACTTAAGAAAGGCAAGGGATAGCCACGGAACGTAAGTAATGACCAAGAGAGCAGCCACTGCAACAGCGAGAAATGGGAAAATGTATTTGAACATGCTCTCCATTTTGATTTTCGCAACCGCAGCCCCAACAAAGAGATTGCACCCATAGGGAGGGGTGCAGAGTCCGATTGCAAGGTTGACAGCCATGATCACGCCAAAGTGCGTCTGGTTTATATTGAGCGCCTTGACTGTAGGGAGAAGCATAGGCGCCATGACGATGACCGCCGGCACGGTGTCGAGGAAGCATCCGATAACGAGAAGAAATACATTGATGATGAGAAGAATGACGTACGGGCTTTTCGACACGGTCGTGAGAAAAGCTGTGATTGCCTGAGGCACCTTTTCGAAGGTCATAAACGTGGAGAAGACCGTTGAATAGCCGAGAAGGAAGGAGGTAATGCCGTTGAGAACAGCCGCCGAGAGCAGAGCGCCATAGAGATCCTTGAGCGTCATGTCCTTATACACGAAAAGGCTAATGATGATCGAGTAGACGACGGAAATACAGGCGGCTTCTGTTGGCGTAAAGACACCGGAGTAAATGCCGCCAAGGATGATGACCGGCGACAGTAGCGCCCAAAAGCCTTCCTTTGCGGCACTACCGATGGCTTTTGCCCGGTTTTGCAAAAACACCTTGAGCGGCACCTTTTCTGCATAACTGTTATGCCGAAGATCGGTACCGCTTCTTTTACACATGTAGACGTTCATCGTGAGAAATACGAGCCCCAAAAAAATGCCGGGGAGTATGCCCGCGAGAAAGAGCTTTGGAACCGGTGTGCCCGTGGTTGCACCATAGAGCACGAAAGACAAACTTGGCGGAATGATGGGGCCGACAATCCCGCCGAAGCAGACAAGAGTCGCCGCGTAGGCAGGTTCGTAACCGCGTTTCTTCATCTCGGGGATCATCATCCCGCCAATAGCCGATGTGGTTGCCATGCCTGAGCCGGATAACGCGCCGAAGAACATGCATGAAAGCGTGGTCACACAACCGAGGGCCCCCGTGACAAAATCGACAAGCGCAGACGCGAAGTTAACGATGCGCCTCGCAATACCACCCGTCGACATAATAAGTCCGGCCAACATAAAGAAGGGTATAGCCATGACTGTGAAAGAGTTGATGCCCGAATAGCAGAACTGCGCGCTGACGACCATGTTGAGGTCAGAAAAGAAAAACATGGCTACCATCGTGGCACCGCCGATGGCGAAGCCGACGGGAACGCCGATCATGAGAAGTGCAAAAAGCACGATGAAGAGGATTGTCATCGCCACTTAGCTACCTCCATTGGAAGCAAGAGGCTTCCCGATCTTAATCGCGCGAACATCCTCTATCATTGCTGCAAGCCCCCGGATTGTCATAAGAGCGCAACCCACGACCACCGACAGATAGCCCCAGGAAATGCTTATCCGAATGCCGGCGTAACGGATCGCTGACTGACTGCGCACGAGGGAGACTCCGTAGACAGCGGTCACAACGCAGATGGCGATAACCACCGCTTCTGCAACAAGATCGAGGACTCGCGCGACACGGTAGGGGAGCTTGTCCACAAGCATGGTGATTTTGATGTGTTCCTTGCGCCTGGCCCCAATGCTGATGCCAAACCAGGAGAGCCAAACGAAAAGAAATTTCCCAAGCTCCTCCGACCAGGAGAGGGAGTTATTGAAGACATAGCGCATGATGACCTGCATGAAGATCACCGCCACCATCGCTGCGAACATCGAAACCAGGATTATGTCCTCAAGGAGATCCAGGGCTTTCAAGAGCTTTCTCATCGGGCAGTATCCACGCGGTATACCCCGGGGCTGACGGCGCTCACCGCATAGCGGCGCTCGCCGCGCGCCGGACGCGGGCTCCTTTCGACGTGTAGTACAGTATGCGACGCGCCCGCGCGGCTAAATGCGGGCGCGTCGCCAGGATGCCTATGGTTTTATTTCTTCTTGGGAACCGTGGCGAGCCATGCGTTCATCACGTCGTCGCCAACAATCTTCCGTTGCGCATCATAGACCGGTTGCACGGCCTTGATGAATGCAGCAACTTCTGAAGGACTGAGCTCTTCGATCTTCGTACCAGCCTTGCGGAAGCGCTCAAGGTAGCCCATCTCGTTCGCCCGCTCAGCCTCACGCTGCTGCCTGGCCATTTCGTGAACGCCGGCGACAAAGACCGCGCGGAGATCGGCAGGAAGAGAGTCGAGCCATGCCTTAGAGGTAATAATGGGGAAGGGCGAGCTCGCATGATTGGTGAGCGTAAGGTATGGCGCTATCTCGTGGAGCGAGAAGTCGTTGAAGACCCCGAGCGAGTGATCGAGCGCATCGATCGTCTTCTGGGAAAGGGAGGTGATGACCTCGCCCCAAGCCATCGGTGTCGGATTGGCACCCATCGCTTTCCAGAGTGCGATGTTGAGCTCGTTCTGCGCGACGCGAACCTTCTGCCCCCTTAAGTCATCAGCATTGTGATAATTCCTCTTCGTGGAGATTACCTGCCGCATTCCATTGTAGTACATATCCAGGCAGTAATAGCCGCTACCCTCGAGGGTCTTATTGAAGAGCTCAAGACCGCCGTTCTCGAAGGTGCCCTTAACCCAATCCTCGTAGGTCGGATAGAGGAAGGGGAGGTCGATGCACGCGGAAGCCGGGCCCGTCGCCGCGGTGATGGCCGCGGAGAGGTCAAATGTCATAGTGACTGTGCCGAGCTTGACACCGGCCACAAGATCGGGCGTGTCACCGAGCTGACCATCGGAGAAAACCTCGACCTTGAACTTGCCGGGAGCCTTTTCTTCAAGGTACTTGCCAAGCCACAGGGCCCAGGTATGGGTGGAACGCGAGGAAGAGTCGGTATGCCCTATCTTGACAACAATGGGCTCACCTGCGGATTTTGCTTCAGCTTTGGAGGCCGCAGGCTTGCATCCGGTCGTCGCGGCGAAAATCAGCGCTGTCACACACGAAAGCGCCAAAATCGTCTTGCGTTTCATCGATGAATCTCCTAAGCGATATACTCTAAGCCGCGCTAGGCACGGCCATAACCCTTCGAATATCTACCCCGATCAAGCGGTTAGTAGGTCAAGGCGAAATTTTAATGGCCTGTAGCACTGCTCGCAAGGCCCGCCTGCCCCGAGATTCGTTCAGCGCGCCGCCTTCGCCGCCTTGAGCTCCTCGACAAGGGCGGGGACAAGCTTGTTCACATCGGTGACGATGCCGAGGTCGGCATATTCGAAAATGGGCGCATCGGGATTCTTGTTGACCGCGACGATGAACTCCGAATCCTCCATACCCGCGATGTGCTGGATCATGCCCGAAATGCCGAGGGCAAGGTACAGATCGGGGCGGACGGTCTTACCCGTCTGGCCGACCTGCCGCTCGGGGCCGACCCAACCCGCGTCAACGACGGCACGCGAGGCGGACACAAGTCCGCCAAGCTCCTCGGCAAGACCCTCAAGCCGCCTGAAATTCTCCGGGCTTCCGAGCCCGCGGCCACCCGAAACGAGGACCGTCGCCTCTTCGATGTTTTTCTTCGCCGTCTTCTCCACCACCGTTTCGAGAATTTCGACGTCCCGCACATCGGGTTCTATCGCGAGCGCAAGCCGCGTGACTTCACCGCGGCGCGCGGGATCGCGTTCGAGTTTGCGCATAACCCCGGGGCGAACCGTCGCCATCTGGGGACGGTGCTCGGGACAAACGATGGTCGCCATGATGTTGCCGCCGAAGGCGGGCCGCGTCATGAGGAGGTTTCTCGTGGCGTCTTCCACCGCGAGTCCCGTGCAGTCCGCCGTGAGCCCCGTCTTGACGCGCGCGGAAACGCGCGGCGCAAGATCGCGGCCTATAGTCGTCGCGCCGACAAGAACGACGCCGGGCTTCCGCGCCTCGATGGCCGCGACAAGCGCCTTCGTAAAGGGCTCGGTCATATACACGCCGAGCGCCTCGTGTTCGATGAGGAGCACCTCGTCGGCGCCCTGCGCGATGAGTTCCACGGCCTCCTCCTCGCGGAGCTGCGCCCCCGCAAGGAGGGCGACAAGCGGCTCGTCGAGGCTGTCCGCAATTGCGCGGCCCGCACCAAGGAGTTCATAGGCTATTTTCTGCACCGCGCCGTTTCGCCGTTCGGCGAACACCATGACGCCCCTGTATCCCGATATGTCCATGATTTCCACTCCCTGCCGTGCGGCCTAGATGATAAAGCGCTCCTTGAGGCGCTCCACGATGAGCTGTGCGCCCTCCCGGGGCTCCACCGTATACACCTTGCCGGCGGATTTTGCGCCCTTCGAAAAGGACTGTTTTACGCGCGTCGGCGAACCCTTAAGACCAATACTCGCGGGCGCGAGCCCCAGGTCCCCCAGGCTCCACACCTTCACCTCGGCGCGGAACGCATCGAAGACCCCGCCGACCGACATGTAGCGCGGCTTGTTCATCTCCTTAAGACAGGTGAGAAGGCAGGGGAGCCTGAGCCGGATCCGCTGGTAGCCGTCTTCAAACACGCGCTTCACCACCACGGCGCCCGGCTCGAGCGCAAGCTCGCTCACATAGCTTGCCTGGGGGAGGCCGAGGTGCTCGGCGATCTGGGGACCAACCTGGGCGGTGTCGCCGTCGATCGCCTGCCGGCCGCAGAGCACGAGGTCCCACTCGAGCTTGCGCAGGGCTGCCGCGATGGTGCTCGAGGTGGCCCAGGTGTCGGCTCCGCCAAAGGCGCGGTCGGAGACGAGGATCGCCTCATCGGCGCCCATGGCGAGCGCCTCGCGGAGCGCAAGCTCGGCCTGCGGCGGCCCCATCGAAAGAACGGTGACATGGGCGCCTGAGGAATCCTTGAGCGCGAGCGCCGCCTCAAGGCCGGCCTTGTCATCCGGATTGATGATGCTCGGAATGCCCTCGCGGATGAGCGTCCCGGTGACCGGATCGATCCGGACCTCTGTCGTGTCCGGGACCTGCTTCATGCAGACTACGATATTCATCGCTTCCTTCCTCGCCTTATTTCAGCATCGCCGCAGAGATCACCATGCGCTGGACCTCGGAGGTCCCCTCGTAGATTTCCGTGATCTTCGCGTCTCGCATCATGCGCTCGACCGCATACTCGCGGGTGTAGCCGTAACCGCCGTGGAGCTGGACGGCCTTGGTCGTCACCTCCATCGCCGTTTCGCTCGCAAAGAGCTTCGCGGTCGCCGCCTCAACGGTATAGGGTAGCTTGCGGTCCTTGGACACCGCCGCGCGATAGACGAGGAGGCGGGCTGCATCGGTCTTCGCCTGCATGTCCGCAAGCTGGAACTGCGTGTTCTGGAACTGAGCGATTGTCTTACCGAACTGCTTGCGCTCCTTGACATAGGCGACTGTCGCGTCGATCGCCCCCTGCGCAAGGCCGAGCGCCTGCGCCGCGATGCCAATGCGGCCGCCGTCAAGGGTGCGCATCGCAAGCCCAAAACCGCCCCCCTCCTTGCCAAGGAGATTATCCTTCGGCACCCGCACATTCTCAAAGATGAGCTCGCAAGTGGAGGAGCCGCGGATGCCCATTTTTTCCTCTTTTTTGCCGATGGAGAAGCCGGGCATGCCTTTTTCGAGAATGAATGCTGAGATGCCCTTTGTGCCCTTTGACTTGTCGGTCATCGCCATGACAATGTAGATATCCGCAGGGCCGGCATTTGTGATGAAAATCTTGGAGCCGTTGAGGATGTAGGCGTCACCGTCCAGAACCGCCGTGGTTTGCTGCCCTGCCGCATCGGTTCCTGCGTTCGGCTCCGTAAGACCGAAGGCACCAAGCTTCTCGCCACGAGCAAGAGGCACAAGGTACTTCCGCTTCTGCTCCTCGGTGCCGTTTTCATAAATGGGCGCGGCACAGAGCGAGGTATGGGCAGAGAGGACGACGCCCGTCGTGCCGCAGGCCTTCGAAATCGCCTCGACGGCCATGATGTAGGCAAGATTGTCGCCCCCGGCTCCGCCATACTCCTTGGGGAAGGGGATGCCCATCATCCCATAGCGCGCCATGCTGCGCACGGTTTCCTCGGGGAAGCGCTCCGTCTCGTCTATTTCCTTGGCGCGCGGAGCGACCTCCGCTTCGGTGAAGTCGCGATAGAGCTGGGCAAGCAAGCGATGTTCTTGATTGAGCTGGAAATCCATTCTATACCTCGTGTCGTGCAATACTGATCGTGAGAGAAGATTCAGGCCTCACATAGGGCATGTTCACACAGCGGCGGAACAGCGAATCCCACCCCCTGTGCGAACGAAGGCCCTAGCCCTGCGCCATGCGCAGAGCTAGGGAACTTAGCTCTTCCGCTGCTTGGCTTTGGGCACGACGCAGGTGCCCACGGCGCGGCACACCACGACCGGCTCGTCAAGCACGTCCGCGGCCGAGTCGTTTATATCGGGCCGCGGGCGAATAACCTTGCGCGCCTCAAAGCTCATCTTGCGCGACGAGTTGCCGACGCTGATGATTTCGCCCGATGCCTCGATGTAATCGCCTGCAAAGACCGGCGCAAGGAACTCAACCTTTTCGTAGCCGGCAAACAGCCCCTCGTCACCGTCGTGCATGATGAGGAGCTCGGTGGCGACATCGCCAAAGAGCTGGAGCATTTTGGCGCCATCGACAAGGTTGCCACCGTAGTGGGCGTCGTGCGCGCCCATCCTGAGCCTGATAAGGGATTTCTCCATAACCTACCTTCTTGCGCTGGGCGAAGGGCCGTCCCCCAAGGGCGACCCGTGTAGCCTGCGTTTACTTGCTATAGTCGTAGAAGCCCTTGCCGGACTTCCGGCCAAGAAGGCCGCCACGGACCATCTTCCTGAGGAGGGGGTGGGGGCGGTACTTCGGATCGCCAAATTCCTCGTAGAGAACCTCCATGATGGCGAGGTTCACGTCGTTACCGATGAGGTCGGCGAGCGCGAGGGGGCCGATGGGGTGGTTGGCGCCGAGCTTCATGGCCTCGTCGATGTCGCTCGCAGATGCGACACCATCGGCAAGGATTCCGATCGCCTCGTTGATCATCGGAATGAGGATGCGGTTGACGACAAAGCCGGGGGCCTCGTTCACCTCCACGGCGGTCTTGCCGAGGCCGACGCAGGCCTCGAGCACCGCCTTTTTCGTCTCCTCGCTGGTCGCGATGCCCTTGATGACCTCGACAAGCTTCATCACCGGCACCGGATTGAAGAAGTGCATGCCGATGACCTTGTTGGGACGCTTGGTCGCCGCGGCGATCGCCGTGATGGAGAGCGACGAAGTGTTCGTCGCAAGTATGGCCTCGGGCTTCATGATCGCATCGAGCTCGGCAAAAATCTTTTTCTTGATATCAAGGTTCTCAACAGCGGCCTCAATGACAAGATCGGCATCGCGGCCAGCCTCGAGCTCGGTCGTGGGCGTTATGCGCGCAAGCGTCTCCGCCTTGGCCGATTCGGCGAGGTTCCCCTTCGCGACAGCCTTTTCGAGGTTTTTCGCGATGGTCGCAAGCCCCTTATCGACATAAGCCCGGTCGAGATCGCGAAGAATCACGAGATGGCCCGCCTGGGCAGCCACCTGCGCGATGCCCGAACCCATCGTACCGGCGCCGAGTACCATGATCTTCATGTCCTTGCTCCTTATTCTTCATTCCGTCCGCGCGGAGAGGCAAAGCCTCACTCGCCCTTGAAGACCGCAGGCCGCTTCTCAAGAAAGGCCGTCATGCCCTCCTTCTGATCAGAGGTCGCAAAACACAGCCCGAAGAGATCCGCCTCGATCGCGATGCCCGTCTCAAGGTCGGTTTCATAGCCGCGATTGATGGCCGTCTTGGCATAGGCAACGGCGCGCCGGGCGTTTTTCGCGATTTTCCGCGCCAGCTCCAGCGCGGCGGGCAGGAGTTCCTCCGCGGGTAAAACGCGCGAAACAAGACCAATGGCGAGCGCATCCTCTGCCTTGATCATGTCACCCGTGAAAATGAGCTCTTTTGCCCGTGCGGGGCCGATAAGCCGCGAAAGACGCTGGGTGCCGGAAAAGCCGGGCGTGATACCGAGCGTCACCTCGGGTTGGCCGAACTTCGCCTTGTCGCTCGCAAGGCGAATATCGCAGGCAAGGGCGAGTTCGAGGCCGCCGCCCAGCGCAAAGCCGTTCACCGCGGCAATAACCGGCATGTCAAGAAGCTCGAGCTTGCGGAACACGCGGGCGCCGAGAAGCCCGAAGGACCGCCCCTCGGCCGCGGAAAGCCCGCGCATTTCGGCGATGTCGGCGCCCGCGACAAAGGCGCGCCCCTCGCCTGTCAGCACAAGAACATCGACCTCGCGCGAGGATGCAAGCCGATCGATCAGCGATTCGAACTCGCACAGCACCTTCGACGAAAGCGCATTGAGCGCTTCGGGACGGTTGATCTTGACAAGCGCTATCCGATCCTGGATGTCGAGAAGGAAATACTCATACGTCATGCCGACCTCGCTGTAGGGCGATCTCAAAGTCGTTAGCATAGCATAGCTTTGCACCGCAGTGTTGTCAAGCATTTTTTATCGATTCGGAGTCCTTCGGCTCGCAAAACAAAATGCCGTTTTATATAACGACACAAATTGGCTGCGATCCAGCACGCAGACCCCCTTTTATGCACCTTTTTTGTAACAAAGGTATGTGCCATGCCTTTAATATGATATGTTTGCCCTGTAGTTTACGGTGAGGAGGAGCCTATGAACCGAAGTAAAAAAGCGCGCATCCTCGTCTTATGCGCCAGTTTAAGCGCGTTTACGATCCTTGCATCCTGCGCCTCGAAGCCGGCGGCCCCTGAACCTGCACCGATTGCGACGCCCGAGCCGGAGCCCGTCGTCGAGGCTCCCCGCCCCGCCCCGGCGGAACCCGCCGTGCCGCAAGAAGAGCTCGACCAGCTCCTTGCCGCAGCACAGGCTGCCAAACGGCGCGCCTTCGACTTCAAGATTTTCGAAGTGCTGCCCGAAGATTACAAGGCCGCCGACGCCGCCTTCGCCTCAGGCAAGACCGCCTACGACGCAAAGGATGGAAAAACCGCCAAGGAAGGGCTTAGCCGGGCCAAGGAGCTCTTCGACGCGCTCACCACACGGGGCCTTGCCCTCGTTGTGCAGGCGCGACGCGAAAGCGCCGATGCGATGCGGAAGGCCGCCCTTGCCGAGGGCGCAGACATAAAAGAAGTCGAACGCTTTGGCGCGGCGGAGGCCGCCTACGCCGAAGCGGCCGCCCTCGAGAACGCCGATGCGATAGCCGTCTTCGAACGCGCGCGCGTCCTTTACGAGCTATCGTACAAGCGCACGCGTGCAGGAGCGCTCCGCGCACGCATCCTTGACGCAGGGTTCGCGGTCTGGGATTCAGGCAATTTCCGCCTTGCCGAAAACAAATACGCCGAGGAGGACTCCCTCTTCCACACAGGTGGCGATAGAAGCGCACGGGAGCTTGCCTTCACTCAGGGCGTGGACGCCCTCGACGAAGCGACACTCCGCTATAACCTGGTCATCCAAAAGGGACGTCAGGGGGTGGCGACGAGCAAAAAAGAGAACTCCGACGCGGCAAGGGCCCGTTCCGAGGCGATCAAGGCGAACGTTGCGGTGAAGGAGGGCTACGCGCAGGCGCTCGCCGCCTACGATGAAGGCGCTGCAAAATACGCTTCAGGCGACTACGAGGCCGCGTCCGCCGCCTTTGAGACCGCAGCTAGGCTTTTCGACGAAGCCTACGCGCTTGCCGCGGACAAGCGGCGCAAGGCGGAGGAGGCGATGCGCGCAGCCAAGGCCGCCGCCGAGGAAAGCCGCCGCAAGGCCGAAGCCGCCGACGCAGTAAGCGGCAACTAAGGAGGCACCGAGATGAAGCGCAGCATCGCATTCTTCGCCCTCGCCGTCCTCATCGCCGCGGGCGCTTGGGCCCAGTCCTTTATCGACAATGAATTTTACCGAAAGAGCCTTGAGCTCAAGGCGAGCGCGGAAGCCGCCTTTGAAGAAGGGGATTACGACGCAGCCGCGGACTTAGCCGCCCAGGCGCAGGAGTATGCGTTCCGCTCCGACCGCTACGTCGAGACCATGCTCGCCAAAGCGGCCGCAGATCGCTCCCTCGCCGCGGCTCGCGAACGCCTTGCCTGGGCCACATCGGTGAACGCCGCCACCAACTGGCCTGCAGAATATGGCCGCGCGACGGGCGAGCTTGCCGCGGCGGACGCAGCCTATGCGGGCGAGGACTATGGCCTTGCGCGCCGCAAGGCCGATGCGGCGCTCACAGCACTTGCGAACGTGAGCGAAGTACTCCCCTGGCCCGCCGTCTATGTGGTCAGGCTCATCCCCGAGCGACGGGATTGCCTCTGGCGGATCGCGGAATACCCCTTCATCTACAATGATCCGAGCAAGTGGCCTGTCATCTACGAGGCGAACAAGAAAACCTTCCGCGATCCCGGAAACCCGAACCTCATTTTTCCCGGTCAAAAGCTCGTGATTCCGAGCATCGCAGGCGAAGAACGGCGGGGAACCTTCGATCCGAAGCTCAGCTACGGCGTCTTCCCGAAGCAGTAGCCTCGCGCCCTGTGCGCTCACCGACAGCCCGCCATCCCTTAGGCGGGCTGTCGTGTTTTCCTTCGCTAGGTGCTTAAGCACCCTTCGAAGGTGCTTAAGCGCCTTCGAAAGGCGAGGCGCCAAAATGCCGCGCGAGAACTGCAGCCATGGCCTCGTGGTCACGGGCGCCGATCGTCTCGCGGATCGAGTGCATCGACAAAAGTGGCGCGCCGACATCGACGGTAGGAATGCCGGTCAGAGCCGAGGACACAGGCCCGATCGTGGAACCGGGCGCGATGTCGGCGCGGCTCATGAATTTCTGGCAGGGGACCCCCGCCTCGGCGCAGTACGTGCGGAAGCGCGCCTCCGCCCCCGCATCGGTCGCGTACCGCATGTTCGCGTTGACCTTGATCGCAGGCCCCCCGTTGAGAAGCGGCGCGAAGTATTCATCGAATTTTTCTGCATAGGAGGGGTGGTAGGCCTGAGCGACATCGACGCTCACCGCAAAAGAGCGCGCAAGCGCACGATAGAAGCCCTCGCTCGCAAGGCCGCCTCCTACCGCGATGCGCGCAAGAAGGTCGCGGATGAGCGAAGAGTCCGCACCAACGCGGCTTGTCGATCCCACTTCCTCATGGTCAAGAAAGCAGGCGATCTGGCCGTGCGGCGCCGGGCTTGAGCGAAGGAAGCCCTCGAGCACCGCATGGCAGCCCGAGAGGTCGTCGAGGCGGTAGCCGTTCACAAGTTCGCCATCGACGCCGAATAGCGTGCAACGCTGCGCATCGACAAAAAAGAGGTCGGCGCCGAGAACCGAATCAGGCTCGACGCCCAGCTCCTTTGCGATAAGCCTAAGGAGTGCGGAGCCCGTCACGGTTTCAGCCTGTACCGCGGCGGGGTCGGCGCCCAGAAGCACGGGGAGCTGGGTCTGGGCATTGTACTCAAAACCCTTGTTGAGGTCGCGGTTGAGATGGATGGCGAGATTCGGCACGATGCCGACGGGCCGCGCAAAATTGACAAGGCGGGTTTCGAGCGCTCCCGCGGGGCCGCGGAGCGCGACGCGGCCGGCAAGCGAAAGCGGCCGGTCGAGCCAGGTGGCGAGAATGGGACCGCCGTACACCTCGATGGGCACGCGTTCGAACCCTCGCGCCGAAAGAGGCTTTTCAAGCCGCGCCTTGAGAGCGGGGCTGTCCGTATGCGCGCCGGCGAGCGCGAAGCCCTCCTCGGACGCGGGTCTGAGGCCAGGACGAAAGGCCACGAGGGCCGAGCCACCCCGGATGACATAGTAGGTGGCGCCTGGTTCGAGCGCCCAGGCTTCGTGCTCACGCAGGCGGATCGCCCCCCGCGCCTCAAGGGCACAGGCTATGTTCTCAACCGCATGGTAGGCGGTGGGCGAAGCGTCGACAAAATCGCACAGGTGCTTGGCGAGGCTGTATGGCATCTTTCTGCTTCCTCCGAAGGCGAAGTATACCGGCGGGGGAGAGGCGCGGGAAGCGGCGCGGCACCAACATGGCGGCACCAGCATGGCGACGCCATGGGGCTACATCACTGGGACGTCAATATGGCAGCGCCAGCTTGGCAGCGCCAGCTTGGCGGCGCCAGCTTGGCAGCGCCAGCTTGGCAGCGCCAGCTTGGCGGCGCCAGCTTGGCGGCGCAGGATCTCAGTCTTGCGCGAGTTTGCGCGCCGCCTCGAGCCGCCGCGCAAGCTCGCGTCCGGATGTGCGGCATTCAGCCCAAAGCCCGATAAGCTCGCCGCGGAGCTCGGCAAGACGTGCGCGGGCATCAGGATTGGCTTCGAGCTCGTCGAGGATAGCCTCGCACGCCGCTACAAGACCGAGCCCGCGCTGCTTGGAAAGATGCTTGATCCTGAAGAATACGCGGAGATCGGCCTCGGAGTACACGCGGCGGCCGAATGCGTCCTTGCGCGGCTTAAAGGCGGGGATGGCTCGCTCCCAATGGCGGAGCGTCGAAGCGGGGAGGCGGAGGAGCTCCTCGGCCTCCCCGATGCCGAGCAGGGCCACCGCCCCTACCTCTTTGCGCGGCTCGTCCGAGAGGCCTTGAGCTCGAGCGCGATCGGGATCTTGTCCAAGT
The DNA here is from genome assembly GCA_029265615.1 of Spirochaetota bacterium. Taxonomy (GTDB): domain Bacteria; phylum Spirochaetota; class Spirochaetia; order Treponematales; family Rectinemataceae; genus JAEUJG01. The sequence goes on from JAJUIB010000007.1 coordinate 27,065, forward strand.
CGAGCTCCTCGCGAATTTTATTCTTGAGGAAGGAGACATAGGCCTCCTTAACCGCCTCGGGGCGCGTGACAAAGAAGGCGAAGCGCTGCGGGTTGACGCTTGTCTGCACGGCGTAGCGGAGCTTCCAGCGCGTCCGCGGACCGACCGGCGGCGGCGTCGCCGCGATCCAGCTTTCGACAGCCTTGTTGAGGCGACTTGTCTCAATTTCCCGGCAGAGCTGGGCGTGCACCGTGACGACGGTGTTGAGGAGCTTGTCGATACCCGTGCCCTCTTTCGCAGAAAGCGGCAAGACAGGCGCAAAGGCCATCTGCCCGAAAAAGTAGCGAAGCTTGTCGCGGGCCGCCTCGAAGCTGTTTTTGAGGTCCGGCATCTCGTCCCACTTGTTGAGGACGAAAATGACCCCCCGCCCCTTCTCAACCGCGAAAGCGGCGATTTTTTTGTCCTGCTCCGTGAGCCCCTCGCGCGCGTCGATCATGAGGATGACGACGTCGCACTCGTCGACCGTCCTGATCGCCCGGTTCACCGAGTAGTATTCGACCGCCTCGGAGACTTTCTTTTTGCGGCGGATGCCCGCCGTATCGAGCACGACGAAATGCCGGCCGCGCCAGTCGAAGCGTCCCTCGACGACGTCGCGCGTCGTGCCTGCAACGTCACTCACGATGGACTTCTCCTCCCCGATGAGGCGGTTGAGGAGGGTCGACTTCCCCGTGTTGGGTTTACCCATAATCGCGACCCTGATCTCGTCGCGGGGGGCGACTACTTCGCGCACGGCGGAAAAATCAAGGCGTGAGGCGAGCGCCTCCTCAAGTTCGTCGATGTTGCGTCCGTGCTCCGCGGAGACAAAAAGCATGGACGAAAACCCCCATCGGGCATGCCCCCACACAAGCGCGTCGCGCTCGGGGCTGTCGGCTTTGTTGACGACAAGGAGCACCTTGGGTGTCCAGCGCCGCAGGAGGGCCGCAAACTCTTCGTCCTCGGGTGTGATCTCCTTCGCGTCGACAAGGAAGATGATGAGATCCGCAGCCTCGAGACTCGCAAGGCTTTTTGCGACGACGAGGTCGTCGAGGCCCTCGCGATCGAGCTTAAAGCCACCCGTATCGACGAGGCGGAGGCGCTTGCCATTCGTCGCAAGCTCGCACACCGCGTCCACAGGATCGCGAGTGACGCCGGGGGTCGGGTCGGTGATCGCGCGGCGCTTGTGAAGAAGGCGGTTGTAGAGGGTCGACTTCCCGACATTCGGACGGCCTGCGATGACAACCGTCGGAAGCCCCTCGTAGCGGATTCGGCGCGATGCCGAGAGAACCGCAGGACCGGTTTCCGGCGCGGGGGCCGGCGTCTCCCCCGCAGCCAGAGGAAGCGACGCACGCGCAATAGCTGCGCGCGCGGCCGCGCTCCGCGGCGCGGCGGCGCGGCGGCCAGAGCGCGCGACGGAGGCACGGGGAGGGGCGGGGGACGCAGAGTCGCGCGGAAGCGTAGGGCGGGACCGCGGCGGGTTTTTCTTTCCGGGCTCTTCGCCCTTCTTCACAGGCATGCTTTCATTTCTCCGTACAAGGGGCGCGCGGGGAAGGGCGCGCGCTTTTAGCGTTGACGCTCACCGATCGCGGCAAGGCGCGCGGCAAGGTAGGCGGAAACCTCCGCCGAGGAGGACATAGACATGACGGCAAGGGCGGCTTCTTCAGCCTCAACGGCGGAAACCGAACGGAGCAGCCGCTTCACCGCGGGGAGCGAGGCACTCGACATCGAAAACTCCTCAAGGCCGAGCCCCAGGAGCAGAAAGGCGGCGGATGGATCCGAGGCCATTTCGCCACACATGCCGACAGGAATGCCCGCGGCCCGCCCGCTCTCGATTGTCTGCTTGACAAGGCGCAAGACCGAGGGCTGGTAGGGATCGTGTAGATAGGCAACCTTTTCGTTGCCACGATCGACCGCCATGGTGTACTGGATGAGATCATTTGTTCCGATCGAAAAAAAGTCGGCCCGCCGCGCGAGAATGTCGCTTGCGAGGGCGGCGGCGGGCACCTCGATCATAATGCCGACTTTGATGTAGTCGGGCACCCTGTGGCCGCGGCGGCGGCACTCGGTCCGCGCCTCGACGACAAGCTCCCGCGCCCGCTCGAGTTCCTCGGGCGAAGAGATCATGGGAAACATAATGCGCACATCGCCGTGGGCAGCCGCGCGAAGGATGGCGCGTAGCTGGGTGAGAAAGACCTCGCGGTTTGCGAGACAGAAGCGGATGGCGCGCCAGCCAAGGAGCGGGTTTTTCTCGTCGAGAGCGCCAAGTTCGGGAAGCACCTTGTCCCCGCCGATATCGAGCGTGCGGATGGTGACGGGGCGACCGGCCATCGTCTCGACGACCCGGCGGTAGGCGCGATACTGCTCGTCTTCGCCGGGAACGTGTCCCGGCTGGAGGAAGAGGAACTCCGAGCGAAAGAGCCCAACCCCTTCGGCGCCATGCTCGACGGCGGCAAGGGCCTCCTCGGGCACCTCAATATTCGCCTTGAGGAGGAGCCGTCGGCCGTCAACCGTCGTAGCGGGAAGGTCGCGAAGTCCTGCAAGCTCACGTTCGAGGGCGGCGGCCGCAGCCTGTGCGGCCGCCGCGCGGGCGAGCGTTGCCGTATCAGGTTCGGCGACGACAAGGCCCCGGTCGCCATCGACGACGATGGTTTCGCCCGTGCGGATTTCCTCGACAAGCTCGCCGAGCCCGAGAACCGCAGGAATTTCGAAGGCGCGCGCGAGGATGGCGACATGACTCGTACGGCCGCCCGCCTCGGTTGCGATCGCCTTAACCCGCGCGCGGTTCAGAGAAATCATGTCCGAGGGAAGAAGGTCGCGGGCAACAAGGATGATATCCGACTCGAGGTCGGCGAGGGTGAAGCGCTCCCGAAAAAGAAGGTGCGAGAGGATACGCCGCGTGACATCGTGGATATCGGCCGCACGGGCCTGGAGATACGGATCCTCCGCGCCCGCGAGCTTTTCGACGAGCTCCCGCTCGAATTCGACGATAACCCGCTCGATGTTCCGATATGTGGCGTTAAGGTTCGCCTGAAGGCTTTCAAAAAGGTCGGGATCGGAGAGCATGAGGAGGTGGGCCTCGAAAATGGCGGCCTGCTCCTCGCCCGCGGTGGATCGCGCGCGATCGCGCAACTCCTCGACCTCGGCCTTGGCCTTGTCGACCGCTCCGAGAAAGCGGTCCCACTCGCCCTCAATGGCGTCGGGTTCGAGGACGTAGCTCGGCACCGAAAGCTCTTCTTCCTCGCGGAGGACGAAGGCGGGCGCCGCGACGACGCCCGGCGATGCCGGTATCCCTCGATATTCTCTCATGTGCTACGACTTTACCAGAATGGGGGATAGCTGTCAAAGCCCTAAAGCTTTGGCGGTAAAGGTCCGACGAGCCGCGCCTAAGCCTACCGGCGAACACCGAAGCGGTCGATGACGATGTTCACCTCTTCGATGAGAATACCGGTGAAGCGTTCGATGTTCTCGATGATGTATTCCTGGAGGGCGCGGGCGTTCTGCGCGAGCTTGGTGCCATAGGGCACCTCGAGGACGAGGGTGAGGCGGTAGCCCTGCGTATCGGAGCGGATGGTGAGCTTGCGCACGCGGACCGAGTCGTCAAACTCGTCGACACAGTGGATGACCATCTGGGAAAGGGCCGCCTCGGATATCGAAACACGGCCCCGCTTCGCATACTCAGGCCGGACCACGGATTTTTCGTAGAGGCGCGGCCGCGCCGGCGCCGCACCGAAACTCCGCTTGAGAAAAACGCGGATCGAATCGTAGAAAATCGAAGGGTAATTCCGCCTGATTTCGAGCGCGGGAACGGGGATGACGTGCTTCCCCTCGACTTTTCGCGAGCGAACCGCCTTCGCGATCTCCTCTTGGCTCGCGATGTCCTCGATCTTCACGACCTTGACCGGGTGGGGAATCTGCAGTCGGTCGCAGATCCGCGTCACCATGCGTTCGGAAGTGCCGATAACGAGGATTTTGCGGAATTTCTCGCGCTGAAGGGCGCGGGCGACCTCGTCGCGGTGCGCTTTATCGTGAAACAGCGCGGTCTTCACGGCGGCCATGTAGAGCTGCTCCTTTTTCGCGGATTTGCCTGCGACGATGGAGTCGCCCCGGATGAGAAGGCCATCGTCGATGATCATCTCGATCCCGTACTTCTGCGCAACGAGCTTGGCGCGGAAGCTCTTTCCCGTCCCGCTCTCGCCGACGAGTGCATACACACGGACGCCCCGCGCGAGCCAGAGAACCTCGCTGAAAAATCGCAACATGTGCTTTGACTATACAGGCGACAAGGCGGGGAAGCAATCGGGCGAGCCGCTTTAGGCGGGCCGTCTTAGACTAATCGCCTTAGGCGATTAGCCTAAACCGCAGACGCAGGATGCCGAAAATGAACCGAAGGAGTATCGGGCATGAGCACGCTTGAAACCGCCGCATCCCTCGCCGCCGCCATTGAGGGCGAAATCGCCGGCTTCGACGCCTACGTCGAGGCGCAGAAGGCCTTTTCCGCCGCGCTCCGCGGTCGCGACTGGCCCGCCCTCCAGGAGACGACGAACCTCCTTGAAAGTCTGGCCGCACACCTTGGCGAGGTGGAAGCCGCGCGTGCCGAAGCCGAGGCGGCACTCCGCGCCGCGCTTGGCCTTCAGCCCCGATCCGAAGGCGAGATGGAGGGCTTTTACCGGCTTATCTCACTCCTGCCGGAGCCCGAACGCAGCGCCCTTGCCGATCTCTACAGGCGGCTCAAGATCTGCGTAATGCGTGCAAAGTTCGAAAACCGCGCCGCGGGGGACTACGCCACGGCGCAGCGCGCGCTCCTCGGCTCGGTGCTCGAGGAGCTCTTCCCTGAAAAGAAGGGGCGCATCTACGGACGGGCGGGCAAAACCATCCAGGCCGGACACGACGCCATCCTCCTCGACGCAGCCCTCTAGGGCGAGAGGAATAGCCATGCAGTCGACGTTTCTGGGCATCGAGATAGGCAAACGCGGCCTCAACGCGCACAGCCAGGGGCTTACGACCATCGGCCACAACCTCACAAACGCCTCCACCGAAGGCTACTCGCGACAGCGCGTGGAGCTTGGCACCACCTCGCCGCTCTACGCGCCCTCGCTAAGCCGCGAGGAGACGCCGGGGCAGATCGGCCAAGGCGTCTCGATTTCGCGCATCGAGCGGATCCGCGACGAAATCCTCGACGGCAGAATCGTGGCGCAATCGGGCCTCGAAGGCTACTGGTCAACACGGGACAAGTATGTCCTCCAGCTCGAGCAGATTCACAACGAGCCCTCGGACAGCTCGGTGCGGACGCTCATGGACAAGTTCTGGGACTCCTGGCAGGAACTTTCGCTACGCCCTGCAGAAATTCCCGCCCGCGAAGCGGTCCTCTCGCGGGGCGAAGCCCTTGCCGAGAGCATTCGCGACCGCTGGCGCCGGCTGTCTGAGCTACGTGCGGTGCTCGACGGCGATGTCCGCGGACAGGTCGACCGCGTCAACGACCTCGCCCGCCGCATCGCCGAACTCAACAACGAGATCGTCCGCGTCAAGGCGATGGGCGACAATCCGAACGACCTCATGGACCGCCGCGATCTTCTTGTGGAGAAACTCGGCGGCCTTATCGGCGTCACCGTCGATCGCCGCGATCCCGATGAGCTCATGATTCACGTGGACGGCCTCGTACTTGTGCAGGGTAAGGCGGCACGGCAACTTAAAATGGAAGGCGCCGACGAGGACGGCTACGCCCGCCCGGTATGGGCGGATACGGGACTCCCCTTCGCCCCTTCTGGCGGCGAGCTCGGCGCTCGTCTCGAACTCCGCGACGTCGACCTGCGCCGGGAAATCGCGACGCTCGACACCATGGCCCTGTCTTTTGCCGACCTCGTCAACGAGGCGCACCGTTCGGGCCAGGGGCTCAACGGCAAAACGGGGCTCGATTTTTTCAAGGAGTGGCCCTTTATAAACAACATCGCGGGCAACTATGATCGCAATGGCGACGGCGCTTACGACTCGAGCTACATCTACCGCATTACGGGTGGCAATGTCCTCAAGGCCCAGGAACAGGTTGGGCTTTCGGGGACCATTAGGCTCTCGCGCTCGGGCGGCGATGTCGAAATTCCCTACTACCCCACCGACACGGTGGCCGACGTGGTGGCGCGCATCAACCACGCGGGGGCGGAGGTAACCGCACGCCTCACGGGCGAGGGCAAGCTACAGCTCCGCGCGACCACGGCAGCCTCGCGTGAGGATCCGAGCTTTGTCATCCGCCACGTCGAGGATTCGGGGCAGTTTCTCGCCGGATATGCGGGGATTCTTAGAGCCTCGGGCCCCGAAGGCGCCTATGACTGGGGCACGCCCGACGCGGTGCTCTCGCTCCGCGGGGGCGGGCTCGATTTCGCGGTCGCACCCCTCGCCCACCCCGCAGGCTGGCTCGAGGTGGCGCAGGAAATCCGCTCCGACTTAGGATCCATCGCCGCGGGCAAAGGCGACAACGGCCGTCCCGCGGCCCCGGGCGATGGCCGGGTGGCGCTCGAAATCGCCTCGCTCCGCACCAAGCCCGTCATGGTAGGGAGTGAACGCACCTTCGACGACCACTTTGCCGAGGCGGTTGCGCGCATCGGACTCGCAGGCGAACGGGCCGAGCGGGCGAGCGAAGCGCACGCGCGGATCGGCAAAGAGTTACGCGATCTCAGACAGTCGGTCTCGGGCGTCAACCTGGACGAAGAACTCGCCAACATGATCAAGTTCCAGCACGGCTACGCCGCGGCGGCGAAATTCATCTCGCACGTGGATCAGATGCTCGACACGATCATCAACCGGATGGGGGTGTAAGTAGATGCAGCGCGTCAGCACCGATACGATGAACGGCGACATGCAGTTCTGGATGCGCCGGATCGAACGCGAAATGGCCTCGGCGGAAAGCCGCATGGCCCGCCAGGAACGCATCGAAAACCTCCGCGACGATCCCCTTGGGGCCGCGCGGGCGGTGCGCTACGAGTCGGTGGTCGCGCGCCTTGACCGCTACGAGAAAAACGCGGAGTCGGCATCCGACCTGTACCGCGTGAGCGAAGGCTACACGCGACAGGCGACGGAGATCGCCCAACGCCTTCGCGAGATCGCGGTCCAGGGCGCAAACGGCGTCTACGCGAAAGAGGACCAGAAGTACATGGCCTCCGAGGTGGAAGCCCTCCTCTCCGAGCTTGTGGCCATCGGCAACGCGCGCGGCCCCGACGGCTCCTTTCTCTTTTCAGGAGAAAAGGTCCGCACCGAGCCCTTCCGCGTGGTGCGGGGCGCCTCGCCCCTTGCTGGCGGCGAGGTGATCAAGACGGTGCAGTATCTCGGCGGCGCAGGTGGCGCGGCGGCCGAGGTCACCGAAGGCTCCACCATCCCACTCGGCCAGCCGGGATCCGATGTCTTCTGGGCGGAACGGCAGCAAGCGTTCTCGGGCTACGATGCCCGCGACTGGCGCGCCCGCGAGGATGCCGCGATCATCGTCGACGGCAAGCGCATCGACATAAAGGCGGGGGACACGGTCCATGCGGTGGCCGTAAAAATCAACGACTCAGGCGCCCCCGTCAAGGCAACGATCGACCCGCGCCGCTTCTCCATCGTCCTCGAGGCTACCCTCCCCCACCAGATGCGGATCGAGGACGAACCGGGGCGCGGCAGCCGCGGCGTGCTCGCCGAGCTCGGCCTTCTCGCAGGCACAGGCGCGCCGCCTGACAACTGGGCGCCCTCGGCCCGCGTGACCGGCGGCTCACTTTTCGATGCGGCGATACGCCTCCGCGACTCCCTCCTCCGCGGCGATATCATCGAGACGGGAGGGGCCGCGCTTGCGGGGATCGACGCGGGCCTCGACAATCTGAACCGTCGCGCCGCGGAGCTTGGTTCGCGCGTCGAGCGGCTCGACACGGTGCGCGGCCGCCTCAACCGAGAGATACCGGACACGACGCGGCTTCTCGCCGTGGAAAAGGATCTCGACGTCACGAAGGCGATCACCGACTTCAGGATGCTCGAATTCGCGCACAAGGCCTCGCTCGGCTTCGCCGGCAGGCTCTTCCCGCAGACGCTCCTTGACTTCCTCCGCTAGAGCCCGGCATAGTGGTCGAACGTCATGAAATTCAGCACCAAGGCCTACGGCGAGATCGAGATCGACGAGCGACAGCGCGTGCGCTTCCCCTCGGGGCTTCTCGGCTTTGAAAAGTTCACCGACTATGCCCTCCTCGATGCGCGGCAGAAGCCCTTTTTCTACCTCCAGTCGCTTGAGGTCCCCGAGCTCGCCTTCATCCTCATCGATCCCTTCCTCTTTCGCCCTGACTATTCCATCGATGTCGGCGACGAGACGCTCGCCGATATCGGCCTTGCGGGCCCCGAGGACGCCCTGGTCTTCGCCATCGTCACCGCGCCGAGCGACGGCAGCCCCATCACGGCGAACCTCATGGGGCCGGTCATCATCTCGCGGACGACGCGGCTCGGCATGCAGGCGGTACTCGCCGATCCGCGCTGGCGCGTCAAGCACGATGTGATGGCCGAACTCGCCGCCTCGAGGAAGTGACGCGATGCTCATCCTTTCGCGGCGCGTTAACGAAAAGATCGTCATCGGCGATGATATTGTCGTTTCGGTCATCGAGGTCCGCGGCGATCAGGTGAAGCTCGGCATCGAGGCCCCCCGGAGCGTGAAAGTCTTCCGCGAGGAGGTCTTCGAGGCAATCCAAGGGGAGAACCGCCGCGCCGCGGCGGCATCCGCGGCCGCCCTCCCGACCATCGAACTCCCCCCCGCCCAGGAGTAAGCCCCCCGAGCCGCGCAAAGTGGCCGCGCACCGCCTTCTATGCGCCTAGCACAGGGCTTTCGCCTTTTGCTTTTCTCAGCGCAAAACGCTAGGCTTAGAGACGGCATCATTGTTCTTCTTTCTCCATGTAAGAAACTGAAGCCCAAACGGGGGTCATTATGCGGCTCTCCCAAAGGATCGTCGGGCACGTGTTTCTTTTCGCCGTAGTGTATTGCATCCTACTTGCGTTTACGCTTTCCACGCTCGTGCGGCCGCGCTTCCGCGCGCTCGAGGAAGAGCGTGCGGCGGCGGACGTTGCGCGGGTGCGAGCTGTCATGGAGCACGAGCTTTCCGCGCTCGATGCAAGCCTCATGAACAACGCCTATTGGGACGACACGGTCCGGTACGTGCTCGCACCCGATCCCACCTTCATCGAACTCAACCTTTCCCAGCCCTGGCTCGAAAGCCTCGCCGCAGACCTCATCTGCATCGCCGACGCTTCGGGCCGCATACTCCATGAAGCCGCATTCGAGCCTGAGACCGGCACGGCAATGAATATCACCGGCCTCTTCGCGCCGGGGGGAGCGGGAGAGCGCCTCATCACGGCCGATGCAGCCGAAACGCGGGGCTTTGTCCGCCAGGGCGACGCGCTCATTGCGCTTGCATCGCGCGAGATCCGATCAAGCGACGGCGCAGGACCCGCGCGGGGCCGCATGGTGTTCGGCCACATATACGGAGCAAGCGACGCCCGGCGACTTTCCAAGCTCCTCGGCGTTCAGGCCGCGTTCACCCCTCCCGCCACCCCAGAGGCCGGCGAAACGCGGATCGAGGACCGGGGGAAGGAGCTCCTTGCAAGGATCTCGCTTTCCGGCCTCGACGGCGCGGCTGCGGGGACAATCGAGCTCATCCACCGAAAAAACATCGTCCCGCAAGGCGAGCGGCTCATCCGCTACGTCATTCTTGCGACTGCCCTGCTTGGCGTTCTTCTCCTCGCGGCGATCTATGCGCTTGTAAATCGGAGCGTCATCCGCCCCCTCGAAGGCATGGCGGCACGCGCTGCGGAACTCGAACACAGCCGCGCCTTCGGCGAACGGCTCGAAGGCTGCTGTAGCGACGAGATCACTGCCCTCGCCGCGTCCTTTAACCGGCTCCTCGACGCCCTTGCGGGTGTAAACGAGGGGCTCGAAAGCGCCGTCGCCGCGCGGACGCGGGAGCTTAAGGCGGCCAACGAGAAGCTCGAGCTCATGGGCGAGGTCTTCGCGCACTCGCTCGAAGGCATTATCGTCACGGATGCCGAGGCGCGCATCCTCGCAGTCAACCCCGCCTTTGAGCGCATCACCGGCTTGAACGCGGCTTCCTGCATCGGGCAAAACCCGCGCATCATGGGCTCGGGCCGCCACAGCCCCGAGTTCTTCGCCGCGATGTGGAAGGCGCTCACGACCGAGGGTTCGTGGGCGGGGGAGCTGTGGAACCGCCGCCCAGATGGCTCGCCCTACCCGATTTGGATATCGATAAGTAGCCTCCGCGACGGCCAGGGGCCGCGGCGCTACGTCGGCGTCTTCCGCGACGTGAGTGACGCAAAGCGCCAGGAGGGCATCATCCGCTACCAGGCCTTTCACGACGCGCTCACGGGTTTGCCGAACCGCCTCCTTCTGTCCGACCGCATAGCGAGCGCGATCGAACGGGCGCGGCGCCGGGGGAGCGCGGCGGCGCTCGTTTTCCTCGACCTCGACCGCTTTAAGATCATCAACGACAGCCTCGGCCACGCCGAGGGCGATCGCCTACTCCAGGAGGTGGCGCGGCGGCTCAAAGCGGTGGCTCGGGGCGAGGATGTGGTAGCGCGTCTAGGCGGCGACGAATTCGTCATCCTCCTCGAAGACGTGAACGACAGCCGAGTCCCCGCCGATGTCGCACTCAGAATCATTAAAGCAATAGGACGGGCGTTCGAGCTCGGAGAAACAAGCGTCCGTATTGGTGCAAGCGTCGGTATTGCGCTGTTTCCGGGCGACGGCGACGATGCGGAAACCCTCCTCCGCAACGCGGACACGGCGATGTACCGCGCCAAGGAAGAGGGCCGCAACACCTTTAGGCTCTTCACCCCGGAGCTCAATGCAAAGGTGGCGCGGCGGCTTTCGCTCGAAAGCGAACTCAGGCATGACGTCGAAGCGCGCTCGCTCTCGGTGCGCTATCAGCCGCAGGTCTCGCTCGCGAGCGGACTCACGTACGGCTTCGAGGCGCTCGTGCGTTGGAAAAATCGCGCAGGCGCGATTATCTGCCCCGACGAATTCATACCCCTCGCGGAAGAAACGGGCATCGTCGTCGAAATCGATAGGACCGTCATGAACCTTGCGCTCGGCGAGACTGCGACGATCCTCAATTCGAGCGCGACGCGGCTTGCCCTCAATTGCTCGGCGCGGGGCCTTCTCCACAAGGACCTCCCCGATTGTGTGCGCCGCTTCCTCGCGGATTCTGGGGTGGGACCTGAGCACCTCGAGATCGAAGTCACGGAATCCGCACTCATGCACGACGTCGAGGCGGGTGTCGCGGTGCTCGGCAAGCTCGCCGACATGGGCATCTCCATCGCGCTCGACGATTTCGGCACGGGCTATTCGTCCTTGAGCCAGCTCAAGCGCCTCCCCCTCGACACGATCAAAATCGATCGGAGCTTCATCACGCACTTTCTTGAGGACGAACAGGATCGCGGCATCGTGGATACGATCCTTTCGATCGCGAAGCGCCTCGGCCTCGGCGTCATAGCCGAGGGTGTCGAAACAGAGGCCCAGGCGGCCTACCTCCGAGAAGCGGGTTGCGAAACCGCCCAAGGCTACCTCTATGCGCGCCCCCTCGAACGCTCCGAGCTCGAGGGCTTTCTCGCGCGGATACCGCCCGAGCCGCTGTGCGCCCTGTCGCAGAGTGTTTTCGCGCCCGGCACCGCTTCCGCCTAGCAATGCTATCATGCTAGACTAAAACCGTGCGTTGACACTGTCGCGCGAATCCTCGGCCGCCAGCCAAGCCCGAAGACAAGGCCGCCCTCCGCGCGAAGACCACAAAACAAAGTTCGGAAGGTACGCCATGTCCCTCATAAGCCATCCCGCGACGGGGCTCTTCGTCGGCGATCCGGAGCAGCTCCCCTTCACCGCTGACGAGCTTCCCTCGATCGACGAAATACAGGCAGCCCTCAAGCCGCTCATCCTTTCCGCATCTGGCTGGCGGAAAGTCTTCGCGGCGCCTGAAGCCGACGCGCCGCGGGCTCCCTGGGCCGCCCCGGCGCGGCCGGATACTGGCGACGAGGACTCGCTTTCGCCGCGCGTCGCGCCCGCAGATCTCGTGCTCGCAGGTGCCATGGCAAGGGCGTTTTACGCCTACATCGCCGAACGCACGAGGCGCCCCGATCCGGCCATTCTCGTCGGTATCGACGCCCGGCCAACCGGCCCGGCGATCGCCGATGCGATGCTCCGCGTTCTCCTCGCCTTAGGCGCACGGCCGCGCTATCTCTTCATCGTCGCCGCTCCCGAGATCATGGCCTACGCGCGGTCCGTCGCATGCCTCCCCGAAACCGCCGAGGAGCGGGCGGAGGGCTTCATCTACATTTCCGCAAGCCACAATCCGCCGGGGCACAACGGCGTCAAGTTCGGCGTGGGAGGCGGGGTGCTTCCCGGCTCCGAGGCGGCGAAGCTCATTGCCGCCTTCACGGCGATCGCGGCCGATCCCGCCGTGGCAAAAGACATCTTCTCGCTCTTCACGAAAGCCGATCCCCGAGCGCTCGCTACGGCTTACTCCGCGGTCTCCGCGCACAAGCGCCGCGCGGTTTCCGCCTACACGCTTTTCGCCCGCGAGGTGGTGACGGGAAGTAGCGATGCCGAGCGCCAGGAGGAGCTCCTTGCGGAGATGGCGCGCGCCGCCCAGGTCAGCCCACGCGGTGTCGTCGCTGAACTCAACGGTTCGGCGCGCGCCCTTTCCATCGACGCAGACTTCCTCGAGGGTCTCGGACTTCTCGTGGAGTCGCACAACGCCGAGCCCCGGGCATTCGCCCACCGCATCGTCCCCGAAGGAGAGTCGCTTGCCCCCTGCGCGGCCATCCTTGAGGCAGCGCACGCGCGAAACTCCGCGTTCATCGCCGGGTATGTGCCCGATTGCGACGGCGACCGCGGCAACCTGGTGTGGTTCGACAGAGAGGCGGGGCGCGCACGCGTGCTCGAGGCACAGGAGGTTTTCGCGCTCTGCGTGGTGGCGGAGCTCGCCTCGCTGGTCCGCGCGGGGACGCTCCGCCCAGGATCACGCGATGGCGTCAAGGTGGCGGTCGCCGTCAACGACGGCACGAGCATGCGGATCGAGGCGATCGCCCGCGTCTTCGGCGCCGAGGTGTTCCGAGCCGAAACCGGAGAAGCCAATGTCGTCGGCCTTGCCGCAGCGCTCCGCGAGCGCGGCTACGTCGTGCGCATCCTCGGCGAGGGGTCGAACGGCGGAAACATCACCGCGCCTTCGGAGGTGCGAGATCCGCTTGCGACACTCGGCGCCCTGCTCAAGCTCCTCCTTCTCCGCGATTCTGAACGCGGCGAAGGGCTCTTCCACACCTGGACGAGGCTTAGGGGCTGCCAGGCCACATACCGCCCGGACTTCGACCTCGGCACGGTGATCGCGTCCCTCCCCCGCTTTGCGACGACAAGCGCCTTCGAAGCCCGTGCAGCGCTACGGATAGCAAGCGCCGACCATGCCGCCCTCAAGGCGCGCTACCAGTCCATCTTCCTCCGCGAATGGGAGAACCGGAAAGCCGAACTCGAGGAACGCTTCGGCATCACGGCCTTCCGAGCCTTTGCGACGAATGGTAGCGTCGAGCGCGAGATCGGTAGCGACTTCTCAGCTTCGGGACGGGGCGGCCTCCGCATCGTCCTTGTCGATCGTGCGGGTGAAAACCGGGCCTTCCTCTGGATGCGCGGTTCGGGTACGGAGCCGGTGTTCCGCGTCATGGCCGATGTCGCGGCGCAACCGGGACGCGACGTCCTCGAGGACGAACGCGCGCTGTTCGAATGGCATGTCGGGATGGTGCGCGAAGCGGATCGGCTTGCGGAAAACAGCGATATACGCTAGGATTCGCGACGGGAAGGCACGAGGAGAGATTATGGGCATACGCGGCGAGCTCTATTCGACACGGATCACCTGCGAAGGACGCACCTATTTCTTCAATGTGAAAGAGAACCGCATGGGGGACGTCTTTCTCACCGTGGTCGAATCGAAGCCCACCGAGGCGGAGAATTTCGACCGCCGCTCCATCGTCGTCTTCCGCGACGACATGAAGGACTTCCTCAAGGCCTTCCAGAACGCGCTCAAATTCATGGAAAAGGGCGATGCCGCCCTTACGCCGCCGACCTTCGAGCCTACAGCCGGCTCTGCGGCTCGGAAGCGCCCTTCCAGGGCGACGGAATCGAGCGCCTCCACCGCGGCAGGCGGCACCGAAAAAAAACGCCGCGTCGTCGTGAAGCGCAAGCCATCGGGCGAAGAGCCCGCCTAAGGCGTTACGCCTTAGGCGCTGCGGTGTCGCCTTGCTCAAGCCGGGGTTCTAGCGCACAAGGCCAAAGACAAAACAGCACAGGGCCGAAAGCCAGCCTGAAAGCGCGGCAAGGAGCGCAAGACGCTTCCCGCGCTCGGCCCGACTAATCCTCGCCTCCGCCGCGCGCCGAAATGCCTCGAACGAGTTCTCCAAGCTCGAAAGCGAGTCTTCCGCCTTCGTCAAGGCCGAGCGCAATACGGTCAAGTCCCTTGCCGAGCTCTCCGCACGCGCCGCGAGCTCGCTCGATGTCCTCCGAGAGGTTTCGAGCTCGCGCCTCAGCTCCTCGAGCTCGCACCTCGAGCTCTCGAGCAGCGCCGCCAATTCGCTCGAGCTCCGCCTCGAGGCTTCGAGCTCGATCCTGAGCCGCTCGTTGAGCGCGGAGAGCCTCGTCGATATCTCGACGAGCTTGTCGAGCTCGCTCGCCGAGATCTCGCGCCGCGCGGGCTGAGGCACATCCTGCGCAGAGAGCGGCGACAAGGCCGCCAGCGACGAGCCCCAGCACAAGACCGCAGAGAAAAGCGCGCGTAGTGAGCGCCATCGGCGCATTGCGCGCCGCCGGCGTAGTGCGCGCCGCACCACCGGGCGCATCCGCACGCACCGGCCCTTCCCCGCCGGCGGAACCGAACAAACGATTTCGCACATCGAGCCTCCCCGACCGTCCCCGCTACGGGGACGCCCATCCGACAGTGTAAAACCGCGAGAGGCGTGGGTCAAAGGCGAGTCGACAGCCGCCTTAAAGAGCGCGCGAGGCGAAGGCTCAACCGCTACGCGCATAGCGGAAGGAGAGGCGTTGTGCGGGCGAGGGTCCCAGGCGTTCGCACAGAGCGCGGTGCTCCTGAGTCGGGTAGCCCTTGTGCCGGGCGTATCCATACTCGGGATAGAGCCAGTCGAGCCGCTCCATGGCGCGATCGCGCGCGACCTTGGCAAGGATGGATGCGGCCATGATCGCAGGGACGACCGCATCCCCTCGCACCACCGCGGCGCAGGGCCGGGCGAGGGGTGGCAGGCGGTTCCCGTCCACGTAGAGCTCTGAAGGAGCAGCAAGGCCCCGGGCGGAAAGCGCCGCCTCGAGCGCCGCATAGGCCCGCCCCATCGCGAGAAAAGTCGCGCCGAGTATGTTGAGCGTGTCGATTTCCGCGGGGGAAGCCCAGTCGATAGCCCAGGCGAGGGCGCGCTCGACAATGAGCGCATAGGCCACCTCGCGCCGCGCCGCGGAGAGCGCCTTCGAGTCAGCAAGACAGGCAAGGGGGAAGTCCTCGGGAAGCACCACTGCCGCCGCGTAGACAGGGCCCGCAAGCGGACCGCGCCCCGCTTCGTCAATGCCGCAGACCCGCGGCCCCTGGGGCACGCCGTCTGCAAAATCCCCGGCGCGAAGGGCTTCCCCCTTGCGCCGCGCACGCGGGCTCGATAGCCCGTCGAAAAGTTCATCCTGCATTAGGCTTTAAGGATAGCCCGAGGGAGGAATGAAAATCCATGAGCGCAGGACCGTTTCCGCGCACAGGACATCCGCGATAGAATGAGCGCATGGATCTCCGCTTCTACAAGCTCCGCGTCTGTTCCACGGACATACTCCTCATCGACGACCTTGCGGGACAGGATCGCGATCGCGACTGGCCGGCCGCCGCGCACGCCCTCCTTGACCGACGGCGGGGCGCCGGTGCGGAGCAGCTCGCCGTCCTCTCACAGGCGGAGTCGGCGCTCTGGCTCCGCGTCTTCGAGTCAGGCGGCGATACGGCGGCATCCTTCCATGACGCGGCGCTCTGCGCAGCCCGCTACCTTCTCGACTCGGGGCGCGGGGGGCGGGACCGCGTAGAGCTCCGCGTGTCAGGCGGCCTCATGCAGGTGGACGTGCTCGATGCGGCGAGTCTCGGGCTGTCGCTCGGCCCCCCGCGCGGCATCCCCGGCGGCGAGACCCTGAATCTCGGAGAGCTCGCGTCCCGACGTTGCCTTGTCGAAAGCGGCACAGAACGCTACGAGGCACTCCCCCTCGCCCTCGGCTCAGGCGCCTGCGAACGTCCCGGGGTTTTTCCCCTCAGCGCCGATGCGGACAGGCGTACCGAGGCGGTCGCGGTTCTCTGCGAAGGAGGAACGCGCAAGATTCGGGTAAAGATAGGCGGCGCAACGCCGCGCTCGCGGCCGCGAGCGCTCCCCATCCGCCTCGTGGCCCGCGGCGAACTCTGGGCGCGGCCGCCGCGCGGCATCGGCGCCGCAACCGCAGCGGGCATCGCCCTTGCGGCTGCGGCCGCGGCGGGGCAGTCCGACCGCGAGGCACTAGTGCGGCTGCCCGGCGGTGCGTTGTGGGTCGAATGGACCGAGTCGGGATCGCTCTACACGGGAGCGCGTCCCGATTACGTCTATCGCGGCGAATTCCACCTCGACGACTACAAGCTCGCCTAACGCTTTCGAAGGCCAGGCCTTACATCGGCCGCGCCGGCCGACCGCCATATGGTCGATTCTGAAAGAACATCAGGCCCTAGGCCGAGAAGTAATCGGCGCGGAAGTCAGCGAGCTCCTCGTAGCCGAGCCCCTCGTAGAGGGCACGGGCGGCCGCGTTGTGCGGCTTGACAAAGAGCGACGTCCCCCGCCCCTCCGCCGCGAGCATGTCGAGAAGGGCCTCCATAAGAGCGCGCGCGACGCCCTGGCGGCGGTAGGGGGGCGCGACGTAGACCCCGCCCACCTGATCGAGCGAGAAGGCGCGCGCATTGGTGCCCGCCTTGCCGATAAGCAGCCCTGAAAGCTCGGCGACGACGAGAACCTGGTCCTCAAGGTTTCGGGCGAGTGCCGCGCGCGAAGCGGCGGCGTTAAAGCGGTGGATCGCCGTGAGCACCTCCTCGTGCTCGTAGGCCTCCTGGAGCGGTAGAAGTGCATCGAGATCGGTCGCCGTCGCACGGCGGATCGAAAGCTGCGATGGATCGCCGCCTTTATCCGCGCCGCGCCGCGCGCGGCTACCCGTGCAGGGATGGGCGGGCCGCGACATGAGGCGGTAGCCGACCCGCACAAGCGGACGCAGGCCGAGTGCCGCCTCGCAGCGTTCAACATCGGACGCAAGGCCCACAAGGGAGGCAGGCGCATAACCGCGCGCGGCGACGAGTTCAGAAAGGCCTCGTTCGACCGCGGCTTCACAGGGGAACACGGGGAACGCAACCCGCGTGGGGCTTGCGAAAAAGAGCCCTTCGAGCGCGGCATCTCGATTCCCGGCCCACAGATCGGCGTCGTCGCCTAAGCGGTGCCTCGATCCGCCCACGGCGTCGCGCATGTAGAGTCCGCCACGGAGCGGATTTGGTAGCTTAAGCCTTCCCCCGCGTAGCATCCGCCCCGTGAGCCCCGCGACCGCCGCCTCGCGGGCCCGCAAAAACGCCTCGACGGCGCCAAGGTCCTCTCGGCGCGCAAGGCGCCAGGCGCCACACAGGCACTCGTCCCGGCTCATCGCGCAAGGGGGATTGTGAGCGGGAGGCGCCCCATCGCCGCCTCCTGGCCCGCGAGAGCCTCGAGCCCGGCGTCAAAGCAGGCACGGGAGCTTCCGTATACGGCCACCGCGGCGTCGCCCGCCTTGCAGCGCGCAAGCGGCGCAGGCGAAAAGACGGAGACGACCGCGACCTTTTTGCCGAGGCTGCGGGCTCGTTCATAGAAGTCCATCCCCGCCTCGCTCGCAACGCACACAAGAACCGCATCCGCGCGCATAAGCGCGCGCTCGAAGGCGGTAAGCTCCGCAGGAAGCGCCGCCAGTTCGGGACGGTAGGAAAACTTAAACGTGGAGGCGCCGGGGAACACAGCCTCGGCGGCGACGAAAAACTCGGTGAATGGTGCCGCGACAAGGAGCCTGCCGCGGGGCGTCCAGGGAAGGTCGCCCGCGTCGAGGGCCGAGACAGCACGATAGGCCTGCCCCCTAAAAAACGCCTCGCCTTCGGGATCGGGGAGGCGGGAGGGAAGCCGGGCGGCATCGGGCACGAGGCCCGCCTTTCCCTTGGGGCGGAGGTACTCGAGCTTAAGCGCGAGCACGCGGCACGCGGCCTCGCGGACCCGCGCACGGAAGGCGGGACGCGCGCGATAGGCCGCAAGGAGCTTGGTCCAGGCGGCATCGTCGAGGGCGAGGATGCGGCTCGCCTCGAGTAGATCATTACCCGCCTCCACGGCGAGCAAAAAGGCGTCGGAGAGCGCAAGCCCCGGCCCTGTGGCGCCTGCCATCATGAGGTCGTCCGTGACGGCGACACCGCGGAAACCAAGACGCCCCCGCAGGTAGTCCGTCATGAAGCGTTTCGAGAGGGAGGCGGGAAGCTGGTCACCCGATATCCTCGGAAAGGCGATGTGGCCGCTCATCATGGCGGGCACGCCCTCGGCGGCGAGCGCGCGGAAGGGCACAAGTTCGCGTGCCCAGAGGGTCGCCTCGTTCACCCCGATAAGCGGCAGGGTGCCGTGCGAATCGAGTTCGGTATCGCCGTGGCCCGGATAGTGTTTCGCCGTCGCAATCACGCCCGCGGCCCTGCTGCCACGGTAGTAGGCGATGCCGAGCGCCGCGCTCGACTCAGGATCCGCGGAAAACGCGCGCGGCCCAATGATCGGGCTCTTCGGCCGCGTCGCAAGGTCGACCGTGGGCGCGAAGTTCATGTTGATGCCGAGGGCGTCAAGCTCGCGGCCTATGTAGTAGGCCGTCCAGTATGCGTCATAGGGACGCCCCGAAGCGCCGATCGCCATGTTGCCGGGAGTCTGGCTCGTCCGGCCCTTGACGTGGCGTATCCATCCGCCCTCCTGATCGGTCGCAATGAGGAGCGGGATGCCCCGTTTCGTCGCAAGGGCGGCCTTTTGGAGTGCGGCGACCGCCTCTGCCACCTTGGTCGTATCCTCGGCGTTCCAGCCGAATATTTTCACGCCGCCGAGTCCGCGTTGGCGTATCCACGCGTAGAGGAGCTCAGGCGGGCTGTCCCCCGGGTAGGCGAGCATGAAAAGCTGGCCCAAAATTTCCTCGTCGCTCATGTCGGCAAGGAGGGCCGCCGCCCGCTCCTCGGGATCCCCGGGCGCCCAAAACCCGCCTGAGACGGTCGCCGCCGAAGAGCTCAGTACTAAAGCGGCGAGGGCGATCGCAGGCAGGGAACGCGCACGACGCAGGCTCTTCACGAAAGGGCTCAGACGTAGGCCTCGCCGCGGAGTTCGTCGATGTACTGGGCGGCTGCATGTGCGGCAACCGCGCCATCGGCGCAGGCGGTGACGACCTGCCTGAAGGGCGTCGCACGCACATCGCCGGCCGCGAAAAGCCCCGGGACGCTCGTCGCCATGCGCTCGTCCGTTACGAGATACCCCGCCTCGTCCTTGGCCGCCTCGGGGACAAGGGCGGTTTGGGGGATGGAACCCACAAAAATGAACACAGCATCAAAGGCTTCCTCGACACGCTCGCCCGATCCGACCTTTTCGAGCACGACCGACTCGACCTTCGTTTCGCCTTTTATCTCCGCGACAACGGTCTCGAACCGCACCGTGATGTGCGGATTCGCAAGAACGCGGGCGGCAAGCGCGCGCTGAGCGCGGAAGCGGTCCTTGCGGTGGACCATCGTCACCTTGTCGGACAGCTTAGCAAGGAACATCGCTTCGTCGCAGGCGGCGTCGCCGCCTCCGACGACGAGAATGCGCTTCCCCTTGAAAAAGGGGCCGTCACAGGTCGCGCAGTACGACACCCCGCGACCACCCAAGCGTTCCTCGCCCGGAGCCCCGAGGTGGCGATGCTTCGCCCCCGTCGCAAGAATGACGGCCATGGCGCCGAAGTTCCCCTCGCTCGTTTCAATGAGAAACTTCTTCCCTTCTTTACGGATCGCGGTCACGGAGGCGCTAAGGAATTCCGCGCCAAAGCGTTCGGCCTGAGCTCGCATGTTTTCGGCGAATTCGTAGCCGGAAACCGGCGCAGGTAGCCCCGGGTAATTCTCAAGCCCCTCAATGAGGAGGGCCTGCCCTCCGGGAGCCATCTCTTCGATGAGGAGGGTCGAAAGATTGGCCCGGGCGCCGTATTGCGCTGCGGAAAGGCCGGCTGCGCCGCCTCCGACGATGATGAGATCGCGATCGTGCTCCATTGTCCTATCCTTCCGTGACGAGTATAGCCGGATGGCGATATACTTGAGAATACGAAAATGAAGCCGCGATCGACAAGACGAACAAAACTCAGTCCGCGTTTACGAGGGCGGTGTCCCTGTCCTGTGGCGGCGCTACTCGCCGCAAGTCTCCTCGCCCTCATCGCCCGCCCCGCCTTCGCCGAGGGCGCGGCGCCCCTGCGCCCCGGCAAGGTGGGCGCTCTGGGCTCGACACGAGACGGAGAAAAAGAGCTTGTATCCGCGTATCGCGCGCTCCTTAGCCCTAGAGCGGACATTGCCGCGATCGGCGCCCTCGGCGAACCCTTGACGCTCGATGAGGCGATCCGTGCCGGACTTCTTGCCTCGGGGATCGAGACCGGGCGGCTTTCGGCCTATGAGGCGCGACTTTGCGCCTTCCTCGACGGCCTTGCCGAATCCGCCGAGATTGCCACTCCGGCGCTCGCCGACACGGCGCTCGCCGACACGGCGCTCGCCGACACGGCGCTCGCCGAAGCCACGCGCGCCGAAGCTGTGCTCGCCTATCTCCACGCACACATTTTGCGCCGCTATGAACTCAATGCGACGACGCTCGATCTCATCCTCGACGAGGGGCGCTTTAATTGCGTCTCGTCGGCATATCTGTATCTCCTTGCCTTAAAACGTATTGGTATCAAGGCCTATGGTGTGCGAACGGAGGATCACGCCTTCTGCCTTGTACGGGCAGGAGAACGCGACATAGATGTCGAAACGACGAGCGCCTATGGCTTCGACCCCGGCACCAAGAAAGAATTCGCTGACACCTTTGGAAGAACGACCGGATACAGCTATGTGCCGCCGGGTCACTATGCGCAGCGGCGAACGATTGGTGAAAAAGAACTCGCTGCCCTCATCATCTCAAATCGTGCGGCCGATCTTGAGCGGCGCGGCGCCTATCGCGAGGCGCTTGCCCTCGGCTCAGCCTATGCGGCGCTCGCCCCCAGCGCCGAAGGCAAGGCCTTCCTCGTCAGCCGTATCGGCAATCTCCTGGCCGAGCAGCAAAGGCGCCGCGAGGCCCGCGATTCGGAGGCGCTCCTCGCCGCGGCCTTCGAGCAGATCGGCGACGAACCCCGCCTCCTCGAACTCCACGCGATGGTCGCCTACAACGCGGCAGTCGCCCTCGCCGAAGCAGGGCACTGGGAAGAGGTTCTTGCGCGGGCGCTCAAACTCCGCGGCGGACCGCTCGATGCGAAGGCCGCGGCCCTCGGCGATGCGGCGCTCCAGAACCTTGTGGGGTGGCGGATCGCAGCGGGCGACTACGCGGAGGCACGCGCCCTTGTGCAGCGTGGCGCGCCCGCGGGAAGCCCCGGGGCGATAGGGCGCCTCCGTGCGGAAATCACCGAAGCAGAGCTTGACAACGCGGCGCGTAGGCTCCCCTTCCGCGAGGCGCTCGCACGTGCGGAGCGCCTTGCAGAAGAAGGCGAGCTCGAACGCCGCCGCCTTGATGAGTTCGTCATCTACCTCTATGGCTCCGAAGCTCAGAAAACAGCCCGCAGAGGCGACTGGCTCGGCGCCGCGGAACTCGCCGCGGAAGGTGCGGCGCGGCTTCCCTCCGCCGCGAGCCTTGCGCAGGCGGCCGGCGTCTATCGCCAGAATTTCGCCGCCGAAGCCCACAATCGTTTTGCGGCGCTCTACAACCGCGGAGACTACGCGGCAGCCCTTCGGGCCGCAAGTGATGCGGCCGCAACCCTCGCCGACCGCGCAGGCGGACTCCGCGACAAAACGCTCGAGGCGGACATAGCCCTCGCCCAAAAGGCGCTCGGACACTAAAGACTTAAGCGCTCTGGCTAATCCGCCGGAAAGACAATGCGCGTCTCCGCTCCCGGATTGAGCGATCGCGTCTCGAGAAAGCCATGGAGCTGTGCGGTGAGCGCGTTGACGAGCTCCGTGCCGAGCCCGTGCTCGCGCGCGGGGTTCCGCGTCGCAGCGAAGCCGACCCCGTCATCCGAGACCACAAGCTCCCATCCGCGCTCGCGCGGCCGCATCGCTACACGGATACAGCCCTCGCGGCCGTCGGGGAATGCGTGCTTGAAGGAGTTCGAAACGAGTTCGTTGACGATGAGTGCCACCGGTATCGCCTCGTCGAGGTCGATGTTGGCCGCGGGCGCGTCGACCTCGTGACGCACGCCGCGATAGGCGCCCTCGTACACTCCCGAAAGGTAGTCGATGAGCCGCTCGAAGTATTTCTGCATCTCGACGCCCTCGAAATTCTCCGAGCGGTAGAGCACCTCGTGGACCATCGCCATCGACTGGATTTGGGTCTGACACTCAAGGAAAACCTTGCGGGCCGACTCGTCCTCCACGACGTTCTCTTGGAGATTGAGTAGGCTCGAGACGACCTGGAGGTTATTCTTGACCCGGTGGTGGATCTCCTTGAGGAGTATCTCCTTCTGCGCGAGAGCGCGCTCAAGCTCCTTTTCGTGCTCCTTGCGCGCGGTGATGTCGCGTATAATGCCCACTGTACCGAGGTCGAGGTTCTCGTATTCGGGAAGCTTCCAGCCGGTGCAACTCACCTCGCCATAAGAATTCACCGCGGCATACAGATAGCCGTCTGCGTCGACATTCCGACGCAGGCGCACCTCGAGATTGCGCGTCATCCGCTGGCCCGCGCGACGCTCGTCGAAGAGCTTGGGCGCGTTGTCCGGTCCGGTCTGTATGCCCGAAAAAGAGCGGAGCACCTCGTGTCTACTCACCTTGGGCACGTCGGAGGGGTGGACGATCTCGCTAAAGTGCTTGCCGATGAGCTTGGCGGGCTCGAAGCCAAGCTTCCGCACCGAATCATTGAGGTAGATAAACCGCCCCTCGCCGTCGAGGATGTACACGATGTCCGGCACTGCCTGGAGGAGATTCATGTACTGGTGCTCGGTCATCTTGAGGTGGGCGTTCTGCCGCGTGATGCTCTCGCGGATGTTGAGCACCTTGCGCACAAGCGCGGGGAGGCGCCGCAAATAGCGCCCTTCGGGATCCCGCTCGATGAACAGGCTCGCCTCGTCGCGTATCGTGTGTTCGATGCGCTCAAGCTCGTCGTCGGGATCGACGAGTAGCACCGCCGGGAGGGGCCAGAATGTGAGCCAATCCGCGAATGCGCCATTATGGAAGGAGAAATCCGTCACGATCGCGTCCGCGGCATCGGACGAAAAAAGACGCTCGACCTCCGCGATATCCTTCGGGAAGTGCACAACGCAACAGCCGTCCTCCCCCATGACAGAGGCGAAGGCCGCGCGCTCTCCCTCGCTTCCCACGGCGAAGATGAGCCTGATCGGGGTGGTCATGAGAAAGCCGCTCCCCGGCTGGAATGCTCGTACGCGCTCGTGGCCTCGGGTCCCTTTCTCCCCCGCTCAATAATGGGTCAGCGCTTCAGGCATTGTCAAGGGAAGCTGCCATTGCCTTCTGGCGGTGCGGCGCTTATACTCAAACCCGATCGGGCGGGAGCGCGCTGCACAGGCGGCCCCGCCCCGTTTTGAGGAGCGATTCCATGCAGTCCGAGCTTGATTTCACCGTCCCCTCTCTCGGCGAACGCCGCATTCCCTCGCCCATCGCGCTCTCGACAACGCAGGGCGATCGCATCGCAAACTATGTCTCCGACATGGAATTCATCCGCTACGGCAACGAGGCCCGCGAGGGGCCGCAGAATCCGCTTGAGCGCCGGGACCTCCTCGAGAAGGCTGGCCCCCGCGAACGCATCTATTTCGGCCCGAGCCACGTCCATGCGGGCATCGTGACCTGCGGCGGCCTCTGTCCCGGACTCAACGACGTCATTCGCGCGATCACGCGTTGCCTCTGGCAGCGCTACGGTGTGAGGCGGATTACGGGCATCCGCTATGGGTACAAGGGATTTCTGCCCGAATATGACATACCGGTCCGCCCCCTCGATCCGGACCAAGTCGATGACATCCACAAGATGGGTGGCACGATGCTCGGTAGCTCGCGGGGCGGCGGCGAGCGCACTACCGACATTGTCGACGCCATCGAGCGCCTCAACATGAACATGCTGTTTACGATCGGGGGCGACGGTACACAAAAGGGGGCGCTCGCGATCGCGGAGGAGATCGAGCGCCGGAACCTCAAGGTCGCCGTGGTCGGCGTGCCAAAGACGATCGACAACGACCTGCTCTTTGTCGACCGATCGTTCGGCTTCGAAACGGCGGTCGCCCGCGCCGCCGAAGCGGTGACGGGCGCCCACGCCGAAGCCCATTCCTCGATGAACGGCATCGGCCTCGTAAAGCTTATGGGCCGCGACTCGGGCTTCATCGCCGTGCATACCGTCCTCGCGGCGCACGAAGCGAATTTCGTGCTCATCCCCGAGGTGCCCTTCGATCTCGAGGGCCCCAAGGGGCTCCTCGCGCGGCTCGAAGAGCGGCTCGAACGGCGCAAGCACGCGGTGGTGGTGGTCGCCGAAGGGGCGGGGCAGGAGCACCTTGCGACCGTCGCCGGAACCGACGCCTCGGGCAATCGCAAGCTCGGCGACATAGGCGTCTTCCTCAGGGATCGGATACAGGAGCACTTCGCCGCGCGCGGCAAGGAAATCAATCTCAAATACATCGATCCGAGCTACCTCATCCGGTCAGCGAGCGCAAGCCCGACGGACTCAGTGTACTGCGAACGGCTTGGCAACAACGCGGCGCATGCCGCCATGGCTGGCAAAACCAAGTGCCTTATTGGCATGGTGAACGGGGAGTTTGTCCACATCCCCATCGCGGTCGCGGTGCGCTCGCGGCGCCGTGTCGACCCCGAGGGCTCGCTGTGGCGGGACGCGGTCGACGCGACGCAACAGCCGCTTTCCATGCGGAACGAGGGCTAAGACCGTGGCGAAAAAAACCGTCCTCGTCATCGACGAATCCGACCTGTTCCGCGAGTACCTCCGCTCGCGCATCGCCGAGCACGGCATCGAGGTGGAGGCGGCGATCAACGGCCTCGACGGCGTCGTGAAGATGCGCACCGCGATGCCCGACCTCGTCATCATCGACTACCACCTCACGCGGAAGACCTGCAAGGAGGTACTCGAGGAGAAGAACCGCAACCCGAACACCGCGAATATTCCCGTCATCCTCACCGCACAGAAGATCGACAAGAATCGGCTCCTCGAGCTCGTCTCGTACAACATCAAGAAGGTCTTCATGAAGCCCATCAAGATGGACAGCCTGTACGCGACGCTTTCGGAGCTACTCGGGACGCGGTTCCGCATCGACGAGACGCCCTGCATCATCGAAGCCCACGTCAACGACAACATCGTGTTCATCGAGATCGCGAAAGGCTTGAACCGCGAAAAAATCGACCTATTGCGCTTCAAAATCGCAGAGCTCCTCGAGCTCTACTCGATACGCAACCCCCGTGTCCTCGTGATGATCACGGACATGGAGCTGTCCTTCGTCGACGGGCCGAACCTCGAACTGCTCCTTTCCACGGTGATGGAAAGCTCCCGGGCCCGGACACGCCACATCAAGATCCTCACAAACGAAACCTTCGTCCGGGAATTCGTGGCAGGACGAGCGGAGTTCGCGGACATCGAGGTGCTTTCGAACCTCCAGTACGCGATCGACGGCCTGGTCGCCGACTACGACCGGGAGGGCGACGCCCCCGAAAGCAAGGCGGAAATCATCTCGGAGCGCATCCTCGCCGCGCAGGGACAGGCATCAGGCGGCGAATCGATCGAGATGCGCTTCGACGCCGAGGGACGGAAGAAGTTCAGCCTCGAATCCATCCGCGAAGCGGGTAGGGGCTTGTCGATCGCCGTGGTCGACGACGATTTCGTAATACAGGAACTCGTGAAGACGACGTTTGCTGCGATCAACGCGGAGGTGAGTCCCTATTCGAACGGGCGGGAGTTCATGATAGCGGCGCGTGCAAAGGCCTTCGACCTCGTCTTTCTCGACATCCTCATGCCCGAGATGGACGGCTTCCAGGTGATGCAGCGCCTCCATGCCGAGGATATCGACCTTCCCGTAATCATCCTCTCCGCCGTATCACAACGGGATGCGGTGGTGCGCGCGTTCCAGGCCGGCGTGAAGAGCTACCTCATAAAGCCGCTCAAACCGGATCAGATTCTCAAAAAAACCCTCGAAATCCTGAAAGCGAACTTCTAGCGGCGCCGAGGAGCGCAAGGAGACAAGCGTGGCCTACCCCGAGGCGATCTATCGTGCGTCTTTCGAACAGCCCGAATGTCCCCTCGCCGTGGTCGACGGCTCGGGCGCCCTTGCGCTCTGGAACGAGGCATTCGACACGCTTTTCCATGCCCTCGCAGGCGTCCGGCCGGAACGGCTACGCGGCTCGTTTTTCGAATTCATAACCGCGCGGGAGGGGCACAAGCTCGACTACTACGCGGCCGAACTCTTTCTCGGAGGGAGGAGCTCCGCCTCCGTCGAAACCGCGCTCCGCGCCGCAGACGGGACAAAACGCTGGGTCAAACTGCGCCTCTCCCTCCTTGAAACACCCTCGCGGCCCGAGGCCGAGGCGCCCCTCGAGCGACTCGTCCTCGTGTCGATGGAGGATGCGACCGAACGGATCTTGCGCGAAAGGCGGCTTACCGAGGCGAAAGAGGAAGCCGAAAAGGCGACGCACACCAAAAGCCAGTTCCTTGCGAACATGAGCCACGAAATCCGCACGCCCATCCAAACCATCCTCGGCGTCGTCGAGCTCCTCGAGGAAACCGAGCTCGACGGGGAACAGGCCGAGTACGTGTCACAGGTGCGTTTTTCGGCGGATGTGCTCCTCGGCCTCATCAACGACATCCTCGACTTCTCCAAAATCGAGGTGGGCAAACTCGACCTTGAAACGATCGACTTCGATCTGCGGGCCTGCGTCCACCAATCCGTGGACCTCCTCGTCATGGAGGCGCACAGAAAGGGGCTCGAGGTCATCGTCGACATCGACGACGAGCTTCCGGCACTTGTGCGCGGCGACCCTGCGCGCATCAGACAGATCATCGTCAACCTCTTCAAGAACGCGATCAAGTTCACCCACGACGGCTCGATCTCGCTCCGGCTACGCCACAGGCAGGGGCCTAAAGGGGAAAGGATCCGCTACGAGATCGCTGATACGGGCATCGGCATGTCCGAGGAGGTGAGAACACGGCTTTTCACTCCCTTTTACCAAGCCGATTTCGCCGCCGCGCGCAAGGCGGGCGGCACAGGTCTCGGCCTCGCCATATCGCGCCACCTCGCCGAGCTCATGGGCGGTAGCATCGGGGTCCTCCCAAACGAGCCGCGCGGTTCCGTGTTTTGGTTTGAGACGCCCCTTTCGGCGCCAGACTTCTCCGCGCCGCCTGAGCGCGGCAGCGCAGGCTCGCCCGCACGCCTCCTTATCGTGGACGATCACGAGGGGGCGCGGGAATTCGCAAGGCGGATCGCGATCAGAGCCGGATACCGTGTTGCAGTCGCCGCTTCGGGCGAAGAGGCGCTCGCCGCGCTTCGCGCGGCATCCCGCTCGGGCGAGCCTTTCGATCTCTGCCTTATCGACCAGAACATGCCGGTGATGGACGGCTGGCGCCTTGCGAGCGAAATCACCGGCGACACCGCCATCAATGAAACGCGCCTTGTGCTCATGGTACCCGAGGGCATGATCAGCGGAGACGCGAAAATGAAGCTCCTGCGCTGGTTCAATGCCTACGTCGCAAAACCCCTGCGCCCGGAGCTCTTTTTCGAAACCCTTGAAAAGGCGCTCGCGGCTTCTGTGGATCTCGAGCCGGCCGAACAAAGCGGTGCCGAAGCGCGGCAGCCGCGCGATGGCACAGAGCAGGCCAGTACGAGCCCCGAACGAACCTTCCCCGCCGACATCCTCATCGCCGAGGATCACGAGGTGAACCGCGAACTCTTTACGGTGATCCTCTCGCGACTCGGATGCCGCGTCACCACCGCCCGTGATGGCGCCGAAGCGCTAGAGCTTGCAAGCGCGGCGCACTTCGACCTCGTCCTCATGGATATATTCATGCCGCGGATGAACGGCTATGAGGCCGCCGAAGCTCTGCGGCGTCGCGGCTTCACAGCGCCGATCGTTGCGGTGACCGCAAGCGCGCTCAAAGGCGAACGAGAAAAATGCCTTGCGGCGGGGATGAACGATATCCTCGTGAAGCCCTTCAAAAAGCACGACCTCGCCGCGGTGCTCGAAGCATGGCTCCCGGAGGCACGCCACAACGCAGGCGCTACAGACGGCAGGGGCGAGGAAGTGGAAACGCCTTCCTTTGAGGCAGGCGACCCTGGTATCTTCGACTGGGAGGGCGTCCTCGACACCTTTCTCGGCCAGCGCGACACCGTCGTCTCGCTCCTCAAAAAGTTCCGCGAATCGGCGTCGCGGCAGCTTGGCGAGCTTATAGAGGCCGAAGCCGCGAAAGACTACCCGCGCTTCAGGGAGATCGCTCATTCGCTCAAGGGCGCTTCCTGGAACCTCGCGGCCCGCAAGCTCGGCGACGCCGCGCTTGCGGCGGAAAACGCAGGAAGAGAGGCCGATGCTCAGGCGGCCGCCGCCGCGCTCAGGCGGCTCAAGCCCGCATTCGCCGCCTTTCTCGCCGCGACCGAGGCCTACATCCGCTAGAACGCGCGCAAAGACGCGCCGCACAAAAGCTTCGCCGCGCGCTTTTCACGCAGGCCGTTTACTGGCTATAGTGCTTGACGTGCGTGCGAACTACCATACCCACTGCGATTTTTGCGACGGGCGCGCCTCAGCGGCGGCGATGGCCCTTGCGGCGCGACGCGCGGGCTACGACGTGCTCGGCTTTTCCTCCCATGCGCCCCTCTCCTATCCCACAAGCTGGGCGCTACCCGTTGAACGCCTCGACGAATACGCCGCGGAGGTGCGCCGCCTCCGCGCCGCCTGGGCGCCCGGCGGTGAGGCAGCCCGCGACCACGGGCCCATGGAAGTACTCCTCGGTCTTGAGATCGACTGGTGGCCGGGGGAACGCACGCCCGGCGACGGCGCCTTCGACCGGCTCGGCCTCGACTTCGCGATCGGCTCGGTCCACAGCGTCGAGATCGAGGGAACGGGGCCCTTCACCGTCGATGGATCACGAGCCGAATTCGAAGAGGCAATCCGGATGCGCTCGAGAGGTAACGCATCCCGGATATGGCAAGAGTACTATGCGCGCCTTGGCGCGCTCATCGATGCGGGCGGCTTCGACATCCTTGGACACTTCGACCTGGTCAAAAAGAACAACGCCGATGGCGCCTTTTTTGACGAAGGCGGCACAGACTACCTCGATGCGGCCTTTGAAGCAGCGGGGCGGCTCAAAGGTCGCAGCATCGTCGTCGAGATAAACTTAGGCGGCATGGCGCGGGGAAAAACGCGCGAGCCCTACCCTTCCCTTCCCATCCTCCGGGAGCTCCGGAGGCTCGACGTGCCGATCACGTTCTGCGCGGACGCCCACGACGTTCCGCACCTCGGCGCACACCTTGATGCCGCGCGCGAACTAGCACGGCAAGCGGGATACCGTTCCGTCGCGGTGCTCTCAGGCGGTCGCTGGACCGAGGTCGGCATCGAGGCGACCTAGCGCGTCGCGGCCCACTGATCGCGCGCGGTCAATGATCGCGCGCAATCTAACGATTGCGGCGCTCCTCGCCCTTCTGGCATTCGATGCAGAGCACCGCGTAGGGTATGGCAATAAGCCGGTCTTGCGGTATTTTCTTGCCGCACTTCATGCACAGGCCGTAGCGCCCCTGCTGTATGCGGGACAAGGCGGCGTCGATCGCCCGAACGCGCTTTATATCCTGGCTACCGAGAGCCTCGATCATCTTCCGGTCGATGTCGTCGCTCGCGACGTCCGCGAAATCCTTGGGGTCCATCTCCTCGACAATGGCCCTGAAATCGGCGTTCGTAGCGGCGAGCGTATCGAGGATTTCCTTCTTTTGCGCGATGAGCGATTCGCGCATTTTTTCGACGAAGTCCTTGTCCATTCGCTACCTCCTCGGGGTCGATCGGCCTCAGCGCCTGCAGGCGCGGCGGTGGAGCCGCCGGGACGGGCACCATGCACGAGATGGCCGAAAATGTCAAGGCCGATTGACATTCGAAGCCCCGACCCGTACTATTATATGCGCTTCCCCTCGCAAAGCAAATTTCGGCGCGCGTTTTGCGCTCTGGCGCAGAAGCCGTCGCAAGGAAGCGAGTCCCCCAAGGAGAAACCGTGGCGAAAGAAGAAGCCATCGAAGTTGAGGGTGTCGTCAAAGAGTCCCTCCCGAACACGATGTTCCGCGTCGAAATTCCGAGCGGACACGTGATCCTCGCCCATCTTTCGGGCAAAATGAGAAAGCACTATATCCGCATCGTTCCGGGCGACAAGGTGAAGGTCGCCCTCTCCCCCTACGACCTCAACCGGGGCCGCATCATCTACCGCGAGAAATAAGCCTTTTTCGAATCAGCACCCAGAGGGCGCCCGAACCGCCGTCTGCGGGGCCTGCCTCTCCGAAGCGGCCCGCAAGCGGGCTCCGTTCGAGAGCGCGGCGCACGGCCTTGCCCAGCACCGGCTCGCCCTTCGAATGGACGCCCTTTCCCGTCACGATGAGCACCTTTTCCCAGCCGTGCGCGGCTGCTTCCGCGAGGAAAGCCGCCACGGCGGCCTCCGCCTCGCCACCGGTCATGCCATGGAGATCGAGCCGGGCCTGGGGACGCAGGGCCCGAAGCCGGCGCGCCTCCGCCTCCCGCGCATTCCCCTCGGACGCTGCATCCGCAAGACCGCGGTCCTTGTCCTCGACGCCGTGCTCGTCGAGCC
The DNA here is from genome assembly GCA_029265615.1 of Spirochaetota bacterium. Classification (GTDB taxonomy): domain Bacteria; phylum Spirochaetota; class Spirochaetia; order Treponematales; family Rectinemataceae; genus JAEUJG01. The sequence continues at coordinate 58,154 of JAJUIB010000007.1, forward strand.
AAGACTCAAGCGAATAGCGCGCCTTCGCGCGCTCGGCCGCGAGCCTCTGTTCCTCGGCACGTCGGACGCGCCCTGCGGCATCCTCCTCCGCGCGGAGGCGGCGCTCTCTGTCCTCCGCACCCTTAAGCCCGCCCGGCCTAGCGGAAAGCCGTTCCCACTCGTCGAGAATGTCCCCAAAGTCCATTCAGTCCCCGCGCTCCCCTAGTACAAGTATACTGTTTCTTCAGGCACCCAACCCAGCGTCCCGTCGGGAAACCTAAGCGCCACATAGCCCTCGCTGTGGCCGATGACGCGGCCCGTTTCGCCCCGGACAAGGGGCGTACCGCCCTCCGCCTTGGGCGAGGGTATGGACAGCGCACGGTCCGTCCACACGACCGCATACGTGGCCTTGTGCTCGCGTGAGGCAAGGGCGGCGAGCGCAAGGAGCGCAAGCGCGGCGGCAAGGAGGAGGCCGCCCAGCGCCTCAAAGGCGGGTCGTCTGCCTTGCCGCTGGGCTTTTCCGCCGCGGAGCGGGAGGAAAGCCCGGCCTGCGACGATGAGCACAGCGGCGAGACTTGCGGCAGCTGCGGCCGCGCCGAGCGCAAGCACGGGCGGAGGATAGCGGTCGGCAAGCGGCGTAGGCGCGCCGATTTCCGCGGCGAGGGAGGATGCGAGTGTCCGCAGCCGCGCATCGAAGGGCGAGGTTCGCGCCGCGGCGCAGACGAGTGCAAGGGCCTTGCCTCGCTCCCCACGCCGCCATGCGGCCTCTGCATCGCGGATGCCCGCCTCGGCCGGCGCGGCGCGGCGACTCGCAGTCGGCGCGGCGGCCGTCTCATGCCAGGCCGCGAAGGGATCGGCATCGCCCAAGCCCTCGTGAGCCAACACACGAACCTCGAAGGTAAGCGGAGGAGCGGAAAGCCACTCGATGCGACCCGCCGCGCCGAGCACGGGAAAGGGCGGCGCTTCTACCCGGAGCGTGCCGGCACGGGGCGGCGAAACCTGCACTTCGAGCACGGTCTCCCCCTCATACCCTCCCGGGCCGGGAAGAACCGCGTCGATCCGCGAGCATGCGAGCGCCTCGGATTCAAGCGGCCTATCGTCAAGCATATAACGCGGTGGCGGCAGAATGAGCGCGGGGTGATTCCCCCGACCCTTCAAGATTAGCCTGAACGAGGCGCGCTCGCCGACGCGCAACACGGCCGACCGTGGCCCCTCGAGCGAGAGCCGAAACTCTCCTATCGCGCGCGTCGTGGCGAGGGCGGCGGGAAGCGGCTTGACCGCGATGGAGTGCGGGAATGCGCGACCCGAGAAGGCGCCCGCCTCGACCTCGACCTCGGGGAGCGAAAACTCGCCATCGTCGAGCGCGGTGCAGACCCAGGCGAGGGCCGATCCTGCGCGCTCGAGCGCAAGCCCTGAAGGTGCAGGAAAGCCCACACGTGCGATAACGTTCGCCTCGGAGGGCCCTTCCAGGCGAACAGCGAAAGCCTCATACCGGTAGCACGAGGAAGGCGCCTCCCAGCGCCAGGCAGGCAGCGTCCCTGCGCCCTGCGCATCGAGCACCTCGATCGATACGGGACCGAGCACCAGACGTCCTTCGGCGCCGCGCACCGCAATTGAAGCGATCGTCCGCGCTCCTGGCAGGGCGGCGACAAGCCGCAGACGTATCTCCACCCCCAGCCGTGCAGCCGCAAGCCCGACGCGCGGCCGCACGGAGCTTGCCTCGAGCGAAAGTCCTTCCCCGAGGCTGCACCCTTCAAGTTCCACATGCGAAAGCCCCTCGGCCTCAATGACGATCTCGAAGGCCTCTCCCTGGCGGGGATGCTCGGGTTCGACAGAAAGGCGATAGGCGATCTCGGCGGCCGGGGCAAAGACGGCGGCGAGAAACAGGGCGACAAGCGCCGTCCTACGGCGCGCGCCAAGGGCGTATATGCGCATCATCATCAGTAATCGTCGGGCCGCGGTGATGCGGAATCCGCGCCGCCCGGACGAAGTCGACCGGTCTCGAGACGGCGGAGGAGCCTGAGCTCCTCGTCGCCGCCTCCCTGGCTCCGCGCGGCGCCTGAGGCGCTTTCGGGCGGGGAGAGGGCACTTTTTTTCCAATCGCGGTAGGCGATCTCGAGGTTGCGCCGCGCCGCGGCGTCGCGGGGATCAAGCGCAAGGGCGGCGCGGAAGGCCCGGTAGGCCTCCTCGTAGCGCCCTTTCTCGTAAAGCGCAAGGCCCTCGTTGTAGAAGGCGTCGCGGCTCAAGATACGGTCGCCCGGCTTGCGGGCTTCGGCATAAAGTTCGGCGGCGGCGGCGAATTCTCCAAGACGCGCATAGACGTTCGCAAGGTCATAGACAAGAATGGAGCCAAAGGCGCCCTTCCGTGCGGCAAGATAGGCCGCCGCGGCCTCTTGATACCGCCCCCGGGCGTGGAGGCGGTTGCCACGGATGACGGTGGCATAGTCGCGAGCAAGACCGCAGGAGGAAAGGAGGGCGATCGCGGCCGCCTCGATCGACAGACGGAGCACGGCTCTCATAGAGGCGCCCGCCGCACGCGGGGCCGCGCCGCCCCGGTCCGCCCGCCGCGCGCGCCAGCAAACGCCCGCCAGGCGGCAATAAGCCGGGCGGCGAGCAGAACGAGCGCAACGAGGGCGACCTCGCCTGTCCGATCCCGCGCCTCATACTCGATACGCTTTCCGTCCTTTGCAAGGGCCGCAAGTTCTGCGGCAAGGGCGGATTCGGCGCCGCCAGAGCCAGCCTCGAGATAGCGACCTCCTGCGGCACGGGCGAGCGCTCGAAGAAGCTCAGGCTCGAGGGCGCTGCGCACCGCCTCGCCCCGTGCATCGAGAAGGGGGGCGCCGTTTGGCCCCGGCACGAGGCGGGCTTCCGCAGTCCCGAAACCAACGGCGAAAAGGCGCGCGCCTTTCGCTTTCGCAGCGGCCGCAGCCTTAAGGGCGCCGCCGCCACGGTCGCCGCCATCGGAGAGAAGGACAAGGGCCCTTCCCCGGGCACTCGACGAGGGAAATGACTCGATTGCCGCCTCAAGACCCTTGCCGAGGTCGGTTCCCGGGGCGGTGGTCGCATCGGGGTTCGCATACGAAAGGGCAAGCTCGAGCGCCTCGGCGTCCTCGGTCATCGGCGCAAGAAGCACCGCCTCGCCCTTCGCGGCGACGAGAGAAAACGCCGCACCGGGATTCCCCCGTATGAGCGTGCGCGCGAAGGCGCGGGCCTCCTCGAGGCGGGAAAGGCTACCCTCATGTGCTTCCATGCTCCGCGAAACGTCGAGCACGATCGCGACCTCGAGCCCGGATCGTTCCACCGCACGCGCCAGATCTCCCCAGGAGGGCCCCGCCAGCGCGACGACAAGCGCACAGACACAAGCCGCCGAACAAAGAGTGCCGACAATCGATGCCCGCGCGTAGGCCTCGCCCGCCGTCTTCCTGCGCTCGGGTCCGACCAGCGCCTCAAACGTGACGCGTAAGCGTCGCGCACGACTGAGCGAGACGGCGAGATCGAGCGGCGCGAGAACAAGGAGCCACAAGACAATAGGCCGTGCGATTGTCATAGGAAGTCGCCTCCCGTCGCGAGCGCAAGAAGTCGCGCGAGGACAAGGACGGCGAGGGCGAATGCGAGCGCAGGCTGTGCAAGCGGGCGCTCGGTGGACACCGAGCGCGTCACCGCAAGGGAGAGGCTTTCCTCACCCAGCGCGGAAAAAGCTGCCGCGAGCGCCGCCGCATTCCCCGCGGCAAAATAGCGGCCGCCGCCCGATCGCGCGAGCGCCTCGAGCGCGGACTGGTCAAAGCCACTCCGATAGCTCCCCTCGCTCCGCTTGCCCGTTTCAGGGTCGACATAGTTGATCGGCACATCTCCCTCGCTCCCCACGCCGACCACGAACACCGCGACGCCACGGCGCGCCGCGAGTTCCGCGGCGGTCCCCGGCGCGAGGGTGCCTGCGTTGCTCTCCCCGTCGGTGAGAAGCACCAAAAAACGCGAAGGCGCGCCCTTGGCGGAGGCATGCGCGAGGGCAAGGCCAATGCCGGAGCCGAGCGCCGTGCCATCGCCGAGCATGCCGGGCGCAAGATCGGCAAGGCGCTTTTTAAGCGCGGCATAATCGAGCGTCGGCGGACACACAAGCGCGGCCTCGCTCCCGAAGGCGACAAGACCGACGGTCTCGTTTCGCCGCGAATTAAGAAATTCGCCGATGATCGCCTTTGCCGCGTCAAGCCGCGTGGGCGCGAAATCGCGGGCCGCCATGCTCGGCGAGACATCGACCGCGAAAAGAATCTCGTTTCCGCGTGTGAGATAGAGCATGCGATGCCCCACGAGGGTCGGTCCCGCCGCCGCAAGGGCGACAAGGGAGAGCCCCAGAGCGAAGAGGCATTGGCCGATGCGGCGCCCAGCGCGACGCACAAGGGGCGTCCCGGAAAAGGGCGCATGTCCCGCCGTGGCGATCGGAAAGCGCGGCCCGAAATGAAGCGCCCGCCACCGCGGTCCGAGCAGGACACAGAGCGGCGCAAGCACCAGGAGGGGCAGGAGGAATGGCCGCTCAAACGTGAGCACCGGCGGCCTCCTCGAAGCGCTTTGCGAGCGCGCGGGCGCGGCGCACGGCGTCGCGTAGGGTGTCGGGCCCGGAAGCGAGCCCCCCGAAGCGCACGCCATCGGCTTCCGCGAAGAGGCGCGCGGCCTCGTCCCGGAGCCCCGGCGCGGGGAAGCGCGCCTCGGGAAGGCCCTGTAGCTCCGTCGGGGTGAGTGCCGGGGCTTCCGGCACTGAGCGGGCGGCAAGATAGAGCCTGAGCGCGCGGGAAAGCACCGCATAAAAATCGGTGGCCGTCGCGTTATCCGCACTACGCTCAAGATAGGCGAGGCTCCGCGACAAGGTGCGGAACGCCTGGGCAGCAATGGCTTGCGCGATGAGGCTTCGGGCTCCGGGTAGCGCATATAACACGATCGCCGCGGCCATGGCCGCAAGGGCGAGGACAAGGCCGACAAATCCGTAGAGGTAGAGCGCCGTTCCCGGAGGATCGCGCTGAGGTTTTGGGGGCGAAGGCTCGCGATCTCCCGGCTCGAGCACCGAGGCGACGGTATAGGGCAAGGCAGGCAGAGGCGCCCCGCCCTTCGCGACGAGCGGGGGTATCGCGGAGCGTCCCGGCGTCCAGGGGACGAATCGCACCCGGTACTCCCAGCCCTGCTCCGTCTTCACAAGCCGTGCCTCGTGGAGCTCAGGATCTGCGCCTTCGCCGATCTCGGGAAGTCCGTCGCCGGCCTTGAGCAAAAATGGCTCGCCGCGGCGCGTGTCAATGAGGGCAATAACCTCGACCTCCTCACCCACATGGAAGACCGTCGGCGTGAAGGCCAAGCGGCGCAGGCCCTCAGGAAGCGGCGCGGCCTGAGACGACGCGCCGGAAGCCGTCGCAAGGAGGACAAAACCAAAGGCCACAGCGCCGCGCCGCATGCGCGATAGGCACGCGGGCCACGGCCCCTGGCGCCATCTTGACCGCATCAGAGCTTCCTCCGCGCGGTAAAGAAGGCAAGGAGTTTGCGCGCGGGATCGTCATGTGTGTCGATATCGAGGAGCGGAACCCCCGCTTGGACACAGGCAGTCCGGCATGCGGCCGCCTGTGCGCGGCCGCGTTCTTCCCAGCGGCACCTGAAACCGCGGCTTGAAAGCGCAAACCATGCACGCCCACCTCCTTCCGCGTCGGCAAGCTCAAAGCCCCCGTTCGCGGGCAAGGCCAGATCCAGAGGATCGGTGATCCGTAGCGCCACCACATCGTGCTTTCGCGCAAGAAGCGAAAGTTCTGTCTCCCAGGCCGCAGCGTCGAAGTCGCTTACGAGCATGACGAGGCTCCGCCGCTTCAAGAGGCGCCGCGCCGTCGCCATCGCCCCCGCAAGATCGGTAGGAGCTCGGGGTTCTGGGGCGGCACGAGCCGTGGAGGCAGCCTCGATCAAAGCGAGGGCGTGCGACTTGCCCGCACGCGGCTCAAAGAGGCGGACAGGACCAGAGGCAAAGAAAAGCGCCCCCACCGGCATTCCTCGGAGCTGCGCTGCATAGGCAAGAAGCGAAGCCGCGAGCACGGCCTGATCGCGTTTTGCAAGTTCTCTAGACCCCGCATCCATCGAGGCGGAGACATCGACGAGGAGGAACAGCGTGAGCGAGCGATCCTCGCGATAGGTCCTCACGAAGGCGCGCGCGTGACGTACGGTCACATTCCAGTCGATGAGCCGGGCATCGTCCCCTTCTGCATATTCGCGGAGTGCCTCGAAATCGAGGCCGCGCCCCCGAAACACCGAGCGAAAGCCTCCTGCGGCAAAGGCGGAAGCGAGGGCCGGCGACACGAACAGAAGCCGCCTGATCCGGTCGTGGAGCTCGTCGCGATCCACGGAGTAGCCCCCTAGGGAAGCGCGACGGCCTTGAGGATGTGGCCGATCACCACGTCTGCGGCGACACCGTCGGCTTCGGCCTGATAGGAAAGCACCAGTCGGTGGCGGAGGACCTCGGTCGCAAAGGCCTTAAGATCATCGGGAAGGACATAGGCGCGACTATCGAATAGTGCCGCAATGCGCGCGCAGCGGTAGAGGTGTATCGAGGCGCGGGGCGAAGCGCCATACTCGATCCAGCGCGCCAGATCGCGCACCTGCGGGGGAGCGTCGGGTCCCGGACGCGTTGCCCGTACAAGCCTGACCGCATAGGCGAGAAGCGCATCGTCCACCGCAACCGATGCGGCCGCACGACGCATGAGCGCAATTTCCTCGGGGCCGAGGGCGCGGCTCACCGCTTGGTCCGTACGGTCGGCCGCACGGCGCACAATTGCCGTCTCCTCCTCGGCACTCGGATATCCGGTCACCACTTTGAGGAGAAAGCGATCGAGCTGGGCCTCGGGAAGGGGGTAGGTTCCCTCATGCTCGATCGGGTTCTGCGTCGCAAGCACAAAAAACGGCTCAGGCAGGGCGTGGCTCGCCTCGCCAATGGTCACCTGCCCCTCTTCCATCGCCTCAAGGAGGGCAGATTGCACCTTGGCGGGGGCCCGATTCACCTCGTCAGCGAGCACGACGTTTGCAAACAGCGGCCCACGCCGCGGCGAGAAGCGTCCCGTTGCCTGGTCGTAAATCAGGGTGCCCGTGATGTCGCCTGGCAGGAGATCCGGAGTGAACTGAATGCGGCTAAAACTGAGGCCGGAAACCTCCGCAAAGGTCTTGACGGCGAGCGTCTTGGCGAGGCCCGGCACCCCCTCGATGAGCACGTGCCCGCCGGCGATCACCCCCGTGAGAATGCCGCGGACGAGCCCATCCTTGCCGACGATCCGCTTCGCCATCTCCGCTCGAGCACGCGCCGCGACCGCGGCGGCTTCGGCAATGAGCCCTGTATCGGGACTTCTTTGTGCGATCACGCTCTCTGCTCCTAAAGTCTGCTCGCTTAAGCGAGCAGATTCATAGTAGCCGCCCACCTAGCCTCCATGCAAGGAGGACCGAATGGCGGCTTGACATATATTATTATCGATATATATTATGCTTTACATACCACGATCGCCGCCTGGGCCGCTGCCCGCTTGGACAGTGCGCGCACGAACATGGGGCGGCCTTAAGGAGCAGGTGCATGGCCCGATATCTCATCGTCGGCGGTGTCGCCGGCGGCGCCTCCACAGCGGCCCGCCTACGCAGGCTCGACGAACACGCGGAAATCGTTCTTTTCGAACGCGGCGACTATGTGAGCTACGCGAATTGCGGTCTCCCCTACTACGTTGGCGGTGTCATCGCGGAGCGCGAACGCCTCTTCGTGATGACGCCGGAAAAATTCCGCACCTGGCTCGCAGTCGACGTCCGCACCGGCGTCGAGGCGCTTGCGATCGACCGCGCGGCGAAACGGCTTAAGGTGCGGGACATAAGGACAGGCGCAGTCCACGACGAACCTTATGACAAACTCATCCTCTCGCCGGGCGCCGAACCGATCAAGCCGCCCATTCCGGGCGTCGAGCTTCCCGGCATTTTCACCTTCCGCTCGGTCCCCGATGCCGACGCGCTCAAGGCCTTCGTCGACGAAAGGCGGCCCGAACGCGCCGTGGTTGTCGGCGGTGGCTTCATAGGCCTCGAGCTGGCCGAAAATCTGCGGGAGCGCGGCATCTTCGTCACGATCGTCGAGGCGCTCGACCAGGTGATGGGCCCGCTCGATTTCGAAATGGCGGCGATCGTCCACTCGCAACTCAAACAGAAGGGCGTTGAACTCTACTTGGGAGACGGGGTAGCCGCCTTCGAACGCAAGGGCCCCCGCATCCTCGCACGCCTTTCCTCGGGTGCGGAACTCGATGCAGACCTCGTCGTCCTTGCAATAGGCGTCCGACCAGACACCGGTCTTGCCCGTGCGGCGGATCTTACCCTCACGAAAAACGGCGCGATCGTTGTCGACGAGCACCTGTGCACCAGCGATCCTTCCATCTACGCCCTCGGCGATGCGGTGGAATTCGCAAGTCCGATCCTCGGCAAGCCGCTCACAATTCCCCTCGCAGGGCCGGCGAACAAACAGGCGCGGGTCGTCGCCGACCACATCGTCCTTGGCGGCGCCGCGACGCGGCGCTGGCAGGGTAGCATCGGCACCTCAATCGCGAAAGTCTTCGACCTTGTCGCGGCGGCAACGGGACTCTCGGAGAAAGTGCTCGCACGCGAGGGGCTACCCCATGCGGCGGTTGTGACGCATGGCTCGAGCCATGCCGGCTACTACCCCGGCGCTCTTCCGCTTTCGGTGAAGATCATCTACGATCCTGCAAGCGGCAGGCTCTTAGGCGGCCAAGTCGTCGGCTTCGAGGGCGTCGACAAGCGAATCGACCTCATTGCCTCCGTAATTCGCCACGGCGGCACGGTGTTCGAGCTGGGCGAACTCGAGCACGCCTACGCGCCGCCATTCTCGTCAGCAAAGGATCCTGTGAACATCGCGGGCTTCGCCGCAGAAAATGCGATCCGCGGCCTCTCGCGGCCAATCTCCTGGAAGGAAGCCGAAGCGCTCCGCGCCCAAGGGGCCTTCTTCCTCGATGTCCGGAGCGCCGAGGAGTTCGCGCTTGGGACGATACCCGGGGCGGTCAACATCCCCCACACCGAGATCCGATCTCGACTCGCCGAACTACCGCGCGACCGTAGCATTGTCGTGTTCTGCGGCGTCGGTCTCCGCGGCTACCTCGCGGAACGGGTGCTTGCACAGGCGGGCTTCGGCGATGTGCACAACCTGTCGGGTGGGTACAAAACCTGGGAACTCGCGCTCGAACCTCAGGACAACCGCGGCATCTACCGCCCCGGCATCGGCGCCTCGATCCAGTCCGCCCTCGCCTCTGCAAAGGGCGCCGCGGAAACGCTCCTCCACGAGACCTTCGCGGAAGGTTCAGGGCTCCCCGAGCACCTCGCCCATAGACGCGAAACCCTTGTGCGCGTCGACGCCTGCGGCCTTCAGTGCCCGGGACCCATCATGCGGCTCAAGGCGGAGGCGGACAAACTGCCCGAAGGCGGCCGGATCGCCATCTCAGCGACGGATCCGGGCTTCGCCCGCGACGTCAAATCCTGGTGCGCCGTGACGAACAACCTCCTCGTTTCGCTCGAAGAGTCGAAGGGCGTATATACCGCGCTCGTTGAAAAAACCTCGGGTCAAGCGAAATTCCTTGCAGCCAAAGGCGGCGAAGGCAGGCTGCCGCTCCAGGCCAAGGGCGCCACGCTCATCGTCTTCTCCGATGACATGGACAAAGCCCTTGCGAGCTTTGTCCTCGCAAACGGCGCCGCCGCATCGGGCAAGGATGTGACGATGTTCTTCACCTTCTGGGGGCTCTCCGTGGTGAAGCGCCCCGAACGCGTCCATGCGCGGAAAGACCTCATGGGCCGGCTCTTCGGCCTCATGCTACCGCGGCACGCAGGAAAGCTCTCTCTGTCGAAAATGAACTTCGCCGGCATGGGACCGCTCATGATGAAGGCCCGCATGAAGGCGAAGCGCGTCGACGCGCTCGAGACGATGATCGCGGAAGCCAAGGCCGCGGGCGTCCGACTCGTCGCATGCCAGATGTCCATGGACATCATGGGCGTGGCGCGCGAGGAACTGATGGACGGCGTCGAAATCGGCGGCGTCGCGACCTATATGGAAGCGGCGGGTGCGGCAGGCGTCAACCTCTTTATCTAAGAAAGGAGCCTGACCGGCTCAGGCGGATCGAATAAGCCGCGCGGGACAACCCGCGCGGCTTGCCTTTGTGGTCGCTTGCGATCCTTGCGATCGTGGGCACTTTCGGCTAGGCTCTCAGTCTTGGAGGATCTGCCCATGCCCGTGAAAACGCAGCGCTACACCCCCCACAACCTGCGATGGTTCAACAAACTCCTTAAGTGGACCTTCGGGGCATGGCTCATCCACACATACCGCATTGAAAGCAGGGGAGCCGAGGTCGTAAAGCGACTCAAACCGCCCTACGTCCTCGTCGCTAACCATGTATCGACCCGCGATCCCTTCTTCCTCTCGGCCTTCATGCCAGAACCGGTGTACTGGGTGACGAGTGACGGCAATATGCGCACACGCCTCATGCGCTGGCTTCTCGGCCTCGTCGGCTCCATCCCCAAAACCAAGGTGATACCCGACATTGAAACGATCAATTGGATCGTCGAAGTCACGCGGAAACGCAAAGGTGTTGTTGGCATTTTCCCCGAAGGTCAGGCAAGCTGGGATGGCCGCACGCTTCCGCTCTTCCCCTCGACAGGGAAGCTCGTGAAACTTCTCAAAGTGCCGGTGCTCGCCGCGCGAATCCGCGGCGGCTACTCGTCCCTTCCCCGGTGGACCTGGAAGCGGCGCCACGGCAAGGTCATCATCGAGTGGCGCGTTATTCTATCGCCCGAGGAGCTCAAGGCGCTCTCGGCCGATGAGGCGCTCGCACGACTTGAGGAGGCCCTCGCCCATGACGAAACAGCCTTTCTCGAGGAAAGTGGCATCGCGTATCGGAGTTCGCGCAGGGCGGAACACCTGGAACTCTGCCTGTTCACCTGCCCGCGGTGCGGAACACGCGGCTCACTCAAAAGCCGCCGCAATCGCATCCACTGCGCCGCGTGCGGCACGACCCTCGCCCTTGACGAACATTATCGGTTCCACGCCCTCGGCGCAGGCGAGACCTGCGTCTTCGACACCATACCCGCATGGGACGCATGGCAACTCGCCGCGTTTAAAGCCGCTGCAGAGGAAGCCACCCATGGCGAGCCATCCAAGGCCTTGCTCGCCGACGCGGGTGCCGTGTTGCTCAAGGGCCACAAAATGAATCCCTTGCGGCGACTGCGCGTCGGTACCCTTCTCCTCTATCCCGACAGGATTGAGCTCGCATGCCTTTCCGGCATGCGACTCCGCTTCCCCATAAGCGAAATCGAGGGTGCGGGAGTCCTTAAACGTAACCTCCTCGAGTTCTACCGGGGTACGGCGCTCTACCAGGTACGCTTCCCTTTGCGCTCGATTTCCGCACGCAAGTGGCTTGTCGGCATCGAAACCTTCTCAGCCTTGGCCCGTAGGCGCGCGGAGGCGTAGGCGCCAAACCCTGTGGCACGTACTCTAGCCGCGGAACCAGAGCCGCCCCGGCTTCGCGAATCGCTTCCGCCCCGCAAGAAGACCGTAGCTTATAAGCACATACGCAAAATAGGCGGCCGACACACCCATCATCGCCCAGAAGTACGCCATATTGCCCGTCGCACCCGCCTTTGCGGGCAGGTTGATCGAAAGAATGAAAGGGATTGCAAGCACAAAGGTGAGCCCCGCGGAGAGCATATAGTCGGAGGCGACGCTCGTTTTGAATTCCGGATCCATCACCCGGAGCAGGGCAAGCCCCGTGGAAAGGGTCCCGGTAGATACGCCGTAGATCATAAGCATGCGCTCGAATTCGTAATCCCGGAACATGCGCGAGCAGAACCAGGGCACAATGGCGAGCGTCAAAAGCCCGCATATCGTCGACATAATGAGAATTTCGAACCAGAATTTGCCCACAAACACGAGTGAGATCGCCGCGAGCGAGCCGGCGACCATGTAATCCACGGAAAATCCTGAAATGCGCGAGAGTGTCGCATCGTCCAAGATGCCGCCTATGTTGATGCGATCGAGGATCTTTCGCACAATGATCGCGACGATCGAGGAAAAAATGAAATTGATGCCCCAGAGGTTGACGGCGAGCTCGCGGCCCGCATTACCGGCGAACCCGAGGAGGAAGGTGAGGCCCTTGAGGAGGAGAAACGCAAGGAGATAGGTAAAAACCACTGCGGCTGCGTGAAAACTGAAGGAATCAACCGCCTCGCTATCCGTGGAGAGCCGCGCCCCGACGGGTTTTTCCCGGTCGAGCGGCGTGATCCCCGTAAGAATCGACTTGTCCTTGAGTGCCGCAAGGCCCTCGCCCTTAAGCCAGCCTTTTTTGAGCCCATGATTGATGAGGAACACCCCTCCAAAGCAGGCCCAGAGGTAGCCGATCGCCGCGAAGGCAAGACCAACCGACGAGGCGCCCTCGAAGCCCATCTCCTCCCAGCCCTTGCCGATCGCAAAGGCCTGGCCCGGGCCGAGCGCAAATCCGAGCGGCAAAAAGAGCCCAAAAGCCGGGAAAAGCCTGGGCAAAAAAAGGAGCGTCAGGCCAAGGCCGAGCAGGGCCTGGCTCGCGTAGCCTAAGAGGATGCCCGTCGACATGCCCAAGACGCCTCCGCCCTTGTGTCCCTTCACCTTGGGAGGCGAGGAACGCAAGGTCATTGCGATGAAGGAAATATTGAGGAGGTGATAGACAAGCTCTCCAAGCCGATGCGCCGCATAGCCCCAGGCGGGTAAGAGGTAGTTGTAGACGGGGAGCAAGAGGAATCCGGCGGTCAGGGCGTTCGGTATGAGGTACTTCTGGAAAAATCGGATTTTGGCCCGCACAAGCGTTGCGAGGAGAAGGGCGAGCGAGATTGCGCCGGCGTCGATGACGATTTTCCACGAAAAGTCCATGAAGGCCTCCTTGAAGCGCGTCCCCCTCACTGTAACGCTCTTTCGCGTCCCGCCGCAAATGAATACTATGTGTATATATGGATGACCGTGACCTCGCGATGCTTGCGAGCACCCCCTTCTTGCGGGGGTGGAGCCCTCCGACCTAGCCGCGCGCATCGCGACGCTCGAAGCATCGCTCCCGGTTAGGTTACGCACCTTCAGCCAAGGCTCCTTCGTTTCGCCCGCAGGCTGCCACTACGACAAACTCCGCATCATCCTCGCAGGCGAAGCAGCGGCCGAAATGGCAAACCCTGAGGGACGGAGTCTCGTCATAGAAACGCCTCGCCGCGGTCATGGGCGTCGCCCGGCCGAGCCTCTCGCGCGAATTGTCGCGGTTTGCCGAACGGGGACTCATCGAGCTGCGGGGGCGCGAAATCCGCATCCGCGACGAGCGGGGACTCCGCGCCCTTCTTGCGCTGCGCAAATGATCAGCGAGTCCCTTCTCCCTTGAGGAAGAATTCGTCGATGAGGAAGCGGGCAATGCTACCGGGCGGCGGCAGCGCGGGCAGGGCATCGCGCGTGCACCAGCGCAGTTCATCGATCTCGACGCCGTCGGGCCGCCCCTCGCCTGTGGCCCATGCCGCGGTGAAGCCCACCATGAGGGAATCGGGGAAAGGCCAGGGTTGCGAGGCGCGATAGCAAAGATCGCGCACCTCGATGCCGGTTTCCTCACGGATCTCGCGGCATGCCGCCTCTTCAAGGCTCTCGCCCGGAGCAACAAAGCCGGCGATGAGCCCGAATCGTCCCGGGGGGAAGGCGCTGTTGTGCGCCATGAGCGCCTCCTCGCCACGGGTGACGAGCACAATGACCGCAGGGGATACGCGGGGATAGTGTAGCTGCGCGCATCGCGGGCAACGTCGCGCGCCCGACTCGTAGCCCTCCTTCGGATCGTCCACGAGTTCCGCGCCACAGGCCCCACATCTCCGCGCAGTTGCAAGCCAATTGAGAAGCGCAAGCCCCTTTGCCGCGGCGCGTAATTCCTCGAGGGGGAGCAAGGCGAGCGCGGCGCGGAAGGGCATAGAGACGAGGGGGGGTAGCCCTGGCAAGGCGCAGGGCTCGGGAGGAGCGGGCGGGGAGGTCGGCCGTCTGGGTTGCGCGGGATCGGGAGCTAGGGAACAAGCAAGGCACACGCTCCCCCCTCCCGGATAGACGCGGCGCGCTTCGGGCTTGAGCGCCTCGATCGCCGGAAGCGCCGTAGCATCGAAAAACGCCGCGGCGGCGTCCTCACCCTCACCACGAGGCGCAAGGAGTTCCCCGCCCCGGAAAAGATAGATGCGCTCCGGCACAATGGACCCGTTCATTCGATTTCCCCCCTGATGCGCCGCGGCAGAAACGGCCGCGGGGCGCATTCGATGTCGTAGGCCTCGACGCGATGGTCAAGAAAATCGGTGAAGACGAGCCGCCGCCCATCCGGAGCAACCGCGAGGCCCGTGGGCTGGTTGCCGCCCCAGCGTCGATCGATCACGGCAAGGAGATTCGCGTCCACAACGACGAGCTCGCCAAAGCGCGGCCCTGGGAGTTCGTACCCCGCGGCCCCGTTCGGCCCCCTCGTGCATGCGACGACGAGCGCACCGTCCGGCGAAAGTGCACAGCCATTCGGGTTGTCCCCCAGGGGAAGCTCGGCGATGAGCCTGTCACTTGCAAGGCTCACAACGAAAAGGCTGCCCCGATCCATGTCGGTCGCATAGAGCCGCCGCCTCGCAGGGTCGAGCACAAGGTGCCGCTTTGCACCGCCGTCGGGGGGGAGAAGGAAGCGCCGCTCAAAGCCGGGAAGGGAGAACTCGAGAATCGCCCCGCCTTCAAACAAGGCGACATAGAGCCGCTTCCCGTCAGGGCTTGCAGCGAGCCCGCGCCCGATCCCGCCGAGCGGCACGCGTGCAACCACCCGCCGCGAATCGGTCTCGAGCACGCAGAGGTCCTCGCTCACCCAGTTTGTCACAAAGGCGAGCCGCCCGTCGGCGCTTGGGGCGATGACCTTGGGGTAGCTCCCGCCCGAAGAGAAGCTGTCCTTGTAGGCGAGACTCGCAAGGTCGAAGGCGTGTATGAGCGAGAGGTGCATCTGCGACACCCAGACCTCGCCACGTTTAGGGAAAAAGGCGCACTCGACAAATCCTTCCGCACGCGCATATGCGGAAGGCGGAACAAGTTCGCCAAGTTTCTCGAGCGTCGCCGCATCAAGCACCTCGACGCCCTGGCCCGACAAAAGGGGGACGAAGAGACGCCGCCCATCGGGGCTGTAGTACACGCTTTTGGGTCGTGCGCCAGTCGCAGCCATCCCCGCGAAGCGCAGAAAGCCACCTGCCCGCTCGAGCTTCGCCTCGACACGACAGCCCTGCGGCGGCACCTCGATGCGCCGCTTTTCCGCGATATGGCCATCCGCAAGAAGGAGGAGCTCGTGGGAACCCGGGCTTGTCTGCGCGCGACGGCTGCCGTTCGGCCCTTCCGTCAGGACGAGGCGGCGCCCATCGATGTACACCGCCGCATCGGGAGGTGCTGTCTTAAGACCGAGCGGCGCCGCGCCGCCCTGCGCTTCCGCCTGATTCGCCGCAAGGAGGGCAAAAACGGCGAACCCTCGTCGCGCCGCTTTGCGCAGGGAACCGGGACGGCGCGCGCTGCGACTCACGGAACGAGGCCTTTCGCGCGTAGCGCCTGCGCCACAGCCTCGCGTTCGGCGAGCACCGGCAGGGCAAGGAGGGCCGCAGCGGCCTCGCGATCCGCGAACCCCGCCTCAAGCGCCTTGCTGAGCGCTTCAAGCCCGCCTTTACCGTCCTCGGCCTCGGCGAGCCTGAGGCGAGCGAGCGCGAACCAGGCACGCGCGCGTCGCGCCGCGCTCACCCGCGACTCGCTCGCGCGCGGCTCAATCGCGACGGCCTTTTCAAGCGCGGTCATGGCCTTCGCAAACTCGCGCGCTTCGACATACAAAAGACCGAAACGCTCGTGGGTGGAGGCATCGGCCGAGCCGAGCGAAACGAGTTTTTCGTAGGCGCCGAAGGCCTCGTCGCGGCGCCCAAGTTCCGCAAGAACCCGGGCGTAGAGGGCGAGCGCGCCCATATCTTCGGGCCGTGCCGCGACAAGCCCCTCGAGCGCCGCCACGGCGCCCGCAAGGTCGCCCAGGGCGGAACGCGCAAGCGCGACATTGTAGGTGACATCCGGCGCATAGGGCGATATGCGGGAAAGCTCCTCGTAGACGGCGAGCGCATCAGCGGGCCGGCCAGCGCGGTAGAGCGTGTAGCCCTTTGCAGCGAGCACGCGGACGTTGGCTGGATCCTCAGCAAGAAGGCGGTTCGCCGCGGCGATCGCCTCATCATAGGCGCCACTCTCGGCAAGCGCGCGAATCATGTTGTAGGACGCCGCGGAGAGCCGCGGATCAAGCTTAAGCGCCTGCGCATAGGCGGCGCCCGCGCGCGACCAGTTCCCGGCATCGCTCCACGCGTTGCCAATCGCGTACCACTCGAGCGCAGCTTCGCGCGCCGCTTTGTGCGCCGCTTTGTGCGCAGGCGCCGTGGCGCAGCCCCCCAGCGTGAGCGCTAGCGCCACAAGAGCGAGGAAGGCGACACTCGCTCGCTTCATTGCAGCCTCCTTCTGAGGCGGCGCCGCGGCTCGCGCCCACCGATCGAACCGATTCTCCGCCGCGCACATGCTCCCCGTCACGCAAAGGCGCGCAGATGTCGCGCTAGCGGCGCGCCGTTATGGGAGCGCCGCTAGCGGCGAAGGACAGTCTGCTCGATCGTTTTAAGCTGCGAGCGATAGAGCCCCGTGATGTTCGAGCCATAGTCGGCGATAAGCTGGAGCATGTCGCGCGGCGAGGCTTCCTCGTCCTTTCCGTTAATGCGATCGCCCGCGTCACCAAGGCCCGGCATGATGTAGGCGCGGTCGTTGAGCACAGGATCCATCCACAGCGTGTAGACCGTCGCGTTATCAATCGCCCGCACGATGCGAAGCGCGCCCTTGAGCGCGGAGATCACGTTGATGAACTTCACCGATTTCGGCCGCACCCCCTGGTCCTGCAGGTAGGTGATGACTGTCACGAGGCTACCGCCCGTCGCGTTCATCGGATCGGCGAAGACAAGATCCTTACCGTCAAGCTCCTCAAGCTTGAAATAGGAGCGATCGAGATCGAGGATATACTCCATCGTTGTCTCGCTCTTCGAATCATCGCGCTTGATCTTGAAGAGAGCGAAGGGCGTGACGTAGTCCTTTGACGAGTATTCCTGTATCTCCTTCGAAAGAATCATCGAGGGAAGAAGGGCTCCGCGGAGCATGACGCACATCACCGTGTTCTCGAGCGCCTCGTCGAGGTTCGGTATCTTGTGCACCGCGTAGTTCTGCACGGGCACCGTCACCGGCGTCTTGACGATGCGGTGGTTTTTGTTCGCGCCCCGCGCGCCGCCGAACGCGATGTTGAAAAGGAGCTCGTAGGCACGCTGGATGTAGTATACAAACTCCTGATGATCCGTGTTCACATCGCGGAGCTTCGCGATGAGGCGACTCGCCTCGCCGTGGTTCTCAGGCGGCGTCACGAAGGAATACACCTGGAGGCGCGGCTCGTTCCTGCAGATCTCCTGCATGAACGCGCCCATCTCGTTGTAACGCTCGACGAGACGCGCCTCCTCGCGCCGCTTTTCCTCCTCGGAATGGGCGGAAGAGAGAATCGAAAAGGAAAGCATCGCCTCGCGGTAGAGCGCGTCCATGCGCTCGAGCGAGGCCTTGTCCCCCTCCCCGAGGTACCCGTCGAGATCCTGCGCCTTGAGGACGACGCGGCTCACAGTTTCCGCACCTCGCCCATGAAGCCGTTGCCGATTCCAACGCCGTTGCCCTCGTCGAAATCGAGGTGGCATTCGAGGGCGTAGCTCGGGTGGACACGGCAGACGACATTGTGGAAGGTGGCACCACGCTCGCCCTCGATCACGAGGTCGACGAGCTCCGTGTCCTTGACGCCGAAGCGCTCGGCACTCGCGGGGTCGAAGTGGATGTGCCGCTTCGCGACGATGAGGCCCTGGGCCTTCTTCACCGAGCCCGCGGGACCGATGATCTCGAAGGGCGCGGAACCTTCGAGCTTGCCCGACTCGCGGCAGGGGATGTTCTTGATGCCGAGCTTGAAGGCGTCGGAGGCCATCACCTCGCACTGCGTCTCCTTGCGCACCGGCCCGAGAATGCGCACGCCCTCGAACCTGCCTTTCGGCCCGACAATGGTCACCGTCTCCTCGCAGGCATACTGGCCTGGTTGCATGAGGTCCTTCATCTTGGTGAGCGTGTGGCCCTTGCCAAAGAGAATTTCAAGATCCTCTTGGGACACGTGAATGTGGCGGTTCGAAAGGTTGATGAGCACTTTGGTCTCGGGCATGGGGAAGCCTCCTAGAGGGGGGTATGAAGACCACCGCGGGGGCGGTCGGCGTGTCAAGCGGTCACTGTAGAGTAGTCGGCATGCGGGCGGGGGGTCAAGGGCTTTGGAGTAGAGAACCAGGGCTCCCGCAATGCATCTAAAACCGCCGGTCGGAGCATGGTTTTTTGAAGCGGCAGGGTATATGCCACACGGCGCTTTGCGCTCGAATTAAGACGAAAAATAATATTAGTATTTTGCTCGATTTTATTGAAAGAAACAGTCGTGCGGATTTAGAATTTTTTCATGAAACACGTAATCGCCCTCATCGTGGCGGTGACGGGCCTGCGGCTCTACGCCGCACCCGTTCTGCCGCTCTCCTTCGACCTCGGCGTGCATCCCGACGTCAACGGCACCCGCACCGACGCACGCCTTGAATGGAGGTGGTCGGATCGCCTCGCAAGCCGAGCCGAATTCAGCTTTGAGTCCAGCGCCACAAGCGGCGAACTTTCAGGCTATGGCGATGGTGCGCTCTACACGGTCGCATCGAGTGACGGTAGCATCGTTCTCAAGCCCCTCGCACTAAACGGCCGACTTGCGTTTCTCGAATACGACGCAGGCACGGGGCTCGGCCTCAAAACGGAAAGCTACCGCGAGCGGGGCACCTACCAGAATGTCGGCACGCAGACATTCGACAATCAGGTCGGGAGCTGGAGACTCGGCGTACAAATCAGCGGCAGTCTATCGGGCCGATTCGGGCCCGCCGCCGTCTCCTGGGAACTTGCGACCTGGCCCTTCGCCCTCTACGTGCTCTCCCAGCACCAAAGCTCGTCGCTTATCGCGCCGGAGGGCAGTCTTTCATAGCTGTGCCTCATCGGCCCCGAAATAACGAACGAACTCCGCGTTTCCCTTTTCAGCTGGCTGTGGATCGCGGCTCACCACGAGTTCCTCTGGCTCGCCGTGCCGCGCCTTGCACAAAACGAGGCAGGCGACGCGTGGACCAGCATCGTCGAGGGGCGGACAAACCAGTTCCTTCGGGTCATGGGCGGGCTAAATCTTCCCCTGCCGCTCGGTTCGCTCGATCTGGGGCTCGGATGGAAACTCGGATGGAGCGGCATCTCGGGGGGCGCGACGACCGTCTTGAGCCAAGGGATTGCCTTCGAGCTCATGTTGCGTGCGGGCAAATAGCCAGAAAGGCGGTGCATCCACATGCACCGCATGACTTCGACGGAGCATTTCAACACGTTAGGAGAACGAGTATGAAAAGGAAAGGTACGTATCGTAAGTCGCCCCTCTGGGCGGTTGCGGCCACAGCGGCTTTTCTTGCATTCGCCGGCTGCTCCATCGTGCTCACCCAGGATGTCGGTGGAACGAGCTCGGGTGCAGGCGGCGTCCTTGACCCCATGCTCGAGATATTCGAACGGGAGCTTGCGGCCTCCTATGACGCAAGCCGTAGCATAACACCCATCGGGGCTCGAGGACTTGCAGGAGGTGCAAACTCGATTCTGCACGGACTCCCCGCTACGACCGTCGCCAAGGTGCGCGCCCGGGTTCGGGAGCGCATCGCGGCGAGCGGCCTTGAAAAATCCCGCGATCTTGAGAAGGTAGGCCCCGCGATCGTCAAGGAGACGGCCGAAGCGCTCAAAGACCCTTTGGTTGTCGGTTCCTCGCTTGCAGAAAGCGAACTCGCCGCGGTGAACGCAGTCGCTTCGCGGGCGGTTGCGAAATCCTTCAACACAGGAAGCGTCACCGCCATCGCGGAAGGGCGCGGAAGCGAGGCAGAAAAGACGACACGTCTTGAGCGTCTCGCCGAGCGGTCTTCGGAAAACGTCGTCGCACTCGGCTTTGCCTCGGGGGACGTGGCCGCAGACGCACTCCAGAAGCTCGTCCTTGCCATCGTCGAAACGGGCAACGCGGACGTAAGCCCGACGGGCTCAGGCGACCAAGATCCGAAGACCATACTCACCTCACGCGTGAATTCCCTCGTCAGGATCGCCGCGTCCTCCGTGGAGCGCCTAAGCTCGGGAGGGAGCCCGCTCTTAAGCGGTTCCGCCTGCGCGTCGGCGCTCAACGGCCTTGCGAACGCGGCGATCGTCGCTCTCGGCGGCACCGCCATCGCCTCCGCCGAAGCGGCTAAGCTACAAGCCGTGGTCCAGGACGGCGTCCTTGCGGGCCTGTTTATCGCCTACTACCAGTACACGAACAACCTCGGACTTTCCGCGAACCTCCTCAAATCGAACATCGATTTCACCGCCGCGATCGACGCCCTCGGCGCGGGCACGCCGTACGCGCAAAACGTGGCGACAAACATTCAGGCGGCAAAATCCACACTCGTCGCCGCGGCGGACAGCACGGCGCTCAAGGCGACTGTTATCGACACCGCAAACCCTCCCGTCAACGAGCTCGTCAACGCCACTCAGGCGGCCTCGGTGGCGAGCCTTGAGAATAAAACCTGGACCGCAGGCTCATGGCTCGTCACCTCGAGCGTGACCATAAGCGGCAACCTCACCATAGCAGCAGGCGCCACCATCTACATGAAAAGCGGTTGCAACCTCGTCGTCGCCTCGACGGGAACCCTCAAGGCAGTCGGCACCGCCACGGCGCCGATCGTCTTTAAGCGCGCCGATGCAGGCAATGCATGGGGCGCGATCAGAATCAACAGCAACGGTAGTGCGGCCAACCCCAATAAGCTCGAATACTGCGACATTTCGGGCGCATCCATAGGCGTTCAGCTCGCCTACGATAACCAAGCCGGCATCGCCGACATTTCCAACTGCGTGCTCCACGACAACGGAGCAAACGGCCTTAACGGCGTGAACGCAAAAACCGACCAGGGTAGGCTGTCGCGGATCCGAAATTGCTACTTTTACGCCAACGGGGACTTCCCGGCGGCCATAAACCAGTATGTCGACCTCGATGGCTCGAATCACTTCTACAACCCGGCGCTGCGAAACTCGCCCGACCCCGCCGCAAAAAAGAACGCTATCGCCTTCTCGGGCAATGTCAACAGCAACATCCGCCTTTCCTGCACCGAGGTGCCCTATTGGATCGGCGCTAGCTGGTATGTCGGCGACAGCGTGACGGGGAGTAGCCTCAGCCTGGGACCGGGGGTGGTGCTGAAGTTCGCTTCGGGTGTGCGCATGCGCATCTACAACGCCTCTTCGCTCTTCACCGAGGGGAGCCTTGCGACCCCCGTGGTCTTTACTTCGGCGAACGACGATCGCCTTGGCGACACCAATGGAACAAGCACAGCGGCACTCGCAGGCGACTGGGTTGGCATCGACATCATGAGTAGTGAAAACACCATAACGGGCTGTGAGTTCGCATATGCGCAGTCGGCTATTTTCTTCAACGACTACGCTTCGGGAACCGGAAGAGCGGTCGTTCAGGACTCTTCATTCCACGATTGCTATTGCACGGGGTTTGACGGCCAAAAGGCCCTTCCCGGCACCCAGGTCACCACGAGCCATTTCTGGCAGAATAGTTCCTGGCCCGTCTACATCAACCACAACGTCGTCTTTCCCGCCTCGAACCACTTTTACAGCCGCGGGTCGACGGCAGTCGACCCTCAGGCAAAATTCAACGCCGTGGTCTTTAGTGGCAATGTCAATTCCGCAAATCCGGTCAATCTGGCGATCAGCGAAGTACCCTATTGCTTCCTCGGTAGCTGGTATATCGGCGACTCCGTGGCTTCCACGGTGAGCATCGCCCCCGGCGCCGTCCTTAAATTCGCCCTCGGGGCCAAGGTCAGATTCTACTATGGATCGACAATCCAGGCACCAGGCACGACAGCGGCCCGCATCGTCTTCACCTCGCTCAACGACGACACAGGCGGCGACAGCAACGGCAGCGCCGCCGCGGCAGCGGCAGGCGATTGGGGAGGAATGGACATTATGAGTTCGGGCAACGTCTTTGCAAACAGCGACTTCGCCTACGCAGACAGCGCTGTTCACTTCAACTTGTACAGCTTCAAAAACGGCGCCGCAGCGTTTTCAGGCTGCCGATTCCATCACTGCTCGACGGCGGGATTCGATGGAGCGAATGCAAGCGGCGCCTCAAGCGTCGCAGGATCGTATTTTTGGGCGCATACATCCTATCCGGTCTACATCAACCACTATGTGGCTTTCGACGCGACGAACCACTTTCATGCACCGGACGCGGCAGCGGCGGATCCCGCGGTCAAATACAACGCCGTCGTATTTTCGGGCAACGTCAACTGCGGCGGTGAACTCTCGCTACCCGTTACTGAGGTGCCTTACTACTTCCCGGCATCCTGGTACCTTGGCGACACTCTGGGCTCGAAGATCGTGCTCGCCCCCGGCGCCGTCCTCAAATTCGCCCTCGGGGCAAAGATGCGCGTCTACTATGGATCCGCGATCGACGCGCTGGGCTCATCATCGGCACCCATCGTGTTCACGAGTGTCAACGACGACCAGCTCGGTGACACGAACGGCATGACAGGGGCGCCAGCGCCCGGAAGCTGGAACGGCATTGACCTCATGAGCCTAAGCGGAAGTTGCGCCTTTGATCGCTGCCGCTTTAGCTATGCAACGACCCCCCTCTATTTCAACTATTACAGCAACCAAAACGGGGGAGGGACCATACGCAACTCGGAGATCATCCACAACTCGGCAGGCGGCATCGATGCAAGCGCTGCAGGCCCGGGCACCGTCATCGCCGGCAACAGCTTCAGCGACAATAATGCGAATGGTAGCACGCTCTGGGACCTCTACATAAACGGCAACGCCAATGTGGCCCAGTCGGGCAACAGCGCTACCTACATCAAGCCTTAACGTGGCACCGCGGCGGCGTCCTCCGCCGCCACGATGCCGAGGAGCTCCGACAGGCTCTTGATGCGCGGAAGACTTAAGGCGCCGTGGCGGTCGAGTTCGTCCAGAAGGAGGCCTCGCCCGCCGCAGTCGATAAAACCTTTGACGTATTTAGGCACGTCATCGACGAACAGCGTCTCCGCGGCGCCGACGCCGCATGCAGCAAGCACGCGAATGACCGCGTCGGCGTGAGGCTTGCCCTTAAGGCCGTTAAAGCGGATATCGTATATCGCTTCGAAGC
The DNA here is from genome assembly GCA_029265615.1 of Spirochaetota bacterium. Taxonomy (GTDB): domain Bacteria; phylum Spirochaetota; class Spirochaetia; order Treponematales; family Rectinemataceae; genus JAEUJG01. Next base: position 81,496 of record JAJUIB010000007.1, read on the forward strand.
GGTCGGCGACGCACAGGCGGTCGAGGACGCGCTCGGCATGCTCCCGGGGCGCGTTGGTGAAAATGGCCTTGGGAAGCGGGATCGCATCGAGAAGCCGCGCAAGCTCCGGGTCGGCGGAAAGTGGCGCCTCTTCCCCTTCAGGATGCACATAGGCGAAGTAGTCTTCCACCTCGCGAAATGCGTGCTCCGCCATGATCCACTCGAGCGTCGTCCCGTAGGCCGGCATGCGCGAGCGGCGGAGCTCAGCCGCCTCCTCGAAGTCCAGGCCGAGGAGCCGCGCAACATACTCGTTCATGCGGCGAAGCACCTCGCGCTCGAGCCCCAGCGTCTCGGAGTAGAGCGTGTTGTCAAGATCAAGGAGAAGATAGCGAAACATGCCTTCGTGATACCACGGCCCGCCTCGCCGCGGCTAGATGCCCGCTCAGGCGAGACTCTTTTCCGCCAGAGCCTTCGTACAGTACACTCCCTCCATCACCGTCATGGGAGTCCGCCGATGAAACGCTTTGCACTCTGTGCATTCCTCGCACTTATCGCCCTCGCGCCCCTCTTTGCAAAAGACGAAAAAAAAACGGTCACCGTCAGCATCGAGCCCATCAAAACGAGCCCCCGCGTCATGGACGCAAGCGGTAGCTCACTTGGACTTTTCGTCGGGCAGCCGACAGGGATATCGTATCGGCTTGGGCTTTCCGCCGATCAATCGCTCGAGCTTAAGGCCGCATGGGATCTTTCCGGCGCAAGCCGTGACGCGGGCGCAAATATCGCGCTCCAAGTACATTGGCTCCTCGAATTTCCGCGCTTCCTCATCATCGAAGAAGCGACATTCCCCGCCTACCTTGGCGCGGGCGTCTTCGTCGGCGCAGGCAAGGAATTCGGTCTTGGCGTACGCGCCCCCTTCGGCCTCCTCTACCGAGCGCGGCGCACCCCTGTGGAGCTTGCCCTCGAAATGGGGCTGGGGCTCGCCATCCTGCCCGCCACCGGATTTCATATCGACGGCGGACTTGCCATCCGTTACCGCATACGCTAAGCGCTCGTTCGCGTAGATGCCCACGGGGCGGCCCCCGGGGGGGGGCGAGCCACGTCGCCGCCCAGAAAGCTCCTCCAGGGCCGCCTTGACATCGCCGATCCAGGACAAGATACTCGCTCTGTGCCGAGCCGGAATCTCGTCTACGAGGCCCTCGCCCTTCGGGCGAGGGAAAGTCCCGCCGGAGACCGCATCCTGTGCCTTATGACCTCTGAAACGGGCATCCAGGACGTCTTTGTCTTCGGCGGCCCCAAGAGCAAGCTCCGTTCCCTCGCCGCCCCCTATGCCGCCGGCCGCGCCTTCGTCTACCTCGACCCCTCCCGCGATTTTCTCAAACTCACCGATTTCGAGGTGCGCGAACCCTTCTCCGGCCTCCGCGAAAGCCTGCGAAAGATATGGGCCGCGGGGCTTGTGGCCGAATTCCTCATTAAAACCTCAGGCGGAGGCGGCGACTTCCCCCTCGTCCTCGACCTGAGCCTCGAAACACTTCGCGCGCTCGAGTCCCAGCCCGAGGACCGCATCGACTATTCCGTTCTCCTCTTCCTCTGGCGCATGATCGCCATCCTCGGACTATCGCCCGATTACCACAGCTGTGCATCCTGCGGCGCCGATTTTGCGCCGTCGTGGCCCCGCCGCTATTCGTTCACGCTCTCGGCCTTCCTCTGCCCCCGTTGCGCCGTCCTGGCCGACGCTCATCCCCCTGCCGCAAGCGCCGACCCTGCCACAAGCTTCGTAACACCGCCTAAGGGCTTCAGTCCCGACATGGATACCATAGAGATAAGCGCTGGAACGGCGCGCTGGCTTGAGCGGGCGGAAGACCTTTCCTTTACCGAGGCACTTCGAGCGAGCTTAGACGGCGCTTCACTTGCGAGTTTGAAGCGCCTGTGCTTCGGCCTTGCCCGCCGCGCCGCAGAGGCGCCGCTTAAAACCCTTGAGGCTGGCATCGTATGAGGTGCTTTATCGCCCTCCCCCTGCCCGAAGCGGCACAGGACAGCCTTGTCCGGGCGACAGCGCCGCTGAGGCGCCACTGGCCGGACCTCGCGTGGGCGCCGCCTGAGCAGTACCACCTCACCCTCGCCTTTCTGGGGGAACTAGAAGCCGCGGGAGTCGCAGCAGCAGAGGCCGCCCTTGCCACGCTCGCGGTAGCGCCGACTGCCGCCATCAAGGTGTATTTCCCCCGTCTCCTCACCTTTCCGCCACGGGGGCCTTGGCGCGTCCTCGCTGCCAGCGTCGAAGCCAAAGGAGATGCGGGCTCCCTTCACCGCCTCTATGCCGATATCAACGCCGCTTTGGCCCGCGAGGCGCGAAGGGCGGGTCTATGGGCGCTCAACGAGGAGTGGCCCGACGCGGATCGGGAGGGCTCGCGGCCAAGGCGCCCCTTTAAGGCTCATGTGACCCTGGCGCGATCTCTCAGGCGGCAGGGATCACGCGGCTGTGCCGTTCCGGATCGCCTCGATCCTCTCATACTCGAGAACGCAGCCCAAAAACTGAGGCACGGACTCAGCGAAACCAGAGACGATACGGGGGGCTTCCTACTCGAGGCCGTCCTGCTCTATAAAAGCGAACTCCGCCCTCAGGGAGCGGTTCACAGCGAACTTGCACGGCTACACCTCGCAGGCCATTGAAGCGGCGAGCGGAGCCTTCGGCGTCCTTAATGGCAAGCCGAGAAAGGAAGACCTATGCGCGCGGTTGACGTGATCATGAAAAAGCGCGGAGGCGGCGAGCTTTCCCGCGACGAACTTGCTTTTATGGTACAAGGCTATGTCTCGGGTAGCATCCCGGAATACCAAATCTCCGCCTGGCTCATGGCGGTTTTTTTCAAGGGCATGAGCGCCCGAGAAACCGCCGAACTCACCGAGCTTATGTTGCGCTCGGGCAAAGTCATGGATCTGTCCGGCATCGAGGGGCCCTTCGTCGACAAGCACTCGACGGGCGGCGTGGGCGACAAAGTCTCGCTCATCCTCGCGCCCCTTGCCGCGGCCTGCGGCGTCCGCGTACCGATGATGTCGGGCCGGGCGCTCGGACACACCGGCGGCACCCTCGACAAACTCGAATCCATTCCCGGATATCGGACAGGCCTCAAAGAGGCCGAATTCCGCGAGTTCATCGCCGCCGATGGGTTTGCGATGACCGGCCAAACCGCGGAAATCGTTCCCGCCGACAAGAAGCTCTATGCGCTCCGCGATGTCACAGGCACCGTGGAGTCCATCCCGCTCATCACCGCCTCGATTCTCTCAAAAAAGGTGGCAGAGGGCGCCGAAGCCCTAGTTTTTGATGTCAAATCAGGCCCCGGCGCCTTTATGAAAACCCTCGAGGACGCGGAAGCCCTCGCACGAAGCCTCGTGAACACGGGTACGGCGATGGGGAAGCGCATCATCGGCGTCATCACCGATATGTCCGAGCCGCTGGGTCGCATGGTGGGCAACTTCTTCGAAATCGAGGAGACGCTCGACTGTCTCGAGGGACGGGGGCCTCAAGACCTCATGGAGGTCACCATGCGGCTCACCGCATGGATGCTCGTCGCGGGGGGCAAGGCAAAGGGCATCGACGAGGCGCTCGGCATGTGCGAGCGTTGCCTTGCCTCGGGACGCCCCCTTGAACTCTTCATGGCGAATGTCCGCCGCCAGGGCGGCGATGCAGAGCGTATGCTCGCGCTCCGCGGGAAGTACCGCTCGCAACACAGCTTCGAGCTCAGGGCTCCGCGTTCCGGCTATATCCACTCGATCGATGCGTACAAGATCGGCCTCGCCGGTGTCTACCTTGGCGTCGGCCGTGACACGGCGGCAGATCCGGTCTATCCAGATGTGGGATTTATCTTCGACAAAAAAGCCGGAGATCGGGTCGCCGCCGGGGATCGCATCGCCATGGTGTATGGTAAGGATGTCACAAGTCTCGAAGCGGCGCAGCCGCTCGTCGAAGCGGCGCTCAGCCTGGGATCGGAGCCGCCCACACGACAGAGTCTCATCCTCAAGGAAATCACCGCCCTATGAAGTGGGTGAAAAAGGATGTACCTGCCGCAGCCGTCAAGGAGCTCGCAAACCGCTACGGCCTTAGCCTCCTCGATGCGGCGATCCTTGTCCGACGAGGAGTCGTGAAGCCCAGCGATGTGCTCTACTTCCTTGAAGACGAGCCCCGGTTCCTCCACAATCCGTTTTTGCTCGAGGGTATGGAGGACGCGGTTGACCGCATCCTCCTCGCCCAGGACGAGGGCGAAAAGGTCCTCGTGTTCGGCGACCGCGATGCAGACGGCGTTACAAGTACGGTGCTCGTGGTCGAAGCCCTGCGCGAACTCGGCCTTGAGACAAGCTGGCGCGTTCCGCGCGCTAACGAGCCCTATGGGCTTTCAGCCGCGGCGATCGAGGAATTCGCCGTAGCGGGTGGTAGCCTTATCCTCACGGTGGATTGCGGCATCTCGAACCATGCGGAGGTGCAAAAAGCCGCCGAACAGGGCATCGACGTCATCATCCTCGACCACCACCTTCTCAAAGCCGCAGAGCCGCCCGAGGCGCTTGCGGTTGTCGACCCCAAACTCGAGGGAACGGCGTATCCATTCCGCGACCTTGCAGGATGCGGTGTCGCGTACAAACTCGCCTGCGCTCTCAAATTCGCCCGCTCGGGGCTCTACAAACAGGAGGTAGCCCTTCTCAATGTCCGTCCAGTGAAGGATGCCTACCTCGTCGAAGCCGTCCGTCTTTCGAATCTCGCGGCGACCGGGCGGCTCGCCGAAACCATTGTGCCGGGGATGGTCGATCTCTCGTCGACGCGCATCCTTCCCTTCCTGAAGGGGCGACAGATATTCGTCTGGGATATCGAACTGCAGCGAAAGCTCTTCGCAAAAGCCTTCGGCCACGCCGCGGAACTCGAAGCCTACGATCTTGCGCGCGACGTGGGCGAGCTTATTCCTTCGACGCGCGGTCAGAGCCTCCTCAGGCTCCGCGAACTCTCCAAGATGGGGCGGTATCGCGATCGCCCGCCTGAGGAGCTTGACGTCTTTGAGAATCTCTTTGTGTCCTTCGCCCTCAAAAAGTCCTCGTGGTTCGGCGATGACGACCTTGCGCGCCTCCAACTCGTCGCTCTTGGCACGGTCGCCGACCTCATGCCGCTCCGCGACGAAAACCGCATCCTCGTGCGCCGCGGCCTTGCGGCGCTCAACGCCCGCCCGCGACCGGGCGTCGCGGAGCTTCTGCGCAAGCTACAACTCGGAGGCAAGCGTATCGGTGCGGTTGATGCCGCATGGCAGGTTACACCGGTCATCAATGCCGCCGGGCGGATGGGGAGGGCGGACGAAGCGGTGCGCCTCTTTCTCAGCGAAGACGCCCGCGAACGTGAAACGCTGGCCGACGCCCTCATCGCGATGAACCAGGAACGGCGCCGCCTCGGCGCGGAATGCTGGGACATCCTCTATCCGAAAGCGCAAGAAAGCCTTGCCGCACATGAAAATAAGCTCATCGTCGTGGGGTCGGAAGGCATACATCGCGGCATCACCGGCGTCCTTGCGGCGAAAGTGACAAACGTCTTCGCTGTCCCCGCCGTCGTGGCCGCATTCCAGGACGATGGCACCGTCGTCGGCTCAATCCGCTCCGCCCGCGGCTTCGATGTGTCATCGTTTCTCGCGTCGAGCGCCGACCTCTTCATCGATTATGGCGGCCACGACGCCGCAGCAGGCTTTAGCCTGCGCGCAGCGGACTGGCCCGAATTCGAGCGCCGCGCCCGGGCGTATGCAGCCGGCATCGATCTTGCGGACGATGAAGGGCAGATCGAGATCGACGCGGAACTACCTCACAACTACCTCACCCTCGCACTCGCCGACCTTGCCGAACGATTCGAGCCCTATGGTTCGGACAATGAGCCGCTTGTCTTCATGGCGCGCGATGTGCCGATCATCGCAGCCGACATCGTCGGCAAGCGCGAGGCCAATCATCTCAAACTCACCCTTGATTTCGGCACACACAAGTGGCCCGCCCTCTACTGGAGCGCCGCCGAGCGCCTTGAGCGGGATTTTACAACGCAGGACCGCATCGACCTCGTCTTCAAGGTAACAGTCAACCGCTACATGGGCACCGATACGCCACAGCTTGAGGTAATCGACCTCCGGAAAAGCGAGAAGGGAGCGCCCTAAGTCCCCGCACTCACGTGACGCTTGCCGCGTGGTGTAAGCGCGGCTTTTGTCATTTTTCGCACCACGCCCCTTGACCAACTGGGCCGCTCCTCGGTAATGTACGCCTATCGAGCGAACGCCGCTCCCCGGTTGTGTAATGGTAGCACGACAGACTCTGGATCTGTTTGTGGGGGTTCGAATCCTCCCTGGGGAATACAGCCGATAGCGGCCTGTCGCTGATTCCGCGCTAAAGCAGAACCAGCGACGCAGAGATATATATCTCTTATGAGATATATATCTCTGCGCGGCCCCTTCGTCTATCGGTTAGGACAAAAGATTCTCAATCTTTAAAGAGGGGTTCGACTCCCCTAGGGGCTAACGACAAAGAAGCCGACCGTAAGGTCGGCTTCTTTGTTTTACGATCCCAAAGGCGGGCAAGCCGTACGGACCCCGCTTGCCGATAAAGCGCATGCGGCGCTATGCTCCCCTCATGCGCTACCTCCTCATCGCCAACCCCGCTTCGGGACCGGGCGCCGCGGCTACCGAAGCCACGCGCGTGGCCGCATGGTTCGCACAACGCGGGGACGAGGTGGTTGTCCGTTTGACGGCGGGACCGGGACATGCGACACGGCTTGCACGGGAGGCCTCGGGCTATGACGCGGTGATCGCAGGAGGCGGCGACGGAACCATCAACGAGGTCATAAACGGCCTTGCGGGGCGCACCATGCCGCTTGGCATCATCCCCTGGGGCACCACCAATGTCTTTGCGCGTGAGATGGGCCTGCCGCGCGGCATCAGGCGTTGTGCGCGGGTCGTTCGCAAGGGACGGATGGCCCGCCTTGACCTCGGAAAATGCGGCGAAAGGCGGTTCCTCATGATGGCGGGCGCAGGCATCGACGCCTATGCGCTTGAACGCATGCGCGGCAAAAACTGGAAACGACTATTCGGCGTGACTGGCTATGCGATCGGCGCGATATTCGCCTTTGCAGGCTACCATGACGCCGAAATCACCGCCGCCTTCCCTTCCGGTCGGCGCATACGGGGGAGCTATGTGCTCGTGTCGAACACCCGGCTGTATGGCGGCATCCTCACCCTCGCGCCCCGCGCGACCCCGACGGACGGTCTCCTCGATGTCTTTGTCTATCGAGGAAAGAGCCGCTGGGGACTCGCATCCTTCCTCCTCGGGCTCCTCCTCACACCGCATCACGCACTACAGGGGCGATCGATCATCCGGACAACCTCAGTGAGCCTGTCGTCGTGCGCGCGGGTGAAAGTCCAGCTCGACGGGGATCCCTACGACGCCTTGCCGCTCGACATAAGCGTCGAACCCGCAGCACTCTCGGTGATCCTTCCGAAGCGGCGGCTTAAGGCGCTCGGCGCAAAGCACGCGTAACTCGTCCAAGGCGCAGCCTGCCCCTTGAGCGCATGCCCACCGCGCCGCAGCTCGCGCATATAAAAACGGGGCCGTAAAGGCCCCGTTGTGCGAAGGCAGCGATAGCCTTATTTCGAGAATTTTACCCGCTGCTCGGCAAGCGCCATTTTGTATGCCGCCTGCAGCTCGAGGGCGTAGTGGGGAAAGTCGGAATACGTGGCCCCCGTGACGGCATCAGCAACCGCATAGACCATGTCATCGGGCGCCGTGTACGTCGCGACCGAGGCGCGTGCATCGATCTTTTTGTCTTCCTTGAGCGTAACCTTGGTCTTTTTCAGCGTGAATGCCGTGTAGTTGGCCGTGGGATTCGCCTTGAAAAAGTCGAGCAGTGCCTTGGTATTGTACCGATAGCCAATGGAATCCGCCGAAAGCGGCATGTAGACCGAGGCCGGATTGGCCTTGTCCATGTGGCCGTAGTGGACGGTCTCGGAGGCTTTCTTGCCGACCGTAACCTTGAGACCCTCGATCTTCACATTGACCAGCGTATCGGCCCTGCAGGCGGCGGCATAGGCCGCTGCGCGGATGGGATTGGACATAAGCCCTTCGAAGTCGCGCTCGTACTGGCGGCTCGGCTTCGTAAATCCATCCTTGCCGGGGCTGTACTGGGACCAGATATAGGTTTTGCCATCGGGCTGAAGGTTGTAAATGTAGAACATATACCCACGGATCTCGGGATCGGGATGGGTCGTATTGGCAAGCGGGTCGGGTACGCGCACCACCGCACCGTCAACGAGCGACTTGCCGTCGGGAGAATTGAACTCTGCCCAGCCACCCGGTCCCTGCCACTCGGCGATGGAAGCGGCGGTGACCTTGCCCGCCTTGTCAATCGTCACGGTTGCCTCACCGATGTACCCGCCCTGATGGGCGACAAAATACTTGGTGGCCGTCTGGGCGGAAACCGCGACCACGCAGGCCAAAAGCGCAATGGAAACAACGAGTATTCGTTTCATCGTCGTACCCTCCTTGGGATTGCGGCTATGTTGTCATAGCCAAACTGACACAAATAGAGAATTATGCAACTTTTTCAGCTTGTAAAGAGCTTTTATTATTCAAAAAACTTTATATAACATTTTCCAAGCATATCACAGAAGCCGGCCAAAGGGGCTTCAGCTATGCATAGCCCGCAGAAAATGCAAAAGGCCTCTGCGGCGTCTGCCGTAGAGGCTCCTTCGCGGTATGCGTCCGTCACAGCCTTACGCGCGCACGAGCGAGGGCATCACTTTTTGCGCGTTGCGGACTGGACAGCCTGAGCGATGGCGGAACGCAGGTCGGCAAGAGCCTTTTCGGCGGAGCCTGCCGCATCGGCGGCCTTATAAAACTCCCCGGAGGCAAATGCCGTTTCCGCATCGACAATCTTGGACTTTGCGGCGGCAAGTTCGGCGCTCCGTGCGCTCCGATCGAGCACCGGCTTTTTGAGTTTGAGCGCGGCGGCAAGGAGCTTTTCGACCTCCGGAGCCGCTTTCTTGGCTGTGGCGATGAGTTCGGCCGCACGAGATTTGGCGCGATCTTTGTTTCCGGGAGCCGCCGCAATCGCCGCCTCGGCAGCCTCGGAGGCTGAAAGCGCAAGCGTCTTTGCCTTGTCGTATTTCTTCGCGGCAAGCTCTTTGCGCATCTCGGCCAATGCATCCTGAGCGCGCTTCAACTCGGCGGGAGCATAGGTCTGAACATCGGCCGACTTCTCGGCTTTCGCGACTGCGGCCTCGGCAGCATCCACCTCGGCTTTGGGCGGCTTGGCGCAGGAAGCGAGGGCGAGTAGCACAAGGGCGGGAACAAGCCATAGGCGGCGTTTCATCACATTCACTCCTTTGCAGGGCGCACATCACGGTGCCCCGTGCGAACCCGTACCCGGGTCCCTTACTCAAAGTATATATCGGCACGATGCCCTCTGTCCTATGCCCCGGGTGCAAAAAAGATCACTACCGCCGCCGCAAGGCCATGGACGAGGAGGCTTCACAAGCTTCGTAACACTAAGAACGGCTTGCCTCCGATACCCCCGCCTCGTGTATGCTGAACGTCATGCCGAATCCCTCCGCGCGCATCACAAACGCCTTTGTCGCAACCCTGCCCCGCATCGCCGCCGCGCTCATGGCGGCGCTTACCCTCCTCGCCCTCGCCCAGCCCCTCCTGCAGACGATAGACGGCGCGGTCTACGATCTCTTTCTCGGCAGCCTCCACACGAGGGCTCCCTACCCCGAGCTTCTCCTTGTTGCACCCCGCACAAAGCCGGCAAGCGCCGAGGAACTTGCCCGCCTCATCCGTCTCCTCGACGAAGCCGAGGCAGGACGCGCGGTCGTCTTCGCTACGGAGGCATCTGCGGTCGCCAACGCCGAAGATGCCGCCTCGGCGCTCGCCCGACAGCAACGCGAACTTCCCCCCGCGATTCACGAGGCTTTTAGTCAGGTCGAAGAGGATGTCCGTGCGCTTTTTGACGGTCTGCGCCGCGGTTCTATTCCGCCTGCCGCCGCAGGCGATTATGTTGGCGCCGTTGTGGCGATGACGCGCCGTAGCGGCGAGCGACTCGCCGCCCTCGCGGCGGGAAAGCGGGATGCGAACGACGCGACGCTCGCAACCGAGGCGGCGCTGTTCGGAAGGCTCTTTCTGGGAGTTCCTCAAACGCGATGCGACGGAGCATCGGGCGGCAAGGGGCGCGAAGCTCTGGCGCTCGCATCGCGCCGCGGCGATGCATGGCATCCCGCGCCCTGCGTACCTGACGACATCGCGCCTGAGCTCGCCTCATCCGTCGCGGGAGGCGGTTTTTCGGGCCTCACGCCTGATTGGGATGGGAAGGTCCGCCGTCTCCAGCTCATCGGCGAAAGCGACGGGCTATACTACGCGCGGCCCGAGCTACACGCCCTCATCGCGCGCCTCGGCGGGCCTGAGGTTGAAGTGCGGCGCAACGCGCTCGTCCTCCGCGGCGCAAAGCTTCCGGGCGGCGCGGTACGCGACCTTTTCCTCGACCTCGACGATGAGGGCAAAGTCCTCATCCCCTGGCCCGCAGATGGCGGAGCGGGATTCCGCAGCCTTGATTTTGACGAGATACGGCGGGCCGCGCGGCTTGAGGATGAGCTTTCCGCCCTGCTCTCCCGCATGGAGCGTGAACGGCTCCTTGTCGGAACAGGGGGCGCCCTCCCGAGCCTCGGACGCTATGCGGAGGGGCTGCGCGCCACCGCCACCCCCACCGCCACCCCCGGCGACACCGCACAGGCGGCAGCATGGCGCGAATCTCGTGCGCGCTTTTTCAGCGAAGCGATGGAGTATTTCGCGGTCTATCCGGAAGTGGATCTTGCCGCAGCTTTGGCCGCAAGCACGGCGGAATCTGCGGCACCGGAGGCATCGGCCGCGCTCTCGGCACGGACCTATGCGCTATTCCGCAGTCATGCGACCGCCCGAGCGCTCCTTGCAGAACTTATCCCCCTCAGGGCTAGGCTCCTTGCCGCCCTGCGCGGCTCATTCGTGTTCATCGAGGTTTCGCCGCCTGCGCGTACACCGAAGGCGCCCGGCGGCGCCACGGCCCGCGACTCGCTCGCCGCGGCAAGTCTTGCCGCACAGATTCTCGCCCCCCCGCCTTCCGGAGTGCCCCTGAGCCGCGCCCTGCCCGCTAGCGCCGCCTTGGGGCTTGGCGCGCTGTGTGCGCTTGTCACCGTCGCCTGCGCGCAAACCCGCCTTCCCCTTCTTTTCGGCACATCCGCCCTGGTGCTCGCTCTCGGCTTACTTGGCCCTGCGGCGCTATTCCATCTCGAGCGCCTCTATCTTAGCCCCCTGCCGCTCATCGCCGCCACCCTCGCAGGTCTTGCGGGCGCCTTGGCAGGCCGTGGGGTGCAAAGGGCATGGCGCACAGGCATGTACGGAACAGGCCTCGTCGAAGCGGCGGTTCTCGTCGCCCGGCCGACGACCCTGGCGCACAAAGAGGAGGCCCTCGACCCTGCGGCGATCGAGGCGCATAGGCGGTCCTGGCTGCGACAGGCGGCTATGATCGTCACGGCGAAGGGCGGCATCCCGGAACCAGCGCCAGGCGCCAGCCTTGTCGCGCGCTTCGACGCCGCGCCTCTAGCCGCGGATGCGGCGACTCGGGCGATCGAGGCGGCCAAAGCGCTTTATGAAGTGGGGTTAGCCGTCGGCGTGAGGATAGGGCTCGATGCGGGCAAGGTCGTGGCGATCAGACAGCGGCCGCTTCGCAGGAGGGGCGGGCTCCCCGGTGACACGCTCGGACCGGCTGCGGATCTTGCGGCGCGGCTTTCGGACCTCTGCGGCCACTACGGCGTGGGCCTCATCGCCTCGGAGGCCATCGTCGCATATGTACCGGCGGCGTCTCAGACGACGGCGCAGCGCCTTGGCCGGCTTCGCGTGGAAGGCACGGGCCGCGAGGCCGATATCTATACCCTCACGTCCTGAGGCGGCCGACAAAGACGCTTCTCCTGACACCGAAGGCGCGGGGTGTGGTGCGCCTTCGCCCCGAGGCGCCTAACGGCCCCGTGGTGCCGTCGTGGCAAAGCCGGGCGGACCACGGCGCTTCCGTAGCTTTTCAATGGTCCTTTCAAGCGCCTTGAGACGCACGACCACGCCTGAGCCTGCCTCGGCATAAGCGCGGTAGCGCTCACCGTCGTCGCGAAAGGCAGGCTCTGGCTCGCCCGCGAAGGTGGCGCCGCGGCGCTGGAGCCAGTGAAGGGCGGGGTCCGAAAGCCGCGCCTCGGGGTGCGCTGGGTCGAACAGGATGAAGGACTCGTGGACGCCGCGCTCGGCCTCGGGCGACTCGTCGGTCGACTGGAGGTAGCGGAGCCGGCCGGTCGAAAAATCGATCGACTGGATCACCGCGGAGTGGAGGAAGCTCCCGTCCTCGCCCCGGAACAGAATGATGTCACCGGGAAGAAGATCGCCTATCGCGTCACTTACCTTGCGCGTGCGCCCGCTCCGCGGGTCGAAAAACCAGGTCCCCACATAGAGACCCAAAGGCCCCTTCCGCGGTATGCCGCCTGAGGACGCAGGCAGGCTCCTAAAATGGCGCTCGAGGTCGAAGCCGCCCTCCGCCGCCACCGTCCGGAGCACATGCCACACGAGCCCCGAGCAGTCGATGCCGACCCGACCCACGCAATAAAGGTAATTGTACACATCTTCGGGCCGCACGGCGCGCCCCTCCACAAGCACGGCGGGCTCGTGAGGGAGTCCTTGGTACAGGCCCGTGCGCGCGCGCTCGATAGCCAGCCTAGTAAGATCGGATTTCCAAGCGCGGGCGGCAAGGTCGAAGCGAATGAGTTTTTCCCGTCCGTCGGAAAGGGCCGCGACATAGTCCGCAAAATCTTTCCCGGCGAGAAGGACGTCGATCGATGCCCAGATCTCACGCGGGTCGGACTTGCCGCCCCCCACGACAGCGAGATCCGAGGCCGCAAGTTCGGAGCGCTCAAGGTTTTCCGCAAAGGGTAGCCGCAGAGTCATCACCCGACCGCCCACAAGATAGGTGCGGAAACAAGCGCGGTAAGCGCGTTCGATGGCCGCCTCAACCCCTTCACCCCACTCGGCGGAAAGGTCGGCGAGGGCGACAAGCCGCGCTGCCTCGGCCGCGGCGGAGTCGAGAGGGGGCGTCTGGCCGAATACGGGCATAGTGTAGAGGCTCGCGGCGCCCAGCACCGTCGCGGCGCGAAGTACCGCCGCGGACAGAAACGCAGAGCGCGCTATGCGCAGAGAAAAGGCGCGGCGCCGCGAGTCTGCTGGCCGCCGCATACTGCGCTGTGCACGCATGTCGGACATGAGAAAACCACCCTGCCGATTTTAGACGATCCCGCCGTCACGCGTCCGGTGGATAAGGCGGGCGAGGAGGAGCTCGATGCGCTCACGGAACACGAGGCCGAGAAAAAAAAGCACGGAGGCGATGGCGAGCAGCACGAGAGCGGTTCCGTAGGCGCCGTCGTAGGCGGCACTCCCCATGAGCGAGCTTCCGAGAATGCCGGGGAGACGCCCCACCATGGAGACGGCAAAAAACAAAGGGAGCGACAGCCGCGACATACCCGCGACGTAGCAGAGCGCGTCCTTGGGAATGCCAGGTATAACAAAAAGGAGAAAGAACCCCGCCGCCGCCCGGCCGGTCGAGGTAAGCCGTTCGATCGCCTCGATGCGCTCCTTTTTGAAAACCGACTCGACAAAGGGCCGCCCGAGAAGCCGCCCCACCGCGAAATTGAAGGCGGCGCCGCAGGTGATGCCAAGAAGCGACAGGACGCTTCCGCCCCAGAGGCCGTAGATGTAGCCTCCCGCCACCTGGACCACCTCGCCGGGCACGACGAACAGAACGACCTGGAGCGCCTGCAAGCCGACAAAGGCGAGCATGCCCCCTGCGCCCTTCGCCTCGACCCATCGGCGAAGAACCTCGCGATCACGAAAAAGCGCGACCAACTCGGCGCGGAAAAGATACAGGATGACGAGCGTTGCGAGAAGAAAAAGCGGGAATGCGTAGAAGGCGAAATCGCGGCGCCGGTCGTTCTCCATGACGGTACTCTAGTACAGCGCCCCCCCGCGATGCTAGCGGCCCTGCGCGGGTACTTCATTTTTTTGTCTTTTTCGCGTATATTTGAGCTCCTATGGACAAGGCCCCTTCCACGGTGTACGCTGTCGATCAGCGCGTCGTCTATCCCAGCCAGGGCGTCGGACGGATCGTCGAGATCCGCGAGAAATCCTTCAAAGACTCGAAGATTCTGTACTACATTATCTATCTCGAGTTCTCCGACATGACGGTCATGGTGCCCGTCGAAAAAGCCGACGACCTCGGCATAAGGGCCATCGTCCCCAAGGCGGAAGCAGAAAAAGCCCTTGCCTTCATTTCGGAAGAATACGCGCCCATCCCCTCGGATTGGAAGCTCCGCTACCAGATGAACCTCGACCTCCTCAAAAAGGGGTCGGTGCTTGACATTGCCGCAGTGGTGCGCTCCCTCTATCATCGCTCCAAGATCAAGGAGCTTCCCATCCTCGAGCGCAAGCTCTACGACTCGGCGCTCAACCTGCTCCAGGACGAAATATCCTTTTCCCTCGGCAAGTCCAAGGACGAGATCGCCGAGCTCATCCGCGCGCGGCTCGAGGGTTAGCGATGGCCGCATCCCCGCTCCGGTTCGTGGCGCTCGTCACGGCTGCCGGCCGGAGCGAGCGCTTCGGTGGCGAAAAGAAGGAGCTTTTTGAGCTCGACGGGCGTTCGGTGCTCGACCGGGCGCTTTCGCCCTTTCTCGGCCAGCCGGGGCTTTTGTTCCTCGCGCTCACCGCACCGCCGGGACGCGAAGAGGAGCTCCGCGCCAGCCTTACGCCCGCGACGCGTTCAGCGCTTGGTGAGCGCTTGATTGTCACGCAGGGCGGTGCAAGCCGCCGCGATTCGGTGCGCCTCGGACTCGAAGCGCTTGCAGAGGCTTTGGCCCCCTACGGCGGAGCCGAGGGAGCGTCCCATCAGACGGATGAGACGGTGGTCCTCGTGCATGACGGCGCCCGCCCCTGGGCGAGTGCTGAACTTGTCCGCCGCGTCGCCGCGGCGGCAACCGCGCGGGGCGCGGCCATCCCCATCGTCCCCCTCGTCGACAGCCCTAAACGCATCAACACCGCAGGCTTTGTCGAGGAGCACCTTATCCGCTCAAGCCTTGGCGGCGCACAGACGCCTCAGGGCTTTCGACTCGGAGCGCTCCTTGCGGCGCACCGCCGCGCCTTCGCCGAGGGCATTGACTGCACCGACGACGCCGAGCTCTGGGCCCGCTTTGTCGGACCCGTCGCCTGGGTCGAGGGCGAACGCGAAAACAGGAAAATCACCTTCAAGGATGACCTCGATCCGCGCGACCCGCGGCCGGACAGTCCTACGCGTATCAGCATCGGCGAGGGCTGGGATCTCCACCGCCTTGCCCCGGGACGCAGGCTCATGCTTGGCGGCCTCGAAATACCCGCCATGGCGGGCGAGGTCGCTCACTCGGACGGCGACGTGCTCCTCCATGCAATCATCGATGCGCTTCTAGGCGGCGCCGCGCTCGGCGACATCGGCACGCACTTCCCGCCATCCGATGAGCGCTGGCGGGATGCCGATTCCCGCGAGCTCCTCTGCCGGGCGCTTAAGCTTGTCCGGAATGCAGGCTGGAGGCCGGAGCATATCGACTGCACCATCATCATCGAGCAGCCGCGGCTTGCGCAGCACCGCGAGGGGATCCGGGCCTCGATTGCAAGCCTCCTGGGCATGCCCATCGCCGCGGTTTCGGTCAAGGCTAAGACGAGCGAAGGTGTCAACGCCGTCGGCGAAGGCGCGGCCGTGGAAGCGCGGGCGATTGTGCTCCTCGTCCCGGTAGGCGGGGCTTAAGGCCTTTTCGCCCGCGTTTGGGGCCCCGACGGAGCGCCCGCGATGCCAACAACCGCAAGTCCCACCGCGACCAAAGCCGCCGACTGCACAGGATCGAAGGGCACGCCAAAGGCCGGATGAGAGACGAGCGCGGGCCAAAGGACTTGGGTTCCGTACAGCGCCGGCGACACGACGGAAAGCTCGCCATCCTTATAGGCGATCTGGATGAGAACGAGCGCGAATCCCCCCGAAAGCGCGTAGAGATAGAGGTAAGGCGTCGCAAGCCAGGCGACAAAGCCCCCGTGCGCGGTAAGCTGGAGTGCGCGCATTGCAAGCACCATGAAGCCGCCCGAAGCCCCCGCCGCCGCAGCGATCGCCGTGGCGAGCCCTGCCGCGGAACGCATGCCGCGCGCCGCGCGCATTCGCCGCAGACCGAGCAAAGCAATCCCGACCGTAAACGGCAGCGCGGCCGCGGCGTAGAGCCACCCGGGCGCAAGCCCCTCGCCCATCGCCCCCTCGCGGAAGCCCGCAATGGCGAGCGCGCCGAAAAGGAGCGCGGTCCATAGAAGCCTGAGGCCCCCGGGCCTTTCCTTGAGTAGAAGGGCCGCAAGCAAACTCGTAAATGCGACGCTCGTGCCCGTCATCGCGGCGACAAGGCTTGGAGGCAAACCCAAGAGAGCAAGGTAGTTGAAAATCGGCACAAGGTTTATGAGCACAAAACCGAACGCCCATCCACGACGATCGCCCCGGTATTCCGCACTCCCGTCGTTTTTCCGCCCGATCCAGCCGATATGGCGCTTCTGAAGCGCCATTCCCAGAGACAGAAGGAAGTTGCCGAGAAGGCCGAGACCTGCCGCAGCCCACGGACTCACCGCTCGGCCTCCCCGGCAGCATGTTCCCCACAGGGGCGGCGCATCTCGGCCTCGGGGAGAGGGAGTTTCGCACCCGTGCTTGCGATGACGACGATCGACGCAACAATGAGTGTTATGCAGGCGAGGTGGAGCAGGTCGGGCCGGAGGCCGAAGACGAGATAGGAGGTCACCGCCGACCAGAGCACCTGCATGCCGTAATCGGCGGGCGAGACGGTGCTCACCTCGCCGTGGTGAAAGGCGAGCTGTATGATCGAAAAGTTCATGGCGCCCGCGATGAAGTAGATGTAGACATAGGGTTTTCCAAGCCACGAAAGAAGTCCGCCCTGACTGTGGAGTTGGAGCGCCTTCATCGTCACAATCATGTATCCGCCGAGGGCCCCGGCGACGGCGGCAATGAGCGTGGGGAAGCCGCGGAGACGACACAGACGCCGCCGTCCCAGCGCAAGGACCACGCCCGTGGCAAAAGGGATAATGCCGAAGGCATAGTACAGACGCTCGGACATGCCCGCGATACCCCGCGCAAGCTCCTCGCCTGTATAGCTCATGACCGCAACTGCGCCGAAAATGACCACCACCGCGAGGATGCGTTTCAGACCAAGCCGTTCGCCGAGAAGGATTGTCGCAAGAATCGAGGTAAAGGCGACATTGGTACCGATCATCGCCGCGACGATATTGGGAGGAAGGCCGAAGAGCGCAAAGTAATTGAAGACCGGCTGCAGATTCATAAAGGTGAACCCGAGGAGCCATCCATACTTGGCGCGGCGGTACCGTCCCTCCTTTTTGTTGCCCCGATGAGCGAACCACCCGACGTTCTTTTTCTGAAGCACCATGCCGAGCGAGAGAAGTAGGTTGCCAACGAGCGCCAGCATCCCGGCGATGTAACCGTGCATGGGCACTAGTATAGCGCGTCTAGACCTTGCGCGTCGTCCTCCTCACCGCATCGAAGAGGCTTGCGAAGGGGGAATTCGTGCGGTAAAACACCGCGGGAAAGCCCGGCCCGCTCTCGACGGCGACCGGGCCGCCACGGAAGCGCCGCGAGCTCCACAGGTGCACCCATTCGTCCTGCGGAAGGAGAAGTTCGGTGCAATCCGCCTCGGCCCGTACAGGAAGCGCCACAAGAAGGTCGCGCCCATAGAGATACTGGCGTCCGCAGACAAGAAGGCCCGGCTCATCCTCATAGTGGAGATAGGGATGGCGCATGCTCGGGAGCCCCTCGCGATCGTACTCGGCGGCGACGGCGAGATGGTAGGGCTTGAGCGCGGAAAAGACCTCGGACATCCGCGCAAGATGTGCAACGTAGTCTGGATGCGGCGGCGCGGCACCGAGGCCGCGCACGCGGAAAAGCGGCGAAAAGGCGGCGACTTCCATCGCCCGGAGCGGTTCGAGGGCGGCCTTTCCGCGGCGCGGCGGGCCGATCTCGACGTGCGCAGAACCGAAGCCCGACAGGCCGAGCGAAAGGCAGGCGCGTAGTGCGGCGGCAAGTCCGCCGCCCCGCCCGGGCAGTGCCTCGACCCACAACGAGGTCGCATACCGCGCCGAGCCCAGCCAGCCCGAGCGCATAAAGAACACCGCATCGGCCCCCGCGGGCGCGAGTGCCTCGCGGCAGAGCCGTGCCCAGAGAAGCGGCCAGCGGTTATGCACCGCACGGGCGTCTTCGCCTGAGGCAAGTAGCGCGTCGGCGGGAAGAAGCTCTCCGCCCTCGGCCAGCCAGCCGGAAAAGCCCCTATCGGTGAAGCACTCCACAAGCCGGGATTTGAGGAGTGAGACGGCCGCAGGCTGGGAAAGGTCGAAGAGGGCGATCGGCCCCGTGGCAGAAGCAAGGATATAGGGTTCGCCCGATGCCTTGCGGACAAGAAGCCCTGCGGCCGCCGCATCCGCGAAGGCGGGCGAGGATGTGGCGAGGTAGGGGTCGGCGCGACCGAGGAGACGAAGCGGGCGGGCGCGCCCGCCTGAGGCAGAGGACGATCCGCAAGCCCCCTCCTCGGCTACATCAAGCCGTTCCGACGCAAGGACGAGGGCCGCAAGTTTCGCGCCGCGCGCATAAAAAGGCTCGAGCGCCGCTTCGGTGGCGGCGGCCGCTCCCTCAAACCCGACAATGGCGCCGTCGAAAACCCATGCAGGCGCCGCAGGCTGCCGTCCGAGCGTCGCGGAGAGATCGCCGATGAGCGAGGCGGCGTCGGACTTCGCTCCCACGATGATCTCGCGCGGCACGGACCAGGCCTCAACAAGGGTCTGGGTCCGGCGCCGTAAGTCGAACAGTATTTCGGTCGAGGCGTCGACGACGAGATAGTATCCCTGCGAGGAGAAGAGGGCCGGAATCAGGCAACTTGCGGAATCGGGATGGGGGCCGTACCCGAAAAACCGATCAAGGCGTCGCGTCAGCACTCCCGGGCGTCCCGTTGCCCGATGTTCGACCCAAAACCCCTGCGTCCCGCGTTTAAGATCCAAACTGCCGCCTCGCGCGCCGCCTGCGAAAACCCGTTCGTCGGCAGGAGCCTGAAGACGGAGACGGAACAGCTCCACACCCGCGTCGAAGCGCGCGAAGGAAAGGCGAAGCCGCCCCCCCTCGAGACGGATCGCCATGCGAAGGAGTCCCTCGAAGTCGATCGCCGCGAAATCAGGGCCGTTTTCTGCGACCTTGAACGCGCGTAGCGGCCGAAAAAATCCGCGTGCGCGCGCGAGCTTGAACGCGCCGCCGCGCTGGCGATAGCGGCGCTCGGCCCAGCCGATCTCAATACAGGGTGCGCGGCGGCTATGCGCGAGAATTTTCCGGTCGCCAAAGTTGAGGACAAACCCGTCCCGCGCCGCCTCGATGTTGATCATGCCGCCCCTCCCGGAAGAGGCGCAAGAAGGCGCCCCTTGCGGTGTACGATACACGAGCGCCTTCGTGCGCGCAACGCGAATATTCCTTCACGGACCGACGGAAGAGCGCACCCGTATCCCGGATCGGAATCTAGGCGAGCTTGAACAGGGCGAGCATCTCGGGTTTTTTGAAAAGTTTCGCGTAGCCGCGGGCGGACATGCCGAGCTTGTCGGCGAGCTCCGGGTCGGCGCCGTATTCGAGAAGACGGCGGGCGACCTCGACATCGCCCTTGCCGACAGCCACGACGAGGGCCGTCTGTCCGTCCTTGCTCCGTACGTCGGGATCGGCTCCTTTTGCAAGGAGATATTCCACGATGTCGACTGCTCCGCCGAGCGAAGCATCCATGAGCGCCGAATAGCCGCGATCCTCGCTTTGAAGGTCGAGCGAGGCCCCGGTCTCGACGAGTAGTCTCACAACCTGGAAGTGCCTACCGCGCGCGGCGAGGCAGAGGAGAGGCACGCCGTGCTTGTCGCGGGAGTCTGCGGGAAACCCAGCCTTGAGAAAGAGCTCCACGGCGCGGAGATCGCCGTCGCGCGCGCAGCCAGCAAGCGAATCGGCGTGAAACGAAATGCCCAGCTCCAAGAGGCTCGCCCGCGCATTGCGGCGCTCCTCCTCCACCATCCATTCGGCCTTTTCGATGCGGAAAAACGTCGCAAGCTCATCGAGTCCATCGATAATAGGAAGGCTCGCGAGATAGGAGGGTGGATCCCAATGGGCGGCGACCCGATAGAGGGCCACGCGCCCGCCCCGTCCCGCGGCATACCCCGCCGCGTACGAGAACCAGCTCTTTCCTGCGCTCTCTGGCGACGCCACCACGAGGATGTGGCTTGCGGGCTTCACCCGGGCAGAGAGCTCGCCGCGCGGTGCATGTTCCCAAGAGTCGCGTATCTTAAGCCCATAGGCCGGAACGCCCACCAGGGCGAGCGTTTCGAGAAGCTGAACCGTCACGCCGACATCCTCGGGCGACGAGAGCACGACGACCTTCACGCTTTTAGCCTCGGTATCATTTCGCCTTCGACTTAGGCAAATCGCCCGAGGCCTGCGCGTTCCGCGCAAGAAGGGCATAGATGTCCTTCCAGTTATCCTGCGTCACAACAAGGCGCGGAAGTTCAAGCTCATCGTTGTAGCCCTCGACCGTGTAGACGAAGCCCGGCTTGACCGCAAGACCAAAGGCGTAGCCCGCACGGGAAAGTTCGGTCTTGGTGCGGGGAGAGAAGGCACCAAAGGGATATGCATACGCAAGAACGGGGCGAGCCGTGATGAGACCCGTTTTTTCGCGCGCCTTGTAGATTTCGCGCTCAAACGCCGCCCGGTCGCTCTTCCAAAGCTCCTCGGTGACATAGAGGTGGTGGTAGCCGTGGGCGCCGACCATGTGACCCGAATCAACAAGGCGCCTAATCTCCGCGTCTCCCATGCTAAAGCTGGTCGTTCCGATCACCGCCGGATAGATGAAGAGCGCAGGCTCGATGCCGCGCGGAGCAAACACCTTCTCCACGGCGCGCGGCACGGTTCGGTGCCCGTCATCGATCGTGACGACGATGTTGAGGCGCCCCGTAAGCCTCCCGGCGAGCGCCTCGGCAAGACTCGGAAAGCGGTAGCCAAGAGCGGAAAGCGCATCGAGCTGTGCACCAAGTGCGTCGAGCGAAAAATCCGTCGGCAGTTTGGGATCGGCGAGGAAGCTGTGCCAACACAGAATGAGCGCCCGGTCGCGGAAGTCAGCACTCGTAGCGGCTCTGGACCGGGGTGCGGGAAGGAGCGGCCCCTCCGCGAGTAGCCGCCAACCCACAGCCTGAGCGGAGGGCTTAGTCGGATCAAGGCCGCTCGCCCTCCCCGCCACGAGGGCGAGCAAGAGCGTCGTCAAGGACAGCCAGCGCCGCGGCGCGGCGCGATATCTGCGTCTCCTATTCATGACGTTTATCGTGATGTACACCGGAATGCAATCGACTGACAAGGTGCATAGAAACGATTTACGTTGCGCGTTTTGTCGCAGAGCCTTAGAATGGTGATGCGGACGGTTTGCCGACATACGCATGCCGTGCCGTCATTAGTTTCGAGGAGGAATTCCCATGAAGAAGAGAAGCATCGCCCTCGCGATGGCGCTTCTTGCGCTCGCCGCGCTGTTCGTCGCCTGTGCGCCCAAGCAGCGGTTTATCACCATCGGCACCGGCGGCACCGCCGGCACCTACTTCCCGCTCGGCGGCGCGCTCGCCGAAATCTGGAACAAGAACATCAAGGGTATGAACGCGAACGCCACCTCAACCGGCGCCTCCGCGGCCAACGTCGCACTCCTCAAGGACGGTAAGGTCGATGTCATTTTCGTTCAGAATGACGCCGCCTACTACGCCTACACCGACACCGAGTCCTACAAAGGCAAGGGCATGAAGGAGATACGCGGTCTTGCGTCGCTCTACAATGAAACCTGCCAGCTCGTTGCGCTCGAGTCCTCTGGCATCAAGACGATCGCCGACCTTAAAGGGAAGCGCGTCTCCGTCGGCGCCGCCGGTTCCGGCGTCGAGGCGAACGCACGCCAAATCCTCGAAGCTGCGGGACTCACCTACAACGACATCAAGGTGCAGTATCTCTCCTTCGCGGAATCCGCCTCGAACCTCAAGGATGGAAACATCGACGCGGCTTTCAATACCGCCGGCGCTCCCACCGCTGCCATCCAAGATCTCGCTGCCTCTAAAAAGATCGTCCTCGTGCCGGTCGATGGCGCCGTTGCCGATGCGCTCATGAAGAAATGGGCCTTCTACACCCCGACGGTCATTCCCGCCAACACCTACGCGGGCGTTGGCACCGACGTGATGACGGTCTCCGTCAAGTCGATGCTCGCGGTCAGCGACAAACTCGACGACAAGGTCGTCTACGAGATGCTCAAGACCATGTTTGCAAACGGCGAGCGGCTTGCGGCTTCCCACAAGAAGGGCGCAGACATCAAGCTCGCGACTGCGACCGACGGCATGTCGATCCCGCTCCACCCCGGCGCCGAGAAGTTCTATAAGGAGAACAAGAAATAGCGCACCTAGAACGCTCCGTCGTAGCAACGGCGGAGCCCTTCCCCGAGCGGAAGCGTCAGCAAGCTGCTTCCGGCTCGGGGAAGGCGGGCCGCCGCAGGGGCAGGCGCCTCGCGGCGGCCCTCCTCGCATTAGGCGCAGGACTCGGCGGCTTCCGCCTGGCGAAAGGCGCTTTCAGAACCACGCTGTTCCTCGACCTTGAGGACGGCCGCGGCAGATGCCGTGCCTCTATCGAGCTGCCGGAGGGGCGTTTTTCGCTCGTCTTCATCCACTCCTTCCACCTCACCCCCGTGGAGGAACGCTTTGAGCTCGTGGAGGCTGGGACGATGTGTAGGCTCTACGAGCTTCGTTACCAAAGCTGCGGCGTCGGGATGCCCACCGAGGCGGAGGAAGGCTTCCGCCTCGACCAGGGAATCTTTTCGCTCGCCATGGATCGCCGATTTAAGAACATTCCCCTCGTTGTTTCGATTCTCGAGGGACACGGCATCGTCGTGAAAGGAATATACCAACCCTTTCGCAACTGGGCCCGTCCCGAGGAGACCCTCGTCCTTAAGCCACGGCGAGGGCTCGTAGCCACATTCTGGAGGTGAGCTCGCATGAGCGCCAAAGACCCGACCAGCGTCACGCCAGGCGATGCGCCGGTCGATTCGCAAGCCATACTGAAGAAGTTCGACAAGGAATCGGATCACCGCACCCTCACGGGCATTGCAGGGAAGTTCGTCGCAGCCTTTGCGATTTGTTTCTCCCTGTTTCAGCTCTACACCGCGGTTTTCGGCGTCTTCGACGCAATGATCCAGCGTTCTATCCACCTCGCCTTCGGCCTCTCACTCATTTACCTACTCTATCCGACGAGCAAAAAATGGAGTCGCGAGAAGGTGCATCCGCTCGACGCGCTCCTCTCCGTGCTCGGCGCCGCCGCGCCGCTCTACATCGTCGGCTTTTACAAAACGCTCGTCAATCGCGCAGGGACAGCAACGCCCCTCGACATCGCGGTCGGCATCCTCGGCATCCTCCTCGTCCTTGAGGCGGCGCGGCGTGTCGTCGGCGTGCCCATCGTCGTCATCGCGGTGCTCTTTGTCGTCTACGCCTTTGCGGGCCCCTATATCCCCGGCATCCTCGCCCACCGCGGCGCCGATCTCGAAACGCTCGTCCAGCACCTCTTCTTCACCACGGAGGGCGTGTTCGGCATCCCGCTTGGCGTCTCGAGCACCTTTATCTTTCTCTTTATCCTCTTTGGCGCCTACCTTGAGAAAACCGGCCTGGGGCAGCTCTTCATCGACCTTGCAAACGCCGTCGCCGGCTGGGCCGCGGGCGGACCGGCAAAGGTCGCCGTCCTTTCAAGCGCACTCATGGGCACGGTCTCGGGCTCCTCGGTCGCCAACGTCGTCGGAACGGGCTCCTTCACCATTCCGATGATGAAAAAGCTCGGGTACAAGCCCGAATTTGCGGGCGCAGTCGAAGCCACCGCCTCGACGGGTGGCCAGCTCATGCCGCCGATCATGGGCGCCGCCGCCTTCCTCATGGCGGAATTCACCAATATCCCCTACGCGCGCATCATCGGCGCCGCGGCGCTACCTGCCCTCCTCTACTATTTTGGCGTCTGGTCCGGCGTCCACTTCGAAGCGAAAAAGCTTGGGCTCAAGGGCATTCCCCGCGAAGAGCTTCCCAAGTTCAAGCGCATCTTCCTCGATCGCGGCCACCTCATCATCCCCCTCGTCGCGATCATCTATCTCCTCGTCGCGGGCTTCACACCGATGAAGGCCGCGCTCTGGGCCATCATCCTCTCCATCGTCTCCTCCTGGCTCCGGAAAAGCACCCGCATAAGCTTTGCCGACATCGTGAAGGGGCTCGAGGCCGGAGCGCGGGGCGCCCTCGGCATCATCGCCGCAACCGCCTGCGCAGGCATCATCATCGGCGTCGTCACCCTCACTGGCCTCGGGCTCAAACTCGGCTCGACTCTCGTCGAAGCGGCGGGCGGCAACCTCATCCTCACGCTTTTCTTCACGATGATCACCTCGCTTATCCTCGGCATGGGCGTACCGACTACGGCGAACTACGTCATCACCTCGACGATCACGGCGCCGGCCGTCATCATGATCCTCACAAAGCAGGCAGGACTTGGCGCAGGTGCGACAATCCCCGCCTCGATCATCCTGCCCGCGCACATGTTCGCCTTCTACTTCGGCATAATCGCGGACGTGACGCCGCCCGTCGCTCTCGCCGCCTTTGCGGGCGCCGGTATCGCAAAAGCCAACCCGATGAAAACGGGCGTCAACGCCTCAAAGCTTGCGATCGCGGCATTCCTCGTGCCCTACATCTTTGTCATCAATCCGCAGATGCTCCTCTTCAATGTCCAGCCACTTGAGATGCTGTGGATGCTCGTAACCAGTCTCGTAGGCATCGTATCGGTCGCGGCGGGTGTGAACGCCTATCTCCGCGCGCAAATGAGCCTCATCGAACGTGCGCTCTTTTTCGTGGGCGGCATCCTTCTCGTAACGCCGGGTCTTGTCACGGACGCGATCGGTCTTGGGCTCATCGCGCTGGGCTATGTCCTTCAGACGGTCAAGGCGAAGCGGGCCCTTCCCGCCTAGGAGCCCTCAGGGCAGAAACAAATCGGCGCCATAGACCGTCTTTTCCCCAAAACCACAACACCAGCAAGGCCGCCCCGCACGGGCGGCCTTGCCCCTTAAAGGGGCAAAAACAAAAAAGCCCGGCGGTGAGTTCCCGCCGGGCAAGTCTAGGCGATGCGCGGTGTGGACAAAGCGTTTTAGCCGAGTACGGACAGAAGGACGCCCGCAGCGACAGCCGAACCGATGACGCCGGCCACGTTCGGCCCCATCGCGTGCATGAGGAGGTAATTGCCGGGATTGGCTTCCTGTCCCACCACCTGCGACACGCGGGCCGCCATGGGCACCGCAGACACGCCTGCGGAGCCTATGAGGGGATTCACCTTGCCACCCGTCACCCAGTACATGATCTTCCCAAAAACAACACCCATCGCTGTACCGGTAGAAAAGGCAAAGAGGCCGAGGGCGATAATCTTAAGTGTCTCAGGGTTGAGGAAGCGCTCCGCGCTCGCCGTCGAGCCGACAGAAACACCGAGGAAAATGGTGAGGATGTTGATGAGCGCATGCTGGGCGGTATCCGAAAGCCGCTCCGTGACGCCCGTCACGCGGAAGAGGTTACCGAGCATGAGCGCACCGACAAGGGGCACCGCAGCCGGGAGGAGCAGGCCGACCAGGATGGTGACAAGAATCGGGAAAACAACCTTTTCGGTCTTTGACACATCGCGCAGCTGGCCCATCACGACCGAGCGCTCCTTTTTCGTCGTAAGCGCACGCATGATGGGCGGCTGAATGATCGGCACGAGAGCCATGTAGGAATAAGCCGCGATGGCGATCGGACCGAGGAGGGCCGGGTTGAGCTTCGAAGTGAGAAAGATGGCCGTCGGGCCGTCGGCGCCGCCGATGATGCCGATACAGCCGGCTGACTTGAGATCAAAGCCGATGTAGCTCGCAATCAAAAATGGAATGAATATGCCGAACTGCGCTGCCGCACCGAGGAGAAGGCTCGAAGGGTTCGCGATGAGCGGCCCAAAATCGGTCATCGCACCGACGCCAAGGAAGATGAGCGGCGGATAGATGCCGAGCTTGACGCCCTGGTAGAGGTAGTAAATGAGGCCCCCCGGCTGCCCATCCGCGGGCGGATCCGTAATGCCGGATATCGGCAGGTTAGCAAGGAGCATGCCGAAAGCGATGGGCACGAGGAGCAGGGGCTCGTACTTCCTATAGATCCCGAGGTAAAGGAGGACGCAGGACACGAGCAGCATGAGCGCCTGCCCGGTCGTCACGTTCATGAACCCGGTCGATAGGAGGAACTCGTGGATTCCTTCCCACATCGACGGCCTCCCTTACGAAAGATCGACGAGCGGATCGCCGGTGTTGACTGCGGCGCCCTGCGGAACGCGGAGCGAGGCGACCGTGCCGTCAGAAGGCGCGACAATCTCGTTCTCCATTTTCATCGCCTCGAGGAGGAGGAGGACGTCGCCCTTCTTCACGGCCTGCCCCTGGACGACCTTGAACGACATCACGGTGCCGGGCATCGGCGCCTTGACCGTGGTGGCTCCGGCGACTGCGGGGGCGGCGGAGGGAGCGGCTACAGGAGCGGCCGCGGCGGGAAGTACTGAGGGCGCCACCACAGGCGTCGTAGACGCAGGGGGGGCCACGGGCACAGAGGCAACAGAGGCCGAAACGCCGAGCTCCTCGACGCCGACCTCATAGCTCTGCCCATTGATAGTAATGCGGTATTTCTTCATGACGTTTCTCCTTGTAGTTAGCGGTGCGTATCGGGCCGCGAGGCCCGGTCGGCGTGTCCCCACACAGGGGTGTTGAATCCGCCTGAAGACGAGGCGGGCGTGACACTGGCAATACGGAAGGCCCCGGGCGCCTGGCCGCTCGCCGCCG
This sequence comes from Spirochaetota bacterium, assembly GCA_029265615.1. Lineage (GTDB taxonomy): Bacteria > Spirochaetota > Spirochaetia > Treponematales > Rectinemataceae > JAEUJG01. The sequence continues at coordinate 108,543 of JAJUIB010000007.1, forward strand.
CTACCGCGGCAGCGATGACCGCGATGAGCTCGGCGCTCGGCCCGGGCGCCGCTTGACGGACAGCGGGCGCGGTTGAATGCAGCTCAGGAAGCGGCGCCGGTTCGGCGCGCTTCTTTTCCGGCTTGCGGAAAATAAACGGGAAAAGGGACAGAATAAGCGACAGGAGAATGAGAGAGAGGAAGACCGTCCCCATGCCGAGCGCGGTGATTGACCACTGGTCCATGCGCCCCCCTTAGACGGGAATGTTCCCGTGCTTGCGCGCGGGTCCCTGTTCGCGCTTCCCGAGGAGCATCTGGAGCGCACGATACAGGCGCGGCCGCGTTTCGGCGGGATCGATCACATCATCGACATAGCCGCGCGCGGCAGCGGTATAGGGATTCGCGAAGTTGTGCTTGTACTCCGCGATTTTCTCCTTGCGGACGGCGACCGGATCGGCAGCTTCCTCGATTTCCTTCTTGAAAATGATGTTCGCCGCGCCGTCCGGGCCCATAACCGCGATCTCCGCAGTCGGCCAGGCAAAGACCTGGTCGGCGCCGAGGTGGCGGGAACACATCGCGATATAGGCGCCGCCGTAGGCCTTGCGAAGGATAACCGTGAGCTTGGGCACGGTCGCCTCGGAATAGGCGTAGAGTATCTTCGCGCCATGGCGGATGACGCCACCGTGCTCCTGACCGACGCCGGGGAGGTAGCCACCCGTATCGACGAAGGTAACGAGGGGGATGTTGAAGGCGTCGCAGAAGCGGATGAAATGCGCGGCCTTGTCGCTCGCGTTGATGTCGAGAACGCCGGCCATGTACTTCGGCTGGTTCGCGATAATACCAACCGTGCGGCCGCCGAGGCGCGCAAAACAGGTGACGATGTTCTGCGCGTAAAGCGGCTGTATCTCGAGATAGTCGCCTCCATCAAAAACGCGCACGATCACGTCGCGGACATCGAAGGGCTTGGTCGGCGATTCGGGAACGATCTCCTCGAGCGCGGCGTCAATCCGAGCGACATCGTCGGAGGACGCCACAAGCGGGGCGTCCTCGATGTTGTTCGAGGGGAGAAAAGAAAAAAGGCGCCGTATGCCCGCGATGGTTTCCGCCTCGTTTGGATAGGTGAGATGGGCGACACCGCTCGTCGCAGCATGCACGTGAGCGCCGCCGAGGGCTTCAGCGGACACATCCTCGCCCGTGACTGCCTTGATGACCTGCGGGCCAGTGATGAACATGTTCGCCGTCTTTTCCGTCATGATGACAAAGTCGGTTAGCGCGGGCGAATAGACCGCGCCGCCCGCACAGGGGCCCATGATCACGGAGATCTGAGGCACGACACCCGAGGCCTTTACATTGCGGTAGAAAATGTCGCCATAACCGCAGAGCGCGTCGACACCTTCCTGGATTCGTGCGCCGCCCGAATCATTGATGCCTATCACCGGCGCGCCGACCTTGACGGCCATGTCCATTGCCTTCACAATCTTCGCCGCATGCATTTCGCCGAGCGAGCCGCCGATAACGGTGAAGTCCTGGGCAAAGACATATACCAGGCGGCCGTCGATCGTGCCATAGCCGGTCACCACGCCCTCGCCGGGCGCTTCGACTTCCGACATGCCAAGCACCGTGCAACGGTGCTCGACAAAGGCGTCGATCTCCGTGAAGCTGCCGGGGTCGAGGAGGGACTCGATACGCTCGCGCGCCGTCATCTTGCCCTTCTCATGCTGGGCGGCAACGCGCTTCGGGCCGCCCCCCCCGAGCACCTTCGCACGGCGCTCGGAAAGCTCTTTCAATTTCTCGTCCATATATGAAACCGTCCTTATTGGATCGATGGGGATCCCGTGCTGATAGTGGCGCGCGAAGGCGCCGTGATGCACGCGCCTAGCTGCCCTTCCGCTCGCACAGCTCGACGAGTACCCCTCCCGTCGCCTTCGGGTGCAGGAAGGCGATGCGCGCGCCGCCCGCGCCATAGCGCGGCTTTTCGTCGATGAGACGCACGCCCTTCTCCTTGAGCTCGGAGAGAGCGGCATCGATGTCAGCGACGCGATAGGCGATATGCTGAATGCCCTGGCCCTTCGCGGCGATGAACTTGCCGATCGGCCCCTCGGGATCGGTCGACTCGAGAAGCTCGATCTCGGTGTCGCCGAGCGGAAGGAAGGCGGTGCGCACCTTCTGCTCCTCAACGGTCTCCGTGCCGTGCAGATCCAAACCGAGAACACCGGTATAGAACGCAAGCGCCTCGTCGAGTTTCTCGACGGCGACGCCAACGTGGTCGACTTTCAGAACCTTCATGTCCGTCCCCCTTTCGAAAGCGCGGCAAAGAGCGCCTCGGCCGCGCCGTACACGTCTTCCTCGCCCGCGAGCACTGCCTTCGCAAGCGCGTCCTCGCGGGCCCTGCCCTCTCCCCCCTCCAGCGCGTCGAGGAGGCGGAAGGCGATGAGGCTTCGCATCTCCGCGCGTATGCCCTCGAGCCTGCGGGCCTCGAGGAGCCCCGCGGCCGCGAGCCCCGCGCGATGGGCAAGCACAGCCTCGACGAGCTCCTCGACGCCCTCGCCCGTTTCCGCGACGGTCTTGAGGATGGGGGGGAGCTCAGCATCGTTTGCTACTGTGACACTATTCGCATTTTCAGTCAAATGGTGGGCAAGCTCTTCGGCAGACCACTCCCTCGCGGGCCGTGGCGCTGTCATTCCCGGGCCAGAGACTGCGCCAGGCTTGGCGGCGCCGAATCCGGCGGCGCCGGACTTGCCAGCGCTGAGCGCCGAGGTGCGGCCTGCGAGTGTATCGACGCTTGCGGGTACCGCATTCCGCCTGAGCGTTGCTGCCATCTCAAGCATGGAGCGCAGCTCGCGCACGACGCGGTCTGCGCCGTCGCGATCGGCCTTGTTGACGACAAAAACGTCGCCGATCTCCATCACCCCCGCCTTGATGACCTGGATATCGTCACCGAGACCAGGAACGGACACAAGCACGACGGTATCGGCGATCTTGACGATGTCGACCTCGGACTGCCCCACACCGACAGTTTCGATGAGCACAAAATCATAGCCTGCCGCATCGAGGGCGCGGGCGGCGGCCTGAGTCGCCCGCGAAAGCCCCCCAAGCCGCCCGCGGGAGGCGAGGCTCCGGATGAACACCCCCTCATCGGTTGCATGCGACTGCATCCTCAGCCGGTCGCCAAGGATAGCGCCGCCCGTAAAGGGGCTCGACGGATCAACCGCAAGCACGCCGACGCGGGCGCCGCGCTTACGTAAAGCCGCAATGAGCTTATCGCACAGGGTGCTTTTACCCGAGCCCGGCGGGCCGGTGACGCCGATAAGATGGGCGCGCCCACCTCTGCCGCGGAGAGCGCGCATTGCAGCCTCCGCGGCTGGGTCGCCGTCCTCAAGTCCGGAGATTATTCGCGCGAGCGCTCGAACATCGCCGGAAAGAAGGCGTTCGGCAAGGGCTCGCGGGTCGCCGCGGGCTGCGGTCGCGCCTCTCGCGGCGACCGCACTCGGGGCGGCGGATTCTGAACTGTTCATGAAATGCCCGCTACTTCTGTCTCACGTGTTCGCGGATGAAATCGATTGTCGCCTTTGTCGGCGTACCGGGACCGAACACGGCCGCGATTCCCTTCGACATGAGAAACCCGTAGTCAGCCTCGGGAATAACACCGCCACCAATCACAAGAACGTCCTCGGCGCCTTTCTCCTTGAGAAGCTCCGTGACGCGCGGGAAAAGATGGTTGTGCGCCCCCGACAAAATAGAAAGCGCGACGACGTCGACGTCCTCTTGAATGGCGGCTTGGACGATCTGTTCGGGCGTCTGGCGAAGCCCAGTGTAGATCACCTCCATGCCGTCGTCCCGAAGGGCCCGAGCGATGACCTTGGCGCCGCGGTCGTGGCCATCGAGGCCCGGCTTCGCGACGAGAACCCGTATCTTCCTGTCCATGCTTTCCTCCGTCGGCGAAGTGCCTTAGAACATCACGCTCGGCTTATACTCGCCGAAGACACCGCGCATCACGTCGCAAATCTCGCCCAGCGTCGCGTAGGCGCGCACCGCTTCGAGGATGGGCGGCATGAGGTTCGCATCCCCCTCCGCAGCGGTCTTGAGCGCCGCAAGGCTTGCCTGCACCTTTGCATTGTCGCGCTTGGCCCTAAGGGCCTTGAGTTTTTCGCACTGACGCTCGCCGACCGAAGGATCAACGCGAAGAAGTCCCTCGGGCGCCTTCTCTTTGATCTGAAACTTGTTGAGGCCGACCACCACGCGCTCGCCCTTTTCGACATCCATCTGATAGCGATAGGCGGAGTCCTGTATCTCCTGCTGGATGTAGCCCTGTTCGATCGCCTTGATGGCACCGCCAAGCTCGTCGATACGCGCAAGGTAGGCAAGCGCCTCGGCTTCGACGCGGTTCGTGAGGCTCTCGACGTAGTAGGAACCGGCAAGCGGATCAACTGTCTCGGCAACACCCGACTCGTAGGCGACGATCTGCTGCGTGCGAAGCGCGATTCGCACCGAATCTTCCGTGGGAAGGGCGAGCGCCTCGTCTTTGGAATTCGTGTGGAGGGACTGCGTGCCGCCGAGCACCGCCGCGAGCGTTTGGATTGCGACACGGACAATGTTATTATCAGGCTGCTGCGCAGTAAGTGTAGAGCCGCCCGTCTGCGTGTGGAATCGGAGCATCCAGCTCTTCGGATTTTTCGCGCCGAAGCGCTCACGCATGATCCGGGCCCAGACGCGCCGCGCCGCGCGGTATTTCGCAACCTCCTCGAAGAGATCGTTGTGCGCGTTAAAGAAGAACGAAAGACGCGGCGCAAAATCGTCAACATCGAGGCCCGCCTTGACCGCCGCCTCGACATAGGCAATGCCGTCGGCCAGGGTGAAGGCGACCTCCTGCGATGCCGTGGAACCCGCCTCGCGGATGTGATAGCCCGAGATGGAGATCGTGTTCCAGTTCGGAACTTCCTTCGAGCAGTACTCGAAGATGTTCGTGATGAGCCGCATCGAGGGCCCGGGAGGGAAAATGTAGGTGCCGCGCGCGACATACTCCTTGAGGATGTCGTTCTGGATCGTGCCGTTGAGCTTGTCGGGCGACACGCCCTGCTTCTCCGCCACCGCGATGTACATCGCAAGAAGGACGGAGGCGGGCGCGTTGATGGTCATCGAGGTTGAAACCTTGTCGAGCGGGATGCCGTCAAAAAGGATTTCCATGTCCGCGAGCGAGTCGATGGCCACGCCGACCTTACCGACCTCGCCCTGCGAGAGCGGGTGGTCGGAGTCATAGCCGATTTGCGTGGGAAGGTCGAACGCGATCGAAAGGCCGGTCGTCCCCTGCTCAAGAAGAAATTTGTAGCGCTTGTTCGACTCCTCCGCGTTGGAGAAGCCCGCATACTGGCGCATCGTCCAAAAACGGCCGCGGTACATCGTGTTCTGAACACCGCGGGTGAAGGGATACTCGCCGGGAAAGCCCTGGTCGGCAAGGTAGTCGCGCCCCTCAAGGTCGAGCGGCGTATACAGCCGCTTGACGGGCGCGCCCGAGCCTGTGACGAATTCAGCCTTGCGCTCGGGAAATTTCGCGAGGGATTTTTCGACGCCCGCCTCGTAGCGGCCGACGGCATCCTTGAGCTTGTCGCTGTCGCTCATTCTTCCTCCCTTCCTTGCACCCTATGCCTGAACTTTGCCGCCCGCGCGGGACGCAAGCTCGATGCCGGCGCGAAGCGCCTTGAGATTGAGCTCCTCGGTGCCCTTCGGCACGCGGTTCAGCACCGCTTTTTCGAGCGTCGCGGGCGCCACCACACCGGAGACACCGCCGAGAACGCCAAGGGCGACAATGTTCGCCACAACCTTCTTGCCCACAACGTTGGCGGCGGTGTCGAGAATGGGCAGGGGAATCGTCCGCGCCTTGATTTCGGGGTCGAGCGGCACCGAGGCGTCGACGATAATGAGCCCCTTACCCTGGAGGCGGCCGTAAGTCCTGTAGGCGTCCGCTGTAAGTGCAAGAAGGAAATCGGGGTCGGTCGCCTTGGGATAATCGATGTCCTCACCGGACACAACCACCTCGGCCTTGGATGACCCGCCGCGGGCCTCGGGACCGTAGCTCTGCGTCTGGACCGCGTTTTTGCCCTCGAGAATGGCGGCCTCGGCGAGCACGATGCCGGCGAGGAGGAGTCCCTGGCCGCCTGAGCCGCTCAGTCTGAATTCGACGCGCATTCCCAAAGCCCTCCCTTCATGTTCGCAAAGTTGCGCTGGACGGTGTGGATGAGCTCGCCGTACTCGCCCGCGAACTCGGGGGCGGGCGCGTTGTGAAGCTCGCCTATGAGGAGCTTGCCTTCCCGCTTTTCGGGTGGCAGGGCGGCCGCGGCCTTGGCATTGATCGTCTGGTTCTTGATCCATTCAAGCATCTCGACCGCACCACCGATCTTGTTCTTTCGCCCGAGGTAGGTCGGACACTGGGTAAGAGCTTCGACCACGGAGAAGCCGTTGTTCGAAAGCGCCTTTTCGATGAGGTCGATGAGGAGCGGGACATGGTAGGACGTCGCCCGGCCGACGAAGGTGGCGCCCGAGGACTTCGCAAGTTCGCAGAGATCAAAACTCCGTTCCGCGTTGCCGTAGGGCGCGGTCGTGCCGAGCATGCCCTTGGGCGTCATCGGCGAATATTGGCCGCTCGTCATACCGTAGATCTCGTTGTTCATTACGATGGTCGTGATGCCGATATTGCGGCGGGCGGCGTGGATAAAATGGTTGCCGCCAATGGCGGTGCAGTCGCCGTCGCCCGTCATAACGATGACTTTGAGCTCGGGCCGCGCGAGCTTAATACCCGTCGCGAAGGCGAGAGCGCGGCCGTGCGCCGTGTGGAGCGTGTCGAAATCGAGATAACCGACCGCCCGCGAAGAGCAACCGATGCCGGAAACGACGCAGATCTTGTTCTTGTCAAGGCCGAGGCGCTCGATGGCGCGGACCAGGGCTCCCGTCACGGTACCGTGGCCACAGCCCGGGCACCAGATGTGGGGGAGCCGCTCCTGGCGGAAATAGGAAAGCGTGTTGGACATCACTTGGCCCCCATGATCGCGTTGTATATCTCCTCAGGGCGGAAGAGCTCGCCCGTCACCTTGCCGATCCGGACGACGCGGGATCGGCCGGCGACGACACGCTCGACCTCGAGGGCGAGCTGACCCAGGTTCATTTCGGGCACATAGATCGTCTTCGCACGAGCCGCGAGCTCGCGGACGGCAGCCTCGGGGAAGGGCCAGAGCGTCTTGAGACGGAGAAGACCGGCTTTAACGCCCTCCTTTCTGAGGCGGCGCACGACGGACAGCGAGGACATGGCGGAGGAACCGAAGGTGACGACCGCAAGCTCGCAGTCTTCGATCCCTTCGGAAGCATAGTCCGATATGTCCGCAACATTGTTTTCGATCTTGAGCATAAGACGGCGAAGGAGGCGATCAGCAACCTCACCCTTGTTGGAGGGAGCACCGGACTCGTCATGGAAGAGCCCCGTGCAGTGCCAACGGTAGCCCTCGCCGAAGGGCGCCATGAGCGGCACACCGCCGTTCGGATCCGCCGCATAGGGCTTGTAACCCGCCGGAGCCGCGGGCATGGCACGGCGGAGAGGATGCACCTCGGCGGGGTCGGGAAGTTCGACCTTTTCGCGCATGTGGCCGATGACCTCGTCGGTGAGGACAATCACGGGTACGCGGTACTTCTCCGACAGATCAAAAGCGCGAAGCGTAAGCTCGAAGCACTCGCGAACATTGCCCGGGGCAAGGACGATCACTGGATGATCGCCGTGGGTACCCCAACGCGCCTGCATCACATCGGCCTGGGCGGGCGAGGTGGGCATGCCCGTCGACGGCCCCATGCGCTGGACGTTCACGATGACGATGGGGATTTCGCAGAGCGAGGCGTAGCCGATGCATTCCTGCATGAGCGAGAAGCCGGGACCGCTTGTCGCAGTCATTGCCTTTTTTCCCGCAAGCGAGGCGCCGATGATCGCGGCGACAGAGCCGATCTCGTCTTCCATCTGGATAAACTTCCCACCGACCTTGGGGAGCTCCTCGGCGCAAAGCTCGGCGATCTCCGTCGAAGGGGTGATGGGATACCCGGCGTAGAACCTGAGGCCGGCGGCAAGGGCGCCCGCGGTGCAGGCCTCGTTGCCCTGCATGAGCTTGACGATCTTAGGCATTGCTGGCCTCCGGCGGCAGGTCGTAATCGTGGTTAGCGGCGTCGGGCCCCGAGGGCTCGCCGCCTTTTTCATGGACCTCGATGGCAAAATCCGGGCAACGGAGCTCGCACATGCGGCACCCGATGCAGTCATCGGGCCGCACCACGGCAACCTTACCGTTTACAAGCTCGAGCACCTTTTTGGGACAGAAGGCGACGCAGATATTGCATCCCTTGCACCATTTCTCCCGGACGACGTGGAAATAAACCTTCTTCTGTTCGCTCATATTCCTTCGCTCTCGTGGAGATAGGCCGTCGGCACGCCAACCCGTACCTGGGCCAACGCGGGCGGCCGCATAAAACCGATCGAATCCTGACGCTGCAATCGACCCCCGTTAAAAAAAGAAGGCGCCCTTTCCCCTGTGTGGCTTGCGGCACCGGCCACCTATATCTTAGATGGCCATGGGCCCTCATGGCAAACCGCATCATGGCGCACACCCTAAGCTACCCCAACACTCCCTCGACCGCCTTGAGGTCGTGCGCCGCCTGCACTGGCGGCATACAACCACCACGGCCCTTCTTGTGATTACCGCCCAGTGAAATCAACAGAAATCACTTCCACCAGCCGGAAAAAGGCGGTATACTTGCCACCACGTAGTGCGCGCTCAAAATAGCACCCTACGTGTGCAGTTGATAGCGGGAGAGAGTATACCACGGTGTATTTATCTTGTTAATAGCATATCGGTGCACCGCTTAAGCCTCTCGATACGGTTTACGGCGCCCGCCAAAGGCGGCACGGCGTTTGTGTCGAGATTAGGAAACGCGTGCAGAGTCGATATTCCATGATACGGAACCATATTCCATATCATGGAAGAAGCAAAATCCCACTCTGTCGCGAGGACCCTCTCGCGCATACGGAGCTCGCAATGGAAAAAGACACGTCGGTACGAGCGGTGGAACGTGCGCTCGACATCCTAGACTGCTTTGCCCCGGGACGGCTTGAACTTTCGCTTACCGAAATAGCCAAGCGCATCGATCTTGCGATGAGCACCACATCGCGCCTTGTCGCAACCCTCGAAAAACGCGGATATCTTGCGCGCAACCGAGACACCCAGCGCTACTCTCTTGGCCCGCAACTTGTGCAAATTGGTGCCCTCGGGTTCTCGAACGCCGACATCCGGAAAACCGCGCTCCCATTTATGCGAGAGCTCGCACAGCTCTACGATGAAGGCGTCTCCCTCTATGTGGTCCAGGGCGACGAGCGCGTGTGCGTCGAATGCGTCGAGAGTACGCGCCCCTTGCGGCGGGTCATCAACGTAGGCGACCGCCATCTCCTCACGCGCGGGGCGGCGGGGCGGGTGCTTCTCGCCTTCCTTCCCGAGGAAAAGCGCAGGCCCCTCCTTGCCCGCGACCCGTTTACCACCGAGGAGGGGCTTGCCGAGCTCCGGCGCAATGGCTACGCGGTGAGTCTTTCCGAGCGCGAAGAGGGCGTCACCTCTATCGCGGCGCCGATCCAGGATGCACGGCGCGAGGTGGTAGCCGCGCTTGCCATGTCGGGCCCCTCGGTCCGTTTCGAAGGTCCGGGCTTCGACGACAAGGTCGCCAAGGTGCGCCGCTACGCTGAACTCATCTCGGAGGCGCTTGGGCGGCGCTAAAGCGACGCGCCACCGATTGCTGATTTCCCAAAGGCGCGGATATACTAGAACAGAAACACACCCCCGCTGCCGCGACGCGACGCGAGGCCATCATCCGAATCGGAGACTACCATGTCGAAGCGCATCCATGTCCGCGACCTCACCCTGCGGGACGGCCAGCAGTCCCAGTTCGCGACGCGCATGACTCAGGCCCAGGTCGATCGGGTACTGCCGCACTACCGCGATGCCAAGTTCTATGCCATGGAGGTCTGGGGCGGCGCCGTCCCCGACTCTGTCATGCGTTACCTGGACGAAAGCCCCTGGACGCGACTTGAATCGATCAAGGCGGGAGTCGGCGGCGCCTCCAAACTCACCGCACTCTCTCGCGGCCGCAATCTCTTCGGCTACAACCCCTATCCCGACACCGTCATCGAGGGCTTCTGCAGGAACGCCGTCCGTTCCGGCGTCGATATCATGCGCATTTTCGATGCCCTCAACGACATCGCGAACATGAAAAGCTCCATCCGCTTCGTAAAAGAGGCGGGCGGCATGGCGGACTGCGCCGTCTGCTACACCGTTGATCCGCATTTTTCGCGCCGCGAGCGGATCGCGGCAGCCCTCCGGGGCAGAAAGCTCCCCAAAAATCTCTTCGGCATCAAATACTTCGTTGCAAAGGCGAAGGAGCTTGAAAAGCTCGGCGCTGACATGATCTCGATCAAGGACATGGCCGGCCTCGTCGACCCCGCGACGGCCGCCACGCTCATTCGGGCGCTCAAGGCGGAAATCGGCATCCCCATCGACCTCCACACGCATTGTACGCCGGGCTACGGCACAGCGAGCGTCCTCATGGCCATGGTGAACGGCGTCGACATCGTCGACTCGGTTGTATTATCCTGGTCGGGAGGGCCGGCCGCCCCCGCCTTCGAATTCGTCGAGCTCTTTGCGCGACGGCTCGGTCTTGAAACCGGCGTGAACCTCGCCGCGGTCGCGCGCATCGACCGGGAGCTTCGGGCGGCACGGGCCGAACTTGCAAAGTTCGATCAGTACAAGCGCCTCCCCCCGACCCTCGATCTTTCCACCGAGGAACTATCGCCAGAGCTCGCGGCCCTTTTCGACGGAGCGGTCGAGGAAGCCGTCGCGGGGCGTGCGGAGCGTTGCCTCGCCCTCTGCCAAAAAATCGAAGCAGCCTTCAATTACCCCGAGCCTGACGAGATCGTCAAACACGCCCAAATCCCCGGCGGCATGTACACAAACATGCTCGCGCAGCTCCAGGAAGCGAAACTCGAGCGGCATGTCGACGAGGTGCTCAAGCTCGTCCCCGAGGTACGACTCGCCTGTGGCGTCCCGCCGCTTGTCACACCGACAAGTCAAATCGTCGGCGTCCAGGCGGTCAACTGCGTCATCGACCGTACACAGGGAAAGCCGATGTACACGAATGTGTCTAAAAACTTCGCCGAGCTTGTGAAGGGCTCCTACGGCACGACGCCCTGGCCCGTCGACCCGGCCTTCCGCGAAAAAATCTGTGGCGTGCGCGACGAAGTGCCCTACGACACCTCGAACTATAAAAAGCAGCCCAACCCTGAACTTCCGGAACTGGGCGGCGTCCGACTCGCCCGCGATGAAAAAGAAGAACTCCTTCTCGAACTCTTTCCGAGCGTCGCCGACAAATTCCTCCGCGGCCAGCGAAAGCGCGAGTGGGAAAGCGCCAATCCCCCGCCGCCCCCCGAACCCGAGAAGCCCACGCGCTATCCTGCCGCCTTCTGGGAGGAGGAGCTCACCCTCGCAATCGAAGCCTAACACAAGGCGCGCACACGCAAACGGCCGCACCTTCGGTGCGGCCGTTTTTCGCTCGCGGGACGAGGCACCGCCTCACGTCTTCTTCGAAGCTTGATTTAAAATAGAAAGACCGTCCATTCCTGGACGGTCTCTTTCCCATTTGCGGCGAAGAGGACTTGAACCTCCATGCCTCTCGGCACTAGCACCTCAAGCTAGCGTGTCTACCAATTCCACCATCGCCGCTCGGGATGCTTTTTTATATCGAAAAGCGGGGGAGAGTGTCAAGACATCCGTGATTTTTTCGCGAAATTTATTCCGCCTCTTTTTTAACGATTTGACAGGCGTAAAAGGTAGGCGTATCATGCGGGTATCTTGCATGAAGGAGGCACCATGACTTCGATCATCGCCCTGGTAGCCTTGGCCATCTACTTCGTCTTCTACTTCACCTACGGGAAGACGATCCAGACCAAGATCCTCAAGAGTAGCGAGGCGCCCGAGGCACCCTCAAAGCGCCTCTCCGACGGCGTCGACTACGTCCCGACCTCGAAGTACGTCCTCTTCGGACACCACTTTGCGTCGATCGCAGGCGCCGGCCCGATCACCGGTCCCGCCATCGCGGTCGCCTGGGGCTGGCTCCCCGGCCTCCTCTGGGTCTGGATCGGCAACGTCTTTCTCGGCGCCATCCATGACTATCTCGCCCTTGCCGCATCGGTGCGCTACGATGGCCGCTCCATGCAGGTCGTCGCCCAGGACATGATTGGCAAGAAGGCGGGCAAGTCCTTCGCCTGGTTCATCCTCTTCCTCTGCATCCTCGTCGTGGCCGCCTTTGGCGACATCGTCGCCGGCCAGTTCGCCGCGGATGGACGCGTATTCTTCTCCTTCGTCTTCTTCTGCGTGGCCGCCGTCATCGCGGGCTTCTTCATGTACAAGTCGAAGCTTGGTCTCGGCTGGGGCTCGCTTATCGGCATCGGCCTTGTCATCCTGGCCTTTGTCGGCGGCAACGCACTCCCCGTCAAGTGGGCCAAGGACATTTACTTCCTGATCATCTTCGTGTACATCGTGCTTGCATCCGCCTTGCCCGTCAACCTGCTGCTTCAGCCGCGCGACTACCTCTCCTCCTACTTCCTCTACTTCGGACTCCTTGCAGGCGGCATCGCAGCCCTCATGAGCTTCAAACCGCTTGATTCCATCCCCGCATTCACGGGCTTCAGCGCCAAGGTCATCTCCGGCGTTCCCTCGCCCTTCTGGCCGACCGTGCCGCTTGTCATCGCCTGCGGCGCCCTCTCGGGCTTCCACTCGCTCGTCGCCTCCGGCACAAGCTCCAAGCAGCTTCGCGAGGAAAAAGACGCCCTCTTTGTCGGCTATGGCGCCATGCTCGTCGAAGGCTTCCTCTCCACGCTCGTCATCGTCTCCATCGCGGGCTTTGGCGCCGCGGCCCTCGGCGACAAGCTCATGGCAACGCCGGCCCTCAGTCGCTTCGTCCAGTCCTTCTCGAAGATGGTGAGCACCCAGCTTCCCTTCCTCCCGATGAGCTTCATGACCCTCTTCGCCGCAGTCTGGGTTTCGACCTTTGCGCTTACGACCCTCGATACGACGAACCGACTCGGCCGCTACATCGTCCAGGAAATGGCCGCCCCGCTTAAGAACACGAAGCCCGGCGTGTACAAGGTGTTCAGCAGCAAGTGGGTCGCGTCCATCATCATCGCCTTCTTGGGCATCTTCCTCGCGCGCTCCGGTGGATACAGCTTCCTCTGGCCGGCCTTCTCCGGCGCCAACCAGCTCCTCGCCTCGGTGGTCATGCTCACCGTTGCCGTGTGGGTCAAGCGGAAGCTCAATCCCAAGTATGTGATGATGGCGCTCATTCCCGCCGGCTTCCTGTGGATCACCGTCACTGCGGCCCTCATATGGTACGTCGCCCTCGTGGTGCCGACCTACTTCGCCGCCGGAAAACCTGCGGCGAGCCAGATCACGGGAGGCATCGTCGGAGCCATCACCGTAATCATGCTCATTATGAACTTCAGCATGATCGCCGGCTTCCTCAAGAATATCAAAGTCAAGGAAGCGGTAGCCTAAGCACCTAACGCATGCCGTTCATGCCTGTCCGCCGAGCCCTCGGCGGGCAGGGCCTGCAAGAAAGGGCTTCCGCGCGAAGCCCTTTCTTTTTATAGTAGTCATATGGCATGTATGCAGCACGCCACGAGGGGGATTTTTTGGACTTGTCCAAGCTCGGCGATTTTGTACGAAAAGCCTTGCGCGTATTCGCCCAAGTGAATCGAGAACGCGCCGTCGACTATTTTGAGTTCGAACTCAAGGAGCTTGAGAACATCTTCGCGCTTCTCCTCCTCGGGGGCTTTGTGGGCCTGCCTTCGCCCCCTGCGCCCATCGCGCTCGAACTACTCCCCCTCATGGAGCGCGAACTCACCATCATGTTGTCGCGCTCCGATTTCGCACAGGATCCGCTTGGGGCCCTCATGGGGCTTTTGCAGGTCGATTGAGGCGATAGATATGCAGACGAATGCGTTTTTTCTCGGTAAGGGCGGCGTGGGAAAAACGACGCTCTCCGCAGCCTTTGCCCTTAAGCTCGCCCGTTCAGGCAAACGGGTCTTGGTCGCGTCGCTCGACCCCGCCCACAACCTGGGCGATGTCCTAGGCCTAAGCCTGGGTGACGCGGCCCAAAAAGTCGAACCAAACCTCGACGCCCTCGAGGTGAACCTTGGCGCATGGGTCGAGCGTTACCTCGCCGAGAGCCGCGAAGAGCTCCTCGCAACATACTCGTACAATCTCACGCTCAACCTCGATTCCTTCTTCGATATCATGAAGTACTCGCCGGGAACGGAGGAATATGCCGTCCTCTGGGCGATCGAACACATACGCTGCGAGCTGTCAGGGGACTATGACTTCGTGGTCTTTGATACACCGCCCACAGCCCTCACGCTCCGCTTCCTTGCCATGCCCGCGATCTCCTCACGCTGGGTTGCGGAACTGACCCGGCTCCGCGAGCGCATACTCGAGCGCCGCCAAACCGTGACCCGTATCAATCCCGGCTCCCCCGTCGCCTCAAGTTGCATTGATAAAGCAGATGACGCGGTCTATGGCAAACTTGGCTCGATCAAACGCCGCCTAGCCGACCTTGCGTCGCTCTTTGGCAGAGAAAGCTACGTTGCGGTGGTCGTCAACCAGGACATCCTCTCCGTCGCTGAAGCGAAGCGCATTGCGAGCGAGCTTACGCACATCGAGGTGCCGTTTTCCGCCCTGTGCGTTAATAAGCGCGGCCTCTCCGACACACCCTGGAGCCTGGATGCCGAGCTCGCGCACATCCCTTCCTTCAGCTTCGACTTCCGCCCCGAGGGCCTGTGCGCACGCGAGGACCTCGCTTTGATCGACACAAGCGCGCTCGTCGAGGATTTTCTCGACAAGGCGGCAAAGAAAGGACAGTCATGAACCCCTACCTCTTGAGCGCCCTCGTCGTGCTCGCCCTTGCTGCGACAGGACAGTACTTCCTCGGAACTAAGCGGAACCGCGCCATCGCCGCGACGATCTCCAAAGGAGCGGAGGAAGTCCTTAAGCCGAAGATGACGAACTATGTGAATATTGGGGGCGCAATCGGGCACAATTTCACCTATTCGCTCGCCTGGGGCCACTGGACGAACGCAAAGGGAACGATGACCTTAAGCCCCCGCCACTCGCTCCTCTACCTTCCCGTTTCCCGGATTCTCGGCCTTGGCGTCGACCGTTTCTATCTCAGCCTCTTTACGAAAAAAAAACTCAGGGGAGAGGGACATGTCGTGCTCGACAAGGAATTGCGGCGCGCACGCATCTCAGGCATTGAGGACATGGAGCGCCGCGAGGTCGAGGCCGGAGGGCGCCGCTTTGTGCTCCTTTGGCGCGGCGACGACCTCTCCGAGGCCCTTGAGGCGACCCTTACCGCCCTCCCTGAGCCCGCCCGGCTTAGGCATTTCTGCTGCTACGGGGAGAACAAGACCTTTTTCCTCAAAACCCACCCGGTCAAGGGCGAAGTGGCAGCAGACCTCAGGGCGCTTCTTCCCCGACTTGAGAGCTTTTTTGACCGGAAGGAAAAAGCATGAAGGGCGAACTTGACGCTGGCGTCAGGGCCAAGCTCGACGCGGTGCTCGCTCGGGTGAAGGAGCCGCTGTCCGAGCTCAGCCTTGCTGAGCTCGGACTTGTGGCGAAATTCACCTATTCGGAAAGGGAAAAAACCATCGTCGCGGCGCTCAACGTCGACGCCGCCCGCTTCGAATGCCCCGCCTGCTCGGCGATGTACGGAGAAGTCATTCAGGGCATCAAGCGCG
>JAJUIB010000044.1 GCA_029265615.1 Spirochaetota bacterium
AGGCGGAGCGCGCGTGCCGCGCTCCTTCCGGTGCGGGGCGCGGCATGCGCCCCCGCGCGCGAAGGAGCAAGCAGATGGCATTCAACCGCGTTGAACGGATCGCCGACCTTGTGCCTCTCCGTAGGGCGCTTGTGTCGGTCTACGACAAAACCCGGCTTAAGGAGCTTGTCCGGGGCCTCGCGCGCGCGGCTCCGGGGCTCGAGATCTATTCGACGGGCGGAAGCTACGCAGCCATCGCCGAGATCCTTGCCGCCTGTGCGCGCGAGAGCACGTCCGACGCCGACCGGGCGCTGCCGCGCCTCATCGCGATTTCCGCGTATACCGGACAGGCCGAAGTCGCAGGCGGCCTCGTGAAGACCCTCGACTGGAAGATCTACCTTGGCCTCCTTGCCGAGACGGGTAATGAATCGCACGAGGCAGATCTCGCGCGGCTCGGCGCCGTGCCCTTCGATCTCGTGGTCGGCGATCTGTACCCCTTCGAGGCGGCGGCCCAGGATCCCATCCAGGATGCCGAAGCGCTCCGCCAGCGCATCGATATTGGCGGTCCGGCGATGCTCCGCGCCGCCGCGAAGAACTTTCTCCGGGTCGTCTCCCTCTCATCTCCTGCGCAGTACGGCGAGCTCGTGAGTGAACTTGCTGCGCGAAACGGCGCCACGACGCTTGAATTCCGGCTTTCCTGCGCGGCGAAGGCCTTCGAGCGCGTATCGCGCTTCGACTGCGCGATCGCCGAAAGGCTCGGGCGCATGGACCGCGCGGAGCTCGCTGCGAGCTACGAACTTGTCTAAGCCGCGGCGCCTTCACCGCAAAGAAGGAGGATAATCATGGACGAAGCGACGAGGAAAAAGCCGCTTTCCGCGGCATACAGGAGCATCACCGACGACCCCTTTCCCGCACGCATGGAGCTTTCATTCTACGACGAGGCGGGGCACAGGACGGCGCTCGTGTACGAAAAGGTCGTCTGGGACGTGGCGGGCGAGCGGCGGGGGCTCCGCTATGGCGAGAACCCCGATCAGCCGGCGGCCCTCTATAGGCCGGTCGGCGGCAATCTCGCCCTGGGCGGCGCCGAGTTCGTTCTGCCAGAAGGAGGTGGCCCGGCGCTTTCAGGCGGGCTCATCGCCGCTGCGGAACTCATCCAGTTCGGAAAACATCCGGGAAAGACCAACCTCACCGACGTTGATTCGGCGCTTGGTATACTGCGCTATCTTAGCGAAAGTCCCGCCTGCGCGATCATGAAGCACAACAACCCCTCGGGCGTGGCGCGCGCCGCGAGCCTGGGCGAGGCATACCGCCGTGCCTACCTCGCCGATCGTGTCGCCGCCTTTGGCGGGGCTGTCGTCCTCAATCGCGCCCTCGACGCTTCGACGGCGCGGGAGGTCGCCGCCTCGTATTGCGAAGTCGTCGCCGCGCCCGAGTTCGAGGAAGGCGCGCTCGCCGAGCTTTCCCGTAAAAAAAACCTCCGCGTCATGCGTATTCCCGAGATGGCGCGACTTGAGCGCTGGGCGCCCGCACAGGGGCTCGACTTCCGCGCGCTTCTCGACGGCTCCCTCGTGGTGCAGACCTCCTTCGTCTCGCGTGTTCTGTCCCCTGCCGACCTCCTGCCTGCCGAGTGTAGCCACGAGGGGCGGATGTATCGCGTGACGCGCGAGCCGACTGTAGCCGAGGTGGCCGACATGCTGTTCGGCTGGGCCGTCGAAACAGCCGTCACCTCGAATTCGGTCGTCTATGTGCGTGACGGCGTGACGGTCGGCGTCGGTGCGGGGCAACAGGACCGTGTCGGCGTCGCCGAGCTTGCGCGCGACAAGGCCTACCGCAAGCTCGAGGACCGGCTCCTCTGGGAACGCACTGGAACAGGCTGGAACGAGTCCTCGGACGAGGGCGCAAAGGCCGCGGTCCGCGAGGAGGTCGCGGCTCTAAAGGGCGGCCTTCGGGGCGCCGTGATGGTCTCCGACGCCTTTTTCCCTTTCCGCGACGGCATCGAGGTGGGGCTTCGCGAAGGAGTTACGGCGGTGCTCCAGCCCGGAGGCTCTTTGCGCGACTTTGAGTCGATCGAGGCCTGCGAAGCGTATGGTGCTGCGATGAAATTCACCGGCCAGCGCTGTTTCCGGCATTAGCGTGGCCTTTACCCGCGGCGCGTAATTTCGTATTATTCTCCCGATGTTCCGCGCTCCGTTCCTTGCCCTAAAGAGGGGGAGGAGCTTAGAGCCAGGGGGCGGCGGATGGAGGGTAGTATGAGCGATCTAGAGCCGGTCGGCGGCAAGGACATCACCAACGCCGGCGTGCGCGGCGTCGGGGCCACGGCGGGTGGCCTTGTGCTGTTTTTCCTGCGTGGCCTTTCCTCGGCTTTCGGCGGTATTCTCGGCGTGGGCCTTGGCGCGCTTTCTTTCGTCGTCGGCGCCTCGAGCGTCGGCTCTCATTCGAAGGCGGACAAGGTTGGTGGCTCCATCGCGATGGGTGCCGGCCTCGTGCTCGCCTTGCCGGGACTTGCCCGGTGGTTGGGCGGCATCCCCCTTGTCGGGGGGGTGCTCCGCGTCGCGGCGGGCCTTTCGACCTTCGCGATCGGCGCAGGCGCGCTCGGGCTTGTCGGCTACGGTGTCTACAACCTCGTGAAATTTGTGAAGGGCATCCGCTCGCACCGGAGTTGATGTCGCCCCGGCCCTCGCGGTACAGTGGGCCGCAGATGCAGTACTTTATCGAAACCTACGGCTGCCAGATGAACAAGGCGGAGTCGGCGGCCCTGGAGATCATCTTTCGCGATCATGGCTGGTCTCCCGCCCCCACGCCTGCAGCCGCCGATCTTGTCCTTATCAACACCTGCTCCGTCCGTGTCACGGCGGAAAACCGCGCATGGGGCCGCATCGACCACTACGCGGCGGAAAAACGTGCCCGGGCGGCGGAGGGGCGTCGGCTAGCCCTCGTGGTGACGGGTTGTATGGCCGAGCGGATGAAGCGCGAGGTCAAGGAGCGCCAGAGTGCTGTCGACTATGTCGTTGGCACCTTCCAGAAACAGGCCTTTGGCCTTGTCCTCGATGCGGTCGAATCAGGACGTGAGCTTGGCGAGATAGAGGAGAGCCCCGCCTTTGTTTTCGCAAAGTCCTATTATGAGCCAGGGAACTTCCGCTCCTTTCTCCCCATCATGCACGGTTGCGACAACTTTTGCACCTACTGCATCGTGCCCTACCTTCGAGGCCGCGAAATTTCGCGGAGCCCCGCCGATATCCTCGCCGAACTCGACGCGCTCGAGGATTCAGGCGTCCGCGAGGTAACTCTGCTCGGTCAGAACGTCAACTCCTACCGTCACCGCGACGAGGGGGGGCATGAGCTCGATTTTCCTGCGCTCCTGCGGCATATTGCTCTCCATCTTAAAGCGCGGGGACGCGGGGGGATACGCTGGATCCGCTTCCTCACAAGCCATCCGAAAGACCTTTCCGACACGCTCATCGACGTGATCGCCGAAGAGCCGCTTTTTTGCCGCCATGTGCACCTCTGCGTCCAGTCCGGTTCGGACCGCATCCTCGCGGCGATGAACCGGAAGTACGACTCGGCCGCGTACCGCGCACTTGTCGAGCGCTTGCGGGCGCGCATCCCCGATCTTTCGCTGTCGACGGACATTCTCGTGGGCTTTCCTGGCGAGACAGAGGAGGACAACGATGCCACCCTCGCGCTCATGCGCGATGTCGGCTTCAGCTACGCGTACATGTACCATTACAACCCGCGCGAGGGGACGCCCGCCGCAGCCATGCCGAACCGTGTGCCGGACAAGGTCAAAAAAGCCCGACTCGCCAAGGTGATCGAGCTCCAAAAAGAGATGACGCGTTCGCTTATGGAGGGCCGCATCGGTGCC
Organism: Spirochaetota bacterium; assembly: GCA_029265615.1. Lineage (GTDB taxonomy): Bacteria > Spirochaetota > Spirochaetia > Treponematales > Rectinemataceae > JAEUJG01. Next base: position 3,842 of record JAJUIB010000044.1, read on the forward strand.
GTCGACGAGGTGCTCATAGAATCGGTGTCGCGACGCAGGAAAAGCGAGGTGCTCGGACGCACGCAGCGCGACGAAATGGTCGTCTTCCCTGCGCCGCCCTCGCGCGTGGGGGACTTTGCGAAGGTTCGCCTTCTTTCGCTCTCGGGCAACACGTTTCGCGGCGAGGAGATTCTTTCATGAGGCGAGGAGGGCGGCGCTCGGCCCCTTCCGTCCGCGTAGCAAGCGTGCTTATGGGTCTCGCCGCCGCGTTTGTACTCATCCCTTCGTGGGCATTCGCCCAATGGGCGGCCCACGGGGCGACTGTGCCGCCAACCGCTCAGCCTCCCCTCGCGGCGACCCAGGCAGAGCTACGCGCCATGCGTGGCAAAGCGGACTTCGCCGAGGCGCTTGTCGCGCGCGCGGATGCGCTTCCTGCCGCCGAGCAAGCGGCCTTGCTCGCCGAATTTGCGCCTGAACTTGCGGATGCCTCACGGGCGAAGGATCTTGTGATCCGCGCGGCCACGCTGTACCAGCTCCTTGGTGTCTACACGGAGGCCGCGCGGCTTTTCGAGCTTGCCGCCTCACGCCCCGGCCCTGGCCGCGACGAGGCGCTCATTCTCATGGCCGCGCGCCTCTGGCTTGCCGCAGGCGAGGCCGAGCGTGCCGCCGAATCCGCGGGCATCGTGCGTGGCACACATGTAGCTGGTGACCTTGCCCGCGAATCGCGCCTTGTCGCGGCCTGGGCCTCCCTCATTTCGGGTGATGCCGCGCGTGCGCAGGCGCTTGCCGTGGAACTCCTTGGCGCAGACGCCCAGAGGGCGGCCTCATCCGCGGCGCTCGTGGCGCCAGAGGGAAGCGCCGCGCGTCGCGAGGCGCTTTTCATCACCTGGCTTGCTGCAGGCGAAGGGCGTGCCGACCGGGCGCTTGCGCTCGCGCGCGAGTATCCGGGGAGCCCCGAGGCCTTCATCGCCGAGGACCGAAGCGCATCCGCCGTCCGCCTTGCCGCTTTGCCGCACTGGTACCTCTCGGGGCTTGCCCTGCGCCCCTTAGGCGATGCGGCGGGGGCCGCTTTCGCCGCTAGCGCTTCTTCCGGGCTGGCAAGCTCTCCATCCGGTAGCTCGACCGCATCTCAGGCTCCGTCGCAACCGAACGCTTCGCCGCCGCAAGCGGCGACAAGCGCGGTCACGCGGTTCCAGGTGGGCGTCTTTTCGAAGGCCGACAACGCATCGCGGCTTGCCGCCGAACTATCAGGGCGCGGGTTCAAGCCCATCATCGAGAAGCGGAACTCGAGCGGCCGGGAACTCTATGCCGTTATTGTCGAAGTGGCCTCAGGTTCGCGGGCGGAGGACACGCTCCTCCGCCTCAAAGACGCTGGCTACGAGGCCTATCCTTTGTTCCAATAAGCTTAGGCGGCCACGGCGCCCAGGGCGCGCCGGCACTGAGCGCTCGAATCGAATCCCCTAGTCGCCGAGCTTCTGCTCAAAGGTAAGATTTGGCTCTTCGAGGAGTTCAAGTCCGGAGATTGCGGCTCGCGCGGGGGAGAGGGTGAGCCTTCGTGTCAGCGCGCGGCCGTTTTTTGTCTCGGAAAAGTCGGCCCGATAGGTCCGGCGGGCTGCGACGAGACCGGTTTCCTTGAGTGTCGTGAATTCGACGACAACATCGCTGCCCAAGAGGTAGCTTGCAAATCCGCCACGCTCTTCTACGCCGCCCCGTGCAAGGGAATAGCGGTTCCCTTCAAAGGTCAATTCGGCGCCGTCTGCGGCGCGGTAGACACCGTCGAGCTTAAGGGGGGAGGTCTTTCGCGCGGAAGACAGTCCGACGCCGGAAGCACCCGGGGGAAGTTTCCGATATTGGCCGTTCCATGCATCCTCGGCGTCTATCTTCATTTTGAGGTCCTCGAAGACGCGCACGGTGATGGAGTCGGCGCCGGCAAGCTCGATGTCCATGAGCCGCCTGAGATTGGGAACCGACTCATTTTGGCAGCTAATATAGAGGCCATAGCGGGTCGAATGCGACTCGTTCCAGTGGAAGACTTCCTGCGTTTCCGCGGAAAAAAAGGTAATTGTCGCCGCCTGGCGATCGAAGACGAGCATCTTGCCGCTCTTCCCTCGCGGCGCGCCCGAATCCTGCCAGACGCCCGAGAGGAAGGCCTCGAAATCCTTTTCCGCACCGGTGAGGATGCGCGCCGCTATGCTCCGCTCGACCTCAGCCCCGGCAATTTTGACGCTTCCCGCCTCGACGTAAG
>JAJUIB010000002.1 GCA_029265615.1 Spirochaetota bacterium
GATTACCGATGAGAATTTGCTCTTCATCTGCCGCATCGCAAGGTAGTTGGCGGCGAGGTCGCCGATCGAGTCGATCTGCAGGCCCGGTAGCACGGCAGCTGCTTTTTGGGCCGCCGCAGCGGAGTCGGCAAGGAGACTCGCAAGCGAAGGCGCGCGCTTTCCTGCGGCGCAAAGCTCAGTGACGAGGCCGCCGAAGTCGACGAGGTCCCGCGCATCCGCGTAGGCCATGTAGAGTGCGCTTCGGTCTAGCTCGGGAACCGGCGTCGAGATGAGTCCGACGACCTCGTACTCGTCGGCATTGGTGGTTTCATGGATGGTGCCCGCGGCTACGACGACATAGTCTCCGAGCTTGAGTCCGAGCTCCGCGGCAAGGGATGCGCCGAGGACGACGCCCTTTTCGCCTTCGGGGGAGAGCCAGCGGCCCTGACTCACCGATTCTGCGATCGAAAATACCTTGCGGTCGCACAGCGGATCGACCGCCGTCGCGAGTACGGGTATCTCGTCGATGTAGTTGGAAAGACGCGCGACGAAGCGGGTGCGCGGTGTCACGGCGGTGATCCGCGGGTCCGCCGCTGCGAGCGCTTTTGCCGCTGCTTCAGGATCGGGGATGCCGAAATCGAGGGGATTGCCTGCGAGGTTGTCGGCGTAGTCAGGGTTCCTGACTTTCAAGAACGAATCGGTGTATGCGATCATGTTGTCGATGGTGAGGCGATCCATGCCTGAGAGCATGGAGTCGGCGGCGATGTAGACGCCGATGCCGACGCACATCACGATGCCGGTGATCGCGGTGCGGCGCTTGTGTCTGAGTACGTTGCGCCAGGCGATTTTCCAAATGCTGCCCACGGCTATCTCCTTTCGTCGCTGAGGATAGAACCGTCCCGCAGGGTGACGATTCGGCGGGCGTGTTCCATGACGAGCCTGTCGTGTGTGGAGAAGATAAAGGTCGTGCCCTGCTCGGTGTTCACGCGGCGCATGAGCTCAACGATCTCCTCTGCCGTGTGCGAATCGAGGTTCGCCGTCGGCTCGTCCGCGAGGACGACGATGGGCTTCTTGACGAGCGCTCGGGCTATCGCGACGCGCTGCTCCTGGCCGCCAGAAAGCTCGCGCGGATAACGCGACTCTTTGTCGGAGAGGCCCACCGCGGCGACCGCCTCCCGCGCGAGCGCGCGGATCTCGGAAGGCCTTTTTTTGCGCTCGATGACGAGGGGGAGCTCAACGTTTTCAAGGACCGTGAGTACGGGTATGAGGTTGTACGACTGAAAGACGAAGCTCACATGCTCTTTGCGGTACTCGGACAGCTCTTTTTCCCCGAGGCCCCGAAGCTCCCTGCCCGCATAGACGACCCGCCCCTCGGTTGGGGAATCGAGACAGCCAATGATGTTGAGGAGCGTCGTCTTGCCCGACCCCGAGGGGCCGACGATGGCGAGGTATTCGCCGCGCTCGATCGAAAGATCGACGCCGGCGAGCGCCGTGACGGGGGTCGCGCCTCGGTCGTAGACCTTGCGCACCTTTTCGAGAGTCAAGATAGCCACTTTCGGGCCTCCTTGCCGTGATGCAGATTCGCTTAACGCGTCGACTTGAGCGATGCGACGATGATTTCCAGTTCCTTGAGGTACTCTTCGAGTGCCTTTTTCCCAGCGGGTTCTAGTCGCACCCCCGTATAGGGGCGCGCGCCGCGGAATTCTTTGTGTAGTGCTACGTAGCCTGCTTCCTCGAGGACACGGAGCTGGGTTGAGAGATTCCCCGCCGTAAAGCCGAGTTCGTCCCGGAGCTCAGTGAAGCCCGTCTCGGGCTCGCTCGACGAGGCAAGATAGGTAAGGATCATGAGCCGCGCCCGCTCATGAACGAGCTTGTCGAGGCCGAGCTCTCCGATAGCCTTCCGGCTCATTGATCGGCGCTCCCGTTTCCGCTAGATCTGCCGCTCGTACCCGTTTTTCCAGGCGGCGACGCGACAAGTCCGGCGACGCCGAAGACGATGAAGGAAAGGCCGTAGAGAGTCGCGACCCAAAAAAAGGGCGCCGTTTCGACGGCAAAAAGCGCCGCGATGCCGGTGACGACGCAGTACCAGCCGATTGCGAAGTATTCGCGCCTTGCGACAAGGATGCCAAACGAGTTTGAAATGAGGCCAAGAAAGATCGCCGATGCCGGCAAGATGAGCCAAGGCCTGCCCTCGCGGAGCGCGAAGGCTGCGACGGCGGCAAAGACAAGGATTGCGGGCAGATTGAGGTGGAGGAGGCTACCCGCGTAGGCGGCTTTGACGATGTCGCCGAAGCCCGCCCCTTTCGACACCGCGCCAGCCTCTTTTCGGATGAGGACAATTTTAAACACGCCACCGAGCACCATGAAGAGCGTGAGGAACACGATAAGCGGCACGCGCCAGGCCTCCGGTACTATGCCCGCCGCGCCCAGGGCGCTTGCGCTTGCGTGCAGGGCGAGAAAGAAGGCTACGAGGGCAAGGCCGAGCGGGATGGCCGCCACCGCGAAAAGCCGTATGGAGGCGATTTTGCGGAGAAGGGGATCGTTTTTTCGGATGGCGCGGCGAATTTCGCCGATTTCTGCGCGAAGCCGCTCGATGTCATCGTGATCCATAGGCACCTCGTTGTTTGCCATAAATAAGTTTGTGTGGCAAACCATAGCAACACTCTGACCCATTTTATGCCGCGTGTCAAGAGCGCGATTGGTACTCGTTCGGGCGCCGGAAACGTGGTATCATTGTTCCTCAAAAATGGGCCGCCTGAGGGCGGGCCCGCACGTGAGGAGCTTGCCATGCCCGACGACCCCGACAACTCCCCTGGATTTCTCCGCGCAGAATTCCCCTGCGAGGGTGCCGAGCGCCTCGTTTTGCGTTTTCCCGAGGCCGATGCCTCGATTCTCCCCACAGCATCAAATGATGAGGGAAAGACGATCCGTCTCGAACTCGAGCTTCGCGGGCCCAAGGAGCTCGTCGCCTCATGGCGCCCCGAGCTCAGGCGCGTCGAGGGCATCCTCGTTGTCGCCGAAGGCCAGGGGCCGGTCCATGTCACCGAACTCAAGGCGAGTGTACCCGCCGCGATTCACGATATCGAGCTACACACGAAAACGGGCGATGTCGAGGTTCGCGGCCTTTCGATCGGCGTCCGGGCCGAGACCGAATCCGGCTCCGTCCGAGTTGAGGGGGCTAGCTCCCTCGAAGCGCGCTCCCTGTCGGGCGACATCGACGCGGAGCGCATCGGGAGCGCGGATATCGGCGCAGGATCGGGCCGCGTGCGTTGCGTGCTTCCCTTCGACCGCGTCGTCGTCAGGAGCAAATCTGGCGACATCGACATCGAGGATGCAAAAGGCGATCTCGTCCTTGAAACCGCCTCGGGCGAAATTTCAGTGGCCCGTCCGCGCGGCCGCGTCCGCGCCGCGAGCCAGGCGGGCGACATCGAAATAGAGGCGCTTGGTCCCTTCGGCGGCGGCGAGGCGACGAGTGTTTCTGGCCGCATTGGCTTTAATCTCGCCGGTGCCGATCTCGAGCTTCGGGCCGAGACGCTGTCGGGGCGCCTGCGCACGCCCCAGGGCGAGATAGGGAGTCCCGCCGGTCCACGGCGGTGCGCTCTGTCGGTGGGAAAGGGCGGCCGCCGCCTCCACGCGAAAAGCGTTTCGGGCGACATCGAAATCGAATTTTAGCCGCGGTCTTCACGCATCCTTTCGATTTCGATCTTGGCGAGTCGCGGGTTTGCGATGGTGCAGGGACCCGCGACGCAGCCGCCTTCGCAGGACATCACCTCGACGAGATCGGCCTCAGGCGGGCACGCGGCCCATGCCTCCATTGTCGCGAGCGTCTGCCGCGTAAGGCCGTTCACCGCGTAGAGTCGTGGGGCGGGTTTCCCTTTTGCGGCGAACTCTGCCGCCACTGCGGCGCCGACGCCGCCAGAAACGGCAAAGCCGCGGGCGGTGCCGCCTGCCCCGCGTGCCAGGGGCTCAGGATCGAGGGCGCCCACGTCGATTCCTGCCGCCACGAAAAGGGCGCCGAGCTCTTCCGCCGTGATGACGCGATCGACGAGACGTGTGCGTTTTGCTTCGGCGCGTTTTGCGACACAGGGTCCGATGAACACCCGCATCGCCTCAGGCTGCGTAGCCGCGGCGCGCTGCGCCGCGTAGACCATGGGGCTTGGCGTTTCCGAGACGCACGGGGCGAGGGCGGGAAGGCGTTTGCGGGCCGCGTTTGTCCAAGCAGGACAGCAAGATGTGAGAAGAAAACCCTCGCCCCCTGTAAGCCGCGCGGCGAGTTCCGCGGCTTCGTGGCGGGTTGTTTCCTCTGCGCCCTCGGCTACCTCGAGCATGTCGGCAAATCCAAGGGCGTGGAGCGCCGCAGCCAGGCGCTCAAGGCCGCCTGGAAACTGCACGGCAACCGCGGGCGCGACAAGGGCGACCGCCCGTTTGCCTGCGCGAAGCTCGAGCGCAAGCTCGATCGCTTCGGAGCGCTCGGCGACGGCCCCAAAGGGGCATTCGCGGAGACACTTGCCGCAGAGGATGCACTTCGCAGGATCGATGCGCTCGACGCCGTCGGCGCCCTTGGCGATGGCGCCGACGGGGCATGCCTCCTCGCAGGGCACGGGCAGTTTTACGATCGCGGTGTAGGGGCAGTTTTTCATGCAGAGTCCGCAGTTGACGCAGCGTGCAGGATCAATGTGCGCCCTCCCGCCCTCGACCCTGATCGCGCCCTTCGGACAGTTCATTTTGCAGGGCCGCGCAAGACAGCCCTGGCAGGCTTCGGTGACGAGGTACCGCGTCTTCACACAGGCATTGCATGCTTCGGAGATCACGACGAGTTCTCCGCCTTCTATGCGCGGCGCGGGATCTTGCGCGCGGCGTTCTGTTTCGCGTGCGTACTCGGCGAGGGGGAGTGCGGCGTCGTCAAGGCCTTCGGGATCTGCGCCAAGCACGGCCATCGTCCGCAGGCGGAGGATGGCGCGATCGTGGTGGCGGCAACAGCGGATCGTTTCCCAGCCCTCGGCTGTCATTTCATAGGGGAGCCGTTCGATCCCTTCCACAAGACGCCCTTCGAAGGCGAGCTTCGCCGTGCGGATGAGGAGCTCCCGCCTAATGCGTGCGGCATTGTTGTTGTGGTTCATCGCCTAGCCTCCTGTGAGTCGGCGCCCCCGCACGCGCCACAGGCGGCGGCAATCGCGTCGATGAGCGTCTCGATCGTTGCGGCGGCGATGACCTTCTCACCGACGAGGGCGAAGGGAGGCTGTCCCTTTGCGCGGTCGCGACACAGTTCAAGGCAACTTGCGCCCTCGAGCTCGATCAGCCCTGTGAGTTCGGCGGGGAGCCTCGACTCGAGATCGAGAAGTTCGGCTCCACCGCGTACATAGCAGGCGGTGCCCGTGCAGATGGCTACGCGGATTTTCTGGATCACGGCATTCTCCTTGAGGCCTTAGACATAGCGGATGCGGACATCCTTGAGGTGGCGCTCCGCGAGGACGGCGGCGAGGCGCTTCACGACGTTGCGGCGTATTTCAAGCTCGACGGGCATGGAGGGATCCTGGTGCGCCTCGTTGATTTTCGTGCCGACGACGAAGTCGATCACATCGGAATCGAGCATGAGCTCGATGGCACGGGTCGCCGCGTTGCACGGAAGGCTGTCGAGTCGGTCTCTGCTCGCAAGGAGTTCCGCGGCGCGCCCCAGGGTGATGATGCCCTCGGTGACGAGGTCCGCCCCCGCCATCGTGGACGCAGGCGGTATTTCCGGATCGAAACGGCCAAGTTCGACCTTGACCTTCGCCCCCGTTTCGCGGGCGATGATCGAGGCCGTGGTGCCGCCTGCGACGAGGCGGCGGCCGGGATACTCCCGAAAAATGCGGGCCATTTCGGCGTCGCGCTCGGGGTAGAGGGGCGGCCCGGTGAGCACGAGGAGCCGTCGCGCGTCCCGAAAGTAGACGACGCCGCAGGTGATGTCGTCGCGCGCCTTTCCAAGATCGCGCACGAGGGCTTCGCGCACGACTGCGCGCGCAAGCTCCCGCGCGGAGAGTCCCGGCTCCGCTCTGATCGTGCGAAGGATAAAGTCTTCCACGGCAGGGCTCCCCCAGCCCAAGGGGCTCTGGCGGCTCCCCATGCCCGCCTGCGTGACGCCGTCCGAAAAGAGCACGAGGCGGTCGCCCGGCCGCGCCTCGAAGCGCGAGGCGCGGAGAATCGCCTTACTCCCAAGCCCTCCCTGCCGCCTGTGCCGTTTTACCGCAATTTCAGTTTTGATCGGTTCGACGAGGCTCCCCTCGCGGATGAGGACGTAGGGGGGATTGTCGTATTCGACGATGGCCAGTTTGCCCGATGCCGCCACGTCGACGAGGCTGAAGGTCGCGTAGCTTATCCGTCGCTCGGAACAGACGGGGAGGCTCCGCATGATGACACCTGCGGTGCGCTCGATGGGCGCGTCGGAGGCGGCGCAGCCTGCGGCCATGGTCGCGGTGAGCGTCGCAAGGACATTCGCCTTGACGCCCGAGCCGAGCCCGTCAGAGAGAACGGCGATCACGCGGCCGTCTTCGGCGCTCCGTCGCGACAGGAAGACATCGCCCTCCGCGCGCTCGCCGCATTTCGCCTCGTTGTAGTGCCCGATTTCGATGAAGGATCCCTTCATCGCACGGCCTCCTCCTGCTCCCGGCCCTTGCCGGGCTGGGAGAACGAGCCGATGATCGATTCAAGAATAGATTCTGTGTCCGCGGCATTTTCGCCAAGGAGGTAGGCGATGCGCTGCACCGTCCGCAGGTTTTTGTCGATAACCGTTTTCGCCTGGGCGACGATGCGGTCGCGCTGTATCCAGGGAAGGGTCACATCCTGGAACACGCCGCCTGCATAGGCGCCGCGCTCGATGACGAAGACGGTTCCGTGGAGCACGCGCTCGCCGAGCCTAAGATCGCGCTCAAGCGCCTCGGGCCCATCCTCCGCGAGGACGCGCTCGAATAGTTCGGAAAAGGGAAGGAGCTTTTCAAGCTCCGCGCCCGCAAGGCCGGGCTTCGCCTCGTAGGCCGTCACCGCCTCGGGGCCAAGGAGTCGCGCAAAATTCTCGTTGCATTCGACAACCCGGAGCTCAGCATCCGCGACGACGACGCCTGAGGGCATGGCGCGCACCAGCGCCTCGGCCTTTTTCTGCGCAAGGTCGCGCATGTAGGAGACGCACATGGTGCGCTCGGCGCGGCCGGAGATGAGCGCTGCCGCAAAGGCGCGGCAGGTGTCGTAGCCGCAACCTGAGCAGTTGAGCTCGTCTGCGGGGCTGTGCTTGCCCACCTGTCTGAGCGCCTCGCGGAGCCGCTCCTCGGGGTAGTGGGGCGCCGAGGCGGGCGCGGGCGCGACGCGTCGATGGGGGAGTGCGAAGTGCGTTTCCGTCGCGCCCTCCTCGCGCGCGCCCCGCGCATACTCGAGGACGCCCAGGCGCTTGGCGACGGTACCCGAACGCCGTTCGCAGCGCGGGCCGTTGACACAGCCGCCCTCGCAGGCGAGGAGCTCGAGGAAGATCGGCTCGCGTCCCTCGTAGGACTCGAGGCCATCAAGGGCCTTTTCGATTTCGACGAGTCCTGAGTAGGAGATGAAGTGCGCCTCAAGATCGTGTACATGTCGCTTCACCGAGGCGATCATCCCGCCGTCAACCGGATAGAGAACACCCCGCGAGGCGCGCACAGGGGAAAAGCGGTCGTCGGAACCAGGCTCGCAGGAGGCGGGGTCGATGCCCGCTTCGCGCATCCAGCTTCGAAGGCCGCGAAAGGTGATCGCCGCCTCGACCTCGCCCGAGGAATCGTCCGCCTCGCGCTTTTTGGCGATGCAGGGTCCTGCGAAGACGACGGCCGTTCCGGGGTCGGCGGCTTTGAGCATGCGGGCGTGCGCGAGCATGGGCGAGGCGCTTGCGGAGAGGAAGGGGGCTAGCGTCGGCCGGTACTTGAGCACATAATCGACTACCACCGGACAGGCGGTCGAAAGAAGTATCCGCGCTCGGCCTATATCTTCGCGCGCGGCGAGGGCGCGGAGCTCTGTGGCCGTCGCGTGTGAAACGACATCGGCGCCCGAGGCGGTCTCCGATACAGCCGCAAAGCCGAGTCGCCGTAGCGCCGCGACGAGGCGTTCCGGTGCGATGCCGGGAAATTCCGCCGCGAATGAGGGCGCGAGGGAGAGTGTGACCCGCTTTCGCAGACGCAGGAGTGCCTTTGCCCGCTCGACGTCCGAGCGCACCTTTTTTGCCCCTACGGGACAGACCTCGACGCAGTGGCCGCAGAGTACGCAGAGTTCGCCGACGACGCTTGCCCGGCCCGAGCTCACATTGATCGCCTTGACCGGGCATTCCCGGACGCATTTGTAGCAGTCCTGGCAGGCGGCTGTTTCCGTATAGACCGGCTGGCGGTGATCCATATCATGTCCCCTCGAACACGTGCTCGAGGATGTCACCGACCGTGGCGGGGCTTACCGCGGTGAAAATCTTGTCCCCGATGCGGAGGATGGGCCCTTCCTTGCAACGGCCCTCGCAGAGCGTGCCGGCAAATTCTATCTGTGCAGAGTATCCCCGCACCGTAAGCCAGGCCTGAATGAGTTCTGCATTTCGCGCGTTGCCGCGGGCATAGCACGAACTTCCCATGCAGATGTGTATCGTTGTGGTATTCATATCGGTAAGAAAATATATATAAACTTGTAGTCAAAATGTCAAGCCATAGTGGATATTGCTCCCGATGTTACTGTTTTCTTGTCATAGCGTGATAAAGGCGCCGTGGGCGATCGCTCGTCCACGGCGCCTTTATCGATCCACCGGCGCGGCGTATCTTTCTGTGAACGTGTTAAGCGCGCGCGTACATGCGGAACGTATGCGGCACGTCGACGAGGTTTACACGCGGCTTAGGCGAAGAGCCCTGCGATCTCCCGCGCGTAGAGCTCGTTGATCGCGTGGCGCTTTATCTCCTGCTTGGCGGAAAGCTCTTTTCCCACTTCGAAGGGTTTAGCTAGGAGGGCGAAGCGGAAGACGCGCTCGAAGCTTTTGAACCCGTGGCGAGGCGAGACCAAGTCGGTGATCTCGCTCTCGAAGAGCTCAAGGACCTCAGGCTGCTTGAGGAGGGTTTCGTAATCGACGATGGGAACGTTATTTTCCGTCGCCCATGCGGTCACCGCGTCCTCTTTGGGGACAATAAGAGCGGCAAGGTAGCGCTGATCCTGGCCAAGGACGACGGCAGTCTGGATGTAGGGGCTTTCGAGCAGTTTTTGCTCGATGGGGTTCGGCTCGACATTTTCGCCGCCCCGAAGGACGATCGTATCCTTTGCGCGCCCCGTGATTTTGAGTTCGCCGCGGCGGGTGAGCATGCCAAGGTCGCCCGTGTCGAGCCAGCCGTCCTCTTTGAGAACCCGCGCGGTGAGATCGGGCCGCTTGTAGTAGCCCTTCATGACCGAAGGGCCACGTGCCATGATGAGGCCCTTGTGTCCGTAGGGGAGCTCCTTGCCGTTTTCGTCGACGATCTTGATCTCGGTGCCGCGGAGCGCGGGGCCAACGGTGCCGCTCACCGGGTGGTCCTGGAGCCGCACTGCGAGAACGGGTGCAGTTTCCGTAAGGCCGTAGCCCTCGAGGATGAGTACCCCCAGCGCGGCGAAGAAGCGGTCCACGGCGGGCGGCAGTGCTCCGCCGCCCGAGATGCCGGCGATAAAGCGGCCGCCGAGTTTCTGCTTCACCTTTCTAAATACGAGAAGATCGCCGAGGGCGGCAAGCGGTGTGATGAGGAGGAAGGGAATGAAGGCCGCCGCCGCTTCGAGTCTTCGGGAACGATGGTGGAACTCGGCCACGCGGCCGAGGACATGGTCACGCAGGTAGGCCCTCGCCTCGCCGACACCGACAAAAAAGGTGAAGAGCGCCTTTTTGAGGCCGCCCTGTTGGCGAATGCTACGGTACACCCCCTCCATCACCGATTCCCAGATGCGCGGCACGGAGGACATCCACTGTGGCCGCACGGCCTGGAAGTCGGCGAGCATCACCGAACCTATGGGCTTCGAATAGGCCACCGAGGATCCCGCGGCGAGGATCATGTACTGGGAGATGCGTTCGAAGACATGCCAGATTGGGAGGACCGAGAGGAAGATGTCGCCCGGTTTGAGGTGGATGATGCTGGGGATGTAGTCCGTCTGGTGGAGAAAGTTGCCATGGGTCAGCATAACCCCCTTGGGTTCGCCCGTTGTTCCTGAGGTGTAGATGAGGGTGGCAAGATCGTCCCGCGAGCCCTTTGCCGCCTCGGCGCGGTAGAATCCCGGCTCTGTAGCGACCTCCGCACGGCCAGCCGCATCGACTTCGGCGAAGCTCGAAACGGCGAGTTTTCGTGCCTCTGCTTCGGCGCGGGTGCTCGCCGAGGGCTCGTCAAAGAGAATGACGCGTGAAAGCATGGGCATCTTGTCGCGCCGGGCGAGCACTTTGTTGAGCTGGCGCTCGTTTTCCAGAATGGCAAGGCCGCATTCGCTCCACGAAAGAATGAAGGCAATCTCGTCCTCAGTCGCGTCGCAGCCGCGCGGTGCGTCGGCGGCGCCAAGGCCGAGGATGGCAAGATCGGCGACAAGCCATTCGCGGCGGTTGTCGGAGATGAGGCCCACATGGTCGCCCCGCTTGAGTCCGAGGCGTGTAAGCCCCGCGGCGAAAGCTTCGATGTCGGCAAGAAGCGCCGCATAGCTTCGGGGGACGAACTCGCCGGAACTGTCCTTATAGTACTGCGCGGCGGTGTCGGGTTGGCGGTCGGCCTGTTCGATGAACATGCGGGGGATGGTGTCGGCCATGGTTCCTCCTCTTGAATTACATAATAACAAAAAATGTAAAATTGTACAAGACGCAAACAATGACCGGTGTCACGATAAGTATAACCGAGATTGGCGCTTGAGGAAGTTCCGTGTAGGGGGGCTGCGGTCCGGAAGGGGGCTAGTCGTGCTCCACCTTTACCGCGTCATTCGGCACTTCGCGGAGGTAGTCGTCGAGGAGGGAGCGCATCGCGGCAAGGCTTTCCGCGTTGCAGAGCTTCCAACGAAGGTGGTGGGCAAAGCTGAAGTTATCCGCGTAATAGAAGAAGAACTTTTGCGCACGGCTCAGCTGAAAATCCGTAGGCAGGTGCTCCTCGACAAGCGTGAGAAAGCGGAGCGCGGTCGCGCGCAGGTTCACGCATAGCTCAAAGGCGGGATCGGCACGTTTACCGCGGATGAGTGCGAATATCCACGGCCGCCGTGCGGCTTCACGGCCGATCATGATACCCGCCGGACCCGCCTCCGTCCGGCGCTTGTGCCAATCGGAAAAGCTCCGCACATCGCCGTTTCCCACGACGGGGAGGGGGAGTTCGCGAGCAAGGCGTGCAACATAGTCCCAGCGGCTTGTGCGCCTAAAGCGTTCGTCTTCGAGCCGCGGGTGGAGTGCGAGGAAGTCGAGGCCCGCTTCGGCTAGACCCATGGCGAACGCGCGCAGGGCGCTGTAGTCGTTTTCTGGCCCGATGCGGAGTTTTGCCGACAGGGGTCGGGGCCAGACGCCGCGCGCAAGGGCGACGAGCGCACGGGCGCCTTCGGGATCGCGCATCCATGCGGCGCCCCCACCCGATCGTATGATGTGCGGGGCCGCACAGCCGAAATTGATGTCCGCTCCTGCCACGGGGCGGTCGGCGTTGCGTTCAAGCGCTTCGGCGAGGCGGTGGGGCTTTGTCGTGTAAAACTGAAGGACGGTCATTTCCGGCCTCGGGCCTGCGTCGAGGTACCACGTTTCGTAGGGGGTGCCCGCCATGAACGCGCCTGAGCTTGCCATTTCCGTGTAGGCGAGATCGAGTCCGCCGAACTCAAGAACGAGCTCGCGGAGTGCCCGATGGGAAAGTCCCACCATGGGTGCAAGGATCAGGGCATCTTGGGGGAGATTGATCGGCACGCACGTGGTATACACCGCAATGCTGCTTTGTTCCTAGCATCTCCATGGGGCGCCCTGAACGGCTCAGGCGGCTTAATTGACGCGAAGGGCGCATGTGGTGTATACATGATAACGCGTTTCCCGCTCCGGGCCCCCCGTCCGGGAAATTGTGGTCGTAAGGGCGGGCCCACAATCACGCAGGAGGACTTCTCATGAGCGTCAAGATCAGACTCAAGCGCTTTGGTTCCAAGATGCGCCCCTTCTACCGCATCGTCGTCATGGATTCCCGTTCGCCCCGCGACGGCAGGACGATCGATGAACTCGGCCTCTACCACCCCATCGAGACCGAGGGTAAGCAGATACTCATCGATGAGGCAAAGGCGAAGGACTGGCTGTCCAAGGGCGCCCAGCCCACGGACACGGTTCGCGGCCTCCTCAACAAAAAGGGTATCCACGTAAAGTAAAGGCCTAAGGGCGGGATCCTGCGCATTGCACGCGGTTGCGTGCGCTTCTGCGCGGCCCGGCCGCCAGCCCTGAGGAGACATCCGTGGAACGCGATCTCGTCGAATACATCGCCAAGTCACTGGTGGACGATCCTGCGGCGGTGACGGTCAACGTCATCGAGGGGGACAAGTCCACGGTACTTGAGCTTCGCGTCGCGAACGACGATATCGGCAAGGTGATCGGCAAACATGGACGCATCGCCAAGGCGATACGCACCATTCTTTCCGCCGCTGCCTCCGCCGCCGATAAACGGGTCGTTCTCGAGATCCTCGATTAAGGCAAGGCTCCCGTCTCGGACTGCGGACTCCCACCCTTTGAGGGTGCCTGCAGTCTGGGGCGGCGCGAGAGGTAGAGACATGCCGTCCGACACTGCGCCCAAGAGGGACAAGCTCGCCGTCGCGCGCCTTGGCGCCCCTCGTGGCGTGCGGGGCGATCTCCGCGTCCAGAGCTATTCAGGCGAGTTCGAACACCTCATGCGGCTCCGTGTTGTCGAACTCCGCGGCGAGGATCGGAGCCTCAGGCTGAAGGTCCTCCGTTGCGAGCGCGCCGGGGACGGCCTCACGATGGCCTTCGAGGGCTACACCACGCCCGAATCTGCCCGTGCCCTCACCGGCCTCGACATTGTCGTTGACCGTGGCGATGCCGCCCCACTCGCCGAGAACGAGTGGTATGTGGCCGATTTGGTCGGTCTCGACCTCGTCGACGCTGGAGGACGGAAGCTTGCCCGCGTGCAAGGCGTGCTTTCGGGCGGCCCTGACCCCCTTCTCGAGGCGCTTTTGCCTGAGGGGCGCGTCGCTCTTGTCCCCTTCCGCAAGGAATTTGTCGGCCATGTCGATGTCGAGGGTGGCAGGGCCGAACTCCTTGCGCCCTGGATACTCGAAACATGAAAATCACCGTCCTTACGCTTTTTCCGGAGATACTTCGCGGATTCTTCGAAAGTTCAATCATGGCGCGCGCCGTCAAAGCGGGACGCATCGAGTACGAGCTGGTCAACATCCGGGATTATGCGACGGACAGGCACCGGAAATGCGATGACGAAATCTTCGGCGGCGGTGCGGGCATGCTTATGCTTCCGGGGCCTTTGGGCCGTGCCCTGGATGCCCATGGTGCCCGAACGGCACGCACTGTCTTTGTGACGCCGTCGGGTCGCCTTTTCAACCAGGCTTACGCGGCGGACCTTGCTCGTGAAGAACGGCTTGTCGTCGTCTGCGGCCGCTACGAGGGTGTCGACCAGCGGATCATCGACGAGTATGTGGACGACGAGATTTCGATCGGCGATTACGTCCTCTCAAGCGGCGAGGTCGCGGCGCTCGTGCTTGTCGATGCCGTCTACCGCCTCATTCCCGGCGTGATCTCGGGGGAAAGCCTTGCGGAGGAGAGCTTTTCCGGCCATGGGCTACTCGAATATCCCCAGTATACACGGCCGGCTGTTTATGGTACAATAAAGGTCCCCGAAGTTCTGCTGTCGGGGCATCATGCGAACATCGCGGCGTGGCGACTCAAGGCGCAGATTCGCAAAACTCTGGCCTATCGCCCCGAGTTGTTTGCCTCCGCCGGCCTTCCCGATGAGGTGAGGCGGCTGCTCAAAGAAATAGTGACCGAAGGGGGAATAGATGAACCTTATCCAGAAGATTCAGGCTCCGCAGATTAAGTCCGATATCACGGCCTTCAATGTCGGCGATACCGTCCGTGTCCACTTCAAGATCATCGAGGGTAAGACCGAGCGTGTCCAGGCCTATGAGGGCCTGTGCATCGCGATGAAAAACGGCGGCCTTCACAAGACCTTCACGGTTCGCAAGAACTCCTACGGCGTCGGCGTCGAGCGCGTGTTCCCGATGAATTCTCCGCGCATCGAGAAGATCGAGGTCGTCCGCCTCGGCAAGGTGCGCCGCGCTAAGCTCTACTATATCCGCACGAAGATCGGCAAGAAAGCGAAGATCAAGGAGTACATCCCCGTCTCCTCCAAGGCCGCCGCTCCTGCCGAGCAGCCCAAGGCCTAAGGTTTTAGGCCTAAGGCCCCGAGGGGGCTCATAGCGGCCCCTTCGGCCGAACGCGCCGATGCGGCCCCTGGGCTCTTCCGAGTTTTCCATTCTCCGACCAAGCGCCGGTTCCGGATTTTCGTTCCGGGCCGGCGCTTTCGTTTCGCTCCGTGTCGAGGAGCAGCTTGCGCCAGGCAGTTACCGTGTCGCCTCAGATGGCCGTGCGTTTGTCGTGCATACTGACCTTCCCCTCGAATGCGGAGCGGAGATCCGCGCTCGCGTCCAGCGCGATGTGGCGGGATCGGTGCTACGCATCGTTGCCCCCGGGGCCTCCAAGGCGAGGGTGCGTGAAGGAGGCCGTACCGCGGGCGAAAGCCGCGCTTCTATCGGCGATGCGCGTGCGGGGGAGCGCCGCGGCGTCCCGGCTGTCTCGCGCCATCCGTGGGGGATGGACGACGACGCGGTTTTGCGGCCTGTCCTGACCGCTCTCCATGCAGAAGGCTTTACGCCCGACACTGCAGCGCTTTCTCGCCTTAAGCGTCTTGTGCGCCGCGTTCCGTCTGGACGAAAGGCTGAGTGCGCGGCGCTGGCCGCGGCCCTCGAGGCAAAGGGTATCGCCGCGGACGAGGCCCTGGTCGCGGCGCTTGTGGAGCTCCCTAGCGCTGCAGACGCCGACGCGACAGGAGATGGCCAGTCCGGCGGGGGCAATGCGCGGCCTCATGACGGGGGGAGGGGGCGGCAGGCGAGCGACCGTGGTGAAGAGTTTGCAGGATCGGGCGGTGCGGAGGCAGGGAGCGCGCAGTGCGAACGTGAGGAGGGCTTTGTGCGCGAAGTCCCCATGTCCGAACTCCCTACCGTCTTGGGTGCGTTTTTGCGCGCTTTGAGTTTCCGCGCCGCCGATAACGGCGCCGCCGTTATCGGCGGCGCTCCCTCAGCGCCTTCCGCCGTGTCGGCGGCGCTTACGGGTTTGTCGCGTTCCGCACTGTACCTCGGGCTGTTCAACCATGCACGGGGGGCTGTGGGAGCTTCGGTGCTCGTTCCCTTCAGCTTCTCGCTCGATTCGATTGATTTACGCGGAAGACTGCGTATACTATTGCCCTATGCGCCGGGCGGCCGCTTTCGCCTCGATGCGAACTTTGTCGCCCGGAATACTGCCAACGGCGTCGCGACGAGGCCTTCGTCTTGGTCATTCAGCCTGCGTGCCGGTGGCGGTGCCGATGCCGAGCTCCTGTTCCATCCGGATCCGGAGCGCGAGGCGGCGAGCCGCCTGTTCCCGGTGTTTGCTCGCGGGCTTGCTACTTCAGGTTGCCATGCGCGGCTCGTGTCTTCCGATGCCGAGGCCGAGATTGGAGAAGGGGGGCTCGATATCGATGCTTAGGGCCCGGAAAGCGGTTGCGCTCAAGTATGAAGGAGGGCTTCCCGCGCCCTTTCTTGTCGCGAAGGGTTCGGGACGGACCGCGCTCCGCCTCGAGGCTATCGCTCTAGAACTCGGCCTTCCCCTGGTGCGTGACGAGGCGCTCGCGGAGGCTTTGTTTCCGATCGACATCGGGGGCTTTGTCCCCGAGGAGTATTTCGAACTTGTTGCGAAGGTGTTTGCCTTCGTGAAGACCATAGAGGAACCATGAAGAAACGGATCGCCCTGGATCAGATACAACCTGGATCGCGGTACACCGAGGATGTCTACATCGACGAGAAGAATCTTCTCGTGCCGGCGAATATCTCCGTCAAGCAGAAAGACCTTTAGGTGCTCAAGCGCTGGGGGGTGGCATTCGTACTCACCGAGGGCGAATTGATCGCCGAAGATGCGAAAAACGGGGGCGCAAAACCGCAGAGTGCGGCCTTGCCTTCCTCCGAGGCCACGCGGGAGCAGGGTTTTGCGGGGAGCCGCGAGCTCTATCGTCGGTATGTCGAGCTCGTCGACGGGCTTGCACAGGTGTTTGACCGGATCCGCAAGGGCGAGCCGGTCGAGTCCAAGGCGGTCGATCAGATCGCGCAGGGCGTACTTAAGCTCGTACGCGACGAGCGCGACGCGGCGATTTCCGCCATCCTCGCAAGCGAATCTCAAGGGGCCGAGCTCGCTAAGGCGGGCGTCAACACGGCGATTTTGTCCGCCGTGATTGGCCAGACGCTGAAGCTCCCCGCATACAAACTCACCTATCTGGTCTTGGGCGCACTCCTGCATGATGTCGGCATGCTCCGCATCCCCGAGTCCATTTTGAAAAAGCAAGGAGGGCTTACCGACGAGGAGGCGCAAAAAATACGCGCCCATCCGCTGCTCTCCTATCGCATTGTGACGAAGGAGCTTCTCTATCCCGACGATGTCGGCATCATCGGCTTGCAACACCACGAGCGCTGGGACGGCGAAGGCTACCCGCGCAAAACGACGGGCGGCGATATCGATCCGCTTGCGCGCATAGTGTCCGTTGCCGACGCCTTCGAGGCGATGGTGAGCGAAAAGCCCTACCGCAACTCGATGATCGGCTACGTTGCGATGAAGACCCTGCTTTCGGATAATTCGCGGCGGTTTGACCCCGAGATTCTCAAGGCCTTCATCAAGTCCATGGGCATCTACCCACTTGGTTCGACGGTCATCCTCAACAATGCTGCCATCGCCCGGGTGGTCGCGACTCATCCCGACGCCCCGCTCCGCCCCAAACTGCGGCTTCTCGTCGACGAGTTCGGTAACCGCTTCGAGGGCGAGGAGGGGGAACTCGTCGATCTCCTGCTTGAGAAGACTCTGTTCATAGCGCGCGCGCTCGATCCGAAAGAGCTGGTCGGGAGTTAGCGGGCGTCGTGCAGTGATGTCGACCTTCGCCCGTGGTCGTGCCGGCGAAGACGCCTGCGCCGAGGAGCTCCGGCGCTCCGGTTGGGAGCTTGTTGCGCGGAATTTTCGCGCGGGCCCGGGTGAACTCGATCTTGTCGCGCACAGGGGAGACACGATCGCCTTTGTCGAGGTAAAATCCTGGTCTAGGCTGGGTCTCGCTGCGCTCGCCGAATCGATTGACGCCCGGAAGCGCCGCCGCATCATCGAAACGTCTAAAATCTTTCTGGCCCGGAATCGACAATATAGTAGCATGCGGGTGCGCTACGATGTTGCGCTCTTTTCGGGGGGCGTCATCGCCCGCTATATTGAATCGGCGTTTACGGGAGACCTATGACGGGCCGGGGAGCTGGTCGGTCCGACCGGGATCGGATCGCGGAACTCAAAGACAAGCTGCGTGACGAGGCATATATGGAGGGCGCGATCTTACGGATTGCGACCGTCTTGTCGGCGCGGCTTACGGAAGGATACGTGGATGGCGGAAGAAAAGCGCGATAGGGGTGGAATGCCCGAGCGCGGCAGACGCGACGAAGGAAGGCGGCCGAATCAAGGCCAGCCGGCCGGCCAGCAGCCGATGAACCAGGGCTCGGCGCCCCGCCGCGAAGCCGAGGGCGGTCGCCGCTTTGGGCGTCGCCGTTTCGGCCGTCCATTTGCGCGCGAGGATCGCGCACGCGCCGAACAGGGCCAGGACGGATCGCGCGAGCGGATCGAGCCGGTCCAGTGTCCCCTCTGCGGCAAGCCCGTCTATGATCTTTCCACCGCCATAGCGGCCGACAAAGAGGGAGGCGCGCCCGCCCACTTCGACTGCGTGCTCGAGCGCGTCGCGCAGGCGGAGAACCTTGCGCCGGGCGAACGAGTCGTCTATCTCGGTTCGGGGGCCTTTGGCGTGGTCGAGTTCAAGGATCGGAGCGAGAGCGCCTTTGTCGTCAAACGCCGCATCCAGTGGGAAAAGGAAGGCGAAAAAAAAGACTGGCGCCGCGCTCTTTCCGCGCGGATACAGAAGATCTAAGCGCTTCGTGAACCGGCCGGTCCACAGGGATGCAGTCCCTGCGAACCGGCCGTGAAGGCCGCGCTTCTCGCGGCCTGCTGTTAGAGGGGCAGGGCCCTCTCGAATGCTTCAATCAACTCGACACCTCCTTCGCCTCGCCGCGACGCCTCGCGAAAGGCTTTATCTGTTTGCCGGCACGCTCAGACTACAACGGAGAGCGCGGGCACGAAAGAGAAAACTCACGTTGCTTCGTTTTGTCCCAAAGCCGCACCACGAAGGGCGGTCCTTGCTACAGGGGGGCTTGAGCCTTCACCGCGCCTGAGAAGCTGTCCCCCCCCTCGTGGTGAACGAAGAGGAGAGAATCTTTTTATCGATTCTTTCTGTTTACACAGATATGAAATCCGTGCAATGATTACGCGCATGAAAACCATGTGTTTCGAGAGGAGGGCCCGATGAGCATCGTCAGCATGAAGTTGGCAGTCGGTAAAATTGCCGCCGGCAATTCTGCCGCAGGCAATTCTGCCGCAGGCAATTCTGTCGCAGGCGATACTGCCGCCAAGCGCGTCATCGCCGCCTAAGCTCCGGAGCGCATTACTCCTTGGATAGTAAAGCGGTCCTCGCCCAGCAGACGCACGTCGCGGGCCTTAGGCGGATGCAACCCCTGTATCCCCCTGAGGAACGATCTATGTCGTATCAAAATGCGGATTCGCTTCTCCCCCCTGAGCTTTTGCGGGAGGTGCAGAAGTATGTGCAAGGCTCGCTCGTCTATATCCCCCGGCCCGAGGCCGAGCGGCTCGGTTGGGGCGCCAAGAGTGGCGCGCGCGAGGCCCTGGATCGCCGCAACGAAGCCATCCGCGCCGCAAAGGCCTCGGGCCGGAGCATCGACGATCTCGCCGATGAATACGGCCTTTCGCCCGATGGCATCCGCAAGGTGCTCTACCGCGGGCGCCCTTCGGGGCTGACAGGCGCCGAGGATGCGCCAACTGCCGCCTCCGCCTGAAACATGCACTGCGTCGAGAGGTCCGCAGGGCTGCCGGAAACGGCAGCCCTTTTTGCTAGCCCTTTTCTCCCGCGCCTGATGCGGTAGCCGACAGTCTGTTCCGCGCCTTTGCGACACCGAGCCCCCGTTCTTCGGCCCCGATGAGGCCGGCGGCGATGCTCGTAAACACGGCGCCTTCTTCGACACGTCCCGGGAAGAGCCGTTCAAGCATGCGGGCAAAGGCGGGCACGCGCGAAGAGCCTCCGACACGCACCACCTTGCCGACCTCGCCTGTTTCAAGGCCGGCTGCCGCGAGCGCCTCGCGCACGAGGCGCTCGGCCGCCTCGACGCGGGGAGCGATAAGCCCCTCGAACCAGTTCCGCGTCACCGCCTCTTCGAAGGCGATAAACGGAGGCACGTCGAAGACGATGGACGCCGTCTCCGCTTCCGAGAGCCGTATTTTCGCCGCGTCGATCCGCGCAAAGAGCTCGAAGGCGAGGTTGCGATCGAGAAATTCGAGGAGGCCGCGGAGTTTGTCCTTGTCCTCGCGGCGAGCTTCAAAAACGAGCTCCCTGACCGCAGTCCGTGTTTTGTGTATGTCCGCAAGGGGGAGGGCGTAAAACGAGGCGACCTGCCGTGTGATCCACGAGGGCATGGCGAGTTCTCGGCCGGTCATTGTCCGCCACTTGCCTTCCGCACCGAAGTGGCGGACGAGACGCGCGCGTGCGACATCCTCGTTGAGGAGGTAGCCGCCGAGGTCGATGCCGCGGTTTGCGAGTATTTCGAAATCGCAGCCTGAGCCCCGCGCGACGCTGATGTCAAGCGTGCCGCCGCCGAAATCGAACACGAGCACCACGCCGCGGTAAGCTGCTGCGGCGCTCACCGCGGCAGCGACGGGTTCATAGACGAAGGAGATCTCGGAGAAGCCTGCGAGTCGGGCCGCTTCGCGGAAGCGGTCTTCGATGCGGCGGTCCGCGTCGGCGTCGTCGGCGAGAACCACGGGGCGGCCGAGGACGAGCGGTTCATCCGCGGCCTTCTCGCCCAGAGCCGCGAGCGCCTCGTCGGCACGGCGCTTCACCTCGCGGAGGAAGAGCGCGGCGAGCGCCTCGACCCGTCTGAACTCGCCGAAAATGCGCGTTCCCTCGAAAAGCGGATCCTTGAGCGCGAGTTTGATGGCTTGGAAAAAGCGGAAATGCGCATAGGGGTTCGGCGTTCCGCGATAGCGGCCAAGGGCCTCCGCGTAATCAGCCATCGCCTCGGCGCCGATGGAGGGGCGCCGGTCGCGCTCGTAGTAGAGGAGCGAGGGGACGAGTCCACCTTCACCGAGTTCGAGAAGCCGCGCATCCGAACCGCGCGCGCCTCGGGACGGCGCGTAGGTGACGACGGTGTTAGAGGTTCCGAAATCGATTCCGTACATGGGCTTAGGAGGGAAGCACGAGACGCACGCGCGCGTCAAGCCGCCCCGCGCGCCTCGCGTTTCCCTCTGGCCCGCGGTCAGAACCCTTTAAGCCTTTTGCCGCAGAGCATGTTCTGATAGCAGCGCACACATCCGGGAAAGTTACCGTTCGGCGCCGCCTTAAGTTCGCGGCGGAAGCGAATTGCCTTTTCGCCGTTGAATATCTCAAAGAAGGGTTTTTCAAGGATGTTGCCGAGGACATAGTCCGGATAGTCTGCACAGAAGTGGACATTGCCGTTGTAGTCGATGTTCGCCTGGCTCCAGGGGACGGAGCAGGTGCGACGCACGGGGTGCTCGAGGTCGCCATAGTAGATGTCGATTTTGTCGGGTTCGAGCGCGGGGACGGTGATGATAGGGTGCCCCGCATCCATCGCGTGGATTTTCTCAAGGATGCCGTGGAGCTCCGCGCCATCAATGCCCTCGTTGTAGCCGGTGTTGTAGGCCTCGAGGCATTTGATCTCGGTGTCGAGCCGCGTGCGCATGAACTCCTTGTGGCGTGCGACAATCGCATCGTTCGAATAGGTGCCGAGGTTGAAAATGTGCCAGGCAAGGCCGAATTCGCGCGCCGCGTCGGCGAGGCGATAAAGGTCCTTGTAATTGAGATTGTTGACCGTAGTGACGATGCCCATGTAGGGGAAGTGCGAACCCTGCCGCTTCTTTTCGCGGTTGATCGCGGCGAAGCCCTCGACGACGCGGCGGTAGGATCCGTCGCCGCGGATGCGGTCGTTTGTCTCCTCGAAGCCGTCGAGGGAGACGAAGAGTGCGTGCCACTTGTGCCGGACGATCTCTTCGGCCTTTTCCGCGAGGTAGGTGCCATTTGTGTTGACGGAGACTGTCAGCCCCGACTCCATCATGTAGTCGACGAGCGGGAAAAGGTCGGGGTAGAGGAAGGGCTCGCCTCCCCAAAGGTAGACGACGGGCTTTTTGACAGCGACTTCGTCGACGAGGCGCTTATACGCGTCGAGGGGAAGCACCTTCTTTGACTCGGCCGCGGCGAAGGCACCCTTGAGGACGCCCTTGTCACCGCGCTGGCCGCACATCACGCAGCGCAGGTTGCATAGCGGCGTGAGGCGGAAGTACATGAGGCCAAGTTCATGCGACTTGCCGCCGTAGAGGTTGCGGTCGACCAGCATGGACTTTTTCTGCGCGGCAAAGGCCCTGAGGATGCGATAGGCGAGCTGCGGGTCCTCGCGAAGGAGTTCGGGCACGATCGAGATGTTGGTTTTCACGAGGTCCTCCTCGGGCTGGTATTGAGAAGCCGGTCAAGGATCGGTTTCATGAGTCGGGCGGCGGCGCCGCCTGAGAGGGGGGCCATGAGAAAGGCGGCGAGGCGGTTCCGCGCACCGACAATCGCGCTCGCGCGGCCGCTTGCAATGAGGCGGAGCCCGGCGCGCGCGACCACCTCAGGCGGTAGCGAATTGCGCGCCGAGAAGGCGAGGTAACTCAGGCTCGTTATCCCCGCCGCGCCGTCGAAGGCGGTCCGCACATAGCCCGGGAGAAGGCAGGAGACGACAACCCCCGAGCTTGCGAGTTCGGCGCGGAGAGCGAGGCTATAGGATCGCACGTAGGCCTTTGACGCGGCATAGGCCGCGAAGTAGGGCGTGGGTTTGAGCCCCGCGAACGAGCCGACATTGAGAATGGCGCCCCTTCCGCGCGCGCGCATAGCTCTGCCGAAGAGGGCGCAGAGCGATGTCAGTGCGAGCACGTTGAGCGAGAGCATCGCTTCGACCGCGGCGGGGTCGAGGTCCACCGCCGGACCCGAGAGCCCCGCGCCTGCGTTGTTCACGAGGATCTCGACTTCGATGCCGCGCGCGCCGAGGTCTGCAAAAAGACGGTCCGCGGCGCACGGCGCGGAGAGGTCCGCCACGATGACGAGAGCCTCCGCCGCACGAGGGCCTTTGAGGAGCGCCTTTGTTTCGGCAAGGCGCTCGCCGCTCCTTCCGACGAGGATGAGGGCCCAGCCCTCCTTTGCCAAAAGCCGCGCGAACTCCCTGCCGATGCCGCCCGATGCGCCAGTGACGAGGGCCCAGCCCCATTGTTCGTGGCGCATCGCTTAGGCCTCCACCACCGCGGCCCGGCCCGATTCCGCGCCGGCGGGCCCCGTCTTGGCCTGATCGGAGCGCGGCACCGCGTCGACAAGGACATCTGCTCCGCCCCGTCCGCCAAAGCGCAGAACCTTGACCATGAAAATGTTGAGCTTGTTGATCGTCGAGGGAGGCAGGAGGTTACCGTCGACCTCCACCGAGATGATGGGGTAGCCGCGCTCGCGCGCCCAGGGGGTCACAAGTCCCTCGATGACGCGTCCGATGAGGCAGGCGAAGGGCGAGATGTTAACGATGCCGGAATAGCCGCCTTCCTCCATAGCTGTGGCGGCAACGCCCGAGGAGACGACGATCTCGGACTGGAGCTCGCTTGTCACGAAGTGCGCGAAGGTGTTTCGCATAATGCGCCGCATGTCATGCGGCGTTTCGGGGAGGAGCCCCGAGGGCAGAAGCGCCTTCTTGACGCCGCGTTCGACATGGTGCTTCCACCACTCCTCGATGCGGAGCCTTAAGAGTTTTCGGGCTTCCTCCGAAAAGGGGCGGGCCCAGAACGGTCTGAGCCTCAGGCGCTTCGTGTAGTCGTACCAGCGCACATAGTCGAGGTAGTGAATCCACTCGCCGACGCCCGAGACCTTGGCGATAATCCCTTTGCGACTGAAAATATCCACGAGCTCGTCGACGGCGAAGTCGTCGCGGCGGACGTATATTTCGCCGACGACGAGGACGCGAGGCGCCTCGCCCACCGTAGCCTTGCGGGGGATCGCCGCTGCCTCGTGCGCGATGCGTGCAAGCACTGGCTGCGCCTTTCGCAAGTCGCGTTCGGCCACGTCGATGAGATCGCGCCACGCGCGGGCGAACCAGGCCATGGCAGACGGCGCATCGACGGCGAGGGCGCGGAGCGCGTTTTGGAGGTCCTTCATGTAGTCGGCGACGACGATGCTCCGCCACATGTGCTTCGAGAATTCCGGTCCGAACTCGTTGTAGGAATTGTCCGCGGAGAGCGTGACGACGACGACGTTCTCGAGCCTGAGGTCGCGGAACAGGTTCTCGAAATAGACATAGTACTGGCCGGTGCGGCAGGGGCCCGTCGTGATTGGCACGAAAAGGAGGTAGATTTCGTCCTTTCGGTATTTTTCCGAGGCAAAGTATTCGAGTGCGGAACCCAGGACGAGGTGCGAAGGCACGCACTCCTTCCCCGACGCGTGGGCGCGCGCAAGGCGGATCGTGCGCGAGCTCGCCACCGGCATCGCTTCGGCGTTGACGCCCGCGCCCCGGAGGACCGCGGCCATGAGTTCGGTGGAAAGCTCGCCCATGTTGGAGAGGAGGAGCTTCAACTTTTTGTTGCCGAAGAGCTCGTGCCGCGCGCCGCTTGCGGTATCGAGAACATGGAGCGGTGACTTTCCGTCGTTCACGAAACGCAAGCCGTTGTCGTAACGCGCTTCGCCGAGTTCCCCAGCCTTGGCCCGGTAGCCGTCGATGATGTCGAGGAAGGCTTCGACCCGCGTGTCGATGCCCGCGTCCGCGGAGTGGGAATCGAGCTCGAGGACGAGGAAGGGTTTCTGCCCCATGATCCATTTCACATAGTGGAGAATGAAAGAATCCGGGGCGCAGGAGAAATTCGAGATGAAGGCGACGTAGAGGTTCGGCTCGCTCTCCACAAGCCGCGCGGCTTTCAAGTCGAGCTGGCCGTAGTACCAGTACATGTTCGAGAAAATGCTTCTGCCTTCGATGGGGAGAATGTCGAAGGGAATGACCGAGTGCCCTCGCGTCGAGAATTTGCGCGGGATGCCCATGTTCGCCTCGGCGGTGAAGGCGTTGTAGGGGCGGCCGAGGAGGGCGATGACGGGCCTTTGTTCGCATCGCGCCGCGTCGAGCGCGCGCCTGCCGAGTTCGGCCGCCCTTGCGAAGTACTCGTCCTGTTTGGCGCAGGCGCGTTCGAAGGCCGCCTCCATCTCTTCGCGCCCGATGCCCAGAAGCCCACCCATTGCCACAAAGTGTTCCAGGGCCTTTTTGCGCCCGTATTTGAAGGAAACGACGACGGGGAGGAATTTCGACTCGGGCACCTCGGGAAAGGCTTTTTTTATGTAGTAGGGGAGGGCCTGCGTGATCGGGCAGAAATTCGCATGGACCTTGTCCTCGTGGCTCGGCATGTCACGGAAATGGGGGATGAGGACGTAATCGGCGCCTTTATCAAGTGCATTCTGGACGGCGCCGTGCGCGATCTCTGCCGGGAAGCAATAGGTGCTTTCGGTGCGCGCCACGCCCTCCCGCGCGACCTCGTCGGTGAGGAAGATCCGTATGCCGAGCTCGTGGAAAAGCCAGGCGTAGAATGGATAGAGGGTGTGCACCGAGAAGCAACGCGGGATGCCGACGGTGAAGCTTCTCTTTTGCACAAACTCCTCATCGCGCGGCGCCGCCTGTACGAACATGAGCTCGTTGCGCGCGGCGACCCAGTCGGTCGGCTCATCTTTCTCCTGTATCTCCTGTGCGCGCTTACGCAGGTTCGCGTACTTGTTGCAGCGGCCGCCGAACATGTACCGGTGGCCGGCGACGGAAAGCACCTGGATGGGGCAGAGGTTGTCGCAGGATCTGCACGTGAACACCTCTTCATAGACGATCTCGCGGCCGAGCATCTCGTCGATGGAAAACGACGCACGTTCGAGGAGGCCCGCCTCAGCCTTGGCCCGAGCAAGAAGGGCTACGCCGAAGGCCCCCATGAGTTCGGGGCTAGGCGGCACAAGGATCGGCTTGCCAAGGAGCGAGGCGAAGGCGAGGGGTACGGCGGGGTTTTTCGCGACACCGCCCTGAAGAAAGACCGTCCTGCCGATCGTGCGGTTGCCGACTACGCGGTTTAGGTAGTTCGCAACGATGGAGGCGACAATGCCCGCCGTGATGTCTTCGCGGCTTGCGCCTTGCTGAACCGCTTTGCGGATGTCCGAATTGATGAAGGCCGAGCAATGTTCGCCGAACTTGAGAGGCGCCTTCGCGGCGAGCGCGATGGGGCCGATTTCGGCGGCGGATTTGATGTTGAGGTCGCCGGCTGCCGATTCCTCGAGAAACGAGCCCGTGCCCGCGGAACAGGCTTCGTTCATCGCGTAGTCGATGGGGACGCCGTTTTTGAGGAGGACATACTTCGCGTCTTGGCCGCCGATTTCGAAGATGGTGTCAACATCCTTCGAGAAATGCGCCGTGCCGACGGAATGGGCGATGATCTCGTTGTAGACGCCCCGCGTCTCAAGGAAGACGCCGAGTATCTCGCGAGAGGAGCCGGTGGTCGCGCAGAGGGGAATCGAGATTCCTGCATCCTCAAGCCGCGCCACGCCCGTGTCGGCGAGGACCTTTTTTTTGATCTCCTCGAGGCAGAGCTTGAGCGCGCGCACCGGGTCGCCGTGCGTGCGGCCGTAGTGGGCGGCGACAATCTCGTCGGTTTCGAGATCGACGAGGCAGGCCTTCGTCGTCGTCGAGCCGCCGTCGACGCCGAGGATATAGGCACGGCCCCGCAGGACGGGGCCGGTCTTGCCTTCGAAGTAGCGAACCTTGTCCCGCGCGTTCTCGAAGCTCTCGAGCCGGTCGAAGCGCACCTGGTGTCCACCGAGAAGGCGTTCCCGTGCGGGGAGGGGGGATCCCTTTTCCCGCGCGAGGATGGCGGCGCCATAGGCTTCGAAGAATGCCGCCTCGGCGGGCACGACAAACTCGACGCCGGGCGCAAGCTCACGCATGAATCTGAGGATGTGGGGGTTGCGGGTCGTGCCGCCCGTAAGCATGACGCGGCCTTTTTCGACGCGCGCGCGCTTGAGGAAGTCGACGACCTTGGTCGCCATCACCTTGGACAGGGAGAGAACGATGTCGTCCTTGGTCGCCTCGCGTTTGTTGAGACGGTGGGTGCAGTCGCTCTTCATGAAGACCGAGCAGCGTGTTGAGAGGGGAAGGGCCCGAGCCTCCTGCGATATCCGCGCTGCGTCCTCAAGGCTCATGTCCATGCGTGCTAGCTGCTGCTTGAAAAACTCGCCCGTGCCCGAAGCACACTTGTTGCCCGAGAAGGAGCCGGCTATTCTGCCTTCGGCGTCGATCGAGTAGACGACAAGATCCTCGCCGCCCATCGCCACGACGGCGTCTACCCGTTCGTGGGCGGCGCGAAGGGCCGCCTCGACGCAGAGGGGCTCGATCGTGCTGTTGAGCGCAAAAAGACCGCGACCCTCGTTGCCCGTGACGAGTGCGCGGACGCCCTGGGGATAATCGCGTTCGGCGAAGGCGCGCGAAAGCGCCGCCTGAAAGTCGCCGTCGTGCGGGTGCACGGCGCTCCAGAGAATCGCCCCCTCATCGACGAGAACGAGTTTCAGGGAGGAAGAGCCGATATTGATACCAAGAGTCTTCACGGTAGTTGCTCCGTCGAGCCGCAGCGCGCCGTAGCACGCCGGGGTCATGGTATGGAGCGGAATCCTAGCATCCCGGTTGCAGGTTGTAAATGCCGAAAGGCGCGCCCCTTGAGCAGGCTTCCTCCGTTGACCCTTTTCCTGCGGGGACCCTATAGTCGTCGTATGACATCGCGGCCGGATGCAACGGACCTTCCCGCCCTCTCGGACCTCCTTCGGGCGACGGAGCTCCTTGCAGGCCTCCTTGACGACGACATCGCGTATGCCGTTGAGCGTTCGGCGCTTGTCGCGGTTTCCTCGGGCGAGAGAATCTTTTCCCCCGGAGAGCCTGCAGAGCGTTTTTATGTCGTCCTGCACGGTGAAGTGGCCGCATTCAGTGCGGGGGAAGGCGAGCGGGAGATCGCACGCTTTGTACAAGGGGATGCGCTTGGCGATTTCGATTTCGCCGTAGCCGCGCCTTACGGCGCGGAGGCGCGCGCCGTAAGCGATGCGGAGCTTATCGTCTTCCCTCGCCCGGGGCTCGACATGCAGGACCTTGCGCGGGAGAAGCCTGACGCCGCCGCTCGCATCCTCCTCCGCTGCGTGTCGATGGTTTCTGCGCGCCTCCGTGCCACGCAGCGCCTCATTTCGGACAATGCGCCCTGGGTGCGAGAGCTGCGGCGCCAGGTGTACACTGATGCGGGGACCGGCCTCCACTCGCGCGCATTTTTCGATGAGGAGCTACCGCGCCTTCTCGAGGCGCCCGCGGCGCTCGTCCTTGTGAAGCCTGACCGCTTCAAGGACCTCGTCGATGCCGCCGGCCACAGTGCCGGCGACGAGGCGATGTCTCGCTTTGCCGCCCTCCTCGTCCACGAGTGCGAGCGCCTTGGGCGAGGCTGGGCCGTGCGGCTACGTTCGAACGAAATGGCGCTCGTCGTACCCCGCTCCTCTCCCGACGAGGCCGTCGAGCTCGCCCGCCGTCTTGCTCTGGCGGTCGCTGGGCTCCGCGCGCCTGCGCCGCTCGCGCAGGGTTTTGTCTTTAGCGCCTCGATCGCGGTGACGGTCTGGCCCGACGCAGAACCGGATTGGCGGCGTTGTGTCGAGCGGGCCTATGGCGTGCTTATGCGGGCCTGGCGCTCGGGCGGCGCCCGCATCTACCGCGTGCGACCCTCCATTTCCCCTTCCGCGGCGGACATGGCAGCGCCATCCGATTCAGGCGAAGGGATGCTCTTGTGAGCCTTATCGCCGATTTTTTAGCCGGTCTTCCGCTATTCAGCCACATGAGCGGCCTCGAGGTCGCCGCCGTCGCCGCCTTTCTCGAGCGTAGGCGGTGTACTCCGGGCGAGATCATCGTTCGCGAGGGCGAAACCGGCACCGAGCTGTTCGTCGTTCGCACTGGCCGTGTCGGCTCCTATGTCACCGAGCGGGATGGGAATAAGCGCGAACTCTACGAATTCGCCCCAGGCGCCCTTTTTGGCGAAATGGCGATTATCGAAAACGCGCCGCGTACGGCGACCTGCTATGCGATCGAAGCGACGGAGCTCCTTGTTCTCGAAGGGCTCGACTTTTATCGGCTCGTGTGGGAGCACCCGGTGCTCGGCGTAAAGCTTCTTTCAGGGATCGCCCGCACCATGTCCGCCTGGCTCGACGAGGCGTCGAGCCTCCTTGGCGAGCTGTCCCGCTGGGGGGAGGTGGCCCGGCGCCGCGCCGTCACCGACGAGCTCACCGGCTTGTTCAACCGCCGTTTTCTCGAAGAGGCCATGCGTAGCCGCTTTGCGTGCGGCGCAGCCGTGCCGCGTGTCGCGCTTCTCATGCTCGATCTGGACCATTTTCGCGACCTCAATGCGCGCTTTGGCGCCGAGGCGGGCGATGCGGCGATCGCGAGCGCCGGCGCGGCCTTCAGCTCGCTTGTGCACGGCGAGGAGGTTGCCGCACGGCTTTCAGGCGACGAATTCGCCTTTTTTCTCCCCTCCGCAAGCCCCGCGCGCGTCCGTGAGCTCGCCGAGAAGCTTCGCCGCGCAACAGGGGGGCTGTTCCTCGAGTTCCGCGCGGGTCAGGATGCGATGCCTGAACGGGCCTCTCTAACGGCGAGCGTCGGCTACGCATCGGCGCCCGAGGACGCATCGACGGTGGAGGGGCTTTTGGCGGCTGCCGACGCCGCGCTCTACCGCGCGAAAGAAGGCGGCCGCGATCGCGTGGAAGGAGCGTGCTCCGGCGCCTAGCCTCGCCGGATCTCGTTAAAGTCACAGTAGGGAGCCATCGCGAAGCCGCCATGGCGGCTTCGCGGCGACGAAGCTGCGCTTCGTCGATCGTATTTTAGCCGCCGGCCTTGGCTCGCCGGATTTCGCTAAAGCCGCAGTAGGGAGCCAAGGCCGGCGGGATGGCGACCGAGCCGTCGGCGCGCTGGAAGTTCTCGAGGATCGCAATGATGCCGCGGCTACAGGCGAGAGCCGTGCCATTGAGCATGTGGACGTACTTGTTTTTGCCGTCCTCGTCCCGGTACTTCACGTTGAGGCGGCGCGCTTGGTAGTCGGTGCAATTGGATGTCGACGTGACCTCTCCCCATTCGCCGCCGTTGCGCCCGGGCATCCAGGCCTCGAGATCCCACTTGCGATAGGCGGGGGCGCCCAGGTCGCCCGTGCAGGTATCGACGACGCGGAAGGGGATGCCAAGGCCGGAGAATATCTCCTCCTCGATCGCGCGGAGCTCCTCGTGCATGCGATCGGAGTCTTCAGGCCGTGTGTAGGCGAACATCTCCACTTTGGTGAACTGGTGGACGCGGTAGAGCCCCTTGGAGAACTGGCCGGCGGCCCCCGCCTCGCGGCGGAAGCAGTGCGAAAGCCCCGCAAGGCGCAGGGGAAGTTCGTTTTTGTCGAGAATGGCGCCCGAGTAGTAGCCACCCAGCGTGATCTCCGCCGTGCCAATGAGGCAGGTGCCTTCGCCTTCGACCGTATAGACGTTCGATTCGGCGCCGCGGGGGTTGAAGCCGATGCCCTCGAGGATCTCGGTTTTGGCGATGTCGGGCGTCGTGAAGAGGGTGAAGCCTTTCTTCATGAGCAGATCGAGGGCGTAGCGCACGAGTGCGAGCTCGAGAATGACGCCTTCGTTTTTAAGGTAGTAGAACTTGGTGCCCGAGACGCGGGTCGCGGCGTCGAAGTCGATGATGTCGAGCGCCTGACCAAGTTCGACGTGATCCTTAGGCGTGAAATCGAATTTTGTCGGCTCCCCCACGCGCTTTACCTCGAGGTTATCCTTGTCCTCCTTGCCGATGGGGGCGGCGGGGTGGGCCATGTTCGGTATCTTGCGGCCCTCCTCGTCGAGGCGGGCCTCGACTTCGGCGGCTTCGGCTTCGAGGGCGGCGATGCGCTCCTTGAGGGCCTTGCCCTCGTCGATGAGCCTCTGGCGCTGCGCAGGGTCTTTTGCGGCGGCCTTCATAGCGGCGGCGTTGTCGTTGCGCTTTTTTCGCTCGTCCTCGAGGGCGCGGAGCGTGGCGTTCCGGCGTTCGTAGAGCTCGACGACGAGATCGGCGTCGGCCTTCATGGAGCGGTCGGCGATGTTTTTCTTGACCGCCGCGAGGTTGTCCTTGATGAACTTGTA
Source organism: Spirochaetota bacterium (assembly GCA_029265615.1). Lineage (GTDB taxonomy): Bacteria > Spirochaetota > Spirochaetia > Treponematales > Rectinemataceae > JAEUJG01. The sequence continues at coordinate 30,564 of JAJUIB010000002.1, forward strand.
GTCGAGCATGATGCGCCATACTAGCGTGACCGGAAGGCGGAGGCAAGCGGGGCGTCGCGGAGGACCGCGTCGCGGAGGACCGCGTCGCGGAGGGCCGCATCGCGGAGGGCCGTGTCGCGGTGTGCACGCGGGAAAGCTCGCCGCATTCAGGCCCGCCTTGAAGGCCTTGCCGTGTTTGAGGTACCATTCGGCCTATGAGACTTGACATAAATCCGCGCGGAAACGGTGCCTGTCCCCTGTGTAGCCGCGATGCATCCTGCCGACTCAAGCGGCTTCTCTCCGCTTCCGTCGAGGAAGAATCCGATCCCGCCGAACTCGGCATGGAGATCGTTGTCTACTCCTGCCCGCTCTTTGCGGAAAAGGCCCGCTCGTGATCGACAAGCTCGAGGCGCTCAGGGCGCGTCTTGCTGCGCTCGACGAGGAGGTGGCCGATCCTGCCCTCGCCAAGGATCCCGCCCGCTATCGCGAGACCATGCGCGAGCGTTCGCGGCTTGCGGCGATCGACGCAGTCTACGGAGAGTACAAGGCGGCGCTTTCGGGGATCGAGGGCGCCAAGGCGATCATCCGCGATGAAAGCGATGCGGAGATGCGGGAGCTCGCCCGCGAGGAGCTCCGCGGCCTTGAGTCCCGCCGTGATGAGCTCGAGGCGCGACTTAAGGACCTCCTCGTACCCCGCGATCCCCTTGCAGACAAAAACGTCATCATGGAGATACGCGCCGGGACGGGCGGCGAGGAGGCTGCTCTCTTCGCCGCGGACCTCTATCGCATGTACGCCCGCTATGCGGACGGTCTTGGCTGGAAGGTCGAGGTGATGGAGACGAGCGAGACCGAGCTCGGCGGCTACAAGGAGATTGTTTTCTCCGTGACGGGGGAGGGCGCGTACGAGCGGCTTCGCTGGGAGTCAGGGGTTCACCGCGTCCAGCGCGTGCCCGCGACCGAGGGCTCAGGCCGCATCCATACGAGCGCGGTCACCGTCGCTGTCCTCCCCGAGATGGAGGAGACGGAGATCGACATCCGTCCTGAGGACTTGCGCATCGATGTCATGCGCGCGGGCGGGCCCGGCGGGCAGTGCGTCAATACGACGGATTCGGCGGTGCGCATAACGCACCTGCCGACGGGCATCGTCGTCCACTGCCAGGATGAAAAGAGCCAGATCAAGAACAAGGCCAAGGCGATGCGCATTCTCCGCGCGCGTCTTTTCGAATTCGAGGACGCGAAGCGGCAGGCCGAGCGGGCGGCGGAGCGCAAGAGCCAGGTCGGATCGGGAGACCGTTCTGAGCGCATCCGCACCTACAATTTCCCGCAGAACCGCGTGACCGATCATCGCATCGATCTTACGCTCTACAAGCTCGACCTTGCGATGGAGGGCGACATCGGCGAGCTCGTCGACGCGCTCATGCTCTCCGCGCGCGAGGAGCTTATGAAGGCCGAAAAAACATGACCGTTCGGGACGCGCTCCGCGAAGGGGCACGGATCCTGGGCGCCGGTGAGGCCGGAAGCGAGGGGTCCTCGACCCCCTTTCTGGACGCTTCCCTGCTCCTCTCCTTCGCGCTTGGCATCCCCCGCGACCGTCTTCTCGCCGCGGGGCCAGAGCCGCTTGCGGATGCCACCATCGCCCGCTACCGCGCGGCTCTTGAACTCCGTGCCGCAGGACGCCCCGTCGCCTACATCCTCGGGCGCAAGGAGTTTTATGGCCGTGACTTTCTCGTGGACGAGCGGGTGCTTGTACCCCGTCCCGACACGGAGCTGCTCGTCGAGGCGGCTTTGCGCGCGGGCGACGCCCTCTGCCGCGGTCGCGCGCCAGAGGCGCGCGGGACGGGATGCAGACTTCGCGTGCACGAACCCTGCGTCGGCTCGGGCTGCGTCATCCTGTCGATCGCTCTCGAACGCCCTGCGTGGGATGTCTCCGCTTCTGACATTGCGGACGGGGCGCTTTCTGTGGCTACGGCCAACGCGGCGGCGCTCATCCCTCAGGATCGACCGGGCGGTCCCTGTCGGCTTTTCGCGAGCGACCTCCTCGCCGTCGTTTCCGGTCCCCTCGATCTCGTCGTCGCTAATCCGCCTTATGTCCAAAGTGCTGAGACTGACCGGCTCCTTGCGCGCGGCTGGTCCGAGCCGCGTTGTGCACTCGATGGCGGCGAGGACGGTCTTGCCCTCTGCCGCCGCCTCGTCCCCGAGGCCTTCCGGCTTCTTGCGCCCGGCGGGGTGCTCCTCGTCGAAGCGGGCGAGGATCAGGCGTCACGCCTCCGAGCGCTCTTTGCGGAAGCCGGGTTTATGGCCGTCCGCTCTTGGAAGGACCTTGCGGGACGGCAACGTGTGACCGAAGGAAGAAAGCCATGGACGAGCGTGTGACGGCATTCATCGAGGCGGTGCGCGGCACCTATGCGGCCGAGGACGTCGCGCGCATCGAGCGTGCGCTCGAATTCGCCATGGAACGCTTTGCCGAGGTCCTTCGCGCGAGCGGCGAGCCTGCATGGACGCACGACCTCCGCGTCGGCCGCATACTCGTCGAGCTTGGCATGGACGCCAACTCCGTGATCGCCGGTATCCTCCACGATTGCCTTGAACCCTTGGGCGACGCCGATGTTCCCCCTGCGAGCGCCGAGTCAGCCCTCCCGCGCCGCAGCGCCGTCGAGGCGGCGAAGCCGGTAGCGGGCATTGCGCCTGAGCGGCTTAAAGCCGAATTCGGGCAGACTGCCGCAAGTCTCGTCGAGGGCGTTTCGCGTCTTGCCGCCCTCCGTGCGAAAAACAAGACGGTTCAGGCTGCGGAGACGATGCGCAAAATGCTCTTCGCGATGACGCGCGACATCCGCGTGATTCTTGTGAAGCTCGCCGACAAGCTCGACAGCATGCGGACGCTCAAACACCTCCCTGAAGAGCGGCAGAAGGAGATAGCCGCCGAGTGCCTCGACATTTACGCGCCGCTCGCCGATCGGCTGGGCGTGAGCTGGATCAAAGACGAGCTCGAGGACCTCGCACTCAAGGCGCTGAACCGCGAGGCATTTGACCAGATCAAGGGACTCGTCGCGGCCAAGAAGGGCGAACGCGAGAGCTACCTCGTGCGTGTCGAACGGGCGATCCGCGAGGCCGCCACTGCCGAGGGGATTGAGGTCGAATTGTCCGCCCGCGCGAAGCACTTCTATTCGATCTACCAGAAGATGCGCAAGCGCGGAAAGGGCGCCGAGGAACTCTACGACCTTCTCGGTGTGCGCCTCATCACGGGGACGGACAATGACTGCTACGCCCTCCTCGGCCTCGTTCACCGCCTCTGGAAGCCGATCGAGGGGCGCTTCAAGGACTACATCGCCATGCCGAAGTCGAACGGCTATCGCAGCCTCCACACGACGGTGATGTGCTACGAGGGGCGGCTTCTCGAGGTACAGATCCGCACGCGCGAGATGCATCGCGTCGCGGAGTACGGGGTCGCCTCGCACTGGCTCTACAAAAAGGGCACGACAACGGAGGCGCCGCGGCCAGAGGACCTCCCTATCGTGAACCGGCTCAAGGAGTGGGGGGAATTCCTTGCAAGTGGCGAGGGCTACCTCGAAGAAATAAAGCGCGAGCTCCTTAAGGATTCCATCTTCGTCTTCACGCCGAAGGGTGACGTCATCGAGCTTCCCGCGGGCGCAGGCCCCCTCGACTTCGCCTATGCAATCCACACCGATGTCGGCAACCGTTGTATGGGGGCCAAGGCGGATGGTCAGATCGTCCCGCTTGACGGAGAACTCAAGAACACGCAGGTGGTCGAGATTCTCACCTCGCCCCAGGCGCATCCGACGATGAACTGGCTCCCCCTCGCCAAGACTTCGAAGGCGCGGCAGAAAATCCGCGCCTGGCTTGTCCAGTCCGGCCAGGTTCTCGCCTTTGAGCGCGACATCGTCGCGGCAAAGCGCCAATCCTCCGCGGAGCGGGCCGAGGAGCGGAAGGCTAGCGCCCACGCCGCGGCGGGGCATGGCGATGCCGCGCAACGCGAGGCCGAAGAAAGGCGCGCCGCGGAACCGAAGGCTCAACTCCGCGGGCCCCTCGAGGGGCGCGGCGAAACGACGGTATACCGCCGCGTCGCTCCCGGCGAGGCGCTCAGAAATGAAAAGGCGGGCGTTGCAATTGGCGGGCAGAAAAACCTTATGATCCGCATCGCGGGCTGTTGCCGCCCCGTCACGGGCGACGCCATCGTCGGCTACGTTTCGCGGGGCCGCGGCATCATCGTGCATCGCGCCGACTGTCGGAGCCTCGCCGCCGTGCCCGACTTCGCCGAGCGGCGCATCGAGGTGAGCTGGGCGCAGACTTCGGCGCTTGTGTCGTCGCGCTTTCGCGTCACGGCCCGGCGCAGCCCCGATCTTTTCGCGGAAATCGAATCCGCGATGCACAAGTTCGAGGGGCGCATCCGCGAAGGCCGACTCGGCGAGCGGGGGGATGGCAACCTCGAGGGCTCCTTCACGATGGAGCTCCGCTCGCGTGACGATGTCCGTCGTGTCGTCAAGGCGCTCCGCGGCCTTCCCTCGGTTATCTCTATCGAAGAAGAGGACTAGTCTCCCCGCATGCTTATCTAGCACGCGGTCTTGCGGCTCCTGGGCGCGGCACTACGGCGCCGATGCGGGGGGCGCTTTCGAACGCGCGCCGGGATGCGCGGAGTAGCGCGAGGGGGGTGGCGGCCTCTATGTCGTCGGCGAGTCGAGCTGGCCCGCTACCGTCTCCCCCCCGCGCGAGGTCTTCCGCGATCGCGGCCGCGATGTCGCGTGCGGCATCGTGGTTGCCATACGCCGTACTGAGCGCAAGGGCTTTATACGCGGAAAGTTCGCTTTCGATTGTGGCCGTGCCGCCTGTGTCGAGCGATAGGCATTCGCCTTCACACAGTCGTCTTACGGCCGCAAAGACTGCGGCCTCGCCTGATGCGGCGTTTGCAAGGCCCGTGATGCACAGCCTGACGCCGCAGGCCGCCTCCGTCGCGCGCGCCTGTGCCGCGTCCTCCCCCTTAAGCGCGAGTTCGGCGGCAAGGAGTCTTTCGAGCATGCGGAGCGCTACGGCCCGCGCACCGCGTTCCTCGGCCGCAGTGCCTTGAGACGCAAAGCGCGCGACTAGGGTGGCGCTCCGCGCTCCGGGTGGCGCGATAACAAGGGAGCGGCCCTCCTCAACTGCGCTGCGAGCGGCGTCGTCGCAAGCGACGGCGTCGCTCGCGACGCCTCCCCCGGACGCCCTGTCCCCCTCGCCTGTCGCGGCGCGTACCGCGGCACGGCGGTAAAGCGCCGCGAAGATCGTCCTACCGAGCGTCTCTATGTCGAGGTCGCCGCAGACCGCGAAGGACGGGAGAGGCGCTGTGGCGGCATTGTTCCAAAAGGCCTCGAGCGCCGCATGCGAAAGTCCCGTAAGCGCGGTGCGGTCGCCGAGGGCGCCCACACCGCCTGCGGCGCGAGCGGCAAGTCGCTCAGGATCGACGGATTCTTCGAGCGCAGCGCGCTCAAGGTCGCGGATGGCCGCAAGGTATGCGGCCTTGTCTGGCGCAGGCCCGCCAAAGGTTGCCGCAAGCGACGCAAAGAGGCCCGGGAAATCCTCGGTTGTCGATTCGAGGAGAAGTGCGAAGCCGAGCGCCTCCGTCTGCACGAGCTCAAGCCGGGCACCGGGCGGAAGCGCAACCGCGGCGGCGAAGCTCCTTCCCGCCGCGATGAGTGTAAGGGCGGGAAGGGGGCCATCTTTCGCCGTTCCGGGAAGGAACAGATAGGCTGCGGCGAGGGGCCTATGCGCAAGACGGCGCAGGACGAGCTTCGAGCCAGATAGGGGCTCAAGGCGGCTCGTCTCGGCGAGTGCCGTGCGGAGAAAGATGCTTGTCGGCCGTGGCGGCATCGGGGTCGAGGAGGGCGCAAGCTCCGACGTGGCCTCCGCTTGCGGTCGTTCTGCGGCGGGCTTCTCATGCACCGCCCCGCCACCATGCGGTTGTGAAGGAGGGGGAGGCGTGACTGCACAGCCTGCGAGTACGAATGCAAGCGTCGCGGCGAGAAAACGCGCCACGCCGCGTTTGCGGGCTGCGCTCCTTTCTGACAAAAAAATCAGCGCTGCCACCAGAAGGCGTTCATCGGCGTGACGAGTTCGAAGCCCGCGTTGTCGAAGGCCTTGCGCTCCCGCTCATAGTCGGCGGGATTCATCCTCAGCGCCACGACTTCGAGGTTGCGCATAAAGTAGGTGTCGAGAAAAGACATAAGCTCAGCGCGGCCGGTCCGTGCAATGGCGGCCGGATAGCCGAAAAAGTAGTCGGCCGAGGCTGAGCCCCACCAGAAGGCGAGCGACTCGACAAATCCGTCTGCGGTTTCAAGGGCTCGGTTCCTCGCCGCGAGGAGCCGAGCGCGGGCGGCGGCATAGTCGGCTTCGGTGTAATAGCCGCTCTCGCCGCGCATCGCGGTGAGCTCGAAGCCGCGCACCCGTTCCTTGAAGAGCCGCGTACGTTCGACCGCGGGTAGCGCTGGGTCGGTCGCGAAATAGGCCGAAATGGAGAGCGTTGCGCCGTCGCGCTGGCTCACATAGTAGGCGGAGAGGGGGTCGCGGCCGTAGAGCTTCGGCACTTCTTTGGCCACGGATTTCTTGAATTTGCCGGCGGGATCCGCGACGAGCGCCGACCAAAGGTCGGCGGCATAGCTTGCCTGGGGGTCGCTCTGGAGGTCGGGGCCGCGATAGCGGGCTTCCACCAGGGCAAGCCCCTCGGGCACGGTGGCATCGGGGTAGACGATCCAGGTGGGGCGCGGCACACCAGGCCGCGGATGCGGGGGAAGGGGATTTTTCCAAGGGTTTTCGCGGCTCTCCCAAGTGCCGAAGATGGCACGGATCGCCGCAAGCGTCGCTTCGGGGTCGACGTCGCCGCCGACTATAAGCGCCGCGTTCGCAGGCTGAAAGTAGGCATCACGGAGTTTTTCAAGGGCCTCGGTGCCGAGGGCAAGGAGCGCCTTTTCGGCTCCATCGGGGTCGCGACGCCAGGGATAGCGGGCAAAGAGCCGCCTTTGGACCGCCGCTTCGAACACCGCGTCGGGATCGGTCGTGCGGAGGCGGAGCTCCTCGAGGACCGCCGCGCGCGCCCCCATGAGCGCGGCCTCCGCAATCGGTGCCGGCTTGACGAAGCGCTCGGCCCAGAAGCGGAGACCCTCGGCCACGCGGTTCGAGGCTAGCCTCATCCAGTAGCTCGCCGCGTCGGCACCCAGGGTGCCGCCCCATTCCGCCGCACCGATGCGTAAAAGCGCCGCCTGGGCACTAGCCGATGCGCCGCGGTGGCCGCCCAGCGCGAGGTGCTCGAGGAGATGGAAGGCGCCTGAGGTGTCGGCGCTCTGCGCGGCGGCTCCCGCCCTGAAGACGATCTGGATGCGCGCAAGCGGGGTGGCGTGATCCTCGTAGACGAACACCTCAAGCCCGTTGTCGAGTTTTGCGCGGCTTAATCCCGCCGGGATATCCGGCTTTGCGCCCACCGTCTGGGCGCAAAGCGGCGCGAGGAGCGCAAGAGCGCAGAGCATGGCGAGCATCGTCCGTTTCATGGGCTTCTCCTCTTCGGGCTCGGGCGCATGGCGGCGCCGTGCGGGCCCATACTAGACCGCGCAAAAAAGCGTTGTCAAGGAAAGTGGGCTGTGCGGCCTGGTAGCTTTCAGGTGCGCGCTCGTGCTACCATTATTCGTCTATGCTTCCGCTTGTACGCGGCGACGCGGGCTACCGTCGCCGAACCGAACCCTATAAAGGTCAAGCTCTCCTCGAGGCGCGACTTGCACGGGCCATCTATGCCGGGCTCATCCTCGATCCAGCGCTACGTCCGCCGCCAAAGACGCAGCACGCCCGCTCTTGCGCTTCTGAGCAGCCTTGGTTCTGGGCGCCGCCCCCCGAGCTCCTGGTGCATGAACCACAGCCGCCACGGTGCCGGGGCCGAGCGCTATGCCTTGCGCGGGCCACATTTGCCCTCATACTCGGCGCCCACCTTTTTTACCTACTCGCGACCGCCCTCCTCATCACGGCGTACCGCCGCATCGACCCCGCATGCACCGTGCTCATGGCCTACCGTGCTTGGGGTAACGGCTGGAAGGTGACGCCCCCCCGCCCCGTAAAGCTCTCGGCGGTGCCGAGCCATGTAAAGCGCATGCTCGTCGCCGTGGAGGACAATAAGTTCTACGAGCACCACGGACTCGACTTTGAGGCGGTGAAGCGGGCCAAGGAGATCAACGCGCGTCTTGGGAGGCCGCTCTATGGCGGATCGACGCTGACGATGCAGCTTGCACGCACGCTTTTTCTCGTGCCGGAAAAGAGCTACCTCCGCAAGTATCTCGAGGTCATCGCCGCCCTTGAGCTCGAACTTATCCTTCCCAAGGAGCGCATCCTCGAGCTCTATTTCGGCTACGCCGAATGGGGCAAGGGCGTTTTTGGCATTGAGGCCGCCGCCCGCGCGCACTATGGCCGCCCACTTGCGCAGCTCTCCCGTGACGAGGCTGCGCGCCTTGTCGCCCTTCTTTCCTCGCCGATTAAGTACAAGCCCTCCACGCTCGAGCGTAGCGCTATTCTCCGCTCTCGCTATCTCTTTCTTGCGCGGCGCTTCGTCGAGCGGGGCTAAGGGACGAAAGGCCCTTGAGGGCGCTTGAGCGCGCGCGTCAGTTCGCGGTCGAGCGCGTCGGCAAAGCTCTTGAATTCCCGCGGTCCCCAGCTCCGCGCGCGCGGCGACTCGGGCGCAAGGCCGAGCGCGCGAAGCTCTGCGGCGCGATCGCGGGCCGAACGCCGTTCGCGAACGTTTTCGCGCGTGAAAACCTCGCCCCGGTCGTTGAGCGCGGTCACATCCATTTCGGCAAGGCGTTCGGCGAGGGGGAGGTCCCGCGTCACGGCGATGTCGCCCGCCGCGGCGCGGGCCAGGAGCTCCCGGTCCGCGGCATCCGGGCCGCCCTCGACGAGTACGAACTCGCAAGCTGGCCCGACCTTGAGGAGCCGGGCGGCGATAAAGACGAGGCGGTAGCGCGGCTCGCGCGATTCGCGCGCCGCCCGCTCAAGCTCCGCGGCTGCCCGCCGCTCGAGTAGCTCGCGGAGCTCCGCCTGGAGGCTATCCGCGTCGGCGAGAATGCGCACCGCGCTACCTCCGCGCGTTGGAACGCTCCACCGCGCGGGGCACCGAGGCGCGATAGGCGATTCCGTTTCCCGCGAGTCGGTAACGGCCTGCGTCGGCGCCCACGAAGACCGACGTGCCGCGTCCGAGTTTAAGGCTCCCTGTGTCCTCGGACAGCTCGAGGCCTCCTTCGATGCAGAGGAGTATCTCCGGGCCCTCCGGCGCAAGCTCGACGCTGTCGTTGTGCACATAGAGGCGGGAGAGCTGGAAATCCGGCGCGAAGGAGGGGTAGAGCTCCTCGAATGCCGAAAGACGGCGGGGGGTAAGGGGCTCGGGCTTTCCCATATCGAAGCTGAGTACCGACACGAGTTCGGGCACATCCACATGCTTTTTGGTGAGTCCGCCGCGGATCACGTTGTCCGAGTTTGCCATGAGCTCGAGCGCGGTTCCCGAAAGGTAGGCGTGGAGCTCTCCCGTCTCGATGTAGGCTGCCTGTCCCGGCTCGAGGACGAGGTGGTTGAGTACGAGCGGCGCGAGCGCACCCATGTCGTCGGGATAGAGATCGAGGAGCTTCCCGATCCAGCGAAAGGACTCGGCGCGGGCCTGCGGGATACGCCCTTCCGCAAGGAGCCGTGCGGTTGCCGCTCTCGTGCGCGCGAGCATCGTCCGGCGCTCCTCGGGATCGGTGCTAAGCATTGAGTAAAACAGCACCGAAAGCTCGACCCGCCCGGGCGAACGTTCGAGCCGCCCGACATAGCGCGCGCGCTGTTCGGGCGCGATGATACCGATGTTTTCGATAATCTCCTCGATGGGCCTAAAGCCGCACAGACCCTCGAAGCGGCTGAGCGCGACGGTCATTTCGGGCTTGTGGTTGGCGTCACGGTAGTTGCGTTCAGGTGCGTCGAGAGGGATGCCCGCAAAATTCTCGCGCTCATAGCCGCGCTCCGCCTTCCGTTTCGAAGGGTGGGCCTGGATCGACAGCGGCGCGCCCGCGGAGAGCACCTTGAAGAGGAAGGGAAGGGCACCGCCAAAGCGTTCCGCCGTCGATGCGCCGAGGAAGCGCGCGGGGTCTTCGGCGATGAGCGCATCAAGGGGCCGCCGCCCCCCCTCGACGAGCGCGATCGAGGGCGCCTTGGGGTGCGCACCCATCCAGAGTTCAGCAAGGGGGGCTTTGTCGGGGTTGGGGATGCCGAGGGTTTCGGAGAGGCCGTCGACGCTTCCCCACTCGTAGCGTTGGATTGGATTTTCTAGGATATATGCTCGCATGATCGGAGAGTGTACCTGTATCTTTGTGCGTGCGCAACCGCGCTTTAGGCGCGCTAGCGGCGTTCATGATGGATGCGCGAAGCTCACCAGTCGTCGAGGAACTGTGCGACGGAGCGCGCGATGCCGACAAGCCCGTCGGTGACGAGCCTGCATTCAGGCAGGCTTTCCACGAACAGCCGCCCATAGCGCTTCGTCGCTACCCTGCTGTCGAGGATGACGACGGCGCCGCGATCCTCCGAATGACGGATAAGACGGCCAAAGCCCTGTTTGAGGCGGATGACTGCTTCGGGCAGGCTGATTTCCATGAACGCATTGCCCCCCCGGCGTTCGCAGGCCTCGCTCCGCGCACATTGGACTGGATCGGTGGGGACGCGGAAAGGCAGTTTCGCGATCACAACAAGGGACAGCGTTTCTCCGGGCGCATCGATGCCCTCCCAAAAGGAGTCGGTTGCGAAAAGGACGCTCGAGATATCCGCTTTAAACGCTTCAAGGAGCCGTCCGCGCTCGTCCTCGCCCTGGCGCATGCAGGCGATGCCGAGCTCCGCCATCACGGGTTTTGCCCGCTCATAGGCGCCATTCAGGGCCTCATGGGAAGTGAACAGCACAAGGGCGCGGCCCCGCGAGGCGCGGATGAGCTCGACAACCGCCTCTTCGACGTAGGATTTATAGGCGGGGTGCTCAGGCGGCGGCGCTTCGGTGTCGATCGCGAGGAGGGCGTTCGTGCGGTAAGGGAAGGGCGAGGGGTAGGTCCGCGTTTCCACCGTGGCGCTCGTGCTGCGCAGCCCCACGCGGCTTTTCCAGAAATCGAAGCTCTCGCCCACGGAGAGGGTTGCCGAGGCGCAGACCACCGAACGGAATTTCGTGAAGACCGCCTCCTCCATCGTGCCGGTGATGTCGAGGGGGCTTGCTGTATAACGCACAAAGGTCTCCCCTTGCGCCGTCTGCGCCTTTTCGAGCCAAAAGACCTCCTCGGGGTGCGCGTCGAATTCCTTGAAGCGGCCGCACAACGCGGCATCTTCGCCGAGGCGCCTTCCAAGGAGGCGGGCTTCGAAGATCGTCCGCTCTTCCGCAAGCTCCTCGGGCGCCTCCTCGAGTGCGGCGGTAAGAAGTTCAGCGCAGGCAAGAAGCCGCCGTTCGAGTTCACCGATGGGCGTAAGCAAGCACTCCTCCGCATCCGGAAAGCGGGCTGCAAGGCGATACTGGCGTTCGCGGCCACAGAGGAGGACGGCACGGCGGTCGAGTGAGTCCATCGCCTCGCGCACCCGCTTGATGGCGCCCTCAAGCTCGGCGAAGGCCTCTGCCGGAAATCCCGGTAGGGCGAGGAGTCTTGGGGCTATGCCGAAGCTTTTTTTGCCACGCTTCTGCAAAAGCCGAGAGAGGCGCCGCGTAATGCTGAAACGGGAAAGCTCCCGTGAAAAAAAACTGGTCGCGCTTGCCTCGATCGCATGCGCCTCATCGATCACCAATACCTGAAACGCGGGGAGCACAGCGGTCGCCTCATAGCCCGCACCGCCTGCGCGCGCCGCAAGGTCGGAAAACAGTATGTGGTGGTTTGCGACGACGATCTGGGCATCCGCGGCCTCCTTTCGGACGCGGAGTACAAAACAGCGTTCGCGCTCGGGACAGCGGAGTTGCAGGCAGCTTTCCGATTCGCTTGCGACACGCGACCAATCCCGCTCATCGGGCATGAAGCTGAGGTCGGCTCTATCGCCGGTCGGGCTGGTCTCCGCCCACGCGGCGATGGCCGTGAGCGGCGAGTCCTTGGTGAGGAGGAGCCCTTCCTCGTCGAGCGCTTCGCGGAGGCGGATACGACAGAGGTAGTTGCCGCGCCCTTTTACGAGTACCGCCTTGGTCTTTTTCTTAAAGAGCCGTTGAATGACGGGGATGTCTTTGTCGACGAGTTGCTTTTGGAGGTTGATCGTCGCAGTCGATACGACGACGCGCTCCTCGTTTTTTATCGCCCAGGCGAAGGCGGGGACGAGGTAGGCGAAAGATTTTCCGACACCAGTGCCTGCCTCGGCGGCGAGCACGAGTGACTCGTTGAAGGCGCGCGTGATGTCGCGGGTAAGCCGCACCTGGCTCGGCCGCGGCTCGAAGGAGGGAATGATGGTTGAGAGCTTGCCCCCCGCCTCGAGGGCACCGGCTATCTCGTCTTCGTCGAGTAGGCGGTAGGCGCGGCGCCGTGCGGGTTCCGCGATGACATAGACCGCGCTGACGGCATTGTCGACGATGTACGAGCCGACACCCATGGCGCCCGCTTCGGCGGCCACCGCGACGTCGGCCTCGCTCGGGCGAAGATGGCCCGAGGGATGGTTGTGGACGAGGACGTCGCCTCGCTCGAAGTACGAAGCGAGGGCGGGCACCGCGCGCTCATGCCCGCGGGCGGCGACGAGGACTTCCGCGATCCTGCCCTCCGTGTCGAGGCGGCAGGCGGCAAACACCTCGTCGCCGCCAGCCTTCTCAATCTCGCGCCGGAGCTCTGCGGCCGCCCCCTCGGTGAAGCGTTCGCTGGCCTCCACGGCGAAGGGCTACGAATTTCGGGCGGCAACGACGGATGTAGCTGCCGAAGCCTCGCCCTCGACTGCGCGTACGGTGAACCGCGCAAGGAGCTCTTTGAGTCGCTTCACCGACAAAGAGTTGCGGTTGCCGGCCTCTGCGATCGCTTCCGCTGCCTTGAATATCTCCGTAATGCCGATCGTGATCTCTTCCATGCCCATCTTGGTATCCGCAGAGATGCCGGAGACGCGATCCATCGCCTCGGTGATCGTGCCGACGCGTTCGCTCATTTCCCGCGACGAGCTCTTGACCTCTTCGGTCGTCGCGACGAGGGAGCCCAGGGCCTCGAGGATCTGCTTTGCACCGATAGAGAGCTCCTGGGTCGCGTTTTTCATTTCCGACATGCTCGACGCAACGTCCTTGATCTGGGCGACAATGCGGCTGAAAACCTCGCCGGTGCGCGCCGTGCTCGACTCGGAGACCTTGATGTACTCGGCGACTTCGCCGAGCGAATCGGTGATCGCCCGGGCGCTTTCGGCGCTCGATTCCGCGAGGTTGCGAATCTCGTCAGCGACGACTGCGAAACCCTTGCCAAAGTCGCCTGCGTGTGCCGCCTCGATTGCGGCGTTCATCGCAAGGAGGTTGGTTTTCGAGGCAATATCCTGGATGATCTGGATCATCTCCATGATGACCGTGGCAGAATCGGCCACCTTTTTGATGACCTGTTCGGTTTCCTCCATCTCCGCCTGGCCGTCGAGCGCGGTGGTCTCAAGCTCGTTCGCGATGCGGAGTTTCTCCTCCGAGGCCTTCGCAATGTTGCCAATTGAAGCGCTCATCTCCTCAATGCTTGCGCTCGATTCGGTGATCGCCGCCGCCTGGGCCTGGATGAGCTCGGCAAGGCGCGCGATGAACTCACGGACGTCGGCTGCCGAGCGTGCGCTTGATCCCACCTCGGTGTCGAGGTGGACGATTTTGTTCTTCATGCCCTCGGTGTTGGCGCGGATCTCGTGAAGGCTCGCCGCGGTTTCCTCTGAACTCGCCGCAAGCTCCTCGGAAATCGAGCTCGCCGTTTCGGTGACGGCACGGACTTCGTCGACCATGCCCTCGAGCGAGGCGATGAAGTCGTTGAAGAATCCGGCGACCTTGCCGATCTCGTCCTGACTCCGCGCGTTCGCCCGCACGGTGAGGTCGCCCGTCGCGGCTTTTTGGAAGACGGCCACATAGCCTGCAAGGGGCTTTAAGACCATTCTGATGAGGAAGAAGAGGCCGAATCCGAGAACGATCATGACGCCCAGCGTGAAGCCGCCGACATTGAGCTGGGCGGTAAGCGCATCCTTTTCCGCGCGCTTCATCGAATGGATGATCTCGAACGCGCCATGGACTTCGCCGGCCCGCCACCCCTCTTTGGTGCCACCGACGGGATCGGGGGAGCCTTTCGGGTCGCCGTGGCAGAAGAGGCAGTCTTCCGAGAGCTTAATCGGGCGGAAATAGCGAATTTCTCCCTTTCCGCGGACGATGTATTCGGAAAGCGCTCCCGATTCAAGCTTTTTGAGCGCCTCGATCTCGACGCCCTTCGGCTCATTCACCGGGTTGCGGGGCGAAAACTTGGGCACGCGGAACTCATAGCCGTTCGCTTTCGCGTTTTTGCCCGCGACTTCGATGGCGGTGATGATCGGGACGGCCTTGAGGAGCCGGTCGCGGTCGCCATCAGCGGCGAAGGTCGAGAGATCGGTGATGACGCCGGCGCGGAGCTTTTCTGCCATCGCGTCGCGTGTCGCCTCGGCGGTCATGACGATGCCCCGGCTTTTTTCAAGGATGCCAAAGCCCGCCATCTCGGCGATATCCGTGAGGTAGAGGCCCGCAATGATGACGGCTATGGTGAGGACGCCGAGCATCGTCACAAAGAGAATCTTGAACTTCATGCTGAAGTCGCGGATACGGCGCATTGGAGCTCCTTGGCGCGAAATACGGTGATAGTATAAGGTGAGGCGCCTGTAAGGGCAAGGAATCAATCCCGATGCTCCGCCTTGCGCTCCAATTTGCGTATAGCGCGGCTTCTCATGCACCGATACAAGAGGGAAGGCCCGCGAGCACGCGCGGAAGCCCTATGGTGCGCCATATGCAGAGCAGAAAGGCACATGCAGAAAGGATAGGGGCGGAGAACCCATGACCGTCGGCCAAAAAGCGAGCCTCAGCCTCCTCATCGCCGTGCTCGTGTTCGCGGCCTTTTCGGTGGCGGCGTTTTCTGGCCTTTTTGATGTGGTCGAGGCGCGTTTCTATAATCCCTCCATTACAGCAAATTACGCGAAGAATCTTGACGCGATCGCCGAGGCTGCCGACCTCTACCACGCGCTCAATCTTGAACGATTTGCGGCGGTTCTCGGCAAGGATGCGGTCAAACGCAGTTTCCTCCCGAACATAAGCCAGGAAGACGCTTTTGAGCGGATGAACGCCTTTGGGAAGCTCCAAGAGGAAACGCCTGGGCTGACGGGTCTCCGCCTCCTCGACCTAGACGGCAAGCGCATCCACTACAGCACAATTCCAGGCGACATTCGCAAGCAGAGTCAGTTCGAGATACTCTATAGAAACTACGGAGAGCCGGGCGACCCTCCGTATGCGCTTTTTGCTGCGGCCGATAAAAGCCCCGGTGCGGTGCGCATCGAGCCTGAGACGGGGCGCTTCATCTATTCCCTGCCATTTTACGATAGCTATGGCATTTACCGCGGCACTGCCGCCTTCCATGTGGCGCAGAGCGGCCTGGTCGCGCAACTCCTTAAGGCCGGACTTCTCAATGTGGGAGATGATCTTGTCGCGGCGGGTGAGCGTGGGCTTGTGTGCAAGGTGCCGGCCCCGGGCCGTGCGGCGCTCGCCGAGCACATAGCAGAGCTGTGGGCGGGGGGGCTTCCTCCTGGCCCCCTGCCGCTCACGGGCGGCGAGGGGGTTGACCCCCTCGTCCTCTTTTCCCGTCACACCGCGCGCGCAGGCTATGTTGGGTTGCTTGCGCCCGCCTCCGCCTTCACCTTCCCGCCGTCAATGAAGTGGTTGCTTCTCGGCTCCTTTTTTGTCACCGCTTATCTCCTTGCCTTTCTCCTCCTCAACCTGCGCCAGGATCGCATGGCGGTGCTTTCGCACCGCATCAAGCGTTTTCAGATATCCCTCCTCGAGGAGTATCTTGATAACAAGACGGATATCGATTTCGAGCGCTGGAGCCGCGAGCTTGAATCGCGGCGTGGCGAGGTGCGGGGGGAGATCAAACGCAGCATCGGCCGGGTGAAAAAGAGCCGTGAAGGCGAAATCGATGAGCTTATCGACAAGAGCTGGGATGAAGTTCTCGCCGTTTTAGGCCGCCGCGCTGGCCTGCAAGGACTTTCTGCCGCTTCTGGTGCCGCTGCGATCAGTGTCAAAGAGGTCGAACGGCTTATTGCGGAAGCGCTCAAGGGGGGGACTTTTATCCTTCCCTCGACGGTATCGGGCCTGCCTTCCCGTGAACCGCCCAAGGCGGCAAAAGCCGAAGCGGTCGAGGAGGCCGAGGCGGTCGAAGAGGCCGAAGCGGTCGAAGAGGCCGAAGCGGTCGAGGAGGCCGAGGCGGTCGAGGAGGCCGAGGCGGTCGAGGAGGCCGAGGCGGTTGAGGAGGCCGAAGCGGTCGAGGAGGCCGAGGCGGTCGAAGAGGCCGAGGCGGTTGAGGAGGCCGAAGCGGTCGAGGAGGCCGAGGCGGTCGAGGAGGCCGAAGCGGTCGAGGAGGCCGAGGCGGTCGAAGAGGCCGAGGCGGTTGAGGAGGCCGAAGCGGTCGAGGAGGCCGAGGCGGTCGAAGAGGCCGAAGCGGTCGAGGAGGCCGAGGCGGTCGAAGAGGCCGAGGCAGTCGAAGAGGCCGAAGCGGTTGAGGAAAAGGTGGCTTTTGGCGACCTTCGCCGCGCCGCTGCGCGAGCCCTTGAGCTTGCCCGCGATGAGTCAGAGGATATTCCCCTCATCCCCGAGTCAAGCGGCCTTGAACTCGCCGACGAGGCCGATATTTCCGACATTATCGGTTTTATCGAGGTCGATGAGTCCTTGGCGGCTACGGATGTAGCTGCAGGCGGAACTGGGCCTGCCCTGCTCCGCTCTCCCGCCTCAGCCGAGGCGCGCAGGCTTGCCGCGCTCGAGGAAGAACTTGAGGAGCTACCCGAGCTTGCGGCGGCCGAGGAGGCGGAACTCGTCGGTCGGCGAGAGGGCGAGGAGCGGAGGGATGACGACGCCATCGCGGCGGCGATCGAAGCTACTCCACTTCCCGATTCTGGCATGAGCGCCTATGAGGAGATAGAGTTCGATCTCCTTTTAGGGTCGCTTGATCTTTCCTCGCTCGAACAGTGGGATTCGGGCCCTGCGGGCGCGGAAGAAATGGACGCGACCCGCTCGGATTATCGGCCCATCAACGCCGAATCTCCGTACGAAGCGCCCTCGCCCTCCGGGCCTCCGCCAGAGCCGAAAGCCGAGTCGGAAGAGGGCGGGGAGCCAGGGGCGCGGACCGACGATCTTGCCTCCGAGCTTGAGGAGCTTGAAGCCCTTGAGGCCGATGCCTCGCCGCATGAGCTTGAGGGGGTGGAGCCGGCGTTCTGGCATTGTGCACCGCCTGCGGCCCCGCTTGCGAGCCTCCTCGACGCGCCCCTTGCAGGCGAATTGCCGCTTGCGGAGGGAGAAGCGGAAGGCGATGGTGCGGAGCTTCTTGAGCTTGAAGCCGCCGATCTACAGGATGAGCGCGAAGATGGCGATGATGAGACGGAACCTCCTCAAGGAGGCCCTATCGTTTACCGCGACGGCGTCTACCTCCTTGAAGGCGCCCGCCGCGGTTCGTCCCGGGAACTTGATGCCGAATTCCGGGAGCTTGTCGATTCCGTGCTCGGCGGCGATGCCGGCGCACGGCGCTATTGACGCTTTGCGCCGCGCCGTCTAGGGTGGCTCCATGGCTCTGGCCCCTTCCACGATCTTTGTGCTCCGTGTCGGCACGGAGGAAAGCATCATTCTCCACCCCTTTGGCCCGGGCTCCCCGCTGTACGGAGCGGCCGGATCGCCTCAGGCGGCGAACCGCCTCGAGGGGCGTTTCGCCGCCGGGCCCGGCCCCCTGTCATTTGCCCGCCTTCGCGCCGTCCTCGACACCGAACTCGAGGCGGGGCTTCGTGCGTATGCACTCGAGCGTGGGTTTGTCCTGCGTGTGACGGCGTCCGCCGCGGTATTTCTTGTCGTCTATCTTTTTCTGTCGATAGTCATACGGGATCCCATTCCTCTTTTTGATGAACTTCTCGGTGGGGGGCTTGCCGCTTTCGCGGTCGAGCGCCTCTTGGTGCGCCGCGCCCTCCGTGCTTCGCGTGTCATCGAGCTAGGAGAACGGCTCCGCCTTGCGCTCGGCGAGGCGGTGTTTACCGAAAGCCGCGTGGTCGCCATGACGGAGTCCTGGCTCGAGGAACTGTTCCCCGCAACCGGACTTATGGAAGGGCATGCGGCTTTGGGGTCTGTCCTTGCAAGCGGCGCCACCTTCGCGGCCTGGCTTGACCGGGATCCGCCATCGCTTTCGCGCGACGAGCTTGGCGAACTTGGCGATATCGCGGAACTCATTGCGCGCGAACTTGTGCCGCCTGGGTCGCTTGGCGGTACGGGCGCAGAGGCGGCCGAGGCCCGCGCCAAAGAACTCCTTCGCCGGCTTCGCCCGAGCTGCGCGCCCCGGGGTAAACGGCGCCGTGATCTTGCGCTTGCGGCGCTCTATCTCAAGGCCCAGAGCGTCCTTAAGGCGCAAAAAGGCGTGTAGCCATGCGGTGGCGATCCTCGCGTGAGAGGGCAAAACCGACGCTCCGTGGCCGCGAGCGCGCCGATCGGCTCGGCCTGCGCGTGCGGGATTTCGCGTTCGGCGCCCTTGGCGTTCTCGGGGTCTCGGCGGCTCTGGTTTGGCCGCTCTGGCGCCTTGCCACGACACGGCGCGCCGTGTACACCGCGCTTGTGGGCTGTGGTGCGCTCACGCTCGCTGGTTTTTTCCTAGCGCGCGCGGCCCTGCGCGGCTCTGCGCGCCGTCGCGATGTCGCATGCCGCGCCCAGCGGCATCGCCTCGGATCGCGACCATGAGCGCATCCTTTCTCCGCCTTTCTCGCCGCTTCTTTGTGCGCGTCATCGGTGTCTGGGCCATCGCGACCTTCGTGTGTGTGGGCACCGCGGCCGCAGAGCTCAAGGGAGGGGAGGGCAGTCTGGCGGTCTACCCGAGTCTCGGTTCGCTTGGCCCCGATGATATCGTGTACCTTCAGCACCAGGAGCAGCTTGCCGCCTCGTACACGGCGCTCGCCGCGAAGAGCGCGGGACCCGAACTCGTTTTATACGCCTATACAGTCCGGTCGCGCCTTGACCTTTTTTCGCTTGCCGCCCGGCTCAATGTGCCCTACGAGGCTATCGCGACGCTCAACCGCATCGATCGTGTGCGGAGCCTTGAACCAGGCGAACGCCTTCTTGTGCCATCGATGCCGGGGCTGTTCATTCCGGCGCTTCCTACAAGCGATCTTGAGTGCCTCATATCCTATCGAGGGAGCGCCACCGCCCAGCCTCTTGTTGCCACAGGTCCGCGAGGCTCCACGGCCTTTCTTTTTTTTCGCGGGGAACGGTTTAACGCGGAGGAGCGGGCGCTGTTTCTTGGGTTACTTTTCCGCTTCCCGTTGCCCGCGGCGCGGGTAACGAGCGGCTTTGGCCTTCGCACGAGCCCGGTGAGCGGGCGGACGGCGATGCACTCGGGTATAGACCTCGCGGCGCCTGCCGGAACCGAGGTGTTTGCGGCGCGCGATGGCAGGGTTTCGGCGTCGGGCACGGATCCGGTCCTTGGCGAATACGTCATCATCGAACACGAGGGAGACTGGCAGACAGTCTATGGGCACCTTTCCGTACGCTATGCGCTGTTGAATCAGCGGGTGGAATCCGGTATGATAATCGGACGAGTGGGCTCGACGGGACTTTCGACCGGCCCGCATCTTCATTTCGAGGTGCGGAATCGCGGCGAGGCCCGTAATCCCGAACCGCTCATCCCGAAGGGAAAACGATGAAAGCCCGTCCGAGCGCGTCGCCTCTCGCCCTGGTACTCATCTTCGCCGTGCTGTGCACAGGCGTCTTGCGCCTTGGGGCCGAAGAGCTCAGGACGGTCATTGCCGGGCAGGCCGTTATCTCGGCGGAGGTGCCCGATGGCGTCCGTCTTTCGATGGGGTATGCGGATGCGGTGGCGATCACGGTCGCCCGCGAGTCTCCCTTTATCCAAGGCGTGGAGATCGAACTCAAGTCGCCGCAGGCCGCGCTGGCGCTGCCCGGTGCGCTTGCCTATGAACTATGGCGGCGCGTTGAGCCGCTTCCAGACAAGAACCGTTTCGCCTACGAGGGGAATCGGATTCTCGTGCAGCCCCTTATGGCGCGAGCAGGCTTTGTCATCCAGGTGCCGACGCGAAAAGACCATGCGCTGAAAAGCGGGCCCTTTGCAACCGTCATTCCGACGGTGGCGGAGGTTAAGGATTTTCCGCTGGTTTTCAAGCTCCTTCCCGTGACCAAGGGGATACCGCCTGAGCTTGAGTCAGCCCAATTTCAGGTGCGGGTGCGGCCCATCCTCACCGATGAAGGGGCGCTTCGCCTCGTCCTGCGCTATCCCGAAGGCATTCCTCGCGCGCCGGTGTCGGTGTTTATCGACGATCGCCGCCTATCCGAGGGGCGTCCCTTCGACGGCAAGGAGACGTTCACGCTCAAGGCTGGAAGCCACGCACTCCGTCTTTACTCGGACGCGTATCGCGACGAAAGCCGTAGCTTCGTGATCGAGCAGGGGCGCGTTCTCGAGCTGGTGATCGAGCTCCAAGACACGATGCCGCTTCTCGTTATCGAGGCGCCCGATTCCGCCCTCGTCAGCCTCGACGGCCAGCGCATCGACCACGCCCAGAAAGCGTCGTTTGCCGTCGAGCCGGGCGAACATGTGGTGAGCTGCCGGATCGGCGACTATAGTGTGACGCGGAAATTCTCAGCCTACCGCGGCAAGACCTACCGCGTGGTCCTTTCGGTCGAGCTTCAGGTGCAAGAAAGCCCGTAATTGTCCCCGCGCGCGGCTCATGTCCCGCGGCCCGCGCGTTTGAGCGAGGTACCCATGCTACGCATCCTGTCCTGGAACGTGAACGGCATCCGCTCCTGTGCGGAAAAGGGCCTGTTCGACTGGCTCGCCGCGTCGAGCCCCGACATCCTCTGCCTCCAGGAAACCAAGGCTCATCCCGAGCAACTGCCGAAAGCCTTTCTCGCGCCGCTCGATGGCCAGGGCGGAGTGTACCGGAGCTACTACGCCTCAGCCAAGCGGCGGGGCTATTCGGGTGTCGCGATTTTCTCAAAGCGCGAGCCGCGCTCGGTGACTTCGCTTGGAATCGCCGAGTTCGATGACGAAGGCCGGACGCTTATCGCCGACTTTGGCGACATTGTGCTGTTTTCCTGCTATTTTCCGAACAGCCAAGAGGCGGGCGTGCGGCTTAACTACAAACTTCGCTACTGCGATGCGGTGCTTGCCGCCTGCGACCGCCTGGTCCGCGAGGGGCGGCACGTCGTTGTTGCGGGGGACTACAACATCGCCCATGAACCCATCGACCTTGCGAACCCCAAGGCGAACGAAAGCAATCCCGGCTACCTACCCGAGGAGCGCGCCTGGTTCGACAAGTGGGTGCAGGCGGGGTACGCGGACAGCTTCAGGCGGCTTTGCCCCGAACCGGGCAAGTACAGCTGGTGGACCTACCGGGTGCCGCACGCGCGGGAAAAAAATATAGGCTGGCGGCTCGATTACCACTGTATCGACGAGGCGCTCCTGCCTGCCGTCGCCGCCGCGACGATCCACCCCGAGGTTCGCGGTTCCGACCATTGTCCGGTCGGTCTCGAACTCGCGCTCTAGGTACATCCCACGGGAGGAAGGCATGAAGATACGCTACAACGCGCCGACGACGCTGACTTTTACCTTTGTGTCGGCCCTCGTCCTCACCCTGTCGGGCACGATTATGCCGGGGCTCACCCAGGCCTGGTTTTCGACGCCCGCGCCCTTCCGGGCGAACGCCGCTCAGGATTATGTAAAGCTTTTCACGCATGTCGCGGGGCATGCGAGTATCGATCATTTTCTTTCGAATTTCAGCTTCATCCTCCTCCTCGGTCCGATGCTCGAGCTCAGCTATGGCTCGCTCTCCCTCCTTGTGATGATGCTTGCGACGGCCCTCGTCACGGGCCTTCTCAATGTGCTTCTCTTCCCGACGACTATCCTGCTTGGCGCAAGCGGCATCGTGTTCATGATGATTCTGCTCGCCTCCTTTACGAACTTCAACAAGGGCGAGGTGCCTCTGACCTTTATCCTCGTGATGGCTCTGTTCCTCGGCAAGGAGGTGGTGAACGCGCTTGCAAACCGCGACAACATCTCGCAGTTCGCCCATGTCCTCGGCGGCCTTGTCGGTTCCTGCTTCGGCTTTCTGCGCCCACGCAAGCAGTGAAGAAGCCTGCCCGGCGGCGGGCGCTGGATTGCAGGGCTTGCGCCGCACCTTGCGCCGCACCTTGCGCACGCACCTTGCGCACGCACCTTGCGCACGCACCTTGCGCACGGTGCTTCCTCGCCCGATACTTGAGGCATGAGCCAGCCAGCTAGCGACATCAAGAGTTTCGTCCTTGACACCAATGTCCTCATCCATTACCCAGAGGCAATTATGTCCTTTAGGGATAATGAGATAGTCATTCCTCTCGAGGTGCTTGAGGAGCTCGACAAGCTCAAAACCTACCCCGACCAGCGGGGAAAGAGCGCGCGCGAAGCGATCCGCTTTCTCGACACGATCGCGAAAAAGGGCAACCTGCACGAGGGTATCAAACTGGAAAACGGCTCGGTGCTTCGTGTCTCCTACCGTTTGCCCTCCGAGGTTCCAGAGGGCATTGCCCTTGAGAGAAACGACAACAAGATCATCCTCTGCGCGTATGCGCTCCAGCGGGACGGCCGACGCGTCTTTTTCGTGTCGAAGGACATCAACGCGCGGGTTAAGGCGACCGCCCTCGGCCTCCGGGCGGTCGATTATGAAAAGCAGAAGGTCGATATCGCGACGCTCTACCAGGGGCTTCGCGAGATCGACACTACGGCAGACACCCTCGCCCGTCTCGAGGGGACGGGCGAGCTTGCCTGGAAGGAGCGACTTCTCCCGAACGAATTCGCCCTCCTTCGCGACCGTGTTTCCGGTCGCGAGCTCCTTGCGCGCTGGGCGCCCATCCCAGCGGCCGAGGCGAACGGCGGCGAGACAGGACGCCTCATTGCGCTTCCGCCCTGGGAGGGCCATGTCGCGGGCATTGCACCGCTCAACGCCCGCCAGCGGGTCGCCCTTGAGCTCCTCCTCGACGATCGGGTGCGGCTCGTCACCTTAGTCGGGAAAGCCGGTACCGGCAAGACGCTCATCGCGATCGCGGCGGGCCTGAAGCGCGTCCTCGAAGACAAATCATACAGCCGCATGCTGGTCACTCGGCCGATCGTGCCGGTCGGCAAGGACATCGGCTACCTCCCCGGCGAAAAGGGCGCCAAAATGGCCGCCTGGATGGAGCCGCTCTTCGATAATCTTGAACAGATACTCTCGGTCTACAAGCGGCCCAACCTCAAGAACGTCGAGCAGCTCGTGAAGGACCGCATCCTCGAAATCGAGGCGCTCACCTACATCCGCGGACGCTCCCTTCCGAACCAGTACATGATTATCGACGAGGCGCAGAATCTCACGCCCCATGAGATCAAGACGCTCGTCTCGCGCGCGGGCGAAAACACGAAGGTGGTGCTCACGGGCGACCCCTACCAAATCGACAACATGTATCTCGACGCGAATTCAAATGGACTGTCCTACCTCGTCGAGTCCTTCAAGGGGCAAAGGCTCTATGGCCATGTCACGCTCCACAAGAGCGAACGGAGCGAGCTTGCGGAGCTCGCGGCGAGCCTCCTCTAGCCATGACGGTGCGCCTCTGTCCGGCGTGCGGGCGGCTTAACCTGGCCGATTTTCGCTATTGCCCCTACTGCGGCGAGCCGGCCGCGCGGGGACCGGGGCTCGCTGAGGCGCTCGAGGCCCCCTTCCGCCGCCTTGACGCTCTCGGGGCAGAACGGCGCTTTGCCATTCTTGGCGAGAAGCTTGACACTCTTGAGGCGGAGTTCGAGCTCCTCGCCTCCCGCCATTGCAAGGCCGTGCAGGAAGGTGTAAAATTCCCCCCGCGTGCCGGCGCCACATAAGGCTCCCGGCCGCCGCGACAACAAGGGGGAAACGCATGTACGGCAAGCTCAAGGGCGAGCTCGAGGCCAAGCTCGCGCAGATCAGGAACGAGGGGCTCTACAAGAACGAGCGGGTGATCGCGACGCCACAAGGGGCGCTTATCAGCGTCAAGGGCGGACGCGAGGTCATCAACTTCTGCGCAAACAACTACCTCGGTCTTGCGAACAACGAGCGCATTCGCATGGCGGCGGAAAAAGCACTCCGCGAGTGGGGCTACGGCATGGCTTCCGTCCGTTTTATCTGCGGCACCCAGGATCCGCACAAGCGGCTTGAAAAGGCGATTTCGGAGTTCCTCGGCACCGAGGACACGATCCTCTTTTCCTCGTGTTTTGACGCCAATGGCGGCGTTTTCGAGCCCTTCCTCGACGAGGACTGCGCGATCGTCACGGACAGTCTTAACCACGCGTCCATTATCGACGGCATCCGGCTCTGCAAGGCTCAGCGCTGGATTTATAAGCATGGCGACATGCGTGATATTGAAGAAGTCGATCCCGACACCGGCAAACCCGCCAAGGGCCTTGAGCGCTGCCTCAAGGAGGCCGCCGCGAAGCGCCTTGTGATGATTGCGACCGATGGTGTCTTCTCCATGGACGGCGATATCGTCAAACTCAATGAAATCTGCGCCCTTGCGGACAAGTATGGCGCCCTCGTGATGGTCGATGATTCGCACGCGACGGGCTTTATGGGCAGGACCGGCCGCGGCACGCACGAGCATTGCGGCGTAATGGGCCGCGTCGACATTATCACGACGACCTTCGGCAAGGCCTTGGGCGGCGCCTCGGGCGGCTGCGTCTCCGGCCGCAAGGAGATTGTTGAGTATCTCCGCCAAAAGGCACGCCCCTATCTTTTTTCAAACACGCTTGCGCCATCGATTGTAGGGGGCACGCTCGAGTGCCTTGCCATGCTCACCGAGTCCACGGCTCTCCGCGACAAGCTCGAGGAGAACACGAAGCGCTTCCGGGAGGGGATGACCAAGGCTGGCTTCGACATAAGGCCGGGCGTGCATCCGATATGCCCTGTGATGCTTTACGACGAGAAGACCGCGATGCGGATGGCGGACGAACTCCTTGAGGAGGGCATCTACGTTATCGGCTTCACCTTCCCCGTGGTGCCGCGCGGGAAGGCGCGGATCCGCGTCCAGATCAGCGCGGCCCATTCGAGCGAGCAGATCGATAAGGCCATCGCCGCCTTTACCTCGGTGGGTAAGCGGCTTGGCGTCATTAAGTAGGGAGCCAGCGTTCGATGCGACAAGGAGCCGCGGCAGCCATAGGCTGCCGCGGCCTTTACGGGCTCCCCCTGTTTTTGGTATATTCACTTTCGAAATTCCCGACATCCCGAGGTTATCGCCATGCCTACGTACGAGTACGAGTGCAAATCCTGCGGCAAGACCTTCGAGGCCTTCCAGACCATGTCCGATGCGCCGCTTTCCGCATGTCCTGACTGCGGCAAAGCCGTTCGGCGCCTCATCGGCGGCGGCACGGGGATCATCTTCAAGGGCTCGGGCTTCTATGTGAACGATTCCAAGAAGTCCTGCTCCTCCTGTTCCACTTCCGCCTCGAGCTGCGATTCGGCCAAGAAAGAAGCCGTCTAGCCCCGCGCGGCCGCATGGGAAAGCCGCGTTACTTTTGCGAGCGCTGCGGTGCCGAGGTTCGCCGCAACGCTCGCGTGTGCCCGCACTGCGGCCGTTTTTTTTCCTCGGTCCGTTGCCCGCGATGTGGCTTTACGGGGGCAGCCGAGGATTTTCGTTCGGGCTGCCCCGCCTGCGGCTATGCCGACGCGGCGAATGCCGACCCCGAACCCTTGCGCGGCTCAGGATCTCCTCTGCCGCCCCTCCCGCTTTGGATCTATGTGCTCGCCCTCTTTGCCTTAGGCCTTGCGCTCGCCTTGCTAATTTCCGCACTCCGCTGACTTAGGCTGAAGCGCTCGGGAGCCGTATGACAAAGACCGTCCTTCCAGGTCGGCTTATGAAGCCGATGGTGCCGCCGTGCGCCTCGACGATTTTTTTGCACTGGTGGAGTCCAAGGCCGAGCCCCTTTTCGGGGCTCTTTGTCGTAAAAAAGGGTTCGAAAACCCGGTCCTGAAGAGCGTCGGGAATTCCGGGGCCCGTGTCCGCGACTTCCACGACGACGTTTGCTCCTTCCTTCCGGATGGCAAGTTCAATCCTTCCCTGACCGCTTAAGGCGTCACAGGCGTTGTCAAGAAGGTTTGCAAAGACATGTTCGAGTTCCCGCGGTTGGGCAAAGACAAGGGCGTCGCGCTCATAGTCGCGGATGAGCTCCACGGCGCCCAGCTTGTGACGGAGCAGGGCGACCGCCGCCTCAAGGCCGACAATCGGGTCGACGAGGACCGCACCGGCGAGTTCCTCCCTGCGGACGCGGGAACTGAGCGCCAGGACGGCCTTTTCCGCCCGCTCGGCGCCGATGACGATGACCCGCGCGGCGCGTTCGATGCTCGAAAGGGCCGCAAGCCGTTCGACGATCGCATCGAGGCGGGGAAGTGCGAGCGCCGCCTCAAGTTCGTCGCCGGACTCAAGCCCTATCTCGGCGAGCGTTTCGGCAAGCTCGTCTGCGTTTGGAAGCCCTTGGAGCTTGAGGCGCGCCTCGATGCGGGATCGAGCGGCCCGCTGGCCGCTCGGCAGGGCCTCGGCCTCACGCATGAGCGCGCGGCCAAGGAGCCGTTCAAACACATTCCGTTCATCGGGCCCAAGGCCTGCCAGAAAATCGGGAAGGAGTTTAAGCTCGGTCTGGAGCGTTTCCCGCACGTGTTCGGCGCTCGAGCGGATCGCGCCGAGGGGGCTGTTGAGCTCGTGCGCGGTTCCGGCGGCGAGCCGACCGATGGCTGCGAGTTTTTCCGCATCGACAAGCCGCTTATGCGTCGACTTAAGTTCACGCAAGGTGCCGGAAAGCCGTGTGTTCGTGGTCGCAAGTTCGGCGTTGGCCCTTTCGAGCGAGGCGGTGCGGAGGCGTACGCGCTCTTCGAGTTCGGCGTTGAGCGCGACGATCTCGGCCTCGCGCCGCTTGAGTTCGCCAATGGCGCTCCGAATCTCTTCGCTCTTTTGCATAAAGGCGTGTCGGAGCTTTGCTACCTCGTCGAATTCGAGGAGGCTTTTTTCAATGGGTGGCTCAAGCCCCGCGTCGATGCTCCAGCCGTCGAGGGCTGTGGCGAAGCGGCCAAGCGGGGCAAGGGCGCGGCGCCTGAGCGCGCCCGTGCGGAGCGCCGCCGCGGCAAGGAGGATACCCGCAAGGAGGGGCCACACAAGGCGCACCGCACCGAGCACCCGGTCGAGTTCACTACGCGGAGACAGCACGACGATGCGGTCGCCCAAGGCTTGGTTCATGCGCTCGCTTGAGAGCCATTGTGCGCCGAATGCAGTGATCGGCCGCTTGTCGGCTCCCGGAATGAGGTCGATGCCGAGCTCTGGCCGCGTCGAGGCGAGGATGCGGCCATCGGCTGCGGCGAGGATGATGATCTCCCCCCGATACTCGGCAAAGCGCGCAAGCTCGGCGACGATACGTTCGATGCGCACGCGTGCGACGATCCAGCCGCCATTCCGCGCCGCCGCGAGGTAGATTGAGGGGCGCTCGTCTTCAACGCCGCGGATGATGCTCGAAAGGGCGCAACCCTCGCTCGGCTTTTCCGCAAGGAGGGCGCCTGCGCGGGTGAACGCAAGTTCAAAGCCGGGATAGACGGCGGAGCCCCCTTCCGCGAGGAGGATGTCCTCGACGCGGCCCGTTTTTCCGACGAGGTAGAGGTCGGAAAAACTCTCAGCAAGGAAGCGAGGTTCGGGAATGTGCGCCGCCGCGGCCACGCCAAGAAAAATGCGGCGCTCGCGCTCGACAAAGGAATCAAGGATGAGTTCGGCTTTGCGGGCTTCCGCCCTGCGCGCTTGTTCGAAATCTGCGCGGATTGCGGCTGATGCCGTCATGAGCGCGGCGGCGAGCGCGCCGAGCGAGGCGAAAAAAGCCACGCCCTCGACGGCGAGGGCGTAGGCGGCAAAGCTTCGTCGTCTCACTCGAATTCGCCTCGAGGATCCTCGATGAAATAGAGTCTTCCCGCCGCATCGCCGAAGCTGTCGAACGAGAAATCGCCGAAGCTGGTCGGCACGGTTTTCTTATCGATGATCCAGCGCTTCATGGCTTCGGGGTTCCTCGCGCCGCCATCCCAGGCCGCTGCCATGATCTCGAGGGCGGCGTATACGTTGAGGCTGATGAATGTCGGCGCGTAGCCGAAGCGCGCGCGGAAGCGCACAACGTAGTCGTCGATGCGGCGATCCACGCCGCGGGGGGGATAGTGGGCGGGCAGGATTGATCGCGCAAGGGCCGGTCCCGCCGTTTCCACGAGGGCGGGCGTTTTAAGCCAGGGGGTGAAGACGATCTTCGCCTGTGGCCGCAGAGCGGCGCTTATCTGGGCGAAGCTTCCCGCCCTCGCCTCGTAGCTACCGACGAGGATGTAGAGCGTGTCATAGGCGGTGGTGCTGAGGGTCGCGCGCACCGCGCCGATGTCGAGCGCCGACATCCTGAGCGTCGATTCGACAATCGTTTTCCCGCTAAGCGCGGCGCGGAAGGCCTTGATCGCGGGCTCCGTGTACGCCTCATTATCGAGATCCCGGAGGACGAGCACGCGGTCGCCCGGGAGACGCGCGATATATTCGGCGATCGCCCGCTGCTCATGCTCGACGTCGGGTACGTTCCGCAGGATGAGGTCGTCGGCGCCCGAGAGCTGATTGGTGGTGGAGCCTGTCGCCATCGCGAACACCCCCCCCTTCCGCATCGGCTCAAGGAGGGCAAGTGCGCAGTTCGATGGGTGGCTTGTGACGAAGAAGCGGTAACCCTGTCCCCGTGCGCGGTCGAAGGCGGCGATCGCCTTGGTCGGTTCCCATCCGTCGTCGAAGGGTTCGATGGTGATGGTCGCGCTCTTCCCCGCCGCGGCGCGGTCCTCCAGGAAGAGCGTCGCCGCGTGCATTTCGCTTGCGCCGACGAGCGAACCTGCCTCGAGTTTGGTGAGAAGGGCAATCCTTAAGCCCGGCTTCGCACAGGAGGCGAAAAAGAGGGCGAGTGGTATGAGGCACAGTGCAGGCCTTAGGTTTTTCATCGCGACAACTCCAGGTCAGGCGGCTTTGAGGCGCTCAACCGGGAAACTGGTCGAGCCTTCCCTCGCGGATGACGCGGTAGGCGCCCGTTTCTGTGTCGAGGTCGTAGATCGAGAAATTCGTGTCGATGTCGAATCCCGGGTGCCGTACCGCGAAATTGAGCGAAGCGGAACCAGCCTCGCCCGAGGCTATGCGGTGGAAGACGTTGCAGGGCCAGACAAGCATCGCGGGGCCTTCGTAGAGCGGCTTGCCGTTCATGAGCACCCTGTCCGGCTCCACGACGAAGGTTTCCATGCGCCTGTGTTCGAGCGTGTAGATGTCGACGGTTCGACGCCCCTGGAGCACTATGAGATTGTCTTCCTGGTGGGGGTGGAGGTACCAGGGGCGGCCCACCTCGCCGACCGAACCAGGCGATAGTGCTCCGTGCTGGTGGATCACGCGATCGATGCCGTCGATGCGCGGCAGAAACTCGAGGGGGACAAGGTCGAAGGATACGCCCTCCGTTCGCCTGAAGGGCTTGAGCTTGATGACGCGCCAGAATCGCGGAACTTCGGCAACGACATAGTTCACGGAACCCTCCTCGAATTCGGAGCCTCTGGACCCGCGGGTCTTCGAGACCCCGCCGGGCCTTCGAGGCCCCGGCGGACTCGCCTATCCCCTATTATGATGGTTTTGCTTGGGTGCGCAAGCGCAAAATAGGGAAGGCGGGCGCGGAGTGCCTATGTCCCGCTCTGTGACTCTTCCGCATCGGGGCAGAACGGGACTTCGAGGAGTTCCGGTTTGAGGATGAACCGCAGGAAGCGCGAGGCGGCGTGGGCGAAGTAGATGCCGTCGGATATCCGCTCGTCGATCGTGACTTTGATGGTGACGTGGCGTCGCGGTTTACCGCCGCCTTCAGCGTGGGCCGACTCCTTTTCGAAGATGCGGCCGAGGACGACAAAGACGCTCGCCGTGCCCCATTCGTAGGCGTGGTGGAAGGGGGCGTCAAGGCCGATGCTCCCCAGGTTCGCGAAGTAGGCCGAGGCGAAGAGGGGATCGGCGCGGATCATCGAAGGGGGGGCGATGTTGAAGCGGTCGAGGAGGCGGAACAAAAACGTGGAGAGCGCCTTGCCGCCGGGTATGCGGTGCACGAGCTTGACCTCGCGCTCGTCGGGGCTCTCGTTGCCCTCGCCCTTTACAAAGGCGACCGCAGCATTGAACTTGCGCATCACTTCGTCGACCGTATCCGTCGGTTCGAGAAAGAGTTTTGCGTTCGTTTCGGGCGCTTCCTCCGAGAGGCGCTTTTTGACGATGAAGGAAAAGGCGATGTGGTTGCGCTGATAGATGCCGCGGCGATGGACGAAGCGGTTGAGCTCGGGTTTTTCCGCAATCGTCCTTTGGGCCGCGGCGAGCACGAGGCCGAAGAGGCTGTAGCGGTTGTCGCCGAGCTCGGCGTTCTTTCGCCGCACGTAGCGGAGGGCATTTTCGACATCGACATCTTTGGAAAAATAGACGGCCGCTTCGTTGCGCCGTCGCATGAGGTAGGGCATGATCGCATTGAGGGGCTTTGCGTCCCAGCAGCGTCTGCCGTCCGAGCGGTCGACAAAGAGCATAGGCTACTATACCCATTGGGGCCCGCGGGGGTAAAGTCAGAGGCCGCATACATGGGGGTGCTTTTCGACGCAGGACCCTGGGCGTATTATGCCGCATGTGGGAACCCGATTCGACTGCGTGATGCCTGCCGCCGGCGCTTCCTCGCGGATGGGGCGCTGGAAGCCGCTCTTGCCCTGGGCCGGCCGCTTTCTTGTGGAAGCCGCGGTCGAGGCGGCTTTAAGCGCCTGCTCCCGTGTCCTCCTCGTGGCGGGCTATCGCGCCTCCGAGCTTGCGTCGCTCTTTCACGGCGAGTCGCGGGTGCTCGTACTCGACAATCCCGCCTGGGAGAGAGGCATGCTCGGTTCCATCCAGCGCGCGCTTCCCGAAGTGCGCGGCGCCGCCTTTTTTTGCGCGAACGCCGATATGCCATTTGTGCGGCCCGCCGACTACGAGGCGCTTGCGGCGGCGCTTGCGCCGCCGCTCGAGGCGGAGCAGTCAGGCTGCGAGGCCTTTGCGGCCTCTGCCTTTGCTGCCGGCCGCGATGGCGGAGGGAGGCTCGTGCCGGGGCATCCGGTGCTCGTGCCCGCTACCTGGATCCCCGATATCCTCGCCCTATCCCCCGCCTCGCGTATGAAACCCTTTCTCCTCAGCCGCCCCTTTGTGCTTGTGGAACGCGGACAGGCGGCACTCTTTGACGTCGATAGCCCTGATGATTACGAGGCCGCGCTTCGCGCTTTGGGCCCCGAAAGTGCGGTTAACCGTTGACCGGGGCCGGGAAGGCTTTTATCATACTTCCCCATGAAAGCGAAATTCGCCTCATTTTTCTTGCTTGTGTGCGCCGCTTTTGCGGCTTTTGCCGCCCCGGCGCCCGGGCGTGTCGTCCTTGGCGGCAAGGCCGTCACTCTCGTCGCAGACGCCGTCTACCTCTTCCCGAGCGCAAAGGACCGCGTGGTCGCGGTAGGCGGCACCGATCAGGGCCTCGGCGTGTTCCTGACGCTCGTGGATCCCGGGTTTGCCGC
The DNA here is from genome assembly GCA_029265615.1 of Spirochaetota bacterium. Classification (GTDB taxonomy): domain Bacteria; phylum Spirochaetota; class Spirochaetia; order Treponematales; family Rectinemataceae; genus JAEUJG01. Next base: position 62,328 of record JAJUIB010000002.1, read on the forward strand.
GAAACCAAGCCTTGACCGCGCCGCGGGCGCCGAAGTCTACGCCGCGCTCTCGCCCGACCTGATCATATTGAAAAGTTCGCTCAAAAAGAGTCTCGGCCCCTCGCTTGATGCCGCGGGGCTCAAGCAGTTGTATCTCGACCTCGAAACGCCCGAGGACTACCTCCGCGAACTAAAGCTCCTCGGGGACGTGCTCGGCGAATCCGCCCGCGGCGAGGCGCTCGTCGCCTACTACCGCGCGGCGCTCGAGCGCATAACGTCGCGGGTCGCCACGGTTCCCGCTTCCGAAAGGCCGCGGGTGTTGGTCGTGCAGGCATCGGCGGGCGGCTACGAGGTGCCGCCTGCGACATGGATGCAGAGTATCCTCACCGAGCGCGCAGGCGGGCTACCCGTCTGGAAGGACGCAAACCCTGGTTCGGGCTGGGCAAAGGTTGGGCCTGAGCAGATCGCCGCATGGAACCCCGACGCGATATTTGTCATCTCCTACCGCGAAAGCTCCGAAAAGGCCGCGTCCGTCTTTCTTTCTGACCCGCTTCTCGCCTCGCTCCGTGCTGCCAAGGGGGGAAGGGTCTTCGCCTTCCCCCAGGACTTCTTCTCCTGGGACCAGCCCGACGCGCGGTGGATACTCGGCCTGTCCTGGATGGCGAAAAAACTATATCCACAGCGTTTCGGCGATCTTTCTATCCCCGCGGAAGCCGAGCGCTTTTTCGCCTTTGCCTATGGCATCGATCGCGCCCGGTACACCGAGGCGGTAAGGCCGCGGCTTGTCGGCGCCATTGGCGACTAAGGCCTGCGGCGTGGCGCGCTCAGCGCTCGTCGTCACGGCTCTTTGTGCCGCCTTCGCGCTCTACCTCCTTGTAGGGCGCTATCCGCGGCCCGGCTTGACGCCGCCCTTACGTTTTTTTACCGACGAGACGGCGCGGCGGCTTCTTGTCAACGTGCGGCTTCCGCGGGCGCTCGGCGCGACGCTCCTCGGCGCCGTGCTTGGCGGGGCGGGGGCCGCTTTCCAGTCTGTGTTCGGCAACCCGCTCGTCGAGCCGGGCTTTCTCGGCGTCTCCCAGGGGGCGGCGTTCGGAGCTGCGCTTGCCCTCGTCCTCGGTGCGGCAAACCCGAACATCGTTGCGCTCTCCGCGTTTTTCTTCGCCCTCCTTGCTCTTCGCGCAAGTCTTGCGCTTTCCAAGGCCTTTCGCTTTGGCGGTCAGGTGCTGCGGCTCGTCCTTTCGGGAATTGTGGTCTCGGCATTCGCCTCGGCGCTACTCGCCTTTGTGAAATACGCCGCGGATCCGCTTTCCCAGCTCCCCGACATAACCTTTTGGACGATGGGTGGGCTTGTCGCGATGGGCTGGGGAAGGCTACTGGGCGCTGCTCCCGTGGCCCTCCTTTCTCTGGGCGGCCTGTGGCTTCTCCGCTGGCGGGCGACCGTTCTGTCGCTCGACGACGAGGCATCCCGCGCGCTCGGCGCGCGGCCCGAGCTCGAGCGAGGGCTTGTGATCATCGTTGCGACGGCAGGCGTCGCCGCTATGACTGCGGTGTCGGGCATCGTATCCTGGGTAGGCCTTGTTGTGCCGCAGGCGGCGCGCACGCTCGTGGGCGCCGACGCTCGCGCCTCGATACCCGCCTCCATGGCCATGGGCGCGGGCTTCGTCCTCCTCTGCGACGGCTGTGCGCGGAGCCTCCTGCCCGGCGAGCTCCCCCTGGGCGTCCCGACCGCCTTGTTCGGCGCCCTCTCCTTCGCCCTTCTCCTCGCATCGCGGCGGACAGCGGTGGCGCGATGAGCCTGGAACTGGTGTCGGTTTCTTTCGCGTGGGAGGGAGCGGGAGAGCGGGCGCGCCGCGTCGCGCTTTCCGATGCCTCGCTTGCGCTTGAGCCTGGAAGGGCAATCGCCCTCCTTGGGCCGAACGGCGCTGGAAAATCGACGCTCCTCGGGCTCGCCTCGGGGCGCCTTGCGCCGATCTCGGGCTCGGCCCTCCTTGACGGAACGCCGCTTGCCTCCTGGGACCGGCGCGCCCTCGCGCGGAAGCTCGCCTACCTGCCGCAGGTCGAGCGTCTTCCATTCAACTACCCGGCGCTTGACTTCGTCCTTCTCGGACGGGCGCCCCATGTCCCTGCGCTCGCACTTCCCGCCGCCGCGGATTATGCGCGCGCTAAGGCCGCACTTGAGGATCTGGGCCTCGACGCCCTCGCCGAGCGGCCGGTCACCGAGCTATCGGGGGGCGAGCTCCAGCTCGTCCGTCTTGCCCGCTGCCTTGCGCAGGGAGCGGAATACCTACTCCTTGACGAGCCGTCGACGATGCTCGATCCTGCGAACGCGCGGCGCCTTGCCGACGCCTTGCGGCGCCTTGTGGCTCGAGGCCGTGCACTCCTTTTTACCACGCACGATGCGCCCTTCGCCGCTTTTGCCGCTGACGAGGCAGCGCTTCTCAAGGATGGAAGCCTTGTCGCCCTCGGGCCGGCGCATGCAGTCCTTGTGCCCGAGCTCCTCGAGGCGACCTTCGGCCTTCCCTTCAAGGATGCGAGCTTTCCGACGGTGTTTCACGTGTAAGTAAGGAGGGGAAGATGGAGTGGACAAGCCTGCTCGAACCGCGACCGACAGACGGCCGTGCGACGGTCGGACGGAGCGAGTTCGAGCGCGACCAGGACCGCGTCATTTTCTCGTCGCCCTTCCGCAGGCTTGATGACAAGACCCAGGTGCTCCCTATGCCGGAGCGCTACTTCGTCCACAACCGCATGACGCACAGCATCGAGACTGCCTCCGTCGGACGCTCTCTCGGAAGCATTGTCGGCGCGCGGGTGCTCGCTGCGGCCGACCCCGACTGGGGGCCCGCAGCCACGCACGAGCTCGGAGATCTTGTCCAGGCCGCCTGTCTTGCGCACGACCTCGGAAACCCTCCCTTCGGGCATTCGGGCGAGGACGCGATATCCGCATTCTTCGAATCCCGCCCTGACCTGCTCGAAGGCTTTTCCGCCGCGGAGCGCGCCGACTTCACCCGCTTTGAGGGCAACGCCCAGGGCTTCAGGCTGATATCGTCGGCGGCCGGGGGGCTGTCCCTCACGCGCAACACGATGGCCGCCTTTACGAAGTATCCGCGGGAGAGCCTTGTCGAGGACTTTGTCGAACCTGCGCATGCCGCGCGGCGGGATCAGAAGAAATACGGCGCCTTCCAGGGAGAGCGGGGCATACTCGAAGACTGTCTTGCCGCATTCGGCGCCCCGCGGCTTGCGCGTTCTGGCATCGCCTTCGCGCGCTATCCCTTCGCCTACCTTGTCGAGGCCGCCGACGACATCTGCTATCTCGTAATCGACCTCGAGGACGCGGTGAGGCTCGGCATTGTGCGGCTTTCGGAGGTCGAGGACGCGCTCGATGCGATCATCGCCTGCAACCCCGACGAAGAGTCGCGCGTCCAGGCAGCACAGCCGCGCCCCCGCGCGGCCGACGAGGCGGAGCGTATGTCGCATTACCGCGCACGCGCGATCAACAGCCTCATTTTCCAGGCGGCAGCTGCCTTCGAGCGCAGGATGAAGGCCATCCTCAAAGGCTCCTACTCAGGGGGACTCACGGGCGAGATCCCCGGTGCCGCGGCGCTCGGCGAAATAGAGCGCATAACGCGCGACAAGCTCTACCGCTACCGGCCCGTGCTCGAGATCGAGGCTGCGGGCTTCGAGATTGTCGGCGGTCTTCTTGGGCTCCTTTGTGAGGCGGCCTTCGCGCCGCCCCGGAGTACCGGGGCCGCGGCCGCGCGCGCTCGCATGGTGCGCGACCTCTTCCCCGCGCTTTCGCGCGGGGAAGAGGTTTCACGTTATGCGCTTCTAAGAAAGGTCGTCGACTATGTCGCGGGTATGACCGACTCGTTTGCGATTTCTGAATACAGGCGGCTCAAGGGCTTCGAGCTTCCGCGCGTGTATTGAAGGTAAGCGTCCCCTTCTGCACTTCATGAAACCTGCCCGGAGGCCCCGCGTTGCGCGTAAAAGCGCGCCCCGGAGGGAGCTCCGGGGCGCAGTGCATAAGTGCGGACTAGCTTGTTTTAAAGTACGCTCCGCGCACTTCCGCGCTCGAGTAGACGGGTGAGGGTTGCGGCAGGATCCTTCGCCTTTCCAAGGAGTATCATCGCGGCGATGATGTAGGGCTTGTAGCTTGCCTCGCGGTAGGTGTCGTCCCGGTAGCGGTCGAAGACGCTTGCGGCGACCTCTCCTGCCTTGCAGGAGACGTCGGTGATATCCGCAGGCAGGCAGTGCATGTACAACGCTTTTCCCGCCTTCGTGAGTTTCATCTTCTCCTCGGTGCACTCCCAGTCTTTGAACTTCGCGTTGTTGGCAAGGCAGCTCTTTTCGAGTTCTTTGAGTCCTGCCTGGTCGTTCGCGTGGAGGAGGGGGACGCGTTCAAGCATGACGTTGTAGGGGGCCCAGCTTTTCGGATAGACGATGTCCGCGTCATTGAATGCCTCGTCCATCGAGGTGGCGCGCCTAAACGAACCGCCTGACGCCGTCGCTTGCTTCTGCGAAAGTTCGACGACCTCGGGGATAAGGTCGTAGCCCTCGGGGTGGGCGAGGACGATGTCCATCCCAAAGCGGCTTGCAAGGCCGATGATGCCCTGAGGCACGGAGAGCGGCTTCCCGTAGGAGGGCGAGTAAGCCCAGGTCATCGCGATTTTCTTGCCTTTGAGCTTGTCGAGGCCACCGAAATAATGGGCGAGGTGGAGGAAGTCGGCCATCGACTGCGTCGGATGGTCGATGTCTGACTGGAGGTTGACCACGGTCGGACGGTCGGGCAGGACACCGGCCGCAAATCCTTCGTCGAGGGCTTTGCCGACCTCGCGCTGGTACTTGTCTCCCTCGCCGAGGTACATGTCGTCGCGGATGCCGATTGCTTCGGAAAGGAAGCTGATCATGTTCGCGGTTTCGCGCACCGTCTCCCCGTGGGCAATCTGGCTCTTTCCCTCGTCGAGGTCCTGGATGTACAGGCCGAGGAGATCGCAGGCCGAGGCGAAGGAGAACCGCGTCCTCGTCGAGTTGTCGCGGAAATTGGAGACCGCGATCCCCGAGTCCCACAGTCTGGGACTTATGTTGGCTTCGCGCATCGCACGAAGGACGTCCGCCACGATAAACGTCGCGTCGATTTCGTCGCGGGACTTCTCCCAGGTGAGGAGGAAGTCCTTTCGGAACATGTCAAGCTTTTTCCCCGCAAGCGAGTCGATAAGCGTCTGAATTTCGCTCTTGGTCACGTTGAGCCTCCTAAAACGTTGGGTTCGGCATACAGAACACATTATTGCGGCAGGGGTGCTCGCAGGGCGGAGCGCCCTGCGCCTTGCTTTGCGCGACGCGCAAAGCAGGCGGCACCCCCGTGGTCTCCTAAAGGCGGCCCATCGCGCGGAGCACCCGCTCCGGCGTGAAGGGCCATTCGCGGCACCAGGCGCCAACGGCGTCGTGGATGGCGATTGCGATCGCGGGCGCGGCGCCGTTCACCGATATCTCGGAGACTGACTTGCCGCCGAAGGGGCCCACCTCGTCGGCGACGGGCACGAGTTCGACCACAAAGTCTTCAGGGACTTCGTAAATAGAGGGGACCTTGTAGTCGAGGAAGCGCGGATTGAGGCAGCGCCCCTCCTCGTCGTAGACGAGCTCTTCGTAGAGCGAATGCCCTATCGCCTTAAGGCATCCGCCGAATATCTGGCCCTTCGCGAGAGCGGGGTTGATCGGCGTGCCGCAGTCCTGGTAGGCGTGGTACCGCCGCACCTTGACCTCGCCTGTTCGCTCATTGACCGCGACCTCGACGAAGTGTGCGCCGTAGGGGAAGGCGGCGTGATCGGTCTTGAACGAACCCTGCCCCGAAAGCTCGCCGTGCCCTTCGCCCTGCGTGGCCATATGGCCGAGTTTTGCAAGGCTGATCTCCCCGTGCCTTCCCTTGACGAGGCCGCGATGAACGATGCTGAGATTGGACTCTGGCTCGCCAAGTACGGAACTGGCGATCGCGATGATTTTGCGCCTCAAGTCCTGGGCGGCGAGAAGTGCAGCATTGCCCGAGAAGAAGGTCCCCGACGAGGCATAGGCACCTTTGTCGAAGGGAGTCACGTCGGTGTCACCCGAAAGTACGGCGACGTCCTCCATGTCGAGGCCGAGGGTTTCTGCGACAGCCTTTGCGGTCACGGTGTCGAGCCCTGTGCCGAGATCCGCGCCTCCTGAGAGGAGAATCACGGTGCCGTCTGCAAGGAGCCGCGCCTCGGCGTTGGCAGCGTCAAGGCCGGGAAGCCCTGAGCCCTGCTGGATAATCACCGCCCCGCGGCCGATTTTCCAGTCGGGATCGCCCGATTCAGGCTTGGGTTCGTTCCAGCGGAAGGCCTTCTTGCCGCGCGCGATCATCTCGCCCAAACCGCACTCGCCGAGCGTCACCGCCTGGCCCTCACGTCCCTCGCCGAGGCTCCGCAGTATCTCGATGCGGGCACCCGAGCGCACGCGGTTCTTCTCTATCATTTCAAGCTGGTCGATGCCGAGCTCGGATGCGAGTTCCGCGAGGGCCGTCTGCAACGCGAAGGAGCCCTTGGGCGCGCCGTATCCCTGGTACGCGCCTGCGGGCGAGAGGTTTGTGTAGTAGGATTTCACCTCGAAGCGCGCATTGTCGCAGAGGAGGAGGGGCAGGCTCTTCGATATCGCGTTCATAGGCACCGTGAGGCAGTGCTGTCCGTAGGGGCCGGTGTCCGCATCGAGGCGCATAAGGATGGCGGTGAGCCTGCCGTCGCGCTTGGCGCCGAGCTTGACCGTTATCTCCATCGCATGACGCGTACGGCTTGCGATGAACTCCTCTTCACGGCTGTAGCGGAAATAGACGGGCCTGCCCGTGGTCCAGGCGAGATAGCCGGCGACGTCTTCGACGACGATGTCCTGTTTAGCGCCAAAGCCGCCGCCGACGCGCTCCTTTACGACGCGCACCTTGTTTTCCGCGATGCCAAGGACGCGGGAGACGACGCGCCTCACATGCCAGGGCACCTGGGTCGAGGCGTGGAGGATGAGGCGGCCGCCATCGATGCGCGCATAGACGACGTGGGGCTCGAGCGGCGTCGACTGCACGCGGTTGCCGCGGTAGGTCCGTTCGATGACGACGTCCGCCTCGGCGAAGCCTTTTTCGACGTCGCCGATGCCGGCTGCCGCGCTCGCCGCGAGATTCCTGTGGGGATCGGCGTGGAGCGGAAACTGGTAGATGATGGGGTCATCGCGTCCATCGCCCTTCGTCGAACTCCCTTCTGGCGGTTCGCCGACGACGTAACGGACTTCGCCCGAGTGGATGACAGGCGCGCCTTCCGCCTTGGCCTCCGCGATGGAAAGCACCGGCGCAAGGGGCTCGTATTCCACCTTGACGAGTGCGAGGGCCGCCTCGGCCTCCTCGGGGCTCTCTGCGAGCACCGCGCAGACGCGGTCGCCGACATGGCGGAGCTTCCTCGAGAACATACGCTGGTCGTGCGGCGAGGGCTCGGGGAAGCCCTGTCCCGCCGTCGTGTAGACGAGATCGGGGCAGTTTTCGTAGGTGAGCACCGCGACGACGCCGGGCGCCGCACGCGCTAGCTCCACATCGATCGATTTAATCCATGCGTGGGCGTAAGGGCTTCCGAGCATCTTGAGGTGGCAGGCGTCGCGCTCAACCCGGTCCTCGACGAAGGCCTTTTCGCCGCGCGCAAGGGCCGCGGCGTCGATCTTTTCTCGGTCTTTGCCCACATGGCGAAGTTCGGGGCGGAATTCCGGCGCAAGGCGTTCCGTGTAGTCGGGGTCCGCGATGCGCTTTGCTGCGATGCGCACGGCCGCGAAAAACTGTTCGTAGCCGGTGCAGCGGCACATCGTCCCTGAAAGGGCGTCGCGCACCTCGTCGGCGCTCGGATCCTTCGTTCGCTCAAGAAGGTCGTGTATCGCGAGTACGACGGCGGGCGTGCAGTAGCCGCACTGGACGCAGGAGGCGTCCACAAGGGCGCGTTGTACGATGCCGAGTTTTCGGTCCTTCGAGAAGTGCTCGAGCGTGATGACGCGCGCGCCGTCCGCCTGGGGGGCGGGGACAAGGCAGGAGTTGACGAGTTTTCCGTCGAGGATCACGGCGCAGAGGCCGCAGGACCCCTCGCCGTCACATCCGTCGCGCACGCTTATGACGCCGAGGTGCTTAAGCGTTGTTTTCAGCGTGTCGCTCGGCGAAACATCGGCGGAGATTCGCCTGCCGTTTAGTTCCAGGGTGACAGTCATGGCTCCTCCACGGCCCCGGCAAGGGCGTCGGCTATAAGTCCAGCGCCGCGGAGGCGCTTGAAGGCAGCGCTTCCGCGGAGGTCGTCGACAGGAGAAAGGAGCGGGGCGATGGCGGCTTCGGCATCTGCGCGTCTTGGCAGAGGTTTCCCCTCGAAGAGGCGCTCGATTTCGGGGAAAAGGCGGGCGCGCGGCCCGAGGCCGCCGGCTGCAATTCGTAGTTCGCGCATCGCGCCGCCTTCAAGGCGGTACGATACGGCGGCGGTAAGGATCGATATGTCGCAGGCCGTCCGTCCCCAGCGGCGGAATGCGGACCTTCGCCCCGTTTCAAGGGGGATGATGACGTCGACAATGAGGCCTTTGGGCCGGTCGAGCCATACGGACAGCGGCTCCGATACAAGCCCTTCGCCAGGTCTTGCGGCTATTTCGACGCGCGAGCCGAGGACGAGGAGGATGGGAATGAGGCTTGCGCAGCTTTTGCGCGCAGCGATGTTGCCTCCGACCGTCGCCCGGTTCCGTATGTTGCGGTTCGCCATCGACTTCGCCGCGTCTACGACGGACGTGATGACCGCTTGAGCGTCGAGCAGGTCCTGGAAGGTCGCTCCGGCGCCCACGAACAGTTCGCGCCCGCGCCGTTCTACCGTCCGCGGAACGATCCGCGAAATGTCGATGGCGACGACTTCGCGGCCGCCCTCGGCGGTGGCCCTCGCCCGCCGTGCGGACAGGCCGGGGTCGGAGAGGATGTAGGTGCCACCTGCAAGGAAGGCCGAATCGGCGTGAAGGGACTTTCCGGCAAGAGCCTCGTCGATGGATGCCGGCCGTAGGTATTCCTTGAATTTCACGTTAGGCGATCCCCGCTTTTTCGAGGAGGCGGCGCGCCGCCTTGTCGGCGTTGCGTCGTATCTCCTCCTCGTCGGCGCCGACGAGGCGCCGATCCCTGACCACGAAGCGGCCGTTCACGATGACGTGCTCAGCGCCGTGGTCGTAGCCCGAGAAGATGAGCGCCGCCGCGGGGTCGGAAAGCGCCCCCGCATACTCCATCTTCATGACGTTGAAGAGCGCAAGGTCGGCGAGCCAGCCTTCCTCGACGCGGCCCGCCCGCTCGTAGCCGAGTATGCGCGCTCCACCCTCGGTCGCGATGCTCCAGACCTCCTGAGCTGTGATGCCTGACGAGCCGTAGCGCACGCGTTGGAGGAGGAGTGCCTGTCGCGCCTCGCCGAGCATGTCGGAGCTGTCGTTCGATGCCGATCCGTCGACGGCGAGGCCCACGGGCACGCCGCGGTCGATCATTTCACGGACTCGCGCGATTCCTGAGCCGAGACGCATGTTCGACGAGGGGCAGTGCGCGACGCCGGTCCCCGTGCGGGCCAGGAGGTCGAGCTCTTCGTCGGTGAAGAATATGCCGTGGGCGTACCAGACGTCGGGACCGACAAAGCCGCAATCCTCCATGACCTTGAGCGGGCGGCGTCCGAGGGTCTTCACGCAGAAGTCGTCCTCGTCCTTGGTTTCGGCAAGGTGAGTGTGAAGTCTGACGCCGTAACGCCGGGCGAGCTCGGCTGCCTCGCGCATGGACTTTTCGGACACCGAGAAGGGCGAGCAGGGGGCAAGCGCCACCTTGCGCATCGCATCCTCCGCGGGGTCGTGGAATTTCCCGATCGTCGCCTCGCAATGGGCAAGGATCTCATCCTCGTCTTGGACGACCGAATCGGGGGGCAGCCCGCCGTCCTTTTTCGAGCGCGACATCGAGCCGCGGGTCGGGGCGAAGCGGAGGCCGATCTTTGCCGCAGCTTCGAATTGGAGCGATGGTATATCCGCTCCGAACCCTCGTGGATAGAGATAGTGGTGGTCGGTCGTGAGCGTGCAGCCGGTTTTCGCAAGCTCGGCCAAGGCGAGCATGCTCGACCAGTACACGGCCTCCTCATCGAGCCCTTTCCACACCTCGTAGAGGTAGACGAGCCAGTCGAAGAGCTTGGCGTCCTGCACCGCAGGGATGTTCCGCGTGAGGGTCTGATAGAAGTGGTGGTGCGTGTTGACGAGCCCCGGCACGACGACAAGGCGCGAGGCATCGATGACCTCGGCGCCTGAGGGCGCTTCGATTGACGCCGCGATGCGCGTTATTCTGTTTCCTTCGATGAGCACGTCGACGCCTGAAAGATCGCCGCCCCGGGTGCGGACCACCCGGAGGCAGCCCTTGAGCAGGATCACCGCATGACCTCCTTGTTGAAGTCCTCGATCATCGCGTCGAGGTCGCCAACTTGCGAACGGAGCCCACCCCAGTAGGCGCGATAGTCGTCCCACTGTGCACGGAGCTCCGCGAGGTCCTTGCCGAGTTGCTCTATCCAGGTGAAGTACTTGAGGTTGTGAACCCGCCGCTTGTCTACCTGCGAAAGCTCGAGCACGTGATCCACGGAAATCCCTTGCAGCCGCTCATAGTCGCGGTCGGCCTGGCGCTGGTCATACGCGCCCCGTTCCGCCGCAAGCTCGCGAAGGCGACTTCCGTACATCGCCATGGAGTCGGTGAACATCGTGAACACGATGTCATCCTCGGTGAGCTCGTAGTACTTTGCGAACTTGATCGCGCCGATCATGTTGCCCACGCCAGAGATACCTATCCACTCGAGGCGCTCGAGGACGTCCTTGGCGACGCCGTTTTCGGCGAGCACCTTCTTGCCGGCCTCCTCGTTGAAGAGACGGATGAGGCGCATCGGAAGCTCGTCATCGACGCCGATCGCGGCGTCAGTCTCGCGGAGGTTGTGAATCCAGGGGATGTGCTTGTCGCCGATCCCCTCGATGCGGTGGTCACCATAGCCATTCTCGAGAATGGTCGGGCACTGAAGGGCCTCCGCGACGGCGATACGAGCGCCTGGGAACTTCTCGCGGAGATACGAGCCCGATCCAAGCGTGCCCGCCGACCCCGAGGAAAGGACGGCGCCCGCGACCTGCGACCGTGGGCCTCTTATGACGCCGAAGACCTCCTCCATCGCCGGCCCGGTAACGGCATAATGCCACAGATGGTTGGGAAGCTGGTCGAACTGGTTGAAGATGACGGCGTCGGGTCGGGTGCGCTCGAGCTCGACGCACTTGTCGAATATCTCCTTCACGTTCGACTCGCAGCCGGGCGTGGCAATCACCTCTTCGGCCATCGTCTTAAGCCACTCAAAGCGTTCTTTCGACATGCCCGCGGGAAGTATCGCGATCGAGGGGCAGGAAAGAAGCCGGGAGATGTAGGCGCCGCCGCGGCAGTAATTGCCCGTCGAGGGCCACACGGCCTTTTTTGTCGTGGGGTCAAACCTGCCCGTCACGAGCTCCGGGAGGAGGCAGGAAATCGCCGCGCCAACCTTGTGCGCCCCGGTCGGGAACCACTTGCCCGCAAGGCCGACGATGCGCGCCTTAGTGCCCGTGATCGAGCGCGGAAGTTCGATGAAGTTGACGCCACCGAAGCCGCCTCCGCGCTCCTTCGCCTCGTTGTGCCAGTTGACGCGGAACAGGTTGCGGCTATGGACGTCCCACAGACCTATGCCCTTGAGTTCGTCCTTGATGGAAGCGGGAATCTTTGCAGGATCCCGCATCTGGGCGAAGGTCGGGAGGATAATGCCCTTATCCCGGCAGCGTTCGATGTTCTTCTTCCTCTGGGCTTCGTTTATGGAAAGGTCGATCACGACAGTCTCCTCGTGCGCATATCGCGCTACTTTCATTCTTCCTACGGGCGGACGCGACGCGTTGTGCCCACACGCAAGTTCTCGGTTCTCAGTATGGCGCCCCCACGGCCTGGGCGGCGCTCCGCACGTCCTTAAGGCCCGAACCGGTGAGCATCACGACGACCGTCTCGTCCGCGCCGATCATGCTCCGCGCCTTGACGAAGCCTGCGAGCGCGCAGGCGGACGAAGGCTCGGCGAAGAGCCCCGCGCGCGAGGAGCCGAGGCGCTGCGCGCTGAGTATCTCGTCGTCCGTGACGACGACCGCCCTGCCGCCGTGGCGCCTGAGCTTGGCGAGTGCGTAATAGCCGTTCCTTGGGGCCTCGACGGCGATCGAGTCGGCGACCGTGCATGAGGGGCGGAACTCCCAAGAGCCTGTTTCGAGCGCGCGCGCGATGGCGCTCGAACCATCGGCCTGCGCTGCCCAAACGGTCGGCATGCGGGCAAGTTCGCCCATTCTGACTAAGTCTTCGAAGCCGCGGATGACGCCTGCGATGATGACGCCGTCGCCCGTCGGGACAAAGATGTGGTCAGGCGCAGCCCCGGCGCTTCCTGTCGCGCGGCGCAGATCGCGGACCACTTCGAAGGCCGCCGTCTTCTTTCCTTCGATGGTGAGCGGGTTGTAGGCCGTGTTCCGCGAAAGGACGCCGGTCTTCGCGCTATAGTCGAGCGATTCGTCAAAGGCGCGGTCGTAGGTGCCATCGACTTCGCGAAGTTCCGCGCCGTATTGGAGCACCTGGATGCGCTTTGCGATGGGAGCGGTCTTTGGCACGAACACGGTGATCTTGATGCCCGCGGCCGCCCCGATACAGGCCATGCTCGAGGCAGCATTGCCCGTCGAGGCGAGCGCGATCTCGCCGATGCCGTGTTCGCGCGCAAAGCCGGCGACGAGGTGGCTCGCCCTGTCCTTATACGAGCCTGAAGGTTCGCAGGTGTCGTCCTTCAGCCAGAGATTCCGGAAGCCGAGCTCTGCGCGAAGCCGCGTAGGCGCCCAAAGCGGCGTATCTCCGACGGGGATGGGCGCTAGCCACCTGCGGTCGATGGGCAGCGGAACCGTGCCCGGCTCAGGCTCGCCCTCAACCCAGGCGCATTCGAGAACGCCGCCGAGCGGCATGCCCGGCGCGTTGTGCGACGAACATCGGTCGCAGAGGTAGCGGCCTGGCTCGATCGCGTATTCGGCGCCGCATTCGGGGCACCGATAGATCCATCTCATGAACGCGCCTCCATGGCGTAGGGGAGGGCGGCGTAGAAGGCGGCGCACTTCTCGAGGTCGTCGACGCGGGTGATCTCGTTCGGCGCGTGCGCCTGGCTTTCATCGCCGGGCCCGAATCCTATAACGGGTATCTTGTGCCTACCGCAGATTGCGACGCCGTTCGTCGAGAAGGTCCATTTGTCCACGACGGGCTCGGCGGCAAAAAGACCCTTGTAGGCGTCGACGCCCGATCGGACGAAGAAGTGGTCAGCGGGTATCTTCCAGGTGGGGAAGTAGAGCTCCTGTTTGTAGACTAAGCCCGTGTAGGCGGGTTCTGCGTATTCGGGCATAAAGACCTTGAACTTGTCGACTCCGGCGGCTTCGAGCGCCCTCTCGACCTGGGCAATCGCGAGTTTGTCGTCCTCTCCCCAGGTGAGGCGACGATCGCAATAGAGCATGGCCTGGTCGGGGACCGCGCACTGCGAGGGGCCGTGGACCTTAATCTGTGACACGGTAATCGTGCCCTTGCCGAGGAAGTTATCGTCGTCTGGCTTGAGCTCCGTGTTGAGCTTTTCGATGGCGAGCGCGGCGCGCGCCGCCTTGTAGGCCGCGCTTTCGCCGCGTTCGGGCGCGGAGCCGTGGCAGGATACGCCCCTGATCTCAATCTGTATCTCCATGCGGCCACGGTGGCCGCGGTACAGTCGGCAGCTCGTCGGCTCGGTGGAGACCACAAAGTCGGGGACAAACTTCTCCTCTTCGATGAGATACTTCCAGCACAGGCCGTCGCAATCCTCCTCGATCGCCGTGAAGGAGAACCAGACTTCGTAGCCGCCTTTATACGCAAGATCCTTGAGGATGCGGGCCGCGGTGATCATCGATGCCGCGCCGCCGAGCTGGTCGGAGGCACCGCGGCCGTGGACGAGGCCGTCCTTCACAAGACCGGAGTGGGGAGGGAGCTTCCACTGGGCGGGGTCGCCAACCCCAACCGTGTCAATGTGGGCGTCGAAGACGAGCTTTTTGCCGCCCTTCGCACCGATGCGGCCGAGTAGCGAGCCTAAGCCGTCGATGCGGATATCCTCCATGCCGGCCTCCTCGCAGAGCCGCTTGAGGAGGAGGACACGCTCCTTTTCGGTGCGGCTGAAGCCCGGGACCTGGATGATTTTGGAAAGGTTTTCCGCCGTGTAATCGCGATAGGCCTTGGCCTTTTCGAGAATCCGCTTCTGTTCCATGCTGCTACCTCTCTTCCATGCGTTTCCACAGGCGTCGCGTCTCTTCGCGCGCGCGGGCTCCTATGCGTGCTAGGTCGAAGGCGGGCTTCCGCTCCTCGACGATGAAATTTCCATTGACCATGACCGATCGCACCGAGCGCGCCGAAAGGCCGAAGGCGAGGTGGCCTGCGACGTTTTCGCCGACAAAGGGCGTGGGCGGCTCGTAGTCCCACAGGACGAGATCGGCGCGTGCCCCCCGCTCCACCCTACCGAAGGTCCCGCCGAGGTAGTCCTCCATGAGTCGGTTCCCCCGGTCGAGGCAGGCGAGGAACTCACCCGGCCACCAGGGACCTTGGCTCTCGCGGTGCCGAAACACGGCGAACTTGAATTCCTCGAGCATATCGGCGCACATGCCGTCGGTTCCGAGCACGACCTTTGCGTGCCGGTGAAGCAGGCTGTTGTAGCCGACTGAGTTGTTCATGTTCGATCGCGCGTTATGCGCAAGATATACGCCGCGCTCGTTCATGAGCTCGATTTCGCTGGGGCTGAGCCACACGCCGTGACCGATGACCGATCGCGGCGTAAGGCAGCCTGCGGCGTCAAGGCGCGCCGCGAGGTCTGAGCCAAAGCGGTGCCGCGAATCGACGGCGTCGTATTTGTCCTCCGCGAGGTGGATGTGGATGCCCCGCCCCGTCGAGCCGACCGCATCGGCGAGGGCCGCAAGCGTGGCATCGCCGATTGTGAAACCCGCATGGGCACCAATCATGCCGTCCACGAGAGGCTCGCGGCCGGACGCGCGCTCGTTGTCGACCTCGCGGGCGAAGCGCAGGTTCTCCGCGATGCCCGCCTGAGCGCCTTCTGGCCCGTTGCGGTCGGTGGTCTCGTAGCAGACGAGTCCGCGGACGCCGATTTGTTCGTAGGCGCTCTTCAGGACGGAAAGGCTACCGTCGATCGCCTCGGGGCTTGCGTGGTGGTCGACGATCGATGTCACACCGCACATCGCGGCGTCGGCAAGTCCTGCCATGGCGCTCCACTCGAGGATCGGAAGGTCGATAGCCCGGTCGAGCCGCCACCAGAGGTTTTTGAGTTGCTGTGCGAAGTCTTTCGACGGCTCTATGGCGACGAGGAGGCCGCGGGCAAGCGCGGAGTAAAGATGCGTGTGTCCGCACACAAGGCCCGGCGAAAGATATGCGCCTGCGACACGGCGGGCGCCCGGATACTTGGCCGCAAGCCTTTTACCGACTTCAACGATGGTGCCCTCCCCGGGCTCGCCTTTGCCTGCGCAGGCAACATCGCAGGACTCGGAGACCGAGGGCGGGTTAAACGACACAACGCAAACGTCTTCAAATATGGTCATCGCGAACCTCCGAGGAGATATGCGTGGTCGCGCTCCACGGCACGAGCGAGGGCGAGCATGGCGTTCTCCCCGCTCGATCCTGAGGCGTCGGGGGCGAACTCGGCGACAGGGCCGTCCCAAACGGCGCGGAGCGCGACTATGCCACCTGCGAGGACTGCGAATCCCGCGTTGCGCGAGGCGCAAAGCGTCTCCATGCTTGAAAAGAGCGTTGCCTTTCCGTGGTAGGGCTCCCCTTCGTAGGGGCAGAAGAGGCCGCAGTTGCCGCACTCGTTGCAGAGGCTGTCGATGTGCAGTATCTGGAATGCCTGGTAGCCTGCGCCCGCGGGGCGCGGTATGGCCGTGTTCGCGCGATTCGGGCAGACCTCGACACAGCGGAGGCAGGCGGAGTCGCACTCAAGGCAGCGTTCCGCCTCGCGCGCCACAAATCCCTCCTCACCAAAGGACAGGGAAGGGCGTAGCTCGCCCCGCGCGGCGAGCCTTTCGGGGCGCGGCTCTGGGGGGGCGTAGGACGCGGCGGCGGGCTCGACGCCCGCCTCGCGCATGATCGCATGCGCGGCGCGGCGTCCGTCGGCTTCCGCCGCGATGATCGACGAAGGGCCGCGGGCGGCGTCGCCGCCGACATAGACGCCGGGCGCGGAAGTCGCCTGGGTCCGCTCATCGTAGCGTGGCCGGCCGCTTGCGCTGAGCTCGACACCAAAGGCCGAAAGGAGCGCCGCGTCGGGCGCTTCGCCCACAGCGGCGACGAGAAGGTCGCAGGGAATGGCGAATGTCTCGGCAGAAGGCTCTGGCGCGCGCCGACCCGAAGCGTCCTTGGCGCCGAGCCGCATTCTCCTCATGATGAGCTTCCCTTCTTCGATCCGCTCGGGGAGGCTGAGTTCGAGGAGCATCCCAGACGCCGCGGCGCCTGAGCCGGCAAGGGCTGCCGCCTCGCGCAGGGCGTTTTCAAGCTCCTCGCGGTCGGCGGGCATCTCGGCGCGCGTTCGCCTGTATGCTATGGTCACCGATTCCACATTCGTAAGCCGCGCCGCAGCCCGTGCGGCGTCCATCGCGGTGTTGCCTCCGCCTGCGACGACGATGCGCCTATACCCGGCGAAGGCCCCAGGGCCTGCCGCTGTCCCTTCGAGAAAAGTAAGCGCGTCTACGACACGAACGCCCGTCCCCGTAAGCGGAAGTTCGCGCGCAACAGGAGCCCCCGTCGCAAGAAACACACGGTCGAAACCTTCACGAGCGAGCGTGGCGAAACTCTCGATGCGCGTTCCGAAGCGGAACTCGGCGCCGAGGCTCCGTATCCGCTCGATGTCGCGCGCGATTCCCTCGCGCGGTATGCGGAAGCGGGGTATGACGTTCGCTGGAACGCCGCCAGGCTCGCTACTTGCGTCGAACACGACGACGGGGAATCCCGCGCGCGCGAGGTGGTAGGCGCAGGAAAGGCCCGCGGGTCCTGCGCCCACGACCGCCGTGCGCGGCCTTTCGCGCTGCGCCGCTCCTTGCGACGCTCCGTGAGCGAGGTTCGGCGCAGCATCACGCGCACCTTCCGTGCAGGCGAGCTTCACCGCGCGGATCGCCACCGGCCCTTCGTAGTCGTTTCTGGCGCAAGCTGACTGGCAGACGTGATCGCATAAGGTTCCGGTGACGCAGGGGAGGGGGTTGTCCTCGAGAATCGTTGAAAGCGCGCCAATTGAGTCGCCGCGCGCCGCCTTTCGTATGTATTCGGGAACCTTTTGGTTCACTGGGCAGGCCTCGACGCAGGGTGCGGCGAAGCAGTCGAAAAGCGGAAGCTGCCGCCTAATCGCCGCCATGCCCACCTTCCAATCGCCGCGGTACTCAGGAAGCTTAAGCGCTGCCTCAAAGAGGCGCGCGATCGCCTGCGCATCGGGGGCGCCTTCGCCCGCGCCGCCGGATTCGCCGAGCGTCTCGACAACGGCACGGGCCATTGGGATGAGGCGGAGATAGCCGCCCGGCTTTAAGATGTCGGTTGCGACGGTGAGCGGGCCGAGCCCCGCGGCGACGAGGTTTTGCGCGTTGAGTGCGGAAACGCCGCCGCAGTAGGAAAAGCGCCGCGGGAAATCGGGAAGTGCCTCGGCGAGCCGCGCGGCGAGGCGCACCGTGATCGGGAAGAGTGCACGGCCCGACATGTAGCGTTCGGCACCCGGAAGGAAGGAAAGGTCATTCTCGTTCGCAAGCGTGTTCGAGAGCTTGACGCCGAACTGTCGCCCGTTTGCCTCGGCGACGCTGCCAAGCGAGCGGATGAGCGAAAGCGCATCGTCCCACTGAAGGTCGTGTTCGAAGGTTTCGCGCTTAAGTCCGATCCTTTGCCACCCCGTCTCATCGAGTATTCTCCGGGCCTCGTCATAGCCGAGCAGTGTGGGATTGAGCTTCACATAGGTGTCGAAGCCCTTCTCCTCGATGAGGTAGCGGCCGATACGTCCGATTTCGTCCGGAGGGCAGCCGTGCATGGTGGAAAGCGTGACGGAATGAACGGGAGAAGCGGGGAAGTCAGCGATGAGCGCGCGGATCCTGCCGCGGGCGTCTTCGCCGAACGCGGCTTTGAACTCGCCGCTTTCGACAAAGGCTTCGAGTTCGCGCATCGCGCTCTGCCAGAAAGTCGTCCTTGCGGGGTTCCGCATCCCCTCGATGTAGGCGTCGACTTTCCGGCTCATGATCCCCGCCAGTGTGTAGCCGACCGACATATTGAAGAAGAAGTCGCGCGGACAGGGCGACCAGATCGACGCGAGCAGATTTACCGCGATCCATCCGCGAAGGTACTCCTCGCGCGCGGCGTCGAGCGACAATTCGGTGGACCACTCGACGTTGTGTCCCTCGTCAAGGGCGAATATACAGGGCTTTTCGATATCGAGCGCATCGTTTTCCTGCACAGTTTTGAGCTCGAACACGCGGGACCCCGAGAGATAGGCGGCAACGAGGTTGGGGGCTATCTGGCTATGCGGCCCCGCCGCGGGGCCCAGTGGAATGCTGGCCCTCCCTCCCATGACGGCGAGGCCCGGGCTTTTCGCCTCGAGCTCGAAGACGCTCCTAAAGGCGCGCTCCGGAATCTCGTAGATCGAGCCCTTTGCGCGGTACTCGCCCGCGATGCGCGATAGAAGCGCGGAGAGCGGCGTTGGTTCCATGACTTTGCTCACCGGTACCCCCACGTGATGAATTTCCCGGAGCCGGGGGCGGCGACAATCTCGCCGACCGCGGCCTCGTCCGCGCCTCGCTGCGCTCGGTAAACAGGGGCGCCGCGCACGTAGGTGACGAGGATTCGGCCCGTCAATCTCATGCCCTCGAAGGGCGTGATCTTGCCTTTTGAAAGAAGCAGCTCACCCTCGATCCTCGTTGTCGCCGTAGGGTCGACGAGGACAAGGTCGGCGTCTTTTCCCGGTTCGATGGCGCCCTTGCGGGCGGAAAGGCCATAGCGCCGCGCCGCTAGCCCGCACACCGCCTCGATGAAACGGGGTAGTCCGATCCTGCGCGCGAGTAGCCCCTCGGAGAGGAGGTAGGGAAGCATCGTCCCCGTTCCCGGTATACCGCCGTAGGCGGTCCAGGGATCGCCGGTCTCCTTTTCCGCCCGCGGGGCGGGAGCGTGATCGCTTGCGACGAAGGAGATGCCCCCCGAGGCAAGGAGCGCCCAGAGGCGTTCAACCTCCCCCGGGGCCTTGACGACCGGCGCCGTCTTGAGCGCGGCGCCGAGGCGGGAAAAGTCATCGCGCGAGAATGCAAGGTAATGCGCACAGGTTTCGCAGGTGGCGCCGCCTGCAGCGACGAGTTCTGCCGCCTGAGCGGTTCCTACGTGGACCACGTGGAGCGTCTTTTCGCGACCACGCGCAAGGGCCATGGCCGCGGCGCATGCGGCAAACTCCGCCTCCTCGGGGCGCGAATCGGCGTAGTCGGCCCATTCGGGCGCCGCCTCGCCGCGGCGGGCCTTGACCCGACGGGTTGCCGCGGTCACATAGTCGAAATCCTCGGCATGAAGGAGTATCGGCCGCCCAAGCCGCTCTCCCGCCGCGACGATGCGGGCGAAGTCGTCGTGCGTCACGCGCGTGAAACTCTCCATGCCCGAGATGAAATAGCACTTGAAGCCGACCACATAGGGCGCAAGCTCCTCCATCCAGAGCGCAAGGCTCTCCTCTACCGTGTGACCCGAAACGCCGCCGAAGAGCGCATAATCGACGACAGCCTGATTTGAGATCACGGCGAGCTTATTTTCGAGCGCCTCGCGCCGCGTGACGGGCGGGAGCGAGGTGCAGGGCATGTCGATCACCGTTGTGACGCCGCCTTTCGCCGCCTCGGAGCTACCGTGGAGGAAGTCCTCGCGTTGTGTGAAGCCCGGTTCATCGAAGTGCACATGCGGGTCTATGGCGCCGGGAAGGACGAGCAAGCCCGATGCGTCGACGAGCTCCTCATCTTCGAGCGGCTCAAGGCCGCCCGATGTCGCGGAGGCAACGTCCGCAATCCGCTCCCCGTGGATGCGGATGTCTGCCCGGATAAAGTCACGTTCGCCCGGAAGCGCGACAAGGCCATGCCGTATGATCATGCATTCCCCCTTTTGCGGGTGCCGACAAGCCCGCCTGAGAGCGCTGAAAGCGCCTTTTCGGGCGTCATCGGAAGATCGTAGGGGATGCGTGCGTCTGGCCTGGCTGCGCGTATCGCGTCGAGCACCGCAAAGTAGCCCGCAATCCCGTAGTTGAGGGGCGGCTCGCCGACGGCCTTGGACCCAAGCACCGCACGCGGGTTTTCGGACTCAGGCAAAAAGTCGAGGTCAAGCCCAGCCGACAAGAAGTGCGCGTCGGGGAGCTTGTACGTGGACAGAGTGTCGGACAAAAGCCTCCCTTCGTTTGAGAAAACGAGTTCTTCGAGCGTCGCCCATCCGAGCCCCTGCGCAAAAGCGCCCTCGACCTGCCCGCGGTCGACCACAGGGTCGAGCGACCTTGCTATGTCGTGCACCGCAACCGCTTTTTCGATCGCATAACTTCCACGTAGCACGTCGAGTCTCGCGACGACGAGCGCGGCGCCGTAGACGTGGTAGGCGAAGGGACTCCCCCGTTCGGCCTGTGCGTCGTAAAAGAGCCCGGGCGTCGCATAGAATCCGTGGGCCGAAAGGTCGATCCTCGCCTCGTGGCACTTTGCGACAAGATCGCGGAACGAAAGCCCCGTGTCGCTTCCTGCGCAAAGAAGCCTTCCTTCGCGGAAGGAGAGTTCGGCCGCGGCCAGGCCAGTAAGTTCGGTAGCCTTTGCGATTATGCGACCTCTAATTTCTTCGCAGGCTGCAAGGGCGGCAGCGCCGTTTATGTCGCTTCCCGTACTTGCCGCGGTCGGAACTGTGTTCGCGACGGTGAGCGTGCTTGTGCGTTCGACGCGTACGGTGTCGAGCGGGACTCCGAGCGCCGAAGAGGCGACCCTTGCGATTTTTCGCGCTACCTGTTGGCCCATTTCTACGGCGCCTGTTGAGACGAGCACCGACCCGTCCTGATAGACGTGGACGAGCGCGCCGCCCTGGTTCATGGGGAGTTTCGTGAAGGATATCCCGAAGCAGTTCGGTATGAGCGCTGCTCCGAGCTTTTCAAGCGGGTGTGCTGCGTTGAAGGCGTCAATGTCGGCGCGGAGACGCCGCCAGTCGGCTTGAGCGGTGAGCCTGTCCCAGGCTTCGCGCGCGCGCACGCCCACAAGCGGCATCCCATAGTGCGTGACGTCTCCCTCTTCGACCAGATTACGGGCTTTTATTTCCTCAGCTTGAAGGCCCATCTTCGCCGCGAGGGCGTCGATTGCCGCCTCGATGACAAAGAAGGCCTGCGGCGCGCCGAAGCCGCGGAACGCAGTGAAGGAGGGGAGATTCGTCTTGCACATGTATCCCGTGATGCGGACGTTGGGTACGCGATATGCGCCGCAGGCGTGGAAAAGCGTCCGGGAGAGTATGCCCGGGGAGAGATCGCAGGAAGAGCCTGAGTTCTGGTAGTAATCGGCCTCGAATGAGAGGATGCGCCCGTCTTTGTCAGCACTGATCCTGAAATCGCTCGAGTACGGATGCCGCTTCCCCGTCGCGCGCATGTCGGTTTTACGGTCGAGGTAGAGCTTGACCGGCCGCCCCGTAACGAAGGCGCCGAGAGCCGCAAGGCAAGCCCAGCTCGTCGCCTGATCTTCCTTACCGCCGAAGGCACCTCCGAGTCGCCTCGCCTCGACCTCAACAGCGTTCATGGGAAGGCCGAGAACGCGGGCCGCCGCGCGTTGTACGACGGTTGCCCCCTGCGTGCTCGACACTATGCGCACGCGCGTGCCGTCGACGAGCTCGGCGAATGCCCCTTGCGTCTCGAGATAGACGTGCTCTTGGCCGCCTGAGTCGGCGCGCCCCTCTGCTACATAGCTAGCCCGGGCGACCGCCTTTTCAACGTCGCCCGAACTCTGCGTGCGCGGCGGAAGGATGAATTCGCCGCGTGCAGCGGCCTCGCGCGGGTCGAAGACCGGCTCAAGCGGCTCCCCCTCGACTCTGACGAGCTCGGCTGCCCGCCGTGCGAGGGCCCGCGTTTGTGCTAGGCATAGAACTAAGGGTTGCCCCCAGTATTCCCACTCATGCTCGGGCAGAAGCGGCTCGTCGGCTACGGTGAAACCGAGTTGGTTCTCGCCCGGCACATCGGCCGCAGTTATTACGCGCACAGAAGGGTCGAGCGCAAGGGCCGCTAATGCGTCTATGCGCGTTATGCGCCCTCGTGCGGATTCCGAAAGCTTTACGGTAGCCTGGAGTGCGTTCGCGGGCTCCGGAAGGTCGTCGATATACGCGGTCATGCCGCGGAGGTTGAGCGCGGCATCGTGTGCACCCTTCATCGCAGCGCCTCCTTCGTGACGGCGTCCTGGATCCCCGCGTCACCGGGGAAGAGGGTCGCGAAATGCGCAAGGACAAGACGCTTGAGCGCCTCGATGCGATAGGCTGCCGAGCCGCGCACGTCGCTTATGGGCGACACTTCGGAAGCTGCGGCGCGCGCCGCCTCGACTGCGAGGCTTCCGGTGACTTCACGCCCCGTGATGAGCTCAGAGGCGCCTTCAAGAAGGAGCGGGGTCGCCGCAACACCACCTGCCGATATTCTTCCTCGCGTTATGCGGTTTTCATCGAGTTCGATCATGATCGCGGTATTCACCGCCGCAATGTCAAGCGTCGACCGCTTCGAAGCCTTCTCGAAGTTGAAAAGCGGTCGCCCGTGGGCCTGAAGGAGAAATGCCGTGACGAGCTCTCCCGCCGCAAGGTCGAGTTTTTTGTAGCCGAGATAGAGCCGTTCGAGGGGGATTTCTCTGGCGGTTCCGCTTTGTTCCGGGCGTTCAATACGCACTATCGCGCCGAGCGCGATGAGCATCGACACGATGTCGGCGACGGGCGAGGCGTTCACGGCGTTGCCGCCCAGCGTCGCGACGTTCCGCACGAGGATGCTCGCGAATTTGCCCTCGAAGCGCTCGATCCCCGGGACGGCGCTGCGCACATCCTCCGAGGCGAAAAACTCGCGGACTGTCGCCGCCGCGCCGACTTCAAGCGTCGCCCCCCGTCTGGTAATTGCCTTAAGGCTAGGATCTGCAGGAAGGTATGCAAATCCCGAGCGTGGAATGGGGTCAGGATTGCGGACGTAAAGGTCGCTTCCTCCGCCGACCGCAAATCCGACGGGCGTGAAGAGGGGGCGCGGCGCAGTTTTTTCAAGGAGACCGCCCTGGGCGAAAGCGGGGAGCGATGCGGGGACGACCTGTGCCGCCGCAAGTGCGTCGAGCCGAGCCTCGGGCTCCGGGGGGAGGTCGCGGAAGTCTTTTATGAGCCGCGCCGCGGCGCGGCGTATCGAACCGTAGCCTGTGCAGCGGCACAGGTTGCCCGATACGGCTTCGAGCGCGCCTTCTTCGTCGAGATGCGAGCCTTCGATGAGCCATGCGGTGAGGACGATGATAAAGCCGGGCGAGCAGAAACCACACTGGCTCGCATTTTCCTCGAGGAAGGCACGCATCACCGGCGTGAGCCCCCCGTCCGCCCCTGCGGCGAGGCCTTCGATGGTGACGAGGTGCTTGTTCTCGAGCGCGGCGAGCGGAAGCACGCAGGACGGAACGGCGCGATAGGCGGCGCCACCTTCGCGCTTCCGCTCCCCGAGGAGCACCGCGCAGGCGCCGCAATCACCCTCGCGGCAGCCTTCCTTGGTGCCGGTGAGCGCAAGGTCCTTGCGGATGAAGTCGAGGGCTGGCGAGCCCTCCCATCTGTCGGTTTCGACGACGCGGTCGTTCGCGAGGAATCGAAGGCTCCTCTTGGTCATGCGCTCGCTCCTTCTTACGTGCGGCCTTAGTCCGCGCTCCGGCGCTCGAACGGCTCCGCGGTCTCTTTCGCCGCGCCGCGGGCCCGTTCACGGGCAAGGAAGTCCGACAGGGTCGACTCGGTGCAACGCTCCCAATGCTCGCCGAGAAGGCGGACGGCTTTTCTCCTATCCCCCTGCTCGAGGGCGGCGACGACGCCTTCGTGCTCCATGAGCGACTCATTGACGAATTCCGCGACCTGCATGAACGCGTATTCGTAGCGGAAGACAATCCGCTTGAGTTCGGCGAGGACGCGGAGGAGGTGCTGGTTGCCCGTCTCCTCGACGAGCGCCTTGTGCCATGATGAGTCGAGCTCGATCCGTGCAAGCGGGTCGTCCGACTCCTCGCGGATGGATCGTCCGATTCCGCGAAGCGCGGCGATCTTTTCCGGTGAGGGAAGGGGGGCATTCTTGAGCGCGTGGCACTCGAGCAGGCTCACGAGGGGGTAGACCTCCCTAATCTCCGATTCGCGCAAGTGTTTCACGGAGAAGCCGAGGTGCTTCTGTGCCGTGATGAAGCCTTCGCGCTCCAGGCGGAGAAGCGCTTCGCGGACGGGCGTCCTGCTGACGCCAAGGCGCTCCGCAAGCTCGGAATCCTTGAGCCGCTGACCGGGCGCAAATTCGCCCTTGATGATGTCCGCAAGGAGCTCCTTGTGGACGTCTGAACTCAGCCTTTGCCGATTGATGGACATAGGAATACTGTATTCCGTATACAAAAAACCGTCAAGGAAAAAACTCCGCTTCAAGGCCTGTTTGTAGGCGGCCTTCCTGGTCCAGGGCCTAATCGACGAAGAGTTCCACCGGTGTGAAGCGCTCGACGTCGACGAGCCCGCGGTCTGTGATCTTGAGCTTGGGGATGACCGGCAAGGCCATGAATGAAAGCGTCATGAGCGGCGAGGGATTGGCGAGGCCTTCGCGGTGGAAGAGTTCGTCGAAGGCCCGTAAGCGCTCGACGACGAACTTAGCGTCCCGGTCGCTCATGAGTCCGGCGACGGGGAGCGGCAGGTCGAGGAGCACGTCGTCGCCGACGGCGAACACGAGACCGCCTTTCAGCTTGTTGAGGTGTCGCGCCGCCTTGAAGATCGAGCGGTCGTCGACGCCGGCGACGATCATGTTGTGCGAATCATGGCTAATCGTACAGCCGATTGCGCCGCGTTTGAGGCCAAAACCGGAGATAAATCCTTTGCCGATGTTTCCCGAACCGGTGTGCCGCTCGATTACGAAGAGTTTTGCGATGTCGCGCGCAGGATCGGCGACGCAGAGGCCCTCTTCCACTTTCGGCTCAAGGAGGAGCTCCCCCGTGATGATCGACTCGGGGCGGGCCTCGATGACGCGAATACGTCCGCCAGCGTGTGGGGCCGGGATGCGGAAGTCCTCTTCGGTGAGCCACTTGATGTTGACCGAATCGCGGAGGGGCGGGCGTGAGGGTGGGGGTTCGCGGAGAATCTGGCCTTCCTCGGCGACGAGTGCGCCGTCTTTGAAGACGAGCTTCGCCTCGAAGCGCTCGAGACGCTCGAAGGCGACGAAGTCGGCGCGGTAGCCGGGCGCTATCGCGCCCATGCCCGGAATGCCGAACCAGCGTGCGGGGTTGGAACAGGCGACGCGGAATGCGTCGATGGGATCGACGCCACCCTCGAGAAGAAGTCTGAGCGCGTGGTCCATGTGCCCCTCGTCCACGAGGTCGTCGGGATGCCGGTCGTCAGAGCAGATGAGGAAGGAGCCTGCGGTCCGGGGGCTGAGGGCGGGAAGAAGCCTACGAAGGTCCTTCGCTGTCGATCCCTCGCGCATCATGATGTACATGCCTTTCGCGAGCTTCTCTCGCGCTTCCTCGGGGCTCGTGCACTCGTGGTCGGAGCCGATGCCGGCGGCGAGGTAGGCCGATAGGTCTTTACCTGCAAGCCCGGGTGCGTGACCGTCGATCGGCCTGCCCGCCTGGCGGAAGAGCGCAAGCTTGTCGAGGAGCTTTTGGTCCTTTGAAAGCACGCCCGGATAGTTCATTACCTCCCCGAGGCCGAGGACGCGGGGCTCCCGGAGGAAGGGGTACATGTCCGATGCATAGAGGGCGGCGCCCGCCGTGTCGAACTCGGTCGCGGGTACGCAGGACGGCACCATGAAGTAGACGTCGAGCGGTAGCCCTTCGCTCGATGCGAGCATATAACGCATGCCGTCGTAGCCAAGGACGTTGGCGATTTCGTGCGGGTCGGCGACCACCGCGGTCGTGGCG
This sequence comes from Spirochaetota bacterium, assembly GCA_029265615.1. Classification (GTDB taxonomy): domain Bacteria; phylum Spirochaetota; class Spirochaetia; order Treponematales; family Rectinemataceae; genus JAEUJG01. The sequence goes on from JAJUIB010000002.1 coordinate 88,518, forward strand.
CGCGGCCCGCCGATTAGAGCGGACTCCGGCGGGGGGGGGGAGGAGGGCTCGGGGTGGGCAAGGGCGTCAACAAGACCCGGGGCGAGATACAGGCCCTTGAGGTCGATCGTGCGTTCGGCGCGGAGCCCATCGTCGACGCCGACGACGCGGCCCTTCCTGACCGAAACGGTGACGCCTCGCCGGATCTCGCCGGCGATGAGATCCACGAGGGTCGCGTTCGCGAGGTTGAGGTCGCAGGGGAGGGCGCCGCGGGCGGCGTCAATGAGGTCCTTATCGAGCATGGGAGTATCGTAAACCCGCTTTGTCACGGATGCAAGTAAAAAGTGAATTCTGTATACACTCACTATGAATTGTATACAAATTTGCTTGCGCGCTTTACGAAACGGTCGTACACTGCTTTTCGGTTTTCAGGCACAACCCACAAACCCATAGGAGGCGTCCTTTGGAAAAGTTTTTCAGGCTCAAGGAAAACGGCACGACCGTCCGCACCGAACTCATCGCGGGGCTTACGACCTTCATGACGATGGCATACATCCTCGCCGTGAACCCGTCGACGCTTGCCGCCGCCGGCATGAACAAGGGCGCGCTCTTCACCGCCACCGCCCTCTCGTCGCTCGTGGCGACGCTCCTCATGGCGCTGTATGCGAACCTGCCCTTTGCGCTCGCGCCGGGCATGGGACTCAATGCGTTCTTCGCCTACACCGTGGTCCTCGCGATGGGCTATCCCTGGGAGCTCGCGCTCACCGCGGTCTTTGTCGAAGGCATCATCTTCATCCTTCTATCGCTGTTCAAGGTGCGTGAGGCGATCGTCAAGGCGATACCGCTCAACATCCGCCGCGCAGTGTCCGTCGGCATAGGCCTCTTCATCGCTTTCATCGGCCTCCAGAACGCGAAGGTCATTGTGGCTAATCCGGCCGTTCTCGTCGGACTCGGCGACATCACGAAAGGACCCGCGCTCCTCGCCCTCATAGGCCTTGTCCTCACCGGCGCGCTCCTTGCGTTCAAGGTCAAGGGCGCTCTGCTCATCGGCATTCTCGGGACGACGATCATCGGCATTCCCATGGGCATCACGACGATCCCGTCGGGCTTCTCGCCGGTCTCTATGCCCGCTTCTCTTTCGCCCATCCTCTTCAAGTTCCAGTTCGACAAGATTTTCTCGCTCGACTTCTTCGTCGTGATGTTCAGCTTCCTCTTCGTCGACATGTTCGACACGATCGGGACACTCGTCGGCGTCTCGACAAAGGCGCGGATGCTCTCGTCCGACGGAACGATGCCGCGCATGAACCGGGCTCTTCTTGCGGACGCAATCGGAACGACCTTCGGCGCCTGCGTCGGCACCTCTACCGTCACGACCTACGTCGAATCTGCCGCGGGCGTCTCCGAGGGCGGTCGCACCGGCCTTTCCGCGCTGTCCACCGCGGGTCTCTTCTTTATCGCGCTTTTCTTCTCGCCGATTTTCCTCCTCATCCCCGGTGCGGCCACTGCCCCGGCGCTCATTCTCGTCGGCCTCTTTATGATGGAGCCCATCAGGGAGATCGATCTTTCTGACTACACCGAGGCGATTCCTGCCTTCCTCGCCATCATCATGATGCCGCTCACCTACAGCATCGCGGACGGCATCATGTTTGGCATCATGGGCTACGCCATCATCAAGCTTGCTTCCGGAAAGTGGAAGGACGTACCCGTCGCGACCTACATCCTCGCCGTGCTCTTTGTCCTCAAACTCGTGCTCAAATAAACGGTCGTTTCCGCAACGCCCAGGGGCAGCTCCGCAGCGGCGGAGCTGCCTTTTTTGTCGTGAGAAGCGTTTGCTACGAACTTTTTTTCCGCTACAATGGCGCGCATGGAAACGCTCCCTTTGCAGTCAGCACGGCGCTTTGCTATGCCACGGCTTTCGCTTGAGCCAGCGCTCCCTCTCGAACTCCCCGATCGCGCCGCCCTCATGCGCCTTGTCGCGGGCATCGGCACGCCGGATGCGGGCGCATCGGTCGCCGCGCAGCGCCGCTGGGACGGCCTTACGAAGCCGCTCGGCTCCCTCGGCATACTTGAGGAGCTCGTTGTGCGGCTTGCGGGCATCGCGGCAACGCCCGAGCCGCGGCTCGGCCCTCCATGCATCGTCGTCATGTGCGCCGACAACGGCGTCACGGCGGAGGGCGTGAGTTCATGCCCGCGCGAGGTGACCGCGACGGTGACCGTCAATTTCACCCGTGGCATGACGGGCGTCAACGTGTTTGCATCGCAGGTGGGAAGCGCTCTGCGCATTGTTGACATCGGCGTGGATGCGGAGCTTGACGCTCAAGGTCTCCACCGCCACAAGGTAAGGCGGGGAACCGCGAACATCGCCACAGGGCCCGCGATGAGCGAAATCGAGGCGCTCAAGGCAATCGGCGTCGGCATTGGGACCGTCGAGGCGCTCAAGGCCGCAGGCTACGGGCTTCTCGGTACGGGGGAGATGGGTATAGGAAACACGACGACGAGCGCCGCCGTGCTGGCGGCGCTCTTGAGGCTTCCTGTGTCCGAGGTCGTCGGACGCGGTTCGGGGCTTTCGGATAAGGGGCTCCGTGCGAAGGCCGCGGTGATCGAGCGCGCCATCGAGGTCAACAGGCCCGATCCGCAGGATCCCCTCGGCGTTCTCGCAAAGGTCGGCGGCCTCGATCTTGCGGGCCTCGTCGGCTGCTACCTCGGCGCCGCGCTCTACAGGTTACCCATCGTGGTCGACGGGCTCATCGCCCAGGCGGCGGCCCTCGTTGCAGCGCGGCTTGCGCCGCGTGCTACGGCCTTCATTTTCGCCTCGCATCGGTCCGCCGAGCCGGGATCGGCGCACGCCCTCCGTGCCCTCGGCCTTTCGCCCATGTTCGATCTCGGACTTCGCCTGGGCGAGGGGACGGGCGCCGCCTTGGCCTTTCCCCTCTTTGACGCGGCGCTCGCGGCCTACTACGGCATGGGTAGCTTCGAGGATGCGCAGATCGAGGCCTACCAGCCGCAGGGCTGAAGCGGGAACGTCACTTCTCTTCGCGCATGTAGGCGTTTCCGAGCCCCGCCGGCGCTCCGATGCGCTTCGAAAGCGACTCCCAGAACGTCATGGCGACGAGGACGGCGATGGTGGCAAGATACGGCAGCATGTTGAGGAATCCTGCGGGGATCGTCGTCCCGGAGGCTTGGAGGCGGAACTGGACCGCGTTGATGCCGCCGAAGAGCAGTGCGCCCCAAACTGCGCGCGCGGGGTTCCACATCGCGAAGATGACGAGGGCGATGACGATCCAGCCGCGTCCGCCCGTGATATTCTCAGACCAGCCGGGCGTGTAGGACAGCGAGAGCTGGGCGCCGCCTAAGGCGACGAGGGCGCCGCCTGCGATTGTCGCCAGGTACTTTACCTTGAACACATCGACGCCCATCGCATCCGCGGTCTGCGGGTCTTCGCCGACTGCGCGGAGGTTGAGCCCGTGCCTCGTTCTGTAGAGGTAGAACCACGCAAGTGGTATGAGGGCGTATAACGCGTAGGTGAGAATGTCCTGTGTAAAGAGTGCGCCGATGACGGGGAGTTCCGAGAGCCCCGGCACGCCGATCGGCGCGATCCGTGGGCCCGAGAGGCCCACGAGCCTATGGTTATTCGAAATGGGGCCGAGCCGCTGGCCGAGGAAGCTTGCGAAGCCCGAGCCGAAGAGCGTAATCGAGAGGCCAGAGACGACCTGGTTCGCGCGCATGGTCACGGTGAGGAAGGCGTGAATAGCCGCGAGCGCTGCCCCCACGGCGAGGGCCGCGAGGAGGGCGAGGGCGACCGAGCCCGAATAGTAGGCGGTGGCGAAGCCCGAGAGCGCGCCCATGAGCATGATGCCCTCGAGGCCGAGGTTGAGAATGCCCGCACGCTCGGTGTATATCTCGCCCAAGGTGGCGTACACGAGCGAGGTGCCTGCGCGGATCGCTATGGCGAGAATCGATGTGACGAGTTCCATCTGACCGTCTCCTTACTCTTTACGAAGCGCCTTTAAGCCCGCGCGATCTTGAGCCGGTACTCGGTGAAGAGCGAGCCTGCGAGCATGGGGAAGAGGATCATCCCCTGCATGACGAAGCCCATCGCGGCCGGGAGGCCCATCGCCATCTGGACCTGGTCGCCTCCGACAAGGAGCGCGGCCATGAGAAGTGCGACGAAGGGAATCGCGAGGGGATTGAGTTGGGACATCCAGGCGACGATGATCGCGGTATAGCCGTAGCCGATGGACAGCCCCTGTTGGAGGCGGTGCGAAATCCCCGTTACCTCGAAGGCGCCCGCCAGTCCTGAAAGCGCGCCCGAAAGGAGAACGGCGAGGACGATGTTTCTCTCGACGGCGATGCCCTGGTAGCGTGCCGCGCGCGGGCTGTTGCCGATGATCGAAAGCTCGAAGCCCCACCTGGTTCGCGCGAGCAGAAGCCACAGGAAGAGCGCCAAGGCGAGTGCAACCCAGAGGCCTGCGTGGGCGCGGCCGGCGATTCGCGGTAGCCATGCCGCCTCGGGGAAGGGTGCTGTGCCGGGGAAGCCATACCCTTTGGGGTCGCGCCAGGGGCCGTAGTACAGGTACTCGGAGAAAAGAATCGCGACATAGTTGAGCATGAGGGTGACGAGGGTTTCATCTACCTTGAGGCCAGTCTTGAGGAGCGCCGGTATTCCGGCCCAGACCGCCCCGGCGAGGGCGCCTGCGATCACCGCGGCAGGAAGGAGCGCCCATGCGGGGAGGAAGGGCGAAAGAAAGAGCGCGATGGCGGCGGCCGCGACGCCCGCGACGGTGAGCTGGCCCTCGGCGCCGATGTTCCAGAATTTGAGCCTGAAGGCGACCGATACGCCGAGACCCGTCAGGGTGAGCGGTATGGCCTTTACAAGGGTTTCGGTAAAGGCACGGAAGCTCCCGAATGCGCCACGGAACATCGCGCGGTAGGTGGCAAAGGGATCGGCACCCGAGAGTATGAGGATGATCCCGGTGAGCACGAGCGAGGCCGCGAGCGAGGCGAGTGGCACAAGGACTAAAGCCGTGCGTGAAAGCGACTTGCGCTTCTCGAAGTGGATGTTCATGTCCTTTTTCCCCCTTCTTCCATGCCGGCCATGAGCGCGCCGATCCGTTCTGCGTCCGCTTCCGCGGCGGGGAATACGCCCATCACCCGTCCTTCAAAAAGCACGGCAATCGTGTCCGCGACCGATAGGAGTTCGTCGATGTCCTCGGAGACGAGGAGTACCGCCCGCCCCTTGTCCCGCTCGGCGACGAGCTCGTTGCGGACCGCCTCGGTGGCACCGATATCGAGCCCTCGCGATGGATACACCGCGACGAGGAGTGAACCGCAGGCGCCTATTTCGCGTGCGAGTATGGCCTTCTGGATGTTGCCGCCCGACAGGAACTTGATGCGTGTCTCCGTAGAGGGGGTGGCGATCTTAAAGAGCTCGATGAGCCTTCGCGCAAGGTCGCGAAAGCGCGAAGGTCGGATGATGCCGCCTGAGGAAAGGGGCCGCGAGCGATAGCCCTTCATCGCGAGGTTTGCGGCAACGCTCATGTCACCCACCGCGCCAACTTGATTGCGGTCCTGGGGGATGTGCGCGACGCCTCGTCTGATGATCGAGAGTGGACTTGCGTTGGTGGTTTCGACGCAGTTGATCGAGACCAAGCCCTCCTTTGCCGCACGAAGCCCGGTGACGACTTCGGCGAGCTCCCGTTGTCCGTTGCCTGCGACGCCCGCAATACCGAGTATCTCCCCCGCTCGGCAACTGAGGCTGATGCCACGGAGCGCCGGGAGCCCCCGGTCGTCGGTGGCCGACACGCCGCGGAGTTCAAGGACGGGTTCTCCGGGTGTAAAGGGAGCCTTTTCCACACGGAAGAGGACTTCGCGGCCCACCATGAGGCGCGCAAGCTCCTTAGGGTCGGTGTCGGCGGTCGTTTTTTCGGCGACAACCCTGCCCCGTCGTAGCACCATGACCCGGTCGGAGAAGGTCATCACCTCTTCCATCTTGTGCGTGATGAAGATGGCGGCCTTCCCCTCGCCCCGCATACGGTGGACGACCGCACTCAGTTCCTCCGACTCCTGCGGCGTGAGCACCGCGGTCGGTTCGTCGAGGATGAGGATATCTGCTTCGCGGTAGAGGAGCTTGAGTATTTCGACGCGCTGTTGTTCGCCGACGGAGAGCTGCCAGATGTAGGCCTCAGGATCGACGCTGAGGTTGTAGCGCGCCGAAAGTTCGAGGATCCTCCGCTTGACCGCCCGGAGGTCGGGCACAAAGGGCAACCCGCGCTGCCCGAGCACGACGTTTTCGGCGACGGTCATCGAATCGACGAGCATGAAATTCTGGTGAACCATGCCGATGCCGAGCGCCGCGGCATCGCGGGGCGACTCAATCCGCACCCGCTCGCCGCGGATGTGTATTTCGCCTGCATCGGGCCGGTAAAGCCCTGCAAGGATGTTCATGAGCGTGCTCTTGCCTGCGCCGTTTTCGCCGAGAAGGGCGAGCACTTCGCCGCGCGCGAGCGTAAGACCGATGCCGTCGCTCGCCTGCACCCCTGGAAAGCTCTTTCGTATACCGCGCATTTCGACGAGGCGCTCCCGCAGTTCCCCATCGCCCCGCGCACGCGGCCCCTGTGCGGGCAACAGGTCCTGAGACCACGCCCCTTCGCCGTTTCGGTCCTTCATCACGACGTAAAAACGCCCTTTCGGGAAGCGCGGCGGCGCTTTCCGCACCGTACGCGGCCTGTCGCCCGGCGCTTCCGCACGCCTGTAAGAAAATCCCCCGCCGCCGCCTCGAAAAGGCCCGCGTCGGGGGATGCTCGGTGAGCGAGGCCCCGGGCGCTGTAGCACGCCCGGGCGCAGGGCTCACTTTACCTTGCCTACGACTCCCTGGACAAACCAGTCCATGGAAAGCTGCTTGTCGTCGGGGAGGCTTTCGCCTTCCTTGACGACGAGGGCGCCGGACTGATCCTTGATGGGACCTGCGAAGATTTTCATCTGGCCTGAGGCGATCTTGTCCTTTGTCTCGAGTACGAGCTTCCGCACATCCTCGGGAACGCGCGGACTCATGTCGGAGAGGGCGACGACGCCCGAGGCAAGTCCCTCCCAGTATTGATGGCTCTTCCACTCGCCCTTCATCGCCTTTTCAATCGTGTCCTTGTAGTAGACGCCCCAATTCCACATTGGGCTTGCAAGGACGGTGTCGCCCACGAATTTGCCCATGTCGGAATCGTAGCCGATGGAGAGCTTGCCGCGCTCTTGGGCCGCCTTTTGGGGCTCGACGGTGTCCTGGTGCTGTGCGATGATGTCGCAGCCTGCGTCGAGGAGTGCGACGGCGGCTTCACGCTCCTTGACCGGATCGTACCAGGTGTTGGTCCAGACGACGCGGACCTCGGCTTTCGGATTCACGGAGCGCGCCCCGAGGATGAAGGCGTTGATGCCGCGCACGACCTCGGGGATGGGGAAGGCGGCTGCATAGCCGATCTTGTTCGTCTTGGTCATCTTGCCGGCGATGATGCCGGAGAGGTAGCGCGCCTCCTCAATGCGGCCGAAATAGGTCGCCATGTTCGGATTCGTCTTGTAGCCGGAGCAGTGCTCGAATTTGACATTCGGGAATTCCTTCGCGACCTCGAGCATCGGATCCATGTAGCCGAAGGAGGTGGCGAAGATCATGTCGTACCCTTCCTGGGCGTACTGGCGGATGACGCGCGCGGCATCGGGTCCCTCGGGCACGTTCTCCATGTAGGCGGTCTCGATTTTATCCCCGAAGTATTCCACGGCGGCCTTGCGGCCCCGATCGTGTTCGAAGGTCCAGCCGAGATCGCCGGGCGGGCCGATGTAAATGAAGGCAACTTTGAAGGCCTTCGCCGTGGCTGCGGGGGCCTCGGCTTTTTTGGCGCAAGCGGCAAACAGCATCGCAAAGGATGCGGCAAGCGCGAATGCGACAGCGAGTTTCCTCTTCATCGACGACTCCTTTCGTAATCTAAGGCGGGGCGGGCGGTCCGTGGCCGCACGCTGACTTTGCGTGCCCGTTTAGACAGTAAAAACCGCGTTCGCCGGAAAGTCAAACAATATCGGCATGGATAGGACAAAAGGCCGCGCACCCCGCATCCGCGGGGCGTATCTTCTCCCAGGCTGTCGCGCGATGGATGGACGAAGTGAGGTCTTACCGGGTTTTTTCGACGCGCGTCGTCCACACGACGGCCTCTTCGCATCCGGGAAGGCCACGTAGCTTGGCGAGCCAGCCATCGGCCTCCGCCCGCGCTGCATAGGGACCGATACGGACGCGGTAATAGGTTTTGCCGCTCACCTCTTTGGTGGTGATGAGTGAAGCAAGACCGCGCGCGGCGAGGGAGGTTTTGAGCTCGTCGGCGCGGCCGCGGCTCGAAAAGCTTGCCACCTGGATCCAGTACTCGTCGACGATGACCGTTTTGGGCGCGCTCGCCTTGGTTCGCGTCTTGGTCGCGGAGCGCGCCGCGGCTGGCGAGGGGCCGGCGGCCGCCGATTTTGCAGGGCGTTGCTGTGTTGCCAGAACGCCGCTCCCCGCGTGAGTCGGCGCGGCTGGCGAGGGGCCGGCGGCCACAGGGCCGGCGGCCACAGGGCCCGCGGTGGAGCCGCCCGCCGTTTGCGCTGCGGTTGTTTGCCCGGCCGCCGCTGGCATGCCTGCTGGCGCGGTGGCCGAGCCAGCAGGCGGATTTTCGCCATAGATCACGATGATATCGCCCGCTGAGGAGCGCGGTGTCTCAAGGCTTGGCGCCGGGGGCGGCGCGAGGAGATAGTCCTGGGGGTCGGCCGCCTTGGGCGGAGCGACATTGCCGACCGTCGCGGGCGCGCTTCCTCCCCCTTTTTTGGGGGCAAAGAGAATGAGTCCCGCGCCCGCGAGGACGAGCGCGAAGGCCACGACAGCCACGGACAACCAGACGAGTTTCTTGCTTTCGGCGGACATGACGTGTAAGCCCCTCCCGGCCTGCGCCGCAGCATCCTGCACGGTTTTGAGGCGGCGCTCGCTTCCTTTTTCCCTATCGGCAGGGAAGGGGGGCGGATGAAGGCGAATCGGCGCGGTTCCTGTTCGCATCCGGCCGATCCTCCCGCTGTTAGCTCCCTATCCCCTCTGTCCTTTTGCTTCTCTCAGGCGCCGGGTGGCGGCTTGCGAGGATGCGGGCGCGGCCAAGAACGCGCGCGAGTCGCCGCTCGAGCCCTTTGCGGCTCCCTGCGTTCCAGAGCACGAGGATGGGGCGCGCGGGGACGCGCCTCATCCGCCAGAGCGCGCGTTGGCTCATGATGCTTTTAAGGATGTGCAAGGCGGAAAGACCATCGCGGCGCATGCCGCGGCGGAGGCGAAGGAGGAGGGGCGCGCGCACCTCGATGATCGCATCGCAGAAGGCGGCGTCGGGGACGCGGTAGAGGAGGGCCGCATTGAGGCAGACATCGCGTCCTGCCGCCGCCTTCCAGAATCGCTCCTCGAGGAGCCGGTAAACGATCGGGTGGACGATACCTTCGAGCGCGGCAAGCTCCTCGGGGCGGCCGAACACCCGGGCGCCGAGATCCTTCCGGTTGATCGCGCCGTCCTGCGCAAGCATCTCGGCGCCAAAACGTTCGGCGACCGCGCGCGCCGCCTCCGTACTACCGAGTGCCTCGTGTCCGAGCTTGTCGACGTCGACGCAGAGAAAGCCGCGCCGTTCAAGTAGCTCGGCGACTGCGTTTTTGCCGGCGCAATAGCCGCCGGTGAGTCCCAGGATCACCGCCGCCTCCTAGTGCATGCCGCCCCAGTTCGGGGCGATCTCCACGCTCGCGCGGAGCGGCACGGAGAGGACGATCGCGGCTTCCATTTCACGGCGGAGGATCTCCGCCGCATGCTGCGCCTCCGCTTCGGGCGCCTCAATGATGAGTTCATCGTGCACCTGGAGGAGTATCCGCGCCCGGGGGAGCTCGCTCCGAAGTGCGCGATCGACGCGGATCATCGCGAGCTTGACGATATCGGCGGCGCTCCCCTGTATGGGCGTGTTGACTGCGACGCGCTCTGCCGCCTGCTTTTCGGTCTTGTTCGCCGAACGGATCGTCGGAATGGGCCTTCTCCTACCGAGGATGGTTGTCGCATAGCCTCGCGCCTCGGTCTCGGCCACCGTCCTGCGGATGAAGTCGGCGACACCCGAGTAGGTGGAAAAGTAGGCGTCGATGAAGCCCTGCGCCTCGGCGCGGGGTATCTTAAGCTCTTGTGACAGGCGGAACGCACTCATGCCGTAGATCACGCCGAAGTTGATCGTCTTCGCAATGCGGCGCATGTCGGCGCCGACTTCGGCCTCGGGAATTTTGAAGAGCAGGCTCGCCGTCCGTCTGTGGACATCGACACCCTCGCGGAAGGCGCGCGCAAGTCCCTCGTCGCCCGAGAGATGGGCGAGGACGACGAGCTCGATCTGCGCGTAGTCCGCAGAGACGAGGAGCTTGCCCGGTGCGGCGACAAAAGCCTCGCGGATACGCCTGCCCTCTTCATCGCGGATCGGTATGTTCTGGAGGTTGGGATCGCGGCTCGAAAGGCGTCCCGTCGCCGTGCCGGTCTGCGTGTAGTGTGTATGCACCCGCCGGTCCCCCAGCTCGGCGAGCTTCACGAGGGCGTCGACGTAGGTGCTCTTGAGCTTCGAAAGTCCTCGGTGTTTGAGGATGAGCGCCGGTACGGGGTCGAGGGCGGCGAGTTCCTCGAGCACCGACGTGTCGGTGGAGTAGCCGGTTTGCGTCTTTTTGCCGGGCGGGAGCTTCCGTTCGACAAAGAGGATGTCCTGGAGCTGCTTTGTGGAGGCGATGTTGAACTCGCGTCCGACGAGCGTGTAGATTTCGCGTTCGATGCCGGCCAGCCGCACCTCGAGTTCGACCCCGTAGGCCTTGAGCTCTGCGGCGTCGACGAGGATTCCCTCCGCCTCCATCGCGGCGAGGATGGGCACGAGAGGCATCTCCACTTCGGCGAAGAGCCGCTCCTGGCCTTCCGCCGCCAGGCGGGGTGCGAAGAGCCTCCAGAGCCGGAAGGTGAGGTCGGCATCCTCTGCTGCATAGCGCGCCGCCTCCGCGATGGGCACCTCAGCGAATGTGGCGCCCTTGGGTACCACCTCGTCATATGTAAGACCACGGTAACCAAGATGCCGCTCTGCGAGGGCTTCGAGGCCGTAGCTTCCTGCTTCGGCGTCGAGAAGCCAGGCAGCGATCATTGTGTCAAAGAGCCGCGTGCGCATGGGGGCGCCGAAACGGGCCATCACTGCATAGTCATATTTCACGTTCTGGCCGATGAGGAGGGTCGACTCGTCGGCGAAAAGCCTACGGAGCTCCGCCCGCGCAAGGTCTTCGGGCACACAGGGCGAGTCGGGTGCGCACAAGGGAACGTAGCAGGCGCGTTTCGCCTCGCAGGAAAGTGAAAATCCGACCGGCCGCGCCGCGCGCTCGTCGAGCGAATCGGTTTCGCAGTCGAAGGCATAGGCTCCCGCCTCAAGGCAGCGGTCGACCCATGCGTGGAGAGATGCGGCGTTTGTCACCGTTTCGTATTCGCCCGCACCGAAGAGCGCGGGCGCGCCTTTAGGCGCGTCCGCTGCAGATCCGGGGCGGAAGTGTGTCGCTTCCTCCGCTGTGTGCTCAAGGGCTGCTACTGCGCCGCCAGAGGCCGCACCGCGCTCCGCGTCGAAAAGTCCGGCGGGACTCCCGCCGCCTTCTGCGACGACGAGCGAGCGCATGCCCTCGCGCAGGAAGAGGGGGTTGGCAGCACGGCGGTCGAGCGCCCCGATCTCGAGCTCCGTAAGCGAACCGAGGGGGAGGGGGACGGCCGTTTCGAGGGTGACAAGGCGCTTTGAGAGCGCGGCGCTTTCGCGGCCCGCCTCGAGTTTTTTGCGGAGTCTCTCGGGTTTTACCTCGGCAAGACGGGCATAGAGCTCGTCGATGCCGTCGAACTCGGCAAGGAGCTTCTGCGCGCTTTTGTCGCCGATACCCGCCACGCCCGGCACGTTGTCCGACGCGTCGCCTGTGAGCGCAAGATAGTCAAGAATGCGCTCGGGGCGGACTCCCCATTCGGCCTCCACCTCGGCGGGGCCGTAAGCTTTATATGTGAAACTCGCATCAGGCCTCAGCACTTTGACGGGGCCGCCGACCAGTTGGAGGAGGTCCTTGTCGCCTGAGACAATCCAGCATTCGCGCCCCTCGCGCCGACAGCGTTCGGCGAGCGTCGCGATGATGTCGTCTGCCTCGTAGCCCTCCGCGCGGAGGATGGGAAGGCCGAGCGCCCTGAGGATTTCTTCGACGAGCGGCACCTGCGCATGGAGGTCTTCGGGCGTCTTTTGCCGGGTGGCCTTGTACTCGGCGTAGAGCGCATGCCGGAATGTGGGTCCCATGGGGTCGAACACCGCGGCAAAGGCGCCGGGGTTCCGCCCGTCAAAAAGCGCGAACACAAAGCGGAAAAAGCCAAAGGCCGCCGAGACATTTTCGCCTGAGGCATTGCGCAGGGGCCGCGAGAGGAAGGCGAAGTACGAACGGTAGATGAAGGCGTAGGTGTCGAGGAGATACAGCGGGGGCTTCATGCCCCGAGAATAATGGCTATCGCGGCATTTCGCTAGTGGCGTCGCATGGTATGCGGCTATCCGCTTATGTCGAGGAGGCCGCCCGTTGCGCCCGCTGCGTAGACGGACTTCCGCGTCGCGGCAGGGCTCCGCAGGCTGAGCACCTCGGCGCGGAGCAGTTCCATGCGTGCTTTAAGGAGCGTGCGGTTCTCCTCGTTGCGTCTGAGCACCTCGGTGCGGAGTTCGGTGAGCGCGGTTTTGAGCTCCGCAACCTCGGGCGCCGCCTGCCCTGCGGGGTAGGCGGCGCGGTAGAGCTCTTCAAGCGGGTCGATGACTTTTTGAAAGGTGTAGATTTCAGAGACGATTCGCTCCTCGAGCTCGACGTGGGCAACAAGGCGGTCGACATCCCCCGATTCGATGTCCTTTTTTTCATGGTCGAGGACCTCGAGGTAGCGCTCGAACTTTCCCCGTTGCTCGACGAGGAGCTCGCGAAACCTGCGGAGCGTCGCGGCCCTCCGCTCGAGCTCGCCGCCGTATGCGACCGCCATGCCCTGCCGCCTATCCTGCGATGTTGACGCCGACGGGCGCCGCCGAGCCGCTTTGAACCTTGGAAGCCGCCTCGGCCCAGGCGCCGCGGAGCTCCGCGAGCATGCGCCGCACCGAGACGACACGCATCGCATCCTTGGCGAGGTTCGCCTCGAGGAGCTCGCGTCCAAACCACACGTAGAGCGAGAAAAGATTCTGGGCGATGTCGCCGCCCGCCTCAAAGTCGAGGCTGGCCATAAGCTCGGTGATGATGTCTTGCGCCTTACCGAGGGCGGCGTTCACCTTTTCGATGTTTCCCGGGTGTTTTTTCACATCTTGTTCGAGGTAATCGACGGCGATGTCGCACTGCTTCAGGGCCTCATCGTAGAGCATCACGACGAGCTGTGCGGGGCTCGCGGTTTTTACGCGGGTCTCTCGGTAGGCCGCTAGCGGATTGGCGTTCATTCCGGTCCTTTCCTCTCCTACGGGTCTAGCTCGATTGTCGGACACCGCCCTTTGTCCCTTGAATGGATTCGAGGCGGCTCAGGGGCTAGGTGTCCGGCATGGCGGGCGGCGCCCGCCCCTCGCCTTAAGCGTCTTCCGGCACCTTGCCGGTGCTCGTCCAGATTTCAAGGTGGTGGTAGGCTGAGTTGATTTTTGCCGAAAGCTCGGTGGCGCGTTTTTGTGCCTCGGTGCTCCCGTTGTTGCGGTCGGGATGGTGCTGCATGAGGAGCCGTTTGTAGGCGGCCTTTACCTCGGCGAAGGGGGCCCCGTAGGGGAGGCCGAGGGTCGCATAGGCCTCGACGATGGCGCGCGGCGGCCCCTCAGGCCGACTTTGCCCGGCTTGGGCGCGCGCACGTGCCTCGCGCGCACGCGCCTCGCGGGTAAGGCGCTCCCGTTCACGGGCCTCGGTCGCGGTCCGGTCGCGGTCGAGAAAATCGTCGAGTTCGCTCATGGCCTCGTCGAGATCGGGGTCTCCCGACGAAGCGCGTCCCCGAAAGATGGTGTCGGCCTCGGGACTCACCCAGGACTTGAATAATCGATCAAGCCGCTCGAAAATTTGATCCACGCGCGTGACCCCTTTGCCGGAGATGCAAGAGGAGGCGGTGTTGCAGACCCCGGCAAATCCTTACTCTATCCGATCGGGGAACCTAAGTTCAAGTCGGTGCGGGAAAGCGCCAGGGCGCTGGCACGGTGCAGGGAGGTCTTGCCTCGGATTGGCCTTGCGGTGTACTACGCTCTTTCCGCACCGAATCCGCCGGGGGCGCGGCGCGTTGCGTAGCGCGGCGCAGTGAGTCACGGGCAGGTCTGTGTGGCGTAGAATCCTAAGGAGGATGGATGGAGAGGAGCGCGTATGTTGCCGTCGTTGGCGGCATCAACATGGATATCCAGGGCCGCTCCGCGGAGCCGTTTCGGGCGGGCGATTCAAACCCCGGCCAGGCCTTTATGAGCCCCGGTGGGGTGGGGCGCAACATCGCCGAAAATCTCGTCCGTCTCGGCGTGAGGACCGAGCTTGTCGCCGTCATTGGCGACGACGCGCTCTCCGCCTCCCTCATTGAATCCTGCGGACGCCTCGGCATCGGGCTTCGCGGCTCGCTCCGCCTTGCGCAGACCGCCTGTTCGCAGTATCTCTGCCTCCTCGACGCGGACGGACGCCTCGTCGGGGCTGTCGCGGCGATGGATTCGATCGAGCGTCTTTCTCCCGAGCGGCTTGCCGAGCGATCGGGGCTCCTCGACGGTGCCGCCCTTATTGTCGCCGACGCAAATCTTCCCGCGGCGACGCTCGCCTGGCTCGCCGAGCGCTATGGGCGCCCGCTGACTTCAGGAGAGCCTGAGCCGCCTCCTACGGGCGCGGCCCGCGGGCGCGGCCCTTCGGGGCGGCGCGGCCCCTTCCTCGTACTCGATCCCGTTTCCGTCGCCAAGGCCTCGCGGGCCGCGCCCCTCATCGGCCGCTTCGATTTTGCAAAGCCGAATCGCGCCGAGGCCGAGACGCTCGCCTGTATGGCGATCCCCTCGCGTGCGGAACTCATGCGTGCGAGCGCCGCACTCCGTGACCGGGGGCTCGGCGAGTGTTTTATATCGCTCGGCAAGGAGGGGCTCTACTACGAGGGCGCCGACGCCGCGGGCGAGCCTGAGCGCGGATTTGTCCGCCCGCCGGTTCTGCCGGTGGCCAACGTATCCGGGGCGGGGGATGCGGCCTTCGCCGCGCTCGTATGGGGCCTCCTAGAGGGACGCCCCCTCAAGGAGCGTGCCGCGCTCGCCGTCGCCGCCGCCTCGCTGGCCGCCTCCGCTGTTTCGACCGTCAGTCCCGAGATGGGGACATCCCGACTACTCGAACTCGCCAAAGGAGCACAGCATGAATAGGTATCTCGATCTTGGCCAAGAGGTCGCCTGCGCCCTTGCCGCTGGCAAGCCCGTCGTCGCCCTCGAGTCAACGATTATCTCCCATGGCATGCCGTACCCGCAGAATGTCGAGACCGCCCTGCGCGTCGAGGCCGCGGTCCGGGAAGCGGGGGCCGTTCCCGCGACGATCGCGATACTGGGCGGACGCCTTAAGGCGGGACTCGACGAGGCCCAAATCCGGACGCTTGGCATCCGGGGCCGCGAGGTCGTCAAGGCGAGCCGCCGCGACATCCCCCGCATCCTCGCCTCGGCTACGGGGCCCGCGCCGATCGACGGGGCGACGACCGTCGCCGCGACCATGATCGTCGCCGCCCTCGCCGGCATCCGCGTGTTCGCAACCGGCGGTATCGGCGGCGTCCATCGCGGCGCCGAACGGAGTTTCGATATCTCCGCCGACCTTGACGAACTTGCGATGACCGATGTCGCCGTTGTCTGCGCGGGAGCGAAGTCCATTCTCGACCTGCCCAAGACCCTCGAATACCTCGAAACAAAGGGCGTGCCGGTGATCGGCTATGGAACCGATGAGTTCCCCGCCTTTTACACGCCTCGATCTGGCCTCCGCCTCGAGGAACGAGCCGACAGCCCCGAGGAAATCGCTCAACGTCTCAAGGTGAAGTGGGAGCTCGGCCTCCGGGGGGGCGTTGTCGTCGCCAACCCCGTGCCGGAGGCCGAGGCGATGGACCCCCTCGTGATCGACGAGGCGATCCGATGTGCCCTCGCCGAGGCAGAGGCTGCGGGTATCAAGGGTAAGGAAACGACGCCCTTCCTGCTTGCCAAGGTGAAAGAGCTCACGGGCGGGGAAAGCCTTTCGTCGAATATCGCCCTCGTCCTCAACAACGCCCGCCTTGCCGCGCGCATCGCCGTGGCCTACGCAAAACTGTAAGCGGAGGTCTGCGCCCCCGCGCCGAGGACATCGCCCCGACGCGGGGGCGCAGACATCTGTTTTGCGAATTGACAATCGAAGGGAAAATGTCTATGTTGTACCTAACGCTTGGACGGTTCGCCGCCGAGACGCGAGGTGTAGCATGCAACGTTACCCGCGGCCTCCCTTCCGAAGGGGGGCGCAATGCCGCTCATAGAAGCGCACGCTGTTTCGTATACCTACCCTGAATCCCCCCACCCCGCGCTTACCGAGGTGAGCCTTTCCGTCGAAGCCGGGGACTACCTTGCCATCCTTGGCGCGAACGGTTCGGGTAAATCGAGTCTCCTCCGCCTCTTGAACGGGCAGCGCATTCCTTCCTCGGGTTATGTGCGCGTCGCCGGTCTCGACGCGGGGCTAGCTGAAAACGCCGCCTTAGTCCGTAAGACGCTCTGTCTCGTGTTTCAGTCGCCGCCCGACCAAATCGTTTCAAGCGTGGTCGAGGAAGATGTAGCTTTTGGTCCCGAAAACCTCGGCCTCGAGCGTGCTGACATCGAAAGCCGGGTCGAGGAAGCGCTTGCCGCGGTCGGCCTCCTCGAGGAGCGACGGCGCCCAACCCATGCGCTTTCTGCGGGCCAACAGCAGCGGCTTGCCATTGCAGGCGCGCTTGCGATGCGCCCCGCCTGTGTCGCCTTCGACGAAGCGACTTCGATGCTCGATCCGCCTTCCCGAGAGGCGGTGCTTCGCATCATGGACGAACTGGTCGCACGGGGCGTTGCGGTCATCCATGTCACCCACGACATGGCGGAGGCGGCGCGCGCCGCGCGGGTCCTTGTCTTGAGCGCGGGCCGTGTCGCCTTTGAGGGAACGCCCGATGAACTTTTTTCTGCCGCGGATGGCCGGACGCAGCCGCCTGCCTTGACGCTTGGCCTCGGCCTTCCGCCCGCCGCGCATGCGGCCCGCGTTCTCGGCCTTGCGCCGCGCGCGCGAGAGGACGCATCGGGCCTTGCGGCGCGGCTCCTTGCCGAACATCCTGAAATCCGTTATGCCGCGCTCCCTGCGCGGACTGCCGACGTCTCTGACGACTCGCCGATCGGCCAGATCCCCGCGGCGGCTTCTCCCTTTCCGGCCTTTGCCGCTGAGGATCTTGCCTATGCCTATCTCCACGGAACCTTAAACGAAACCGAGGCCCTACGTGGCGTGTCGTTTTCCCTCGACCGCGGGATGAGCCTCGCCCTCGTTGGACGAACGGGCTCGGGGAAATCTACCTTACTCCAGCTCCTCGACGCCCTCGCCCGCCCCGCTTCGGGCAGGCTTAAGGCTCTCGGGGTCGCGGTGCCGGCCCGTCAAGACGCCGCGCGGCGCGACGCCAGGGGGAAGGGTGGTGCCCCCCTTCTCGGACGGCGCCGCGCGTACAAGGCGGCCGTGGCCGAGGATGAGCTTCTCAGGCTTCGCACCCGGGCTCCACTATCCGTGCAACGTCCCGAGACCGCGCTTTTCGAGCGCTATGCAGGCGACGATGTTGCCTTCGGCCCGCGCAATCTTGGGCTTTTCGGCGCGGCCCTCGTCACCCGTGTCCGCCGCGCGATGGATGAGGTTGGCCTTCCCTTCGAGGCGTTTCGCGATCGGCCGATCCGTGCGCTTTCAGGCGGTGAAAAGCGCAAGCTCGCCCTCGCGGGCGTTCTTGCGCTTGAACCCGAGGCCCTGCTTCTCGACGAACCCACCTCCGCCCTGGATCCTGAGACGCGTAGCGCCGTCCTCCGCGTGATCGGCGCACGCCGTGCTTCAGGCTCGACGGTGGTGATGGCCACGCACTCGATGGAGGAGGCTGCCCTCGCCGACCGCATCGCGGTCTTCGCGCGGGGCCGCCTCGTCGCGTTCGGATCGCCCCGTAGCCTGTTTTACGAGTCCTACGACCCTTCGTGGGGCGTTGCGCGCCCCTTCGCGGTCGAGCTTGCGCTTGCGCTCGCGGCGGGCGGATGCGGACTCCTTGTTCAGGGCGCGCGTCCTCTGTTCCCCGAGGAGATCGCGGCGGTGATTTCCTCGGTCACCGCTGCGGACGGAGCGGAGGGACTTCGATGAAGGACCTTGAGTTTTTCCGCAACCTGGCGATCGGGCAGTATGTCGACGCGCGTTCGAGCTTCCACTCACTTGGCGCGGGAACGAAGGGCTTCGTGCTTTTCGCGCTCGCGCTCGTGGCAATTGCGGCCCCCTCCCCCCTGGGCGCGGCGCTTCCCTTTGTCGCCGCCCTCGCGCTGGGGCGCGCCGCCGGCCTCGGCTCGGGTTTTCTCGTTCGCGGTGTCAAGCCGGCACTGCCGGTGTTCGTCTTCGCCGCGCTCCTTCAGTTTCTCTTCGCCTGGCCGGGTGACTCAAGCCCGGTTCTCGTCGCATTCGGCCCTGTCGCTGCAACGCTCCGTGAAGCCTGGATCGCGGCGTCGGTGATCGCGCGCACGGCCTCGATGATCGTCGCCGTGGGCCTTTACACGGCCACGACGCCTGAATCCGAGGCGGCGCGCGCTGTCGAGGAAGGACTCCTCCCTCTCGCGCGGCTCGGCCTCCCCGTTCACCGCCTTGCGCTCGCCGTGGCCACGGCGATTCGCTTTGTGCCGATCGTCGCGAGTGAGCTTGAATCGGTGGTCAAGGCCCAGGCGTCGCGGGGGGGGCGCTTCGGTGCGGGCAGGGGAGGCCCGCTCGCCAAGGCTCGCGCCTATCTTCCACTTTTTGTCCCCGTCACCGTCCGAGCCCTCGAGCGCGCCGAACTGCTCGCCGAAGCGATGGAGGCGCGCTGCTACACAGGCGAGGGGCGGAGCCGCGATCCGCGGCGCAGTACGATGCGAGGGGAGTGGGCCGTCCGCGCGGCGGCCTTCGCCCTTGCGGCGGCGGTCCTTGCGATCGACGCCCTCATACTCATTCCCCGGATTCGACCATGGTAGGCGGATACCGGGCCAGGAGGTCTTTATGTCCACCAATGCTTCGTCGCCTGTACGAAAGGCGGTCGTGGCAGGCGCCCTGGGCGCCGTGTCGATCGCGCTCTTCCTCACCCCCTTCGGCTATATCCCTTGGCTTGCAGGCGCATCGCTCACCGTGATGCACGTGCCCGCGATCATCGGCGCCGTGCTCGAAGGTCCCGTCGTCGGCATGGTGGTCGGCCTCATCTTCGGCGCGACGAGCCTCGTCAAGGCGGCGACCGCTCCGCAGGGACCGATCGACGTGTTCTTCACGAATCCCGTCGTCTCCATCCTGCCCCGCGTCCTTGTGGGGCTCGCTGCCTGGGCCGTCTATCGCGCGTTCCGCGGGCGGCTCTCCGCGCTCGCCGCGGCGGCGGCTGGCGTAGTCGGCTCGCTTGCGAACTCCATACTCGTCCTTGGTGCCCTGGTCGTTTTCGGTGCCGTCCCGTTTGCGATGGCGGCCTCGGTGCTCGTCGCAAATGGCCTTGTCGAGGCCGCCGCCGCGGCGGTGCTTACGCTCGGCGTCGTCGCCGCCTGGCGCGGGGTGGACGGAAGGGGCAAGGCGCGGCTTGCCGACGAAGAACGGAAGTAGCATGCTCCTTGCGATCGACGCGCGCAATCGGGGCATTGCGGTCGGGTTTCGCGCCGTGGATCGCGGGCCGTGCGCCATACCTCAGGGCGGGGCATCCGCTTCGCCCTGGTTCGCCATCCGGCGCATCGGCGCATCCCCCGAGCGGAGCGCGGACGAATATGCGCTACTTTTCGAGGCGTTTTCTTCACGAGCCGTCGAGGAGGCCGCGCGCCGGGGCCTGATCTCCGAGCGCGTCGACGAGGCCATCATCTCCTCGGTGTCGCCCGCCCTCGTGCCGCGTCTCGCCGAGGCGCTCCGCCGAGCTTTCGGCGTCGAGGTGACGGTGCTCGGCCCCGGCGCGCGCACCGGCCTTAAGATCCGCACCGACAACCCAGCCGAGGTTGGCAGCGACCTCGTCGCGGAAGCCGTCGCAGCGCGCGAGCTTGTCGGCGCGCCCGCCATCGTTGTCGACTTCGGCGAGGCCCTGGCGATATCGGCGCTCTCTGCCGCCGGCGAGTTCGTCGGCGCAGCCATCGCTCCGGGACTCGACGCGGCGGCGGCGAGCCTGCACCGCCAAGCGGCGCTCATCCCCGAAGTGCGCCTCGACCGCCCCTCCCGCGCGATCGGCCGTAGCACCGCTGAAGCGATTCGTGCCGGCCTTGTCCTGGGCTATGCGGGTCTCGTCGGACGTCTTGTCGCGCTCATGCGCGACGAACTCGCCGCTGACTCCCCCCTCGCGCCGCGCGCGGCGGTCGTCGGCACGGGCGATTCCGCCTGCCGTCCCCTCCTTGAGTCCGCCCTCGGAGGCGAGTCATGCCGCTTTGAGGCCGAGCTCGCTCTCGAAGGTCTTGCCATCGTCGCCGCGCGCGGCCGCCGTTAGCCTTCCGCTTTTCATGGCCATGGCGGCCGTGCTAGAATTCGCGAACCTATGGCAAAGGCTCAGGCGAAATACGACGAATCGAAGATCAAGACGCTCTCCTCCCTTGAGCACATCCGCCTCCGCACGGGTATGTACATCGGACGGCTTGGCGACGGCTCGAACGCCGACGACGGCATCTACATCCTCCTCAAGGAGGTCGTCGATAACGCGGTCGACGAGTATATCATGGGCGCCGGGACGCGGATCGAGATACGCGTCGAGGGTGGCTCGGTCTCGGTGCGAGATTACGGGCGCGGTATTCCCTTGGGCAAGGTGATCGACTGCGTATCCACCATCAACACCGGAGCGAAGTACAACGACGACGTCTTTCAATTCTCCGTCGGTCTCAACGGCGTCGGCACTAAGGCGGTGAACGCGCTTTCCGAGCGCTTCCGCGTCGTGTCTCATCGCGAAGGCTCCTTTTTCGAGGCGGTCTTTGAACGCGGCGTCCTTGTCTCGAAGCGCGAGGGCAAGACGAGGGAAAAGGCCGGAACGCTTGTCGAGTTCACGCCCGATCGCGAGATATTCGGCGACTATGTATTCAACATGGAATTCGTCGAGCGCCGGGTTTGGAACTACGCCTATCTCAATTCGGGCCTGACGGTCGTCCTCAACGGCCGGGAATACGCCTCGAAAAACGGGCTCCTCGATCTCCTCGCCGAGGAGGTAGGCGATGGCGCGTTGTACGACATCGGATACTGGCGCGGTGACCGCATCGAGTTCGCCTTCACCCATCATGGCGAATACGGTGAAGAGTACTTCAGTTTTGTAAACGGCCAGCACACCTCGGATGGAGGGACGCACCTTTCAGCCTTCAGGGAAGGTTTTCTCAAGGCGGTGAACGAGTTCTTCAAGGCCTCTTATCGGGGCGAGGACGTGCGCGAGGGCATCGCTGCGGCCGTCGCGGTTAAGATCAAGGATCCGGTCTTTGAAAGCCAGACGAAGAACAAGCTTGGCAACTCGGATGTGAAGCCTTGGATCATGCAGGAGGTGAAGCGGGGGCTCGATGACTTCCTCAGGCGCAACCCCGCGGCCGCGAAGCGCCTCCAGGAGAAGATTGTCGCAAACGAGCGCCTCCGCACGGAGCTCAACGTGGTCAAAAAGGAGGCCAAGGAGGCGGCGAAGAAGATCGAGCTCAAGATTCCGAAGCTCAAGGACTGCAAGCGCCACCTGGGCGACGGACCCGAAGGCGACGCGAGCATGATCTTCCTCACCGAAGGCCTTTCGGCGACAGGCTCCATCGTGAGTGCGCGCAACGTGATGACCCAGGCCGTTTTTTCGCTCCGGGGCAAGCCCGAGAACATGTACGCGCGCAAGCGGGCAGCGATCTACAAAAACGAGGAACTCTATAACATGATGATGGCGCTCGGGATCGAGAACGGCCTCGAGGGCCTCCGATACGGCAAGATCATCATCGCGACCGATGCCGACTACGACGGCTTCCACATCCGCAACCTCCTCCTCACCTTCTTCCTCACCTACTTCGAGGAACTCGTCACACAGGGCCGCGTGTACATCCTCGAGACGCCGCTTTTCCGCGTGCGCACCAAGAACGCGACGCGTTACTGCTACAGCGCGAAGGAGCGCGACGAGGCCGTCGAGGAGCTCGGATCCGGCGCTGAGGTGACGCGGTTCAAGGGCCTTGGCGAGATCAATCCGAGTGAGTTTGGGCAGTTCATTGGCGAGGACATCCGCCTCGTGCGCGTCGACGTACAGACGCTCAAGGCCGTGCCCGAGGTGCTCGCCTTCTACATGGGCAAGAACACGCCCGAGCGCCGCGATTTCATCATGGCGAACCTCATCAACGACCTTTAGGAAGACCGATGGCCTACGTCAAGAAGCTCTTCAACGAGAATTTCCTCTACTACGCCTCGTACGTTATCAAGGACCGCGCGATACCCGACATCGACGACGGACTTAAGCCCGTCCAGCGCCGCATCCTCCATTCGCTGTTCGAGATGGACGACGGCAAGTTCCACAAGGTTGCCAACGTGGTCGGACACTGCATGAAGTACCATCCACATGGCGATGCCTCGATCTACTCCGCACTCGTCGTGCTCGCGAACAAGGAACTCTTCATCGACAAGCAGGGGAATTTCGGCAATCTCCTCACGGGCGACGAGGCGTCAGCGGCGCGGTACATCGAATGCCGCGCGACCCCCTTCGCCCGCGACGTGCTGTACAACCCCAAGACGACAAAGTACGAGGAGTCGTACGACGGCCGGAACCGCGAGCCGGTCGTCTTCCCCGCGAAGATACCGGTCCTCCTTATGATTGGCGCCGAAGGCATCGCCGTCGGTATGAGCACGAGGATACTACCCCACAACCCCGTCGAGGTGCTCAAGGCCGAAATCGCCTGTCTCCAGGGCAAGAAATTCCAACTGCATCCGGACTTTCCAACGGGCGGCGTTGCCGACGTGTCGGAATACGCCGACGGCATGGGCAAGGTGCGCGTGCGTGCCAAGCTCGATCTTTCGGATCCGAAGCGTATCGTTATCCGCGAGCTTCCCTACGGATCGACGACGGAGAGCCTCATAGCGAGCGTCGAGGCTGCCGCCAAGGCCGGCCGTATCAAGATAGCCTCCATAAGCGATTTCACCACGGAGCGCGTCGAGATCGAGATACGACTCCAGCGCGGCGTCTACGCAAGCGATGTCGTGGACGCGCTCTACGCTTTTACCGAATGCGAGCAATCGATATCGTGCAACTTTCTTGTCATTAAGGACGGCCAGCCGACCGCAATGACCGCGACCGAGGCTGTTCGGCATCATGCTGACAAACTTCTCGGCATCCTTAAGGCTGAGCTCCAGATTGAGGAGCGGGAGCTTCTCGACGAGCTTCACGCGCGCACGCTCGAGCGCATATTTATCGAAGAGCGCGTCTACAAGGCCATCGAGACGAAAAAGACGCAAGAAGCGGTGATTAAGGCCGTGCTCGAAGGCCTTTCGCCCTTCAAGAAGGAGATACGCCGCGAGGTTACGCTCGAGGATGTCGAACGGCTCCTCAAGATACCGATCAGGCGCATATCGCTCTACGACATCGAAAAGGCCAAGGCGGAAGTGGAGCGTATCAAGGCTCGTCTCAAAGAGGTTCGCGCCCATCTTGCCGACCTTGTGGGTTATGCCGTCGGCTGGCTCGAAGGTGTGAAAAAGCGGCTTGAACCCTCCTGGCCGCGGAGGACCGAGCTTTCAGGCTTCGAGCGCGTCGATGCGAAGGAGGTTGCGCGGCGCGACATCCCCCTTCGCTACGACTCCCAGACCGGTTATCTCGGAACGAGCGTGTCCACGGGCGACGCCCTGCTTCAGGTTTCGCCCTACGATAAGATTCTCGTCATAAGGCGGAGCGGCTTCTGGTCCGTCGTGCCCCTTCCCGAAAAGCTCTTTGTCGATCAGGGGATGCTCCACTGCGCTATCGCGGACAAGGATGCACTGGCGGAGGTCGTGTTCACGGTGGTTTACAAGGAGGCGGCGCACGGCTATCCCTGCATAAAGCGTTTCCGTATCGAGGGCTGGATCATGAACAAGGATTACCAGCTACTCCCGGATGGCGCGCAGGCGCTCTGGTTCACTGCGGCGCCCGCCTCCCCCTTCGCGGTTTCCTTTGTGCCCAAGGCCCGGCAGCGCGTGCAGGAGGAAACTTTCCGCGTAGAGGACTACGACGTGAAGGGCATCAAGGCTGCGGGTGTGAGGCTTGCCGCCAAGGAGGTCCTTGCGGTCCGTGGCCCCGAGCTTGCGCCGGGAAGCGCCCGCACCGAGGCCGAGCTCTTTGCACAGGGCGAGCCTGCGCCCCGGAAGGCTGCCGGGGCGAGGGCGAAACTGGCCGAAGCGGACGCAAGCGCTTCCTCTAGAACCGCTCAGGCGCCGCGCGCGAAGAAGTCCGCTTCGTCGGGATCCGACCCCGCGGTCTCCGCGACGCTCCCCGCGACGGCCCCCGCGACGGGGCGAAAGGCACCCTCAGGCGGCCTCCTTGCCGCGGCGGCGGCCAAGAAGGCCGTGGAGTCCGAGGCGGGCGCAGGTAAGCCTGCGGCGAGGAAGACCGCGACTTCGAAAAAGGCGGCCGCCGCGTCTTCGCCGCGAGCGTCTAAAGTAGCGTCCAAGGCGGACGCGTCCAAGACAGGCCGTACGGCTAAGGCCGCAGCCAAGGCCGCGCCGAAGGCGAAAAAAACGGGGAAATAGCAAATCTGCAAAACAGGGCCGCTTGACATTCCCGGTATCAGTGGCTATAGTGGCCTCGCTTTCGGAAGAGAGCGATCCCCTGTAGCTCAGCTGGCAGAGCAAGTGGCTGTTAACCACTGGGTCCGGTGTTCGAACCACCGCGGGGGAGCAAGTTAAGTTCTTAACCTGTAATGCGAAAAGCCCTGGCGATGGCCAGGGCTTTTTCGTATTCCGCTACCGCCAGGAAGGCAAGAGCATCGGCCTCAAGCACCTGCACCAATGCCGCACCCTCCTCGAGAAGTAGGTCTTCAAGGATCCGGCCTTACCCAGAAGGACCGCCGCAACCTCTCGGATGCCGAATTTCTCAGGCTTATCGAGCTTGTTGACCGGCCTCAGACGGGACTCAACACCCCGGTAGCCTCAGTCGAGGCTACCGACAGCAAGCCGCGCAAGACCGCCAAGATAACTGCCGACATCTTAGGGACTTCTCGGGCGAAGGTTGAGCGCGCACGAGCCGTACTTTCGACCCCGAGGAGGCAGCCGCCGTCTGTCGCGGTGAGAAGAGCACCCCCACCAGGCGGCGGAGGCTGCCAAGGCCAAGCGTGCCGTCCCACAAGCTCCCGCCAAGAGGTCCAGCACACCAACGACAAAGCGGTCGCCGAAGGCCTCTGCATCATCGGCCTCCTTCACGTTCTCGTACAGCGTGATCCCAGCGCTTCCCGCGTCGGATCCTCCGCTCCGCCATCAAATTCTTTATCGAAGTCCTTGACCCCAATGTAGCATATGTTATGCTCGGTCCAATGAAATCTGCACCAAGCTTCCCGGAAGAAGTAAAGGCGCTTCGCCTACAGCTCGGAATGAGCCAGAAAGAGCTTGCAGATGCTCTTGGCGTATCGTATGCCACTGTAAACCGTTGGGAGATGGGGCGTACTAAGCCTCATAAGTTGGCAAAGGAACACTTTCAAGCTTTCAGGTTAAAATGTACATGTAATTATAATGATAACACTCCAAGCTGATGAGACGATTCATTCTTTATCAAGAAAACGATAGGAGTTAAAATGAAAGACGTATTCCAGTTTAGAGACTCAGTTATTCGAGAATATGAAAGTTTTTCACGTAGCTTCACGACCATCGGGGCAGAGGACATACGCGAGTACGTCGACTCCGAATATGCGCTTGGGCGCTACTGGCCCGAGCCGCTCATTCAGATAAACCCGAGCTACAAAAAGGCATCTTCGGTACAAGAACTCGTCGCGGAAGGTGTGATCCATCCAGCCTGCGGCCATATCTTCAAGTCAGGAAAACCCGAAGGCAAGCCAAGAGACCTCATCTTATATAAGCATCAGATGGATGCCCTTGCGATCGCCAAGAAGAACGAACCCTATGTAGTGACGACTGGAACAGGCTCGGGTAAGAGCATCGCCTTCTTTCTACCGATAGTCGACCGAATCTTGCATGAAAAGGAATTGGGCGGGGGGCGTAGAACCCGTGCGATTATCATCTATCCCATGAACGCCTTGGCCAACAGCCAACTTGAGGAGCTTGGCAAGTTCCTTTATGACTATCCCGAAGAGGAAAAGCCATTCACTGCGGCGAGATATACGGGACAAGAGAGTCAAGAGGAGAGAAAGGCGATAGCGGATAACCCGCCTGACATTCTCCTCACTAACTTCATGATGCTCGAACTTCTCCTGACGCGCTATGACGAGACTGATCGCAAGGTAATCGATCATTGCCGAGGACTTCAGTTCCTCGTGCTCGACGAGCTTCATACCTATCGAGGACGCCAGGGAGCCGATGTTGCGCTTCTTGTGCGAAGGGTTCGCCAGCGTCTTGAAGCATCCGCAATGCTTTGCATCGGCACGTCGGCGACGATGTCGAATACAGGCAGTCTTCAAGACCAGCAAGCTACTGTCGCCCGCGTATCGAGCCTTTTATTCGGGCAAGATGTTCCTGCCGCTAATATTGTCTCGGAAACGCTTGATCAAGTGACTGACTCCACGCAGAGCCGCCAGACAATCCTGGAGCGCCTTCCTGGCCGATTGGAAAATCCAATCTATCAATGGGCGGATATGGACGAGTTCAAGCGCGACCCTCTGGCTATATGGGTCGAGACGACGCTCGGCATCGAGGTGAATGGTGTTTCCGCCCCCGCCCGCGCAAAACCTCTCAGCATGACCCAGGCGGCGGAGCGCCTGGCTCGCGATACTGGTTGCGAGGCTAAAACAGCCTATACCGCCTTACAAAACTTCCTCATAGCGGCACACTCCGTCGAGGATGCCGATGGGCGTAAGCCTTTCGCCTTCAAGCTACACCAGTTCATCTCCGGACCGGGTAAAGTCCTCATGACCCTTGAGCCTCCGGGGAAACGCTTCATTACAATGACAGCTCAGCGCTTCGCTCCTGGACGTGAGGATGTATTTCTGTATCCAGCTTATTTTTGCCGTGAATGCGGACAAGAATACCATCCTGTAGAATTCTTGGATAACCGCTGGACCCCACGGGAAATCGATGCCCTGTTTCCGAATGACGCAGAGGACAGGTTCGGATTCCTTGTGCCTTCTGGGACAGACTTTGATTTCGATGGAAGCGTTGAAAGCCTGCCGGACTTTTGGATAGAGCAGCGCTCCTCCGGTCCTCAAGTCAAACGCGAGTACTCAGCGTTCGTTCCCACAAAACTGCATCTCGACGAACGCGGCCAAGTCACGGCCTACGCGAATGGCAAGGGAACCGATTTCTGGTACATCCCGGGGCACATTCGATTCTGCCCGCGCTGCGGTATGGTTCATGAGCCGATGGGAAAGGACATCAACCGACTATCCAGTCTTTCCGGAGAAGGACGCTCTTCGGCGACGACTATGATCACGATGAGCGTACTTAGGAATCTTTTCGCGGATGCCCCCGGCGCTGATGGCCTTGATCAACGCAAAATGCTCGGGTTTACGGATAATCGTCAGGATGCCGCGCTCCAGTCCGGACATTTCAACGACTTTGTGTTTTTAGTGACCTTGCGAGGGGGAATTGTCGGCGCGCTTCAAAAGAACGGGGGTGTCCTTACCGAAGATTCCATGCCCGAAGAGGTATTTAAGGCAATCGGCTTTGATCGAAACGATTATGCGGCCAAGTGCGAGTACCTCAATAATCCCGATCTCTTTGGCCTGAATCTAGCGGAGGCCCAACGAGCTCTGAAGTTCGTTATCGGCTATCGCATCATCCGCGACTTTAGGAAAGGATGGCGTTTCAACAACCCTTCCCTCGACCAGCTCGGCCTTGTCGAAATCGCGTACGTTGGCATGGACGAGTACATCCGGACAGAACGGTACTTCGAGCATGCCCACGACGCAATCAAGCTTCTTGAGCCGAATAAACGGAAAGAACTGTTTACGCTCGTCTTTACAGAAATGAGAAAGAACCTTTGCATCAATTCGCGCTTCCTCGATGCAGGTGAACAGGAGCGGGTGAAGACCAAAACATGGACTTCTCTCAAAGAGCGATGGGGATTCGCCGTCGACGAGAAGCTCTCGGTCACGCGTTACATGATTCTCAGTCAATTGCCAGATCGTCTAAATCGAAGCCGCGTTGATTACATCTCAGGCGGGGTTAGGTCTAGGCTGGTGCGCATCATAAAAAGATCCCCGCTGTGGAACGGGAGTCCTTTGGAAGGACACATACTACAGTGGAAGGATTCCGACGTCACAGAAATCGTAGAGTCGGTGCTTGAACTCGCACGTGATTACGGATTCGTCAAGGAAGTTCCGCTCGATCGAGACTTTTACGGATGGTGCCTTGACTCGCAAGCTCTCGAGTGGCGCCTTTGCACGACGTCTGAACATACGAAAAGAGCAGCCCAGAACGAGTTCTTCCGCAATATGTATATCAGCGCTGCTGCAACTCTTTCGCTTCCTACCCATAACCTGTTCGACTATGAATCACACGAGCATACAGCGCAGGTTGATAATGACGACCGCATGATCCTCGAAGCGCGGTTCCGTTTCACACAGAAAGACAAGGACTGGTGGAAAGCTGAACGTTATCAGGGTGAGCTTGAGCGTCTACCCGTATTATTCTGTTCGCCTACGATGGAACTCGGCGTCGACATCTCTTCTCTCAACACGGTATACATGCGGAACGTTCCTCCAACACCCGCCAACTACGCCCAGCGAAGCGGGCGGGCAGGACGCTCTGGGCAACCGGCTCTCGTTATCACGTATTGCGCGGCTCAAAGTCCTCACGATCAGTGGTTTTTCGCAAATGCCCCCGAGATGGTCCATGGCATCGTCAAGGCGCCGACCCTCGACTTATCCAACAGGGAACTCGTCGATAGTCATATCGACGCCATCTGGCTCTCCAATCTCTCCGTCAAGATCGAATCAAACATATCGTCGATTCTCAAGCTTGATGAAATCGGATATCCAGTCGCGCCGGAGCTCATGTCAGCTCTCAAGGATCCAGCGGCGAGCAATCGAGCGCTCGAGCAGGCGAAGGTAATCGCCGTTGAACTGCGTAAGACACTCTCAGGCGATGGCGCATGGCTTTCCGATGCACATATTGAACGGATCATCGCCCAGGCTCCCGAAAATTTCGACAAAGCCTTCAATCGCTGGCGCAACCTCTATGCCTCGACGCTCAGGCAAATGGAGCTGGCAGACGCCATAATTCGCAGCCATGCTACACGCCCCATAGACAGAGACAACGCAACGCGCCGCTACACCGACGCCAAGCGACAACTTGACGTCCTACTAAGTTCTCGCGCCACCCAGAACTCCGACTTCTACACCTACCGCTATCTCGCCGGGCAAGGCTTCCTTCCCGGCTATAACTTCCCGCGGCTACCGCTCATGGCCTGGATCCCGGCGAGAGGAAATCGCGTCGGTGGGGAGCGCGATTCCGGCTCGATGGTCTCGCGCCCCCGCTTCCTCGGCATCTCCGAGTTCGGACCGAGAAGCCTGATCTACCATGACGGGCGCATGTACCAAGTCAAGAAAGCGAAGCTCGGCTCAGGGTCGATGATCGGAAGCGGGGACGGGAACAGACTGCCCACGATACACGCCCTCGTGTGTCCCGCCTGCGGTCACGGACATTTCGGTACGGTCGACGATCCTGAGGTTGTAGTACCCCGATGCGAGAACTGCGGAGCCGAGCTTACAGGCAATGCCCGCATCGCCGACCTGTTCAAGATAGAGACCGTCGAGACCGAGGCTGTCGAGCGCATCTCCGTGAATGACGAGGAAAGACAACGGCAAGGGTACGACATCCAAACCATGTTCCGACTCGATCGGGACGAGAGCGGGAACGCGGATGTGACTCGATCGATCATAAGCCTTGACGGCACGACGATAGGCGATCTCGTTTACTCGCCCGCAGCCTTGCTGTGGCGCATCAATCGCGGCTGGAAACGGCGCAAGAACAAGAATGTCCTCGGTTTTTATATTGATCCGATCTCCGGCTGGTGGCGCGCCGAGGAAGATGAGGAAGGCATGAGTGAGGGGGATGCAGAATCAGCCCGCACCAAAGTCCCCCCTCAGCGGATTGTGCCCTTCGTCGAGGATTACCGCAACATCCTCATTCTGACCCTCGCCGGAACACCGAGCAAAGAAGCCATGGCGACCCTGCAAGCCAGCCTCAAGCGCGGCATCGAGCAGACCTACCAAATCGAAGAATCGGAGCTCGCTGCCGAGCCGCTTCCCCTAGAAAGCGACAGGAGGCACATCCTCTTTTATGAGGCCGCCGAGGGAGGGGCGGGCGTGCTGACGAGATTGGCCCGAGACAAGAACGAGCTAGCGGCAGTTGCCCGCATGGCCCTCCAGATCATGCATTACCGTATCCCCGAGCGCCTCGACACAGTAGAGGACCTCATCGACGAGCAGAAAGACAAAAAGCGCGACTCCTGCATCGCGGCATGCTACCAGTGTCTTCTCTCATACTACAATCAGCCGGAACACCTCATCCTCGATAGGAGGAACGCGGAGGCTCTTGGTATTCTCATCGCCCTCTCGAGGGGGAATGTTTCAATACAGGAACCACAGATTGATAGAGGCGATGCCGGTAGCGCGGAACGTGGCGACACGGAATTCGCCGATTTTCTCAAGGAAAGGGGATATCGGTGCCCCGATACGTTTATGTACCCGTTCATGGACGGGAAGCACAAGGCTGACGCAATCTATAAAAGCGATAAAGTTGCTGTCTTCTTTACCTCTCCGGCCGAGGAAGCCCGAAAATACTTGCGAGACCGCGGCTTTTATGTTGCCGTGCTCGGTGAGAGCCCGGAGCAATGGAATAGCTACCTCGCATCCAATCCAGAAACACTACCCCGTACCAAGGAAAAAGAACAATGAACGCAAGCGCCTTCAGTCCCGGAACCCTCGTCCGCGCACGCGGACGGGAATGGGTCGTTCAGCCCAATGCGCGCGGCGCGGACACAGGTGAGGTACTGGGAGATGCCCTGTACTTGCGCCCTCTTGGCGGCGCGGATGCCGATATTCAGGTTATTCTCCCGGCGCTCGAGGCAAGCCCGATCGAGGCGGCTGCCTTTCCTCTGCCCGATGCATCGAAACCGGGCGCCCATGATTCGGCCTTACTCCTGCGCGATGCGCTCAGGCTCAAGCTACGCGCGGCGGCTGGACCATTCCGGAGCTTCGGTCGAATAGCCGTAGAACCGCGCGCCTATCAGCTCGTGCCCCTCCTCATGGCTCTCAAGCAGAAGACCGTCCGCCTGCTCATCGCCGACGATGTCGGCATAGGCAAGACCATCGAGGCGGCCCTTATCGTGCGGGAACTGCTCGACCGCGCGGAAATCAGCCGCTTCGCGGTGCTCTGCCCACCGCACCTCGTTGATCAGTGGGTCGATGAGCTTTCCGAGCGTTTCCATATACCCGCCGTGGGGCTTACCTCTTCCAGCGTGCGGCGGCTCGAGAACATGGTCCCTCGCGGGATTTCGCTCTTCGAGCATTTCCCCGCCGTCGTCATGAGCCTTGACTATATCAAGAGCGAAAGCCACAAGAACTATTTTCTCTCGAGCGCGCCCGAGCTCGTGGTCGTCGACGAGGCGCACACCTGCACCATAGCCGGGCAGAACCGCCAGCGCCGCTACGAGCTCCTCAAGGACCTCGTCGCGGATCCCGAGCGGCATCTCATCATGCTGACCGCCACGCCGCACTCGGGCGACGACGCGGCATTCCACAACCTGCTCGGTCTACTCGATCCAGAATTCTCGAGCCTGGCAGGCACCGCGGTCAGGGCGGACGACCCCGTGCGCCAAAGACTCGCGCGGCATTTTGTGCAGAGAAGACGAAAGGACATCGATGAGTGGAAGGACTCGAGCGTCTTCCCCAGGCGGATGGTTAAGGAGATAACCTACACCCTGTCGGGCAAGTGGGGAGCTTTCTTCGAATCGGTACGCGACTACTGCCTCGGCCTAGCCACAAAGGCCGAACGCGAAACGGGCGAAGGCGCGCGCATGATGTGGTACGCGACGCTGGCCCTCCTGCGCTGCGCCGCCTCGTCGCCAGCTGCCGCCCACCGGGCGCTTACCGCCCGCCTTGAGGGAACGGCGGAAGAACTCGCCGCCCTGGCGGACGAGGAGCGCATCGACGACGGGAACGCCGACGCGCTCGGATCGAATGACCAGGAGCCGCCCGCCGGCGTAGGAGACATCGAACTTCTCGAAGGACTCATCGCGGAGGCAGACAGGCTCCGCGGGACAGAGGGAGACCCCAAGCTCGCCTCCCTCATCGCCCATCTTGAGTCGCTCTCCGCGGAGAAAGGGAAGGACTGGCGGCCCGTCGTGTTCTGCCGCTACATCGCGACGGCGGTCTACGTCGGCGAGGAAGTGAAGAAGCGCCTTGACGGACATACGGTGGACGTGATCACCGGTGAGCTTACCCCCGAGGAACGCGAAGAACGTATCGACCTCCTCATCCAGTCCGAAAGGCCCATTCTCGTCGCCACCGACTGCCTTTCGGAAGGCATCAACCTGCAGTGCGGCTTCAACGCCGTCGTCCACTACGACCTTGCCTGGAACCCGACCAGGCACGAACAGCGCGAAGGGCGCGTGGACCGCTTTGGCCAGAAGTCGCCCGAAGTTCGCTGTGCGATGATCTACGGTCAGGACAACCCCGTTGACGGCTTTATCCTGAACGTCATACTCAGGAAGGCCCAGACCATTAGGGAGGAGCTCGGCGTCCTTGTGCCGATGCCAGAGGACGGAAAGCGCATACAGCAGGCCCTCGTTAAGGCGGCGCTCATGAAGACCGCGGACAAAAACGGCGGCGCGCTACAACAGGCTTTCGACTTTGGGGGCGAGTTTTCTGAGGTAGACCTTGCACCCATGGAGACCGCCTGGGAGGACGCCATGCAAAAGGCCAAGGCCAACCGCACGGTCTTCGCCCAGCGCAGGCTCAAGCCCGAGGACGTGATGCCCGAGTGGAACAAGCAGGTGAGCGCCCTCGGAGAGTCATGTGAAGTGCGCCGCTTCGTGGAAGCTGCGCTCATCCGGCTCAAGGCGCCCCTGGAAACGCAGGGGAAAGACAGCTTCCGCTTCATACCGGCGCTACTCCCCCCCTTGCTAAAAGAACGCATGGCTGCCGAAGGATTCGTTCGGCCCCTCTCGCTGGGCTTCACCTATCCGGCGGACACGGGAAGCACATTCATACACCGGAGCCATCCCATCGTATCCCTTCTTGCGGACCAGGTGCTGGAAAGCGCCCTTTCAGGCGATACGGCCGCCTCGGAAATCCTGGCATCCCGCGCCGCGGCATTCGAGACCGCATCGGTTCGGGAGACGACCACCATCTTCCTCGTAAGGCTTAGGCACCAGCTCGACGTTGTGCGCTCAGGGGTACGGCGCGAGCTCATGGCGGAGGAGGCGATCGCCGCCGCTCTTGCGGGGCGGGAAGCGCCGCGTTTCTTGGCCGATGCCGATGTCGAGAGCCTCCTTGACGCGCACCCCAGCGGGAATCTCGGCAAGGATGCGATGATCCGCGAGCTTAGAGAAAGCATCGCGTGGTTCGAAGGTCACCGCGAGGCCTTCGAGCGCCTGGCCGCGGAACGAGCGCAGGCCCTGCTTGCGGATCACCGGCGCGTGCGCGACGCGGCGGGCGACACGGGGCAGTACAGCGTCACCGCCTGTCTCCCTGTGGACCTCATCGGCGTGTACGTCCTCCTTCCGAGCGAAATCTAGGAGATTAAAAAATGAGACGCAGCAACCTGAACGCCCTGGGATTCGATACGCTTCGCCTCGAGGGCTCGCTCTTTGTGGCCGACTACCTGGAAAAAGCCGCCGCGGGCCTGGCGAGCGGGCAAACCGCGTCCGACTATCGCGTGCCCCGCGGCCTACGCCTCAATGACGAGTACGGCCGCGCCTTCCAAATAGCCCAGGCCATCTGGAACCAGTATGAGGCCGCGCCGTCGAGGCTGGAAAGTTCGGTCGTCGAGCTCTTCCGCGACGCCTTGGGGTATTCGCCCATCGAAAAAGTAGCGCCGGTAGCCGTGGGCGAGCGCCGTTTCCCCATCGGCCACCTTGCGCTCGGAAAGATTCCCCTGGTCATCGGCAGCCCCGGCTCAGACCTTGACGCGAGCGAGACGCGCTTCTCGGTGGAAGGCTCAGGCTCGCGCAGGAAAAGCCCCTTCCAGATGGCGCAGGAGTATCTCAACGCCTGCGCAGCCGGCGCGTCCTCGGGCGCGTCCTCGGGCGCGTCCTGCCAGGCTCCGCGCTGGGCCATTGTCACAAACGGCGAGCGCATCCGCCTCCTTCGCGCCTCTCCCGCCATGGCGCGGCCTTCATACCTCGAGTTCGACCTTGGGACCATCATGCGCGAAAAGCGCTTCCCCGAGTTCACCATGCTCTGGCGTCTCCTGCACGCGAGCAGGGCCGGTACGGATAAGGACGACTCGGTCTGGGATCTGTGGCGGCTGGAAGGCGAAAACCAGGGCACCCGCGTGCGCGAAGGGCTCAAGGCCGGCGTCACCCAGGCACTCCTGTCCCTTGGTTCGGGCTTCCTGCGGTATGAAGGGACGGGCAACGCGGCCCTGCGCGCGGCCCTCGATTCAGGCACCTTGGGTCGGGAAGCCTACTTCCAGGAACTCCTACGGCTCATCTACCGCTTCCTCTTCGTCTTTACCATCGAGGAGCGCGGCCTTATCCACGCCCACCCGGGCGACGATGCGCGCGCGGCCTCACACGAGCTCTACGAGCGGGGCTACTCGCTCAGGCGCCTTAGGGACAAGGCGCTCCGCCGTTCTGGCTACGACCGCCACGGCGACCTCTGGGAAGGCGTCGTCATACTCTTCCGCTCTCTCGGGAAGGGAGAAGAAGCCCTGGACCTACCCGCCTTGGGCGGCCTCTTCGCTCCCGACCAATGCCCTCATATCGACGCCTGCGGGCTTTCCAACTACGACCTCCTCTGTGCCATGGAGAGCCTCCGCTGGGCGGTCGCGGGCAACGCGCGCACCCTCGTCGACTACAAGAACATGGACTCCGAGGAACTCGGCTCGGTGTACGAGAGCCTCCTCGAGCTCGTGCCGGTCGTCGACCTGGCCGCGCGCACTTTCGGCTTTATCGGCCTGGGCGGCGAAGAAGGATCGACGGCAGGCAACGCGCGCAAGACCTCAGGGAGCTACTACACGCCGGATTGCCTCGTGCAGGAACTCATCAAGAGCACCCTGGAGCCGGTGATCGAAGCGAGGTTGGGGGCCTCGCCTGCGGCGACCGGGCTATCCGCTCCAAGTCCTCGCCATCTGGAGCGCGCTCCAGATGGCTCCGGGCTTTCCGCTTCTATCCCTGGCCCGGAAGAAACCGCGCGGCGCATCCTCTCCATCACCGTGATCGATCCCTCCTGCGGCTCGGGGCACTTCCTCCTGGCCGCGGGCCGGAAGCTTGCCGAGGCCCTTGCTCTTGCCCGGAGCGAAGACGGGTCGGTGCTCGAGGCCGACTACCGCCACGCCCTGCGCGAGGTGGTCGCCCACTGCCTCTACGGCGTGGACCTTAACCCCCTGGCGGTGGAACTGGCGCGGATGAGCCTCTGGCTCGAAGGCTACGAGCCGGGCCGGCCCCTCTCATTCATCGACCACCACATCCGCTGCGGCAATTCGCTGGTGGGCGTCCTCGATCTCGATATGCTCAAAGCGGGCATCCCCGACGGGGCCTACGTAGCCCTCTCGGGAGACGAGGCGGCGGTCGTGAAGCGCTACAAAAAGCGCAACGCCGACGAAAAAAAATCCTCAGGCCAGGGCCAGCTCTTCGAAGATCCCATCCAGAGCGCCGAGGCGGGCATTGTGGCGCTGAAGTGGCGGCTCGAGAACATTCCGGACAACGACCTGGAGGCCATCGGCCGCAAGCGGGCCGCCTTCGAAGCCCTCCTTGCCAGCCCCGAATACCAGCGCGTGAAGCTGGCCTCCGACATCTACACGGCGGCCTTCTTCTGCGACAAGCGCGAAGGCCTTCCCATACCCACGACAGCGGATGTGTCCCTGGCCGCCTCCGGCCACGCCGAGTCGTCGGCCTCGCGGGGCGTCAACGCCCTGGCGCGTACTATCGCGGAGCGCACCCGCTTTTTCCACTGGAGGCTCGAGTTCCCCGAAGTCTTCGCCAAGGGCGGCTTCGACTGCGTTCTGGGGAACCCGCCCTGGGAACGCATCAAACTTCAGGAGGAAGAATTTTTCGCTACCCGTCACACAGGGATCGCGCATGCCAAGAACAAGGCAGAGCGCGAAAAGCTCATAGCATCGCTTTCGAATGGAACCCTCTATGACCAAGCCCTGTACGCCGAGTTCCTCCGGGCGCGCAAGGCTGCCGAAGCCGCCAGCGTCTTTGCCCATATCAAGGGCGAAGAGAGAGGCAGGTATCCCTTGACCGGCGTGGGGGACGTGAACACCTACGCCCTCTTTGCCGAGACCATCCTGGGACTTACGCGGAGCGAGGGCCGCGCCGGCTTTATCGTGCCTTCGGGCATCGCCACCGACGACTCCACCAAGGCCTTCTTCGCCCATATCACGAGTAAGGGGAAGCTCGTCTCGCTCTTCGACTTTGAAAATCGCGAAGGTTTATTCCCCGATGTCGATAGCCGCATGAAATTCTGCCTCCTCACCCTCGGTGCGGCGAGCATGGCCAGTCTCGCCTTCTTCCTTACGAATACGAGCCAGCTTGCCGACGAACGCAGGCGCTTTTGCCTCCGCTCCGACGAGTTCGCCCTCCTCAACCCCAATACCCTCACCTGCCCGGTATTCCGTTCGGCCAAGGATGCGGAGATCACGGCGAAGATATACCGGCGCGTGCCGGTGTTGATGAGGGAGGGAGGGAGTGGGGAGATAGAAGAGGAATCGTATACTGGTGGTCTTCCCTCTCCTGGCCACTCCCTACTCCCTCACCACAATCCTTGGGGCATCAGTTTCCAGGCTATGTTCCACATGGCCAACGACTCAAACCTCTTCCATTCCAGCCCCGCTCCCGACCGCCTACGCCTCTACGAAGCCAAGATGATCCACCAGTTCGATCACCGCTGGGCGACGTACGAGGGAGGAGGGAGTAGGGAAATAGGGAATAGGGAGATAGGGGAAAGTAAGGGTACAGGCGATCTTCCCCCTCCTGACTCCTCCCTCCTCCCGCCTGGCTCTTCTCTCCCTCCTGGCTGTAGAGACGTGACAGAGGCCGAGAAAGCCGACCCCGCCTTTACCGTGCGGCCCCGCTATTGGGTGGACAGGCGCGAGGTCCTGGCCCGTATCGCCCGGGCCCCACGGGGCCTTATCAAAGCCTGGCTCGCCAAGGACGCATCCGGCCTGCGGGAGGAGCTCTCGCTCTGTATAGAGGACGCGGAACTTCTGGCCTTGAGCGGAAAGAAGTACGCTGAAGCGGAAGAACTCTTTTCCGCGGTGGAGGCCGTCCTGGAAGCGCGCAGCCCGCGCTGGCTCATGGGCTGGCGGGATATTACGAACGCTACAAATGAACGCACCGTCATCGCGAGCGTGCTACCACGGGTGGGGGTGGGGAATAAAGTTCCATTGATGTTATTGGGTAAGCACATAGAATCAACGGAAGCAACTTTACTTCTCGCAGATTTGAACTCGATCCCACATGATTACGTTGCCCGCCAGAAAATGGGTGGAACAACATTGAATTATTTCATCTACAAACAGCTCCCCATCCTACCCCCTCCTCACTACTCCCTATCTGACTTCCTCTTCATCGTCCCCCGCGTCCTCGAACTCACCTACACGGCCTGGGATATGGAAGGGTGGGCCCAGGATGTGTGGGCTGCGTCGGACGAATCTATCCGTGCGGCCATACGGCAACGGGCTGAAGAGGCCACAGTTGCGCTGCGAGGAAGCCGGAGCGAGGGCACTGACACGAGACGTACGGCTTCAGGCCTTCCCCCCTTCCGCTTCGATCCCGAACGGCGAGCGCGTATCCGCGCCGAGCTGGATGCCCGCTACGCCCGGCTCTACGGCCTTACCCGCGACGAACTGCGCTACATCCTCGATCCGGCTGAGGCCATGGGCGAGGACTATCCCTCCGAGACATTCCGCGTGCTCAAGGAAAAAGAGATGGCCTTCTATGGCGAGTACAGGACAGGGAGGCTCGTGCTGGAGGCGTGGGATAGGGAGGAAACAAAATGAACTTTTGGCACATGCAGATACATCCCGGAAACAAAAACACTTCTGATGTCTATATTGCGCTCAATAATGGCTATATCGGACTCGGAGAATGGGACGAGGGAGAAAATGCCATCGGCAATTTTATAAATCGTATGCAGATTGGCGATATTGTAGCAGTCCGTAAAGGCCCGACACCGATCGCCCTTGTAGAGGTAATTGGAGATCATGAAGAGTTCGACGAGGAAAATCATGAATGGATACGCCATATCCGAAAAGTCCGAATACTAGATCGATCTGACGATTATAGTTTCATAATTCCTAAAGCGACGGGGACCTTAACTATTTGTACTAATCCTTCAGCACCAACGACACGCGTCATTACTGATTGGTATTCACGCATACAGAAAGGAAAAGGAATGACTACTATAGTTGGACTCATACAGCAAAAGAAGCAGATAATCCTCCAAGGCGCTCCCGGCGTCGGTAAGACCTATGCGACCAAGGAAGCCGCCCTGCGCATACTTGGCGAGAACATACCGGCCGACCGCTCCGCGCTCAACGCGCAGTACCAGGAGGCGGTAAAGCGCGGTCAGATCGTCTTCGTCACCTTTCATCAGTCCATGGATTACGAGGATTTCGTGGAAGGGTACAAACCGGCGGAAGGGGCGGGCGGCTCTCCGGTATTCGTCTTGAGGGATGGGCCTTTTAAGAATATCGTCGATGCCTGTTACGGCCGACATGCAGAGGAAGCATTCGAGAAGGCCTGGGCTTCCTTCATAGAAAGTTTTGAAGGTAAAACCAATATCGAGGCGAAAACAATAGCCAAGAAAACATCCTTCTATGTACGATTGACCGACAATGGAGCATTACGGGTCGGCACCGATCCCAACGAACCCGGCCAATATACAATGACCAAGCAGCAGATCAAGGATTGGGCATTGCACGGTATTGAGCCCGGCTACAATCCATCCTACGCCAAAGGGGTTGGCAAGCTGCTTCAGGACACCTATAACGTCCCACCCTATTCGCCCGATCAGCAACGCACGCCCCACGTTCTCATCATCGACGAGATCAACCGGGGCAATGTCTCCAAGATTTTCGGCGAACTTATCACGCTCCTGGAAACCGACAAGCGCGAAGCCGATCCAGATCGAGGCGCTCCGGCGGAAACCATACGCGTCAAGCTCACCTATTCCGGGGAATCCTTCACGGTTCCCTACAACCTCTACATCATAGGCACCATGAATACCGCCGACCGGAGCCTGGGACAGATCGACTACGCGCTCAGGCGGCGCTTCGCCTTTTACACCATCAAATCCAGCAGGGACGCGATCGAGCGATTCTACGAGGGCAAGGAAGAAGAGTTGAAAAACCGAGCCTTGGCTGTCTATGACAGGGTCTATTCGCTCTTCCATCCACAGGACGAGGGCGAAGGATATGTGAACCGCGACTTCGATCCGGACGATGTCATGATCGGGCACAGCTACTTCATGGCATCTGACAAGGACGAACTCGAGTTCAAGTTGCGTTTCGAGCTTGCTCCCCTTCTCGAGGAGTACCGGAAAGACGGTATCCTCGTCCTCGATCGGGATGATCCTGAGTTTACCGACTTGCTCGGAGCACTAGGTGCGGCACGATAAAGAAGTACGAGTAGAATCGGCTCGGGAACAGGGCAATATCTCGGAAATCCTGAGTCGAAACGGTATTACCTACCGCCCGCAGCCTGAAGACGGTGACATCGCTAAGATATGGGCCTTCGGGCTTAAGCCCGGCGGGTTTTTAAGCTATTACATCGGCCTCGCCTGGCTCGAGGAAGGAAGGCTCGCGCTTCGCGCATCTCCCAAAGTGGATTCCCTCGATTACCAGCGCATGTTCGCCGAATGCCTTCGCTCCCCGGCAGCAGCGCCCTATCTCGGTTCCGCCTACGATATCAGGATCGATAAGCCCTTCATCGCCTGCCCGGACGAAGCCTTCGACATAACCCCCCTCGTCGTCCTCCACTATTTGACTGTTCTACGCGACCTGCTCTCCAAGCCCCTCCGCAAAGATTATCTTTCGCGGGAAGAAAACCTCAAGGCGAAACTCAAGGGCAAGGTGATGCTTTCCGCCCACCTTGCGAAAAACGTGTTCGCTCAGCGCCCCGACCGCATCATGTGCCGTTACCAGGAGTTTTCGACCGATTGTCCCGAGAACCGCCTCCTCCATAGCGCCTACCGGATGGGTCTCGGCTGTCTGCGATCCTGGCACGGCAAGAATTCCTTGACGCCGGCACGAGCGATGATCTTCGATGATCTCGAACGATCCTTTGACGGCATAGGCTATATCTCCAACGCGGTAGGTCGAATACGGCTCAAGCACAACCCCCTCTATCGCGAATACGGAGAAGCGCTCCGTTTGGCCAAGCTCATCATGCGCATACAGGGCTACCGCGACCTTGCCGCTACTTCCCAAGAAAGGCTCGTGCCACCCTATATCATCGACATGTCCAAGCTCTTCGAGCTCTATGTCTTAGCACTCATGAGAGCCGAGCTCGGCAGATCAATCCGGTTCCAAAGCTCAGGCAGGTACGGGGCCGTAGACTTCATCGACACTGAGCGGCGGATCGTCATCGACGCGAAATACAAGACGAAATACGGTGAAGATTATGTCATAGAAGATATCCGCCAAGTCTCGGGTTATGCCCGCGATGTGGGCATCCTCAACAAGCTTGGCTTGAGAAGCGAAGAAGAACGTGATCGCGTGGTCGACTGCCTTATCATCTACCCCGATCCCGCGGCCCCCGATTTCGACAAGCGGTATTATGAGAAAGAAAGCATGGGAATTAAAGAGTTTTACCGTATTCGTAAGCTTGGAATCAGGCTTCCGATACGAACTTGAAGTGATGCAAAATGAAGACGTATCTCTCGGTTATGGTGTACTATATAACAGGGGTGTAAAAGATGAGCACTCGACAATCCACACTGCCCAAGATAACCAATCTCAAGGTTCAGAATTATCGGGCGCTGAAGGATATAGAACTCAAGGACATTACGCCCTTCACGGTGCTCCTGGGGCCAAATGGATCGGGCAAGTCCACGGTATTCGACGTATTCGCCTTTCTCGCAGAATGCTTCGAATTCGGCTTACGGAGGGCCTGGGACAAGCGGGGCCGGGCAAAGGAACTTAAATCTCGCGGCTGCGAGGGACCCATCGTCATCGAAATCAAGTACAACGAACCTAGTTTCCCCTTGGTCACCTACCACCTTTCGGTAGAC
Source organism: Spirochaetota bacterium (assembly GCA_029265615.1). Taxonomy (GTDB): domain Bacteria; phylum Spirochaetota; class Spirochaetia; order Treponematales; family Rectinemataceae; genus JAEUJG01. The sequence continues at coordinate 130,226 of JAJUIB010000002.1, forward strand.
GAAGTCAACGGCGCACCATTCGTCGCTGAGGAATGGCTTCAATGGCGGCGAGGCTCGAAAGGAAAACCCTTCCGCTTTCTCGATTACAGAATGGGTAAAGGCGAGGTCGTCTCCGGAGAGAACCCCGACGAGTCCGACAGTCGCGTGCCTTCCCCACTCAAATCACCTGACATGCTCGCGGTCAATACCCTCGGTCAGCTCGCCGACCATCCCCGTGTGGTCGCGCTCCGTGATTTTATCACCGGGTGGTATGTAAGCTATCTATCTTCCGACAGTGCACGTGGAGTGCCAGACGCGGGCCCCCATGAGCGGCTCTCTCGCTCCGGCGACAATCTGGCCAACGTTATACAGTACCTGTCCGAACGTGACCCGGAACGGCTTCGTTCCATAGAGCGGGCGCTCTGCGCGCGCGTTCCACGTTTCGAGCGCGTCATGGCAGACCTCCTCAGCGACGGGCGCTTGCTGCTTCAGCTCAAGGACGCCCCTTTCGATACGCCCACCCTTGCGCGCTTTAGCTCGGACGGAACCCTGAAGATGCTCTCATACCTCGTGATACTCCACGATTCGAATCCTCCGCCCTTTATCGGCATCGAGGAGCCTGAGAATTTCCTTCATCCTCGCTTGCTTGCGGGTCTTGCCGAGGAATGCCGCGCGGCGACCGAGCGCACCCAAGTCTTCGCTACCACGCATTCGCCTTTTTTTGTGGACGCCCTGAATCCAAATGAGGTTCGCATTCTCTGGCGTGACGAAGAAGGCTTCACGAAGAGCAAGATAGCCGGCGACATTCCCGGCGTCCGCGAGTTTATGCGCGAAGGGGCCCTCCTCGGCCAACTCTGGATGGAAGGGTACCTCTCCGTCGGCGACCCTTTGGTGAACGGCGGCGCGCCTTCAAAAGACCTGGGGAAGATCAACTGATGGCGTTCCGTTCATTGATCTTCCTCGTCGAAGAGCAGTCGATGGAATTCTTCCTGCGGGCCTGGCTTGCAAGGATCCTACCTCAAGGCTATTCGTTCGAAGTTCACGCCTATCGCGGTAAAAGCGACCTCCTTGGAAAGCTTGAGTCGAGGCTTCGTGGATACGCGGCATGGCTACCACCCGAGTCCTGCATCATCGTCGTTGTTGACCGCGACGATGATAACTGCGTGGCATTGAAGCGTAGGCTTGAGGCCGCGGTTTCGAGCGCCGGGCTTATATCAAGGAGTAGTCGCGGAGACCATTGTTGGCAGGTCGCAACCATAATCGCCATTGAAGAACTCGAGGCCTGGTACTTCGGCGACTGGGAGGCTGTTATTGCGGCATATCCCCGCATATCCGCCTCAATACCTCAAAAAGCTCAGTACCGTGATCCCGATGCCATCACGGGAGGTACCTGGGAAGCCTTTGAACGAGTCATGCGCGACAAGGGCTATTTCAAGCAGGGCCTCATGAAGCTCGAAGCCGCGCGCGCGATCGGTGGGTTCGTGGACGCGCGCCGCTCACGTTCGGCGAGCTTCTGCAAGCTGGCCGAGGTCGTGGAAGAGGCTGTTGCTGAATGAACAGCCTCGAACGCAGTCTCGTGGAGAAGGCTGGCTACGATAATGGATGGGAGCGTTCTTCCTTCGACGCCGATGGAAACGTCGTGCTTGCCTCCTCAAGACATGGGTACTCCGCCCTGGTCCGGAAGGGAAGTCACGATGCCGAGTGGTCAGTCTGCTTCGGAGACGGCTTTCCTTTAAATGAACTCCGGCGGGGCTTCCCCGCTAATGCGTTTTCCGAATCGGAAGCACTTCCATGGGATTATCAGCTCCTCTGCGCGCTTCTCAGGCGGGCCGCCGAACTCGGCATAGCCGTTCCCGACGCGCCTCTTGCCGCGTTCAACAAGGAACTCGAGGCGACCATGGCGGCAGAGGGAATCACGAAAGGCACGGAGGCGGAACGGCTCGTCAAACAGCGAATCGGACAGAATCATTACCGGAATGCGCTCCTCTCCTACTGGAAGGGCGCCTGCGCCCTAACCGGCGTCGACATCCCGGACATTCTCAGAGCAAGCCACGCCAAACCCTGGGCCGAGTGCGCCTCTGATTCGGAACGGCTCAACGTGTATAACGGCTTTCTCTTCACAGCAAATATCGACGCACTTTTCGACAAGGCGCTCATCAGTTTCTCCGATGAAGGCGAACTGCTTGTATCGCGTCGCGTGAAGGAAGAGCAGTTCGCGGCGATCGGGCTCAGGCCAGGCATGGGACTCAGGTGGATCGATGCTCGGCATGTGCCGTTCCTGAAGTGGCATCGGGAGCGTCTATTCATGGCGAATCTTAGGAATAGGAACTGACATAAAGAACTCACTGGCATCGCTTCCCGCGCAAGATCAAAGACATCGACTTTGTGCTCTTCAAGAAAGCCGACGTCACTGCGTTTATGAACTGCAAGGCAGAGATCCTCTCCACAGACCTCAGGCTATGGCACCAAAAGCGAGTCCCGCCAGAGTTGAAAGAGCAACCACAAGACTGACGTAGGTCAGCGTCTTTTTCCAGCCGAGCTCGCTCAAAATCACCAGGATCGAAGGAAGCGAAAGACTTGGTCCTGCAAGTAGTAGCGCCAAGGCCGGCCCCTGACCCATGCCCGCACCGAGGAGCCCCTGCACGATCGGAATCTCGGTGAGGGTGGCGAAGTACATGAGCGCGCCTGATACCGCGGCGATGAAATTGGCAAATACCGAATTACCGCCAAGGAGGCTTCCAATCCAGGCGCTCGGGATGAGGGCGTCATGCCCCGGGCGCCCTAAGAGGAAGCCAGAGGCAAGAACTCCGCCAAAGAGGAGGGGCAGTATCTGCAGGGAAAAATCCCGAGTTGCGACCATCCACTCCCGCCGATCATCTTTTGTAAACCACGTGGCGATGGTGTAGGTGAGAACCAAGGCAAAGGCGCCTGTGATCCAATATTTTACCGAGTAGATCGCGTCCCAGACAGCGCTACCACCCTTGGAATTGGCCCAGTTCACGAAGACGAGGATGCCGATCATGCTCGCCATGTAGATGATCATCTGTCCAAGGCTCCGTGCGGGCTTCTCGTCAGGTTTTGCGAACATCCGCGCATCGGTAGCGCGTTGCTTGTCCTCTTTGCGATAGATGAGGGCCATGAGGAGGCCGATGACGATGGAGAAGAGAATCGCGCCGACTGTTCGCGCGATGCCGAGCTTCCAGCCGAAGACCTTTGCAGAGAGCACGATAGCGAGGATATTGATCGCTGGGCCGGAGTAGAGGAAGGCGACGGCCGGGCCGATGCCCGCGCCTTTTTTATAGATGCCCTTGAATATCGGTAGAACGGTACAGGAGCAGACCGCGAGGATGGCGCCGGATACCGAGGCTACTCCGTAGGCGGTGAGGCGGTTGGCGTCGGGGCCGAGGTAGCGCATAACCGCCTGTTGGTTTAGGAAGACCGTGATAGCTCCGGCGATGAACATGGCCGGCACGAGGCACAAAAGCACGTGCTGCCGGGCATATTCGCCGAGCATGAGAAATGCCTCGTTCGTCGCACCAAGGACGCGCGGAAGCTCCCAGGGGATGAAGTAGGCCGCGAGGAAGACACCGAAAACGAGAAAAAGCTTCTTGTTGGGAGACCATTCGTGCTTGCTCATGCCTTCGTCCCTTCGTTCATACGGGACGCGATACGCTCCGCCACGGCTTCAATAAGATCTCCTGTGATGGGGGTCTTACCCTTCTCGACGTCGTAGTCGGTCATGACATAGTGTTCATAGGGAAGGCCCGCCTTTTCGAAGATCTTGGCTCCGCAGGCGACCTTGCAGCCATCGAGGACGATATTTCTCGTGGCGTTCTGCGCCGATTGGACATAGCCGGAGATTCCGGCGCCTATTGCTGCGAGGCAGGTCCCCGCGCCATTCCCATCACGCACCAGCTTTCTCCACACCTGATCGGCGAGCATGCCTGTATTCGCCATCCCTGAGCACGCATAAAGAAGCGTGACCTCGCAATCGCCACCGCACGAACATCCAGCCATATCACTTTCCTTCCTTGAGATAGGTAATCACCTGGTCCTTGGTGAGGACCTTGCCCATGCTTTTCACCTCACCATCGATCGCGAGGGCGGGCGTCATCATCACGCCCATCTCCATGATCGCATCGGTGTCCATGACCTTTTCAATCTCGGCTTGGATGCCAAGCTCAGTCACGGCCTCGCGAGCATGCTGCTCGAGGAGCTTGCACTTTGTGCAGCCGGAACCAAGTATCTGTACCTTCATGAAGACCTCCTATGGCTCAATCTATGTGCCCCGTCTTGGCATGGGGTGGTTTGCTTCTGTGTGCGGCAGACCAGACGGATGGCTCCTGCGGTTGTTAGCGTCCCAACTTTACCGATGACGAGACGGGAAAGAGCCAAGCCGACGCAAGCTAGTCCGCACAGGTGGAGAGCAGCTGTAGATGCCTCTTGTTGCAAATTATTGAAACATTGCATGAAAAGTCAATAACTTCTTGACTTTTGTTGCCAAAATTTGCAACTTTTCCTCATGGACAGTGGTAAATTGCGCCGTTATGAGCTCAAGGCGGAGATATTCAAGGCCTTAGCCCACCCGATGCGAATTGCCATGCTCGACAAACTACGGGAGCGTCCGTGGTGCGTCTGCGAGCTCGCAGCCGAGGTCGGTATCGAGAAATCGGTGGCGTCAAAGCATTTGTCGCAACTTAAGGCCGTCGGTCTTATCGACGACGAGAAACATGGAACCCTCGTCGAGTATCGTCTCGTGGCGCCGTGCGTTCTTGAACTGGCTTCCTGTGCCGAAACTACGATACTTGGATACCGTCGCAAACGTCTTGATTTGGCCTATCCTAATAGCGCCGCTTCGCCCTCATGCTGACCGGAATAGTTCCAAAAGCGGCACACCCATCCATGCCCTGTGTAAGATGTAGCCCTGCAATGACGGGCCTGGATTCATGATTCTCCGGCTACCTGCGTTTTAGGCTACTGCCGAACCGCGCACCCTACGTCGTAAGGCGTCTGTGCCATACTCTCCTCGATGCAGTCGACCAGCTGTGTGACGCACTTGCAGGTGAGGGAGTATTCGCTATAGGTGCCGTGTTTTTCGTCGCGGACGAGGCCGACGCGCTTCATGACCGACAGGTGCTTCGAGACCGTGGTGATATCCGCCCCGACGGCCTCGGTGAGTTCGCCGACGCATCGGGGCTTTGTTTCCAATAACTCGATGATGTGGAGCCGGGAAGGATGGGCGAGGGACTTGAGGATGGCCGCCCGCCGGCAGAGCCTTTTTCTATCAACCTCGGTCATGCACGCTCCTGTGGTATGTTGTTGGCAAAATGGCCAATAAACAGCTTGACATACTTGGCGAATGCGCCAATAATACTACTCAGTGGATCGTTTTTCGTCAATTGTGCGGAAGGGTGTCGTCATGAGCAAGAACGAGCAGTCGGGCATCGGTTTTTTTGCCAAGTATCTCTCGTTATGGGTTGCGCTATGCATCGCCCTCGGCGTGGCCATTGGCTACTTTTTGCCGAGCGTTCCCGGTTTCCTGGGACGGTTCGAGTACGCCAGGGTATCCATTCCCGTCGCGGTGCTGATCTGGCTTATGATCTATCCGATGATGCTCAAGGTCGACTTCACGAGCATCAAGAATGCGGGCAGAAAACCGAAAGGCCTTGCGATCACGCTCGTGGTGAATTGGCTTATCAAACCTTTCTCGATGTATCTCATATCCTGGTTTTTTCTGAAAGTCGTTTTCAAGGCTCTTATTCCAGGTGATCTTTCCACCGAGTACCTTGCGGGAGCCGTGCTTCTTGGCGCAGCCCCGTGCACGGCCATGGTTTTCGTCTGGTCCTATCTTTCCGATGGAGATGCTGGCTATACGATTGTCCAGGTAGCGGTAAATGATATAGTCATTCTCTTCGCCTTCACGCCCATTGTGGCATTCCTTTTGGGCGTCAGTGACGTACAGGTGCCGTGGGACACCTTGATCTTGTCTGTCGTACTCTTTGTCGTCATACCGCTCGGCTTCGGTGCGATCACCCGCTCACAGGTCATAAAGCGCCATGGCAAAGAATGGTTTGAGAACGTCTTCCTCAAGAAGTTTAACGGTATCACGGAAGTGGGGCTCCTTCTTACCCTCGTTATACTCTTTTCTTTTCAGGGCCGTGTTATCCTCTCTAATCCCTTGGCCATTGTTCTTATTGCTGTGCCGCTGGTCCTCCAGACTTACCTTATCTTCTTTATCGGTTATGGATGGGCCAAGGCCTGGAATGTTCCCTATGAGGTGGCAGCTCCAGCCGGCATGATCGGAGCCTCCAATTTCTTTGAGCTCGCCGTGGCGGTGGCGATAAGCCTTTTCGGCTTATCCTCCGGCGCAGCCCTCGCGACCGTGGTTGGTGTCCTTACCGAGGTTCCCGTCATGTTGAGCCTCGTCAAGATAGCCAAGGCGACGAGGACGAGTTTTCCCGCTGAGGCTGCTCGAGCGACCAAGCCGCTCGTCGTACGGACAAAAGACTAGGTCATCGCAATGTGAGGGGGGAAGATGGATGCAGGTGTGGATTTTACCCGCTGCCAGGGCTCGCTCCCTCGTGTCGAGGGCGTTCTTAATCTCTCGCCGGCCGAAGCGTACGGATATTTGACCCAGGGGGCGGTGCTCCTTGATCTCCGTGAGCCCTACGAGACCAATTTCCGCGTTTTCGCTGTCGAAGAAGTCCTCTACGTCCCCTGGAGTCGCTTTTCAGAATCCTTTGGCTCTCTCCCGCGCACCAGACCTTTGATTCTTGCCGACGCCTCAGGCACGTACTGCCGCGAGGCTGCTAGAATTCTTGCCAAGGCAGGCTACTCGAACATCGCGAAACTTTCAGGCGGTATGATCGACTGGGACGCCGCGGGGCTTCCTGTCAGGAAGGATAGCTCGTATGAGTTGTCTGGCCAATGTGCCTGCAAACTGAAGACGAGGGTCGGCGAAAACCCCCTCATTGCGAAGCCTGAAGGCGATGGCGGGTGCTCTTTCTTTGAGCACAATTAACGCAGTTTTCATCTGATGTTATCCCAAGACGTATCATGGTTTGATACGAGGCTTGCTATCAGAGGGGGCGTCGTTCATGACCACGGTTCTGTTTCTTTGCGTTCACAACTCTGCGCGCAGTCAGATGGCGGAAGCCTTTCTTAAAAAGCATGGGGGGGGCCGCTTTGAAGTCGAGAGCGCAGGGCTTGAGCCGGGAAAGCTCAACCCCTATGTTGTTCGCGCCATGGCCGAAGTCGGTATCGACATCGCAGGGAATCCGACTAAGAGCGTCTTCGACCTATTCGCTGCCAAGAAGGTATTTCAGGTCGTAATCACCGTTTGTTCCAAGGAAGCCGCCGAGCGTTGTCCTATTTTTCCCGGGCTCGCGGAGCGCCATCATTGGCCCTTCGCGGATCCCTCAACCTTTACGGGTACGGATGAGGAGATTATGGCGCGGGTGAGGTCGGTTCGGGACGAGATCGAGGCTGCGGTTCTGAGCTTCGTCACGGCGCATTCCTAAGTCGTTTGGTGCGTCCCTCGGTGCCTTCGATATCGCCGATGTTTCGTGGGCACGATCTTGCGGACCTTGTTTGAAAGTGGGCTGTAAAAGCGAATACTCCTTAGTAAGGAGTGATGTAAACCATGAAACGAACCAGGACCGCTCTCCTTCTCGCTTTTGCGCTCGCTCCTGCTACCCTCCGCGGAGAGCCATGCTCATCGGCGACCTACGCACAGCTCAACGAGAAGCTATTCGGGCATCTTGCGTTTCTGAGCGACAGTGCTCGTGCCGATAGGGCGATCGCCGGCGGAATCTTGCTGGCTTTAGGAGGACTCTGCGTCGGCCTTGGCTCCTTGATCCTTGCCGATGGCACGGCCGACTCTCCCGAGGCAACAATCATCGGTTACACCGCGCTCGGAAGCGGCGCCGCCCTAGGTCTCCTCAGTCTTCCTGTGTTTGTGATCCCGTCGGCGGAGGAGAGAACCTTCGCCGCGTACCAGCGGTATGTAGGCCAAAGCGAACACGAGATTACGACGAGGTACGAACGGGGCGAGCACGACTTCCGCGATCTTGCCGAGTTTCGCAGGCGGGGACGGATCGCGGGCGGGGGTATAGCCATAGCCCTTGGCGCCGGCTCCATCCTCTTCTCGGGATCCATCTACGGGGCGGCACTGATCGGTTCCGGCCTCGCCGGTCTTTTCATCCCCACGAAGGCTGAAAACGCATGGAATGCCTTTTTGAGGGAGAAGGAGAGACACGACGAGCCCTGACGGGGGAATGCTTCATATTCGCCCCGCCTTTACACATCCGCCGGGTTTCTTCTATGCTCATTCCGGGGTATCACGATGGCGCTGCGCATGAGGCATGCGCGGCCCCCGGCTACTTTTATAGCATAATGCGCGTTAGATGCACAGGGCATATGCATGCGGCTCGTGCGCATGACGCGCCAGCAATAAGGTTGAAAGGAAGCACACATGACGTATTCAGCCGAAATTGAACGCATGTGCCCCGTCGCGAAGGGTGCGTATCACGGCCCCGCCCCGATTCCCGAGGAGGGTAAATGGGTGCAGGCGAAGGAGATGAAGGACATCTCTGGCTTCACCCATGGTGTTGGTTGGTGTGCGCCGCAGCAGGGCGCATGCAAGCTGACGCTCAATATCAAGGAGGGGGTGATCCAGGAGGCGCTCGTCGAGACGCTTGGATGCTCCGGCATGACCCACTCCGCCGCAATGGCCGCCGAGATCCTCATCGGGAAGACTATCATCGAGGCGATGAACACGGATCTCGTCTGCGATGCCATCAATACCGCGATGCGCGAACTCTTTCTCCAGATCATCTATGGACGCAGTCAGTCTGCCTTCTCCGAGGACGGACTTCCCATCGGGGCGGGGCTCGAGGACCTTGGCAAGGGGCTACGCAGCCAGATCGGCACGATGTACGCAACGCTCAAGAAGGGCCCGCGCTATCTTGAGATGGCGGAGGGGTATGTCACCCGCATTGGCCTTGATGCTGAAGGGGCGATCATCGGGTACGAGTTCGTGAGCCTCGGAAAGATGATGGACGCCATTAAAAAGGGCGTCGACGCGAACGAGGCGCTTGCCAAGGCCAAGGGCACCTATGGGCGCTTTGCGGAAGCGGTCAAGCACATCGACCCCCGGCACGAGTGAGAGGGAGGAGAGCATGGCACTTTTCGAAGGCTACGAGCGCAGGATCGGGCAGATTCTCCCTGTGCTGAAAAAATACGGTATTGCTTCCATCGAGGAGGCGAAAAGCGTATGCGATGAGAAGGGCGTGGATGTCGCAGGCATTGTCACGGGCATACAGCCCATCTGTTTCGAGAACGCCAAGTGGGCGTACACGGTGGGTGCGGCTATCGCGATCAAAAAGGGTGAAAAGGACGCCGTCGCTGTCGCGCGAAGCCTGGGCGAGGGGCTTCAGGCCTTCTGTATCCCCGGATCGGTCGCCGATGACCGCAAGGTCGGTCTTGGGCACGGCAATCTCGCCGCGATGCTCCTGTCCGACGAGACGAAGTGCTTCTGCTTCCTCGCCGGGCATGAGTCCTTTGCTGCTGCCGAGGGAGCTATCGGCATCGCTCGCAGCGCGAACCGCGCACGCTCGACCCCGCTCAAGGTGGTTTTGAACGGCCTCGGGAAGGATGCTGCCCAGATCATCAGCAGAATCAACGGATTTACGTACGTTCAGACGCAGTTCGACTATTATACGGGCGAGCTCACCGTCGTCAAAGAGTGGAAGTACTCCGAGGGAGAGAAGGCCGCAGTCCGCTGCTACGGCGCCGACGATGTGCGCGAAGGTGTCGCTATCATGTGGAAGGAGGAGGTCGACGTCTCCATCACCGGCAATTCAACGAATCCAACCCGATTCCAGCATCCCGTCGCCGGGACCTTTAAGAAGGAGTGCGTGGATCGTGGCCGGACCTATTTCTCGGTGGCCTCGGGCGGCGGTACCGGCCGCACGCTCCATCCCGACAACATGGCTGCAGGGCCTGCCTCGTATGGCATGACCGACACGATGGGCCGCATGCACTCCGACGCACAGTTCGCAGGCTCGTCGTCGGTGCCGGCGCACGTGGAGATGATGGGTCTCATCGGCATGGGCAATAACCCCATGGTCGGCGCGTCGGTGGCCGTGGCGGTCGCCGTTTCCGAGGCCATGCGGCGCTGATTGTGTTCCTTACGCATCCCCCAAGGCCGTTTGGGGATTCCTTGAGGGATGCGCGTGTTGATCGGCGCACGCACCACAGGTGATGGAGTTCACCGGGGGCCCGCTTGAGAAGGGACAGAGGTCCCACGGGCCCCGAACCGCGGATGCCATGCCTCTCTGGGGCGGTCGTTGCCCCTTGAGGTTACCCTGTTCCGCTGACGACTCCTCCTACTGCAGCAACACGGGCTATGCGCCCGGGAAGGAGGAGTTTTCATGGTTGAAGTCAGCCTTCTGTACGCGGATCCAGCCGATCCACGCCGTACCGCCGCCGCGGAAACCCCGCCGTACTTTATAGACCTCAATCTCGACCAGGTGGTGGATGCGGTTGTGCTCTTGCGACCCGGGTACGCGCTTGCGCCCGTGTTCCACCGCACGCTTTCGAAGGTCGATGAAGTCGTCTATCGCCAGGAGGTCTTCGCCGATCTTGAGCATGCCGCGCTGCGCGAGGCTTTATGCGAGTTCGCCGAGCGGCTTTCGCGTGCGCGGCGCAGTGCGGACTCGCTTGAGAACATCCATAGCCCGTGGCACCGAAAAGGCTGGTTCCTCGAGGCTGTACAAGGAGTACGAGTCCGCCGTGACGGGGCTGGCGGAACGCTTCCGTGGTCTTTCTCCTGAGTCTCGCGCCCTGCGCGCCGCGAAGGCCTACGTCGAGCGCTACGCCGCCTCTGAGCCCTTTCTTGCCCTTTCGCGCGAGGCCGAAGAGCTTTGTCGAGGCTTCGCCGGGCTCCGCTACTGCGTGGCGGTCAAGGACCTCTCCGTCAAGGTGCGCAAATACGAGGACGAAGAGGACTACGGGCGCATCCTCGAGGAAGCCTTTAGCAGGTTCAGCCGGAGTTCCGGGAAGAGTTACCTTGCCGATTATCCTGAGCTCGCAGGTGTCGATCACATCCAGGCGCAGATACTCAAGTGCGTTGCCAAGCTCTATCCTGAGCTTTTCGCCCGACTCGAGGCCTTCCATTTGCGTCATGAGCGCTTCATGGACAAGACCATCGATGCGGTGGAGCGTGAGGCGCAGTTCTATCTTTCCTGGCTTGCGTACATCGAGCCGATCCGCCGTGCAGGCCTCTGTTTTTGTCTGCCCCGCGTGTCGGACGCGGAGAAGGCGATCTCCGCGCGCGATGTTTTCGATCTTGCTCTTGCGAAGAAAGTCGTGCTCGCTTCAAGCCCCATCGTCACGAACGATTTCCGCATCGATGGAGCGGAACGCATCGCGATCGTTACGGGCCCCAATCAGGGGGGCAAAACCACCTTCGCACGCGCCATTGGCCAGCTACACCACCTTGCCGCCCTCGGTCTTCCCGTGCCCTGCTCAGAAGCGCGTCTGTTCTTGTTCGACCATATGTTCACGCATTTCGAGCGGGAGGAAAGTCTCAAGAGCCATCGCAGTAAGCTCCACGAGGAGCTTGTGGCGATTCACGCGAGTCTTGAGGCGGCGACCGAACGGAGTATCATCATTCTTAACGAGGTTTTCACCTCGACGACCCTTGCGGACTCTGTTTTTTTGAGCCGTAAAATCATGGAACGGATAGCCGCACTTGATGCGCTCTGCGTATGCGTCACCTTTCTCGACGAGCTTGCCGCGATGGGCGAGAAGTTTGTGAGTTTTGTGAGCACCGTCGATAGCGCCGATCATGCGAAGCGCACCTTCAAGATCGAGCGCCGCCCCGCCGACGGCCTTGCCTACGCACGATCGCTCGCGGAAAAGCGCAGGCTCACCTATGCGCAGCTTCGCGAGAGGATCAAGCCATGAATGCCTTTCTCATGCATCGGGACCGGGATGTCGATCCCGAGGCCCCGCTCCCCCAAAATGCCGCAGATCTCATGCAGGACCTCGAGCTCGACATACTCCTTTCGTCGATGGCGGCGGGCGATAGGCTTGTCTACGACATCTCGAAACGAGCCGTGCTGTGCGGCCTCGGCGACGTGGCGTCGATTCTGTACCGACAGGCGGTGCTTGACGACTGTATCCTGAATCCGCACCTCCCGCGGCGTCTGTACGACATTGCGACCGAGGCTGTTGAAAGCAAACGCCGTAATTGGTTTGGAATTCACTCGACGAATCCCGACTCGATCCTCCATAGCGCCGTGCGGATGATCGGTATGTACCTGCCCCTCCTCGAGGAGCTTAGGACGCTGGCCGAGGAGAACGTTACGCGTTGCACATCAGAAGGGCTTTCACGTCTTCTTGCGACGCTCCGCGATGAACTGAGTGCCGAGTACATCGCGGAGATACGGGGGCACCTCCAGAGGCTCGCCTTCGGCGAGGGCGTGCTCGTCAGTGCGTGTCTCGGCCGGGGGCTCGAGGGCTGCGGCTATGCGCTCAGAAGGCCCCGACGGCCCATGGGAAATCTGGTGCGGAGGGTGTTTTCTTCCCGCGCGCCCGTCTACGGATTTTCGGTGAACCCACGCGACGATGCCGGGTGCCAGGCGCTCGGCGAACTGCGTAGTCGGGGCGTCAACCTCGCCGCTGATTCGCTTGCGCGCTCCGCCGACCATATAGAGGGCTTTTTCAAACGCCTTTTGTTCGAGGTAGCCTTTTTTGTTGGCTGCCTCAACCTCCGTGACGCGTTGTCGCGCCTCGGTGAGCCTGTGTGCATGCCCTGTCCGCGCGAACCAGGCTCGCTCGGGGAGGAATATCGCGGGCTCTACAATCCCTGCCTGTCGCTACACGCGGGCAGGCGTAGCTTTGGAAACGATGTGTGTGCCGTCGGGCGGAACCCTGTGATCATCACGGGCGTCAACGAAGGCGGCAAGTCGACATTTCTCCGCAGCGTGGGAGTTGCTGCGCTCATGATGCGATGCGGCATGTTCGCGCCGGCCGAGGCTTTTTCTTCCGACATTGCAACGGGGATATTCACCCACTACCGCCGCCGCGAAGACAGGAGCATGACAAGCGGCAAGCTCGACGAGGAGCTTGCCCGGATGGACGCGATCGCGGACCGGCTTGCACCCGGCGCGCTCGTGCTCTTCAACGAGTCCTTCGCTGCAACAAACGAGCGTGAAGGCGGTGACATCGCGGGCCAGATAACGCGCGCGCTCGTCGAGCGGAACATACGTGTTTATTTTGTGACGCACCTCTACTCGTTCGCCGCCGGCTTCGCTGAGTACGCCACATGCCAGCCGCTCTTTTTGCGCGCCGAGCGCCGCGGCGACGGGGGGCGGAGCTACAAGATCGTCGAAGGCGTGCCTTCGCCCCGGAGCCACGGGGAGGATCTCTACCGCAAGGTCTTCGAGGGGGCTAGCGGCTGTCCTGCATCGCCGCCATGATGCGCTCAAGCACGAGGGGCGCATCGGGTCTGGCTGGTTTTGGGGCGATGGCTTTCCGTATAGCGGCCAGCGCCTCCTCGTGCCGCCCCTTTGTTCGTGATACCACACCGTGTGGCGAAGTCGAGCATCATCCCAACGAGCGCGTTCACGACGGCAAGGCGGAGGAACCTCTCACCTTGCGAGCGCAGCGCAAACCAGTGCGCAGTTTCACCCTCGGTTTCAAACATCAACGCAGGCGTTTTTTGGGGGGGTAGGGGAATGTAGCAGATGACCATGCTGTAGTTCGCGGTCTTCGGTAAGCGTAGGATGCGCTCCTCGGAAAAGCTGTAGCGCATCCCCCGTGCAAGGACAAGGTGCTAGGAGGCAATGATCCGCGGTCGAAACAGACTGCGCCGCGCGGCGGCCTGCGGATGGCAGAACGAAGCCTTGGGAATGCAGCCTGCAAGAACAGCCTTGGCCCTCGGGGCCAAAGCCAGGACTTATCAGTCGCGGCGTGTGACGGTTCCAGGCGGACTCCATCGCCGTGCGGTGTCTAGCTTACAAAAGAAAGCTACATCGGCTCAAGCGTTTTCCTCGACGACGGCCTTTACGGCGCCGCCGTCGTGCGTAGACTTTTACTACGGGCCTGTGCGCGGTGCGGCGCCGATACGAAGGATGTTGCAGGGAGGCGACGGGGCGGGCTATGGCAGAGCAGCCTGATGGCGCGGCAGGATGCACACCCGATGCACTTCGCGAGGCGCGACTGCGCCTCTTAGAGTCGGCGCGCGGGATCGCCGCGGCCGAATTTGCCCGCCTTGCGCTTAAGGAGCTTCTTGCGCTCGCAGGTGGCTCATCCGCCTTTCTCTGTTCCGTTGACGAGGCGGCCGAAAACGCTGTTCTTATCGCCGTGGAGGGGGGTATACGCGCGCCCAAGCCCCACGAACGCATCGCGCTCGTGGGAGAGCTTGGCGCCTGCGTACGCGAGCGCCACGGCCGCATTGTACACGGCGCGGCCGCGGAGCGTCCTGAGTACTACGCGCATGCCGCCTCCGCGCCTAAGGCCGTTTGGATCGCGCCTCCCCGCCTTTCGGAGGGCGTTCTCGTCCCCGTGCTCCGCGGCGGCGCCGTTGTCGCAGTTTTCGGTGTCGAATGGAAAAGCGAAGCGACCTTCGCGTGCGATCCTGAGCTCCTCTCCGTCCTTGCCGACCAGTTGTGGGACCTCATAGAGTCGCGTATCGCGGAAGAACGGCTTGCGGCAAGTGACCGCTGTCGCGCCCTGGCCCTCGAAGCGACCAAGGCGGGGCTCTGGGTCTTTTACGTGCGGGAGGGCTGGGGCGAGGTTGACGAGCGCTGGGCCGCGATCATCGGATGTCGGCGTGACGAACTCTCCGCCCGCGCGATCCCCCCCTGGGCCGAGTACTGCCATCCGGCCGACTTTGCGCGGAGCAAGGCAGCGCTCGACGCCTATCTGCGCGGCGAGTCGCCTGCGTATGAGTCGGAAATCCGCCTCAAGCGCAAGGATGGGAGCTGGGCCTGGGTGATCAATAGAGGTGAAATTGTCGAGCGGGACGAAGAGCACCTTCCCTACAAGATGGTCGGACTTTCGATCGACGTCTCGCGGCTTAAGGAAACCGAGGCGCGCCTCATTCAGACGGTAGCCGATCGCGACGCCCTGCTCCATGAACTCTATCACCGGACGCAGAATGCGATGCAGCTCGTCGTCGCCATGCTCGAGCTCAAAAAGGCCGAAATCGCAGAGGGACCTGCGAAGCGTGCGTTCGACGAGATCCAGGCAAAGGTGCTTGCGATGGGGCTCGTGCAGGAAAAGCTCTATCAATCGCGCTCCATTGCCATGCTCGATTTGGGCGAATATCTTAGGGACCTCGTGCGGCTCCTCGATGCCGCGGCCCCCCCCGATGCTGCGGCACTTTCGTATCTCGCCCAGGTTGAGCGGGTGCCCGTCTCGGTCGATGCGGCCATACCCGTCGGCATCGTCGTGAGCGAGCTCGTGAGCAACGCGGCGCTCCACGCCTTTCCGCCGGGCAGTGAGGGGAGAATCGAAGTCCGGCTGTGCATGGATAGTGACGAGCGCATTTTGGTCGAAGTGCGCGATGACGGGCGGGGATTGCCGCCCGGCCTCGATCCGCGCATGGCCGCCCGCCTCGGACTTAAGACGGTGCTCGGCATCGTCGAGGAGCAGCTTGGAGGGGAGGTTTGCTTTCCTCTCACGGATAGGGGCTTTGCCTGCGCCTTTTCCTTCAAAGACCTGCGCGCTCCACGGCGACCGCGCTCCTAGCCTGGGCTCTTCCGTGTAGCGCCGAGGCCTTCCGTCTTGCGCTGCTAACGCCCGCCCTTCACGCAAGGAGGTCGATGCGCGCGAAGAGGTAATCGAGGCGGTCGGAGTTGAGAACCGCCCGCCTATAGGGGGTACCGGCAATGGGTGCCGCCTTGCGGACCTCGGGGCCAAGATAGCGCCGCGACTTCCCCTGCTCAAACCAATAGACAAGCGAAATCCTGCCATTTTCTATCTCGAGTGCCGTGATGCCCTTCTTGCCGACCGCGCAACCTGCATTGAAAAGGCAGGGCATGACGATGTCGCGGTCGTAGCGGTCAAGGCTTGAGCCGGATCTCCGCTCCCGCCTCGTGAGCCTGCCGTATTCCTCCTTGTAGTCCGCGAGAGTCGTGACGATTTCCGCCCTCCGGCGCGCGGTGGCGGAGGGGTACTCCCGGCACAAGCGCTCGATGCCAAAGCGGAGCGCGTCGTATTTCGAGAGCGATTCGAAGAGCGGTCGATGCGTGTGCCCGATAATCGCGACGAGCCTGCGTTCCTGACAGTACCGATATATGCGGCGTTCTACCTTAAACCGCCGTCGTGAATCCTTGGACACCGAGGGGCTGTGGATGCCGAGTCTCCGCACGACAAGCTTGACGAGCGCGCCGATGAGGGCGTTGTAGTTGGTATAGTAGTGCGAGGCCTGGTGGCCGTGGAACACATAGATCGCACGGCCCTCTGCGGCGAGTTTGAGCGCGCTGATCGTGGGATACGGGTACTCAGGATCAGCGAGGATACGCTCGTCGTGGTTGCCTGCGATTTTGTAGAGTCGGCCCCCGCTTGCAAAGCGGTCAAAGAGGGCGAAAAGCTCAGGCCATGCCCTCCGCACCGCCTGGTAGCGGTATTTTTGAAGCTCCTCGATGTCGCCGTTGAGGACAAGTATCGAGCCGCGGACAAGGTAGTGGTGTTCGAGCGCCGCGAGGAGAAGGCGGCCGTTGCGCGAAAGGTCATCTCGGGACGAGCCGTTCCCCGCATGAAAGTCGCTCATAACGACAATCCTGGTGTCCGGCTCGAGCTGAAGCGTGGGCGCTACGGCGAGTTGGGCACCGAGACTGTCAGCGAATTGAGCGTCGTTCACCGCGCCTCCTTTTGACGCGCTAGGCGCCGGAGCCTAGGATCGCCTTTGCAACGAGAACGAGGACAAGTATCCAGATTGCGGCGATGACAAAGCCCGCACTCCGACTTGTAAGGCGTTTGCCTGAAAGCTCGCGCTCTGCTCGCTCCCGGCAGCGCTCCATGGTCGCCGCGGGGACTAGCTTGAGCGCAAGACCGATGCCCGCCGGAATGAGGACGAGGTCGTCGAGGTAGCCTAAGAGGGGAATGAAGTCGGGGATGAGGTCGATGGGAGAAAGTGCATAGCCAACCACAAGGCCGATGACAGCCTTGGCGTACCAGGGCACCGAGGGTTCGCGGAGTGCGAGGTAGAGCGCGTACGTTTCCCGCTTGAGGGCTTCGGCGCGCTTTTTGAGGGCATTGAGCCACGTTTTTCGCGTGTCCATGTGTATCAGTATAGGGCTTCGCGCTTTTCTGCGTCGAGCCTGCGCCTCTCGCCCCTTGACGAAAAGCGGCAAAGCCGGTATATACCTCTTCACCACGTGGCGGGATAGCTCAGATGGTAGAGCAAGCGGCTCATATCCGCTGGGGCGTGGGTTCAAGTCCCTCTCCCGCTAATGGTTCGCGGCCGGCCCATTCAGGGCCGGCTGTTTTTTCGCTACAGCGCTATGCGCGGTGTGCACGCCGTTTACACGAATTCGGCGCCGCGCTATACTCGCGCCGCTATGGACGACAAAGATCCGCGCGCAACCGATTGGCGCGAGGTAAAGCGCCATGAGGTGTTCGAGAGCACGCTGCGCGGCCTTGAGCGAAGGCGGGCGGTAGATCCCGCCTTTGCTAAATCCGATGCCGAGGGAACCCTGCGTCACCTGTATATTCAGGAAGGCAACGACTGGGTCGGCCGGGGCGAGCTCCAGGACATCATTCTCGAGGCGAGCATCGCCGCCTACGAGCACTTTATCGCCGAGTGGGACCGCGTTCCTGTCCGGAGCGCCCGTCCCGGACAGGAGTAGCCATGCCCGTCGAGATACGGCGCGTCGAAAGCCGCAAGGATCTTGCCGCTTTCATTCAGTTCAATTACGATCTTTACCGCGGCAATCCTTACGCCGTTCCGCCGCTCAGATTCGATGAGTTCAACACCCTCAGAAAGGACAAAAATCCCGCCTTTGAGTTTTGCGAAGCCGAATACTGGCTCGCCTACAAGGACGGAAAGGTCGCTGGCCGCATAGCGGGCATCTATAACACGCGCTACATCGAAAAGTGGGGCAAAAAGGACGCCCGTTTTGGATGGATCGACTTCATCGACGACTACGAGGTTTCCGAGGCGCTCCTTGCGACGGTCGAAGCCTGGGCCCGTTCCAAAGGCATGGACGGCATCGTCGGCCCCATGGGCTTTACCGACGCGGACAAGGAAGGCATGCTCATCGAGGGCTTTGAAGAGCTCGGGACCATGCCCATGATCTACAACTACCCCTACTATCCCCGCCACCTCGAGCGTCTCGGCTATACCAAGGAGGTTGACTGGCTCGAGTTTGAAGTCAAGGTGCCCGCATCGGTGCCCGAAAAGGCTCAGCGCGTCCAGGAGCTCATCGCGAAGCGTTCGGGCGTGCACATCTACGAATGGAAAACGAACAAAGAGCTTGCGCGCAAATTCGGTAAGGCGGTGTTCGCTCTCCTCGACGAGGCCTATGCCGATCTTTATGGCACGGTGCCGCTTACGGAGCGTCAGGTCGAGGCCTACATCAACCAATACCTCGGCTTTGTCGATCCTCGTTTTACGAAGATTCTTGTCGACGAAAAGGATGAACTTATCGGCTTCGGCATCGCGATGCCGAGCCTTTCCCACGCGCTCCAAAAGGCGCACGGGCGTCTCTTCCCCTTCGGCTGGTACCACATCCTCCGCGCGCTTAAGAAGCCCGAAGGGCTTGATATGTACCTTGTTGCGGTGAAAAAGGAGTACCAGGCGCGCGGCGTCATCGCCCTCATGATGACGGCGCTCACGCAGGACTGCATCAAGGCGGGCATCAAGACCGCCGAGACTGCGGGCGAGCTTGAGACGAACCACGCGGTACAGAACCTCTGGAAGGACTTCGAGCGGCGCCAGCACAAGCGCCGCCGCGCCTACCGCAAGGCGCTGTAAGCATAAAGCCCGCCGCGATCTTAGGCGGAGGCTTCGGCGTCGAGGCTCTCGTCCTCGTCGGCGTTCTCGGCGTAGATGCGCCCGAATTCCTCCTCGATCCTGAGGAAGACGTCGACGAGGTCGGGATCAAAGTGCATGCCTCGGTCCTCGCGGATTTTTTCCACCGCCGCGGCGTGGGGGAGGGCGGACTTGTACGAGCGCTTCATCCTGAGCGCGTCGTACACATCGGCGATGGCGACGATGCGGGCGGCGAGGGGAATCATCGAGCCTTCCAGGTTGTAGGGATAGCCGCCTCCGTTCCACCATTCGTGGTGCGAAAGTGCGATCTGTTTCGCCATCGGCGTCGGGTAGCTTGAGAGGATGAAGGCGCCGTTGATCGTATGCTCCTTCATGAGGCGCCATTCGGCCTCCGAAAGCGGCCCCTGCTTGTTGAGGATATCGTCGGGCGTGCCGATCTTGCCTACATCGTGCATTGCGGCGAGGAAGCCGATCTCTTCGATGAAATCCACATCCACCTCGGGCCAGCGCTGATCGCCGTAGAGTTCGCGCGCAAGCCGCGCTGAATAGAGATTGACCCGCTCGATATGCTTCCCCGTGTCCTGGTCCTTCATCTTCGAAGCCTCGAGGAGCGAGAGGAAGATACTGCGAAGGTGGCGCTTGTTCTCGTCGGTGACATCGTCAAGGTAGACCGTGAAAAAGTCGGGCAGCGCTTCGCGCAACGCGGCGCGCTCGGTCGACAGCCAGACAGGTTGCACATGGAATTTCGTTATGTAGGCGGGCGCGTCTTTCGCTTTGTGGGAGAGGATGCCTCGCCACAGGAAGCCGCGCTCGGGATCCGCAAGCGCACGCTTGAGGTCATGCGCGGCTTCCTGACTGAAGGCGCGCGCGAAGGTCGCAAGGAGATCCTCGCGGTCAATGTAGCCATAGTTTGCAAGGAGTGCGCGGAAGCGCGGGTTCCGGTAGAGGAGGGTGAGTCCCGCGTCGACGATGGCACAGGGAGCGGCGGCGCGCTCGTAGCTTCGCGCAAGCGCCCTGACGCACGAGGATGCAAGGAGCTTGCGCTGATCGCGGCTTAGCTCCTTGCGCGGCGCGGCGGGCTCGTCGATCGCTTCGAGTTCCTCGATGTCCTCAAGCGTTTCGAGTTCCTCGAGTTCGGGATCGTCCATCCATCCTCGCTTTCGCGCCGCCCAGGTCTAGGCCCCTTCGCGGCTTGCCGCCGATTCTTCCGCCTCGCTCGGCCTTAGGTAAAGCGGGCCCTCGTCGGGAGCCGAGGGGCCGCCGCGCAGAAAGCGTTCCTGCGCAAGCTCGGCGAGCGCGCGTGCCGCAGGTTCGCGCGCCCGCAGGTCGATCCGGAAGCCCGCCCGCTCCGCCGCGAGCTCTTCGAAGAGCCCGGCGTCAGGGCCGGTCACGAGCGCCTCGGGATAAGTATCGAGCAACTCGGCAAGCCGCGCAAGCGATACGTCGAGCCATGTGCTTACGCGCGTTCCGCGTTCATAAATCGCCGCAAACACGTTCCCCCGCCGCGCATCGAGGATCGGCGCCACAGCGCCGCCTGGGCACTCGCGGCCCCAGGCAAGACAATCGAGGGTGGGCACTGCGATCCAGGGCTTGCCGAGCGCGAGCGCCATGCCCTTTGCGGTAGCCATGCCGATGCGTAGCCCTGTGAAGGAGCCGGGGCCGCTTGTGCAAGCGATAAGGTCAAGCCCGCCGGGGACGATGCCTGCGCGCTGCATGCAAAAGTCGATGAGGTCGACAAGGCGCTCCGCGTGGCGGAGCCCGAGGTCGAGCGCGGCTTCGGCAAAGCCTTCACCGGTTTTGAGAGCGACCGCGAGGAGGGGGCCGGATGCGTCGATCGCGAGCACATTCATGCAAAAATCCTTTCCAGTGCCGCGCCTTCGATCTGGATGTGGCGCGTTCCATCGGGGAGAACGCGGAGCGTGACACGGGCCGCATCGGGGGGGAGCGCGGCTTCGATCCGTTCGCTCCATTCGACGAGCGTCACCGCGCCTCTGTCGGCCACAAGCTCTTCGCCACCCAGTTCGGCGAAGTCCGCTTCACCGAACAGCCTGTATGCGTCGATGTGGTGGAGGCGAAGGCGGCCCTCGTACTCGGAAACGACGGTGAAGGTCGGGCTTGTTACCTCGTCGTCGATGCCGAGTCCGCGTGCCACGCCTTTTGCGAAAACGGTTTTTCCCGCGCCGAGGTCGCCACGAAACGCAATGACAAGCCCACCTTCTGCCTGACGGCCGATGAGCTCGCCAAGCGCCATGGTTTCCTCGGGGCTTGCGACGAAGAAATCCTTCAGGGCAGTCTCCCCTCTTTGTCGAGCTTCACGGCAAGGTCGCGGACGCCGCGGAGAAGGGGCAGAAGCGGCCACTCGGGATCCTCAAGGAAGCGTGCGCTCACCTCGGGGGATCCCAAGGGCCGACGCTCGATGGTGAAGACGATCGCCTGCTCGATGCGCACGCCCGCCCGTTCGAGAACGGCGGTTCCCGAATACTCTCGAATGTAGTGGAGCGGGGTTTCCTTTCGCCGTAGATCCCGGAGTTCGACCACCTTCATGGTATCATTGTACGGAGCGCTCGCAGGGCGCGTCAAGTTGAGGCTATTTTCTCGTTGTGTCGCAAAGCGGCGCGGCAGCTACAAGGCGTGGCGTTCGGGCTCATTCTGTGTAGCCGTACACGAACGAGAGCACCGCATTGAGGCTCCGCTGGGATATCTTGATGAACTGGATGTGCATCACGCCGCCCGGGCCCTTGAAGCGGTTCATGCGCACCACTTTGCCAAAGGCGGCATGCGTGCTTCCCGCCACTTTGAACTCAAGCTTGAGGAAGCCACCCGCCTCGATGGGACTCGCACATTGGATGCCGCAACCGCCTGCCGAAATGTCGATGACCGTTCCCGGAAATGCGATGTTCTCGACGCGGGCCTTTGGCTTTTCCTTGCCGCGCTTACTTCCTTCCGAAACATGAACCCGATAAAAGGTGCAGGGCGCCTTCACTTCGCGCCGCGTGTGGTTGCGTGCGGGAAGGGCGCTCACCGCATCGGAGTGGGTAAGCACCATCACCTCACGGCTACCAAGCTGCTCCCAGCCCGCGACCCGGGCCTGGAACTGGTAGCCCTGGTGACCCTTGGTGTAAAAAAAACACGAGAATTTTGTCCCTTTGCGGAAGCGGATCGGCTCGCCATAGGGGTCGCAGGCGGGCTCGACCGCAAGGCCGCCCGGCTCGACGGCGACGATGACCGTGGGGTAGGTTTCCTCGCCGGGCGCGATGAAGGAAAGCGGCGCCCCGCGGCCGAGCTGGCGGGTCGAGTGCACCGGGATGCCGAGCGCCTCGCGGCGTGCAATGCGCTCGCGTATCGCAAAAAGCATCGCTTTGTGTTCATCGGCTGTCGCCTCGGATTCGGAGTTCCGTTCGATGAGGCGGTATGCGTCTTTGAAAAACGCCTCGAGCCGGGCCTTGTTCTTGAAGGTGAACTCGGGGTTTGTGATGCCGAGCGCCTTGCCGTAGCCCTCGAGAAAGCGGACCTCATCCTCGCCAAGACCGGCCTGGCGCGCCGCCCTGCGAAAATTGCCACGGCTAAAGGCACTTGTGGCACCGGAAAGCCCGCCCCTTGAGCCCTGGGCCTGTTTGATCGCCTGGTACAGAATGAGGAGGAGCGCGAGCACTCCCAGCACGACGAGGACCGCGGTGCTTTCGCGGGGGTTCTCCTGCTTCCAGTAGAGCTGTGCAAGGACAAAGGTGTCGATCATGGCGTTCCAAGCGCCTCCTCAATCGATGCAAAAAAACTCGCCATACGGGGCGCGACCTCGTATTCGACAAGGTCGCCGATGCGGACCGCATCGCGATCCTCAAAGGACTGCGCGAGCTCGCGAAGCACCACGTTGAAGGCCGCGTAGAACTCGGACAGTGCAAGCCCCTCGATTTTGAGAGTTTCGGTATCGAAGCCCCGACGCTTGAGCTCGGGGAGGAGTCGAATGACCTTGTTGAAGGTTTCGATGAAGAGGAGGATTGCCTTCATGGCGCGCTCGTCCTTGCCCGTCTGCAAAAGGACGGGGAGCTCCGCGAGTTCGCCTGCCTGGCTACGATAGAGAAGCGCGGCTTTGCGCATTTCGGCCGCGGGGTTTTCGATCTCCGAAAGCCGCTCCCGCGCGAAAATTTCGAGACCTTCGCACCGAAGCGCGATATCGGCGCGAAGCCGCTCGTCAGGCGCCGCCGCCGCGGCCTTGTCGAGCAATGTGGCTAGATCACGGACAAACGAGAGTTCATCCGCGGAAAAAAGCCCGGAAAACGCCTCTTCAAGCTCCTGCGCGCTTCCCTGCAGCGAGGTCCAGTTCTCGTTCCGATTCTCCATGGCCGCCTCGCGCGCGAGCGCAAGGAGATCAAGAAGGGTGGAAAGCGCCTTGGCACGCACCGCTGCGGCGCTCTCGGCAACGATTTCGACGCGGCCGACCTCTGCCGCGGGTCGGTCCCGTTCTGTTTGAAAGCTATCGGCATCGAGCGGCTTTCCGTCGAGCGAGAGCCCGACGATGATGGAGCCCGCTTTCTCAAGGAGTTCATCCACCCGCGCAAGCACCTCGCCGACGCTTTCGGCGGAGCCGATTTCCAGGGCGATGTCTTCGCCGTTCACCATGATGTCCATGTCTGCTCCTTCCGTATGTCGCCGTTTCGCCCTGCTGTGCCCGTCCGGGGGCTACTTTGCATTTTGCTGGCTATTGAAATTGTCGATCGCCGTGGAGCTACTCTGCATGCTGTTGAGCGCTCCCTCCATCATGCCGTATTTGCGCTTGAGCTCGGCTTCTTTGCGGGCGAGCTGTTCATCGAGCGTCGCGATGGTCCGTTTTTCGCTCGAGATCTGCCGGTCAAGCGTTCCCGTTTTGAGCGAAAGGATGCCACCCGTCTCCACATAGGGCTTGAGAAGGGCGTCGAGCTTGAAGGCCGCACCCGAATCGATGATGAGGTCCCCGTCCGTGTCGTAGCCGAAAAGCTCCTTTGCGGCCTGAAAGCGCTCATTGAGCGCCTTATCGAGGAGGTCCTCCTCGATTTCGAGATAGCCGCGCATTTTGCCCGCGTCGAAACCGCCGCCGCTTCCGGGCCTGCGCGCGTCGGTGGCGATGCCGAGCTGCGCGAGGAGAGCAAAATCGCCGCCGGCCGAGGTTTCGTACGGATCCATCACCGCGCGTTGCAGACTTGTCCGCAAAAGGGAGAGCGTGGAGTCGCCCTGGAACATGCCAAGCCGCTCCCTGGCTGTTTTGCGCTCCTCATCGGTGAAATAGGCGATCTCCTGGATAAGCTTCTCGTCCTTGCGCGACAAGATGTTGATGTCCGCCATAAGGCGGTTGTAATTGCCAACCAGGGCGATGATCGCCTCTTTGACTGCCTTGCGGTCGGGGCCGATTTCAAGGCGTACGGGCTTTTCTCCGGACGACTTGAGGCTCAGGGTGACGCCGGGAACGAGGTCGTCGATGTCGTTCCGCTCGCGGCTGACCTCGATGCCGTCGACGGCGACCAATGCGTCCTCCGCGGTAGAGACCGGACGTTTCGGCTTAAGTCCCCCCGTTGCCGCAGGATCGTACACCCGCGCCGCGATGACTTCCAGGCGCCGCGTCGTGTCGCGACTCCGGAAGGCAAGCCCCGAGACCTCGGGGAGAAGAGCCGCGAGTTCGACGCGGAGGGTGGTTTCTTCGCTCGAATCCTCAAGCGTGGGAAGCGCGCGCGCGGCAGTGCCCGGTCCGAGGATATAGGCCATGTCACGGTCTTCGACCCGCGGCGGAGGCGCTGGTGCGTTCCAGGGCGGCAGCGGCGCATCGGAGGGCGCACCGAGCACTTCGATGCCCTCAAAGGCGGCCTTGCCGACTGGTCCGAGGCTGGGACCCGGCGGCGGCGCGGGCGTTTCTACCTCGGGGAGGGGGACAAGTCGGTAACGGAGTTCAAGGACGAGCCCTGCGCTTTTAAGACTTGTGCCAAAGTCGAGCCGCGCTTCGCCCCCTGTCTGGACCGCAAGGAGGGGCGTAGCCCCCTCGCGTGTCACCACGGCCGCAAGACGGCTGTCGAGGGGTTTTTCCCAGGCGCGGGGCTTCGCCGGATCGACGGAGGCCTCGCGGCTTCCGACCTTTTCGACCATGCCCGTTTCGAGGGCGAGCTTTTCCGCATCGAGCGAGAAGCCGAGGCGGTTGGCGCGGCCAGTTTTGAGCGATTCGATGACGAGCGACTGAGTTTTCGGCGTCACCGTGACAACGGATGCCTTGATGAGGTCGCGGCCTTTTCGCGAGAGGGCTTCGGCGAAGTCCGCAAGGCTGCCACCTGCGAAACGGAGCTCGATGGACTGTTCGCCCACCGAAAAGCCGTAGGTACCCGTTGGTACCTTGTAGTCTTTTGCAAGATCGGCCGAGAGAAAGCGATCGGCGGCGGCAGGGCGCTTCACCAAGATGTTTCGCGTCTGTTCAAGCGCCTCTCGAGTGGCGGTTGCGGTAAGAACGGATTCGTCCGATGACTTTGCCGTGCGTGCGGTGAAGGGGTTCTTGTAGGAAAAAAGGTTGCGCGCATCCTCACGGAGGCTCGTAAGGCGGCGCCCTACGTCGAGCCATACGGTTTTTTGGGTCTCGTACTCCTTGAGGCGTTCCGCCGCCTTGTCGCGGGGGACGCGCTCGAGCTTCATAAGGCCTTCGATCAGCTTGTCGGTCTGGTATTTGCTCGAGCCGACACCGGGAATCGAGAAATCGGACATGCGCCCCTCGGGGAAGGTCCGCCCTAGGCCTCTTCGTCGAAGAGAATGCCGATGACCTCGCGGATCCGCTCGTAGACGTGTTGGAGCTCCTCGGGCGGAATCTCCCTTACTACCTTATCGGTGTTGGCATCAAGCACCTTGACGACCACTCGTCCAAGCTTTTCGTTGACGGAAAAGGCAAGGCGGCGGTTAAAGGCGGCGCTCACGCGTTCAAGATCGCGGAGAGCGGCCTTAAGATCGACGGATGCGGGGAGAGGAGCCTCCGCTACGGCGGCTTCGTGGGGGAGTGTAGGTCTCGAGCCCTCAAGAAAAAGAGACGGGGCGCTTTGAAGCGGGGAAATGTCGAGAGCCATGATGAGCCTCCGACGGAAATGGTTGAGAAAAAGGCGGGAAGGGGGCGCGATCCCTTCCCGCCTGGGACTCACCACCGCCATTAAGGCGGACGGTGCACAGCCGCGGTGGCGGCTGTGAAAGGGGAATTCGAGAGATGACGTCCAGAAGTCTCTCGTCACCCCGTATGAACGGTGAAATTTAGCCGAGGAGCTGCATCACGCTCTGAGTGCGGGTATTCGCCTGAGCGAGCATCGCGCCGCCGGCCTGGCTGAGGATCTGGTTCTTGGTGTACTGAACCATCTCGGAAGCCATGTCGACGTCACGGATCCGGCTTTCGGCGGCCTGGAGGTTCTCTGCGGCCACGTCGACACCCTTGGCGGCTGTCTCGAAGCGGTTCTGGTAGGCGCCGAGGTCGGCGCGCTGCTTGGAAACCATCTTGAGCGCCGTGTCGAGTCTACCGATGGCCTGGTTCGCGCTGTCGGGCGTCGAGATGGAAATCATCTCGTTGGTACCCTGCGCGCCTGTGAGTCCGAGGGCCTGGGCGGTCATGGTGCCGATAAAGACCTGCTTGGACTGGTCCATATTGGCGCCAACTTGGAACTGCATGACCTGCGTGCCGCCCTTCGCAAAGCGGCCCGTGAGGATGTTCATGCCGTTGAACTGCGCGTGGGACGCGATCCGGTTGATCTCGTCGACGAGCTGGCTCACCTCGACCTGGATCTGCATGCGGTCTTCGGCGGTGTAGACGCCGTTGGCGCCCTGAACCGCGAGTTCGCGCATGCGGTGGAGGATGTCCTGGGTTTCCTGCAGGTAACCCTCGGTGGTCTGGATGAAGGAAATGCCATTCTCGATGTTCCGCGTGGCCTGGTTGAGACCGCGCACCTGCCCCCGAAGTTTTTCGGAAACCGCAAGGCCCGAGGCGTCGTCACCCGCCTTGTTGATCCGCATGCCGGAAGAGAGCTTCTCGATGTTCTTTGCGATCTCTCCGCCCGTCACGCTGAGCGTCCGGTTGGCATACGCCGCACTCATGTTGTGGTTGATGATCATGTGACCCTCCTTGAGGTGATTCCGAGGCGGCATTCCATTCCGCCTCGTCCTTGCGCGCACGCCGATCGGGGCCGGGAACAAAAAAATCGCGCCGTTCCCGTCCGTTCGTCCCCGCGCCGCAAGGGAAGCGCTCCTAAGGAAAAGGGGCGCCTCCCTCACGCGGTGCGCGCGGGAGGGTGTATTTCAAAGATCAAGCGGCTGTCCGCCGCGGTACGCCTTCAAGGCACCGCGGCGGAGGTCACGCTTTAGGATACTACCTTACTGGAGCAGCTGCAAGACCGTCTGGGTCTGCTGGTTGGCCTGCGCGAGCATCGCGCTACCCGCCTGGACGAGGATGCGGTTCTTGGTGTACTGCACCATTTCGGAGGCCATGTCGGTGTCGCGGATGCGGCTTTCGGCGGCCTGGAGGTTTTCGGCCCCAATATCGATGCCCTTCACCGCGTGCTCAAGGCGGTTCTGGTAGGCGCCGAGATCGGCGCGCTGCTTGTTGACCTTCTTGAGGGCCTCGTCGAGGACGCCGATGGAGCGGTTCGCGCCGTCGGGGCTCTCGAGCGAGATAATCTTGTCGTCGCCGACCGCGCGGACGCCAAGCGCCTTCGCGGTCATCGTGCCGATGTAGATGCGCTCGCGCTGATCCATGTTGGCGCCGATGTGGAACCACATCGAGCCGGTGACCACATTGGAGCCGTTGTCCCGCGCAAAGCGGCCGGTAAGGAGGTTCATGCCGTTGAACTGGGCATGGCTCGAGATGCGGTCGATTTCATCCACAAGCTGGGAGACTTCGACCTGGATCTGCATCCGGTCCTCGGCGGTGTACACGCCGTTCGAGGCCTGCACGGAGAGCTCGCGGATGCGCTGGAGGATGTCCTGGGTCTCCTGGAGATAGCCCTCAGTGGTTTGGATAAAAGAAATGCCATTCGAAGCGTTCTTCGAGGCCTGGTTGAGGCCGCGAATCTGGCTCCGCATCTTTTCGGACACCGCGAGGCCGGAGGCATCGTCGCCCGCGCGGTTGATCCGCATGCCGGAAGAGAGCTTTTCCATGTTCTTTTCGATGCCCAGGTTGGTCACCTTGAGCTGTCGATCGGCGTACATGGCGCTTAGATTGTGGTTGATGATCATCGGATCCTCCTTGTATGTCGCCGCGGGGCATCCGTGCCCCGCGCCCTGCCGTGACAAACCCATGCGGGCCGCCCGGCGAGTGGCCGCCTCCTCTGTGCACGCGCGCCGCTTTCGCTAAAGCCGCGCCGCACGAAACCGAAAATCAATTGAGGAGAGGAGGCAAGGAGCCCGCGCAGGAGCGCCGACTCGAAAACCTCCACGCCCTCCTTTTCCCTATCGGCAGCTTGTTCCCGTATCTTAAGCCGTTTTTTGCGTTTTCACCGGGCAGACGCTTCTACGCGGGCTCGGTGTTCACCGCGCCGCTTTATGCTTGCTCCGCACCGCGGCAGGGGGTAAAATGACGGCGTTGTCTTTGAACGGCCTGCGGCAAGGAGTAGCCCATGAGGATCGAGCCTTTCACCCTGAATGCATCCGACGGAAAGCAGATATATGTGCACCGGTGGCTTCCCGATGGAACGCCCCGGGCCCTTGTGCTCATCGCGCACGGCATGGCTGAGCATGGCGCTCGGTATGGCCGCCTTGCGGAGAAGCTCTGTGCCGCCGGCTGCGCGGTCTACGCGCCCGATCACCGGGGGCACGGTAAGACCGCCGCATCGTCTATTGAACTTGGATTTTTCGCAGAAAAAAACGGCTTTCTGCGCGTCGTTGAGGATCTCCACGAGCTTGCCCTGGCGGCGGCGCAGGAGCATCCGGGGTGCAAAGTGTTTTTGTTCGGTCACTCAATGGGCTCGGTGATCGCGCAGGTGTACATCGGCCGCTATGGGCGCGAGCTTTCAGGATGCGCACTTTCGGGCCTCCCTGCGGCCCCCTCCGCGCCGCTTGCCTTTGTCGGTCGGATGGTCGCGGTGCTTGGTGCCGCTCTACGAGGAAAGCGGACAAAGGCGCCTGCGCTCGATCAGATGAGCTTTGGAGCCTTCGGCAAGGCCTTCGAGCCTTTGAGAACCAAGTTCGATTGGCTGTCCCGCGATGAGGCCGAGGTGGACAAGTACATCGCCGACCCGCTGTGCGGGTTTGTGTGTAGCTATGGTTTTTTCAAAGACCTTTTGGATGGACTTACTCTTGCCTATTCCGACCAAAACCTCGCCGCCATCCCCGCGGATCTTTCGCTCTACCTGTTCGCGGGCTCCATGGATCCCTGCGGCGCAGCGCTTGGAGAGTTCGAAAAGCTTCGCGCCCGCTACGCTGCGCGTGGGATTCGCGATCTCTCCGCCCGGCTCTACGAGGGGGCGCGCCACGAGGTCATCAACGAGACGAACCGTGAAGAGGTCATGGCCGATCTTGTCGCCTGGATTGTCGCGCGGCTCTGAAGTTCGGATGTCCTACGCCGTATTCCAGCGGGCATAAGGCGCTTGCTTGACCCTTGTGGGGGCAGGCGTACTATAATCCATGCGATATTTTTCAGCCTAAGGACGAGGTTCCGCGTTGCTCATCCGCTATAGAAGAACCGAGGACGGCAGAGCCGTCGCGAAAGCCCTGGTCTACACCGAAGCGGAGCACCGCATCGATCGGAGCCGCATTGATCCCGACGCGGTGCGCATCATCGAGCGGCTCCGGGAAAACGGCCACGAGGCCTATATTGTCGGCGGAGCGGTGCGGGATCTGCTTCTCGGCCGGCGTCCTAAGGATTTCGATATCGTCACCGACGCCGAGCCGTCCCGTATCCGGCGCATTTTTCGCAATGCGCGCGTTATTGGCCGCCGCTTCCGCCTCGTTCATGTCTATGCAGGGCCGAAGATATTCGAAGTGTCCACCTTTCGCTCCATCGCCAATGGCACGGTCGGCAACGAGTATGGCACGATGGACGAGGATGCCCTGCGCCGCGACTTTACGCTCAACGCCCTGTATTACGACCCCCTCGAGGCCGTGCTTATCGACTATGTATCGGGCTTCAAGCACATCGGCAAAAGGCGCATCCAGCCCGTCATTCCCCTCGACACGATTTTTAAAGAAGATCCGGTGCGCATGATCCGTTGTGTGAAATACGCAGCGACCTCTGGCTTCCGCATTCCTTTCCGCACCCGCCTTGCGATGCGGCGTGACGCCCCCCTCCTCGCCGGCGCTAGCCCTTCGCGACTCACCGAGGAATTTGTAAAGATACTTGCTTCGGGCGCCTCCGCCGCAATTCTCGCGGGGCTTGCGGATTTCGGTCTGCTTGCCCACATTCTGCCCGCCGTCGACGGGCGCGTGGCGCGCGGTGCAGGAGGGAGACGCGGGTTTTTCGCCGCGCTTGAGGAACTTGATACCTATGCGGCGGACGGCTCGAAAGAAAAACGCCTTTCCCTTCTTCTTGCGCATTTTCTCAAGCCCTTTCTCGAGGCCGAGCCTTCTTTTTTGGTCGACGCGCCTGAGGCCTATCAGGAGGCGGTCCGCGAGGCGCGCCTCCTCCTTGCGCCGCTCAATCCGCCCCGGGTTGAACTCGAGGCGGCGGTGCTGGTCCTCTTCAAAAAGCGCGGCCTTTCTCCGCTCCAACGCCCGCGGCGTCCGGGGCCCGAGCGCTCGCGGGGCGGCGAGCGTGTCCGGCATGGGGAGCATAGCCAAACGCCGGTTTCACCTCTAGGCATTCCCGATGCCGCCCTTTCCGAGGACTCCTCGCCGCCCCGCCCGCGTAAGCGGCGGCGAAAACCCGCAAGCAAGAAGGTCGAGGGGGGAGGCGCCACGGGTGATGGTGGATCCCAGACGCCCGTGCCGCCGCCGCAGGAGGGACATGCCGCGCCGCGGAATGACGGGCCTTTGTCCCCCGGCGCCGCCGGTGCTACCGGGGCGAAGCCTGCGCCGAAGCGGCGCCGCCGCCGTAAAAAGCCCGCAGATGGCTCGCCCGGAGGCGCGGCCAGCTAGCACGGGGCGGGGGCTTCGCTTCCCCGCCTTGACAAGCAAAGCCGCCCTTTTCAGAATAGCCCCGTGACCTCGGAGAAGTTCGAATCTTTGTCCGACGAGGAGCTCTATGCCCTTGCCGACAAGATGGGTCTCGATCTACCCCCCGGCCTTGCGCGTGTGTTCGTTGCCGAGGAAATTCTCGAGGCGCTTGAAGAAGACAGCCTCGAGCGCCGTTCCTCTGCAAGCGCGCCGATGCATGTCGACGAGAAGAAGTTCTCCTGCTCCGATGCCTTGAGCGGTGTCGACGAGTGCCGCGCCTCCGCAGCCTTTGCCGACCGCCGCTACAACGAGACCATGATCCGCGCCCTGGTGCGGGATCCCTCCTGGGCCTTTGCCTATTGGGACATCGCCGAGGCCGATCGTTCGGCGCTCCACGCGGATGGGGTCGCTTCGCTTTTTCTCCGTGTTGTCGAGCTCGACGAAGGGGGTGAAAGCGCGCGGGAGTTTTTCGACATCCCCATCAGCGAGGGGGATGCGCAATGGTACATCAATCTGCCGCATGCCAAGGCGCGCTATCGCATTGAGCTCCGCTTGCGTAGCGGTAGCCGTTCGCGTCTTCTGGCACGATCCACTGCGCTCAGCGTTCCGCGGCAGACCCTCGAGTTCCACGCCACAGCGCTCGACGCGCGGTCTAGCGAACTCCTCAGGCTCTCGGGGCTCGAGGGTCTCGGCATCGAGCCACCCCCTGCCGGCAACCCGCTCCGCATTCTTTCAGGCGGAGAGGGCGAGTAAGGAGTAGCAATGTATTCCGGTTATCTCGCGCTTGTGCTCAATGCGCACCTTCCCTTTGTCCGACAACCGGAATATCCGCGCTTCCTCGAGGAGCGCTGGCTGTTTGAGGCGCTCTCTGAGACCTACCTTCCCCTGTTGCGGGTGTTCAGACGGCTCGAGGCGGACAATGTGCCGTGGAAGCTCACGATGAGCCTATCCCCGACCTTGTGCGCGATGCTGTCCGATCAACTCCTTGCCGAGCGCTATCGGTCCTACCTCGAGCTCCAGGTGGAGCTCGCCGCGAAGGAGTGCGCGCGTGTAGGCGACGATCCCGTTTTCGGCCCGCTTGCGCAGCTCTACGAGGGGCTGTACCGCGCCAATTGGGCGGATTTTGAGGATCTGTATGGGCGCGACGTTCTTAGCGCCTTCGACTATCACTATAAGCGTGGACGGCTCGAGCTCATTACCTCCGCGGCGACGCACGCGTTTCTCCCGCTCTACCGCGACTGTCCTGAGGCGATTTCCGCGCAAATCGAAACTGCAATTGTCGCGCACCGCCGCGCCTTCGGAAAGCATCCTGCGGGTTTTTGGCTACCGCAACTCGGCTGGTATCCCGGAATCGACGCGACACTCCGCGCCTACAACATCCAGTACAGTGTGGTGACGACCCGCGGCGCGCTTCTCGGCGAGCCTACGCCGCGCATGGGGTCGTTTGCGCCTGTTGCGACGCCCGCGGGGCTTGTCGCCTTCATCCGCGACGCCGCAGCGACCGAGTCGGTTTGTTCCGAGCTTACAGGCTATCCCGCCGATCCGGTGTATCGCGACTTTTACCGCGATATCGGCTTCGACCTTCCGCTTGACTATATCGCACCCTACATTGAGGAAGGCGGGGTGCGGATTTTCACCGGCTTCAAGTACTGGGCGGTGACGGGGCGCACCGATCAAAAACGCCCCTACGATGCCGAAGCGGCAGGGCTGCGTGCGGATGAGCACGCCGCGTTGTTTCTCAAGGAACGTCATGCGGCGGCATGCAGAGCTTCCGCCGCCCTTGACCGCCCCGCGCTTATGGTTTGCCCTTACGATGCGGAGCTTTTCGGCCACTGGTGGTTCGAAGGACCCCTGTGGCTCGAGTCGCTGTTCCGCCGCGCGGCCGCAGAGCCGGGCCTCAAGCTCGCGACGCTCGGCGAGTATCACAGGCTCTATCCCGAATCCCAGGTTTCCGAGCCAGAATTTTCGTCCTGGAGCGACGGCGGCTACGCCGAAGTGTGGCTCGATGGCGCGAACGACTGGATCTACCGCCATGTCTTCAAGGCGATCGAGCGCATGACGGAACTCGCCGAGCGCTTCCCGAACGAGACGGGGCTCCGAGAGCGCATTCTCAATCAGGCCGCTCGGGAGGTGCTTCTCATGATGAGCTCGGACTGGCCCCTCCTCATGCGGGCCGGAAAGTCGGGTGCCTTTGCTCGCGGCAGGATCGAGGACGCGGTGTCCAATTTCGACCGAATATACGAAATGCTCTCGTCGAACACGGTGGGCACCGAGTGGATAACCCGGCTCGAGAAGCGTGACAATGTGTTCCCCGACATCAACTACCGCGTGTTCCGCAAAAAGCGGTAGGGCGCAAAGCGGCGCATGCCGCTTTGCGTGTGGCTTCGGGGCAGCGGAGGTGAGCCGTGGCACGGCAGGGACGGGATCAGCCTAAAACGAATGCGGTCCGCATCCTCGAGCACCTTGGCATTGCGCATCGTCTTGTCGCCTACGAGGTTGATGAGGACGATCTGTCTGCGACCGCCGCCGCGG
The DNA here is from genome assembly GCA_029265615.1 of Spirochaetota bacterium. Lineage (GTDB taxonomy): Bacteria > Spirochaetota > Spirochaetia > Treponematales > Rectinemataceae > JAEUJG01. The sequence goes on from JAJUIB010000002.1 coordinate 163,809, forward strand.
CCAAGATCGGCCTTCCCGCCGAGCGGGTCTTTAAGACCCTCGCCCTCCGCGGTGCCTCGGGGGGCGTGTTTTTCGCCTGCGTGCCGGGAGACGCGGAGATAGACCTCAAAAAGGCGGCTCGGGTAGCGGGCGAAAAGAGCGTCGAACTCCTCTCCCTCAAGGACCTCACACCGACAACGGGTTACCTCCGGGGTGGTTGCTCGCCTCTCGGGGCGAAGCGCAAATTCCCCGTCTATGTCGACGAAACCGCCCAACTCTTTGAGGAGATTTCTGTGAGCGCGGGGCTCCGCGGGCTCCAGGTGCTCCTTGCGCCCGACGACCTTGTACGTGCGGCGAGCGAGCAGCCCGGGGGTGTGGCCCGGGCTAGCTACGCCGATCTCGTGTAGTAGCTACAGATCCAGTTCCCAGGCTGCTTCGCGGATGAGTTCGGAGACGGTGGGGTGGGGGAGGATTGCCTCGCGGAGTTCGCACACCTGCGCGCCGCGCGCGACGAGGGGCTGGAGACCCCATATCATCTCGCCCGCGTAGGGCGCAACCAGGGTTGCGCCGAGGAGGCGGCCAGAGCCTTTTTCTGCAAGGAGCTTCACCGCACCCTGGGCGGTCTGCCCGTTTTCCGCGAGGAATCTGCCCGAGACGCGGGCGGGAAGAACCGCTTTGACGCATTCGACGCCTCCCGCCGTCGCTTCCGCCTCCGTCATGCCGACGCCCGCGCATTCAGGATCGCCGTAGACGACCCAGGGGACCGCCTTCCAGGCGAAGGGCCGGGGGTGGCCGAGCACCGCCTCGACGGCGATCTCGCCCATCGCGCTTGCCGCATGCGCAAGGAGGGCGCGGCCCGTGACGTCGCCCACCGCGTAGACGCCCGGCACGTTTGTCCGCATGGAGTCGTCGACGACAATGCCCTTGGGCGAGAAGGCGATGCCCGCCTCTTCGAGCCCGATGCCCGCAAGGGCGGGGCGGCGGCCGGTCGCAATAAGGATGAGGTCGCCTTCGGCGTGCTTTGCCTCGCCCGCTTTCTCGTAGTGGACGGTGCCGCCTTCGATGCGTTCGACGCGGGCCCCCGTCTCGATGCCCATGCCGCGAAGCGTCCGTTTGAAGACGGCCGTGAGCTCCTTGTCCATGAATGGAAGGATTTCCGGGAGCATCTCGATGACGGTGACCGCGCAGCCTACGTTTGCGAAAAACGAGGCGAACTCGATACCGATGACGCCGCCGCCCACGACGACGAGCCGCTCAGGCGGGCTTTCGAGGCCGAGAAGTCCGTCGCTCGTGACGACCCGGGGGTTCCCCTCGATGCCGGGGATGGGGGGGAGGGCGGGCGTCGAGCCTGTCGCGATGATCACGTTGGAGGCTTCTTCAGAGCGGCCGTCATCGAGGATCACGCGATGTCCGGATGCGCTGCGGTCCATAAGCCGCGCGTTTCCCTTCCATATCTCGGCGCCGTACTTCTTTACGGAGAATTCAATGCCGGCGCGGAGCTTGCTGACGACGTCGTCCTTCCATGCCGCCGCGGCGCCAAAGTCGAAGCCAAGCCCTTCCGCCCTGAGGCCGAACTTCGTCCCCTCTTTGGCGTGCTTGTAGAGCTTCGCGCCTGCAAGGAGGCTCTTTGTGGGGATGCAGCCGCGGTTCAGGCAGGTGCCGCCGAGCTCGTCCTTTTCTATGAGCAAAACCGAAAGACCGGCGGCGCCGGCCCGTTCGGCGGCGACATAGCCGCCCGGCCCGCCGCCGAGAATGATGAGGTCACGCATGCCTTCGAGCCTAGCCGCGCGGAAGGCCGGTCGTCAACCGGCGCCTGTAGGCCCGCGCGGCGGAGGCTCTTGATTCTCCTCCCCTCGGCGTGGCAGTATGGGACATGGAGCCCCGCGACATCTTCGATAATCTTTCTCCCCTCGACCATCGTTATTGGAACGCCAACAGGGAGGTCTTCGACGCCCTCTCGGCCCGTCTTTCCGAAAAAGCCCAGGTCCGCTGGCAGGCGCGCGTCGAGGGCGCCCTCCTTGAAACCCACCTGGAACTCCGCGGCAGGTCGGATCCCGAGCTCTCCCGCGCGATAGCCCGCGCCGCCGAGGGCATCGATCCGGCCGAGGTCGCCGCGGAGGAGGAAAAGACCCGCCACAACATCCGCGCGCTCGTCAACGTGCTACAGCGCAGGCTACCCACTGACCTTGCGCCCCTCGTTCACCTCGGCGCGACGAGCGTTGACATCCTCGACACGGCACGTGCCCTGTCGATCCGCGCGGCGGTCCGCGAAGTCCTTTTGCCACTCCTTGCGCGCGTGGAGCTTGAGCTCTGCCGTTTCGCCGTGGACGAAGCCGAGACGCCGCAGGTGGGCCGCACCCATGGCCAGCATGCGGTGCCGCTCACTTTTGGCTTCGCGATGGCCGAATACGCAAGCCGCCTCGGCAAGTGCATCCTCCGCGCCGACGAGCTTGCAGGTGCCCTTGTCGGAAAGCTTGCGGGCGCGGTTGGATCGTACAATGCGCTTTCGATGAGCTATCCGGATCCCGAGGCCGTCGAGAGGAAATTTCTTGCTCGGCTTGATCTTGTGCCTTCCGAGCATGCGACCCAGCTCGCCGAGCCTGAGCCGATGCTCCGGCTCCTCCTCGAGCTCAACTGCGCCTTTGGCGTGATCGCGAACCTCGCGGATGACCTCCGGAACCTCCAGCGGACGGAGATCGGCGAGGTTCGCGAGTCCTTTGGCGAGGCGCAGGTCGGTTCCTCGACAATGCCGCAGAAGCGGAATCCCTGGAACTCAGAGCACGTGAAGAGCCTTTGGAAGGCCTTCTGCCCCCGCGTCCAGACCTTCTTTATGGACCAGATATCCGAGCACCAGCGCGATCTCACCAATTCCGCGAGCGAACGCTTCGTCGTGGAATACCTCGCAGGCCTCGCTGCTGCGGCGAACCGCATGCTTTCGGTGCTCCGCGGCCTCGTCGTCGATCGCGAGCGCATGGCGCAGAACCTCGCCCTGACGGGCGGCGCGGTTCTCGCCGAACCCGCCTACATTCTTCTCGCTGAGGCGGGGCTTCCCGACGCCCACGAGCGGCTCCGTCGCATCACGCTTGCTGCCGAGCGCGAGGGGCTTTCGCTCGCGGAGGCGATCGCGCGCGAGCCTGAGGCAGAGGCGGCCGTCACGACGCGGCTTTCGGCGCTCGGCCTTCCGCCCGCCACTCAGTTCTTTGCCGATCCCGCGGCCTACCGCGGCCGAGCCGCGGAAAAGGCGCGCGCGATCGGAGAGAAATACCGCGCCCTTGTCGCGCGCTTTACCACGTCCTAAACAGGGTCCGTCCGGCCATCCCGCGCGCCGGCTCCGGGCCGGCCCGCGAAGGCGGGGCCGGCGGACGTAGCGATAGCCACGCGGGGCCCTGCCCCGACCGGAGAGAACCCATGTTCGAAGAGACCCTTTCCTACGACGATGTCCTCCTCGTACCCGGCTACTCGGAAGTTCTGCCGCGGGAGACGGACGTCTCGACTCGCCTCGCGGGCGACATCCGGCTCAATGTGCCGGTGATCTCCGCCGCGATGGACACCGTCACCGAAGAGCGGCTTGCCGTCGCGCTTGCGCTCCAAGGCGGCGCGGGGGTTATACACCGCAACCTCGCGCCCGAGGTTCAGGCCGACCAGGTCGAGAGCGTGAAGCGCTACCTCAACTGGATCATCGAGCGTCCGGTGACGGTCGAGGAGGACCGCACTCTGCGCGATGTGCGCGCCATCATGGACCGCGAGCGGGTGACGGGCCTTCCCGTCGTCGGCGAGGAGGGGCGGCTCGTCGGTATCATCACGGCGCGTGACCTGCGGTTCCGTAGCGACGACGGCGCGCTTGTCCGCGACGCGATGACGCGCGACCCCATCGTCGAGGGACTGGACGCGAGCCCCGCGAGCGCGCGCGCCAAGTTCGACGAGCACCGCATTGAGAAACTCCCCGTCGTCGATGCCGATGGCCGGCTCTGCGGCCTCATCACCGTGAAGGACATGGAAAAGCACGAGCGCTATCCGCACGCGGCCACCGACAAGGCGGGGCGGCTCGTCGTGGGCGCCGCCGTGTCGCCGCAGGATTATGAAGTGCGCGTGCCGCTCCTCCTTGCCGCGCGGGTTGATTTTGTCGTCCTCGACACCGCTCACGGCGATTCACGCAACGTCATCGAGGCGGTGCGCACCATGAAGCGCCGCTGGCCCGATCTCGCCGTCATCGGCGGGAACGTCGCCACGAGGGAGGGGACGCGCCGTCTTATCGAGGCGGGGGCTGATGCGGTCAAGGTCGGTGTCGGTCCCGGATCGATTTGCACGACCCGGGTTGTCGCGGGTGTCGGCGTGCCACAGTTCACCGCGGTGCTCTGGTGCGCCGAGGAGGCGGACAGGGCGGGCATTCCTGTTATCGCGGACGGTGGCATCACGTACTCAGGGGACATCGTCAAGGCTATCGCCGCGGGCGCGGGTGCCGTGATGATCGGCAACCTTTTCGCCGGCCTCAAGGAGGCTCCGGGCCGCGAAGTGCTCTACGAGGGTCGCATCTACAAGGAATACCGCGGCATGGGTTCTATGGGCGCGCTCAAGGCGGGGGCCGGTGATCGCTACGGCATCGCCAAGGACGAGACGCCGGTGCCCGAAGGCATCGAAGGCCGGGTGCCTTATAAGGGTGAGCTCAAGGCCTATCTGCACCAGCTCGTCGCAGGGCTCAGAAAGGGCATGGGCTACTGCGGCTGCGCCGACCTTGAGGCACTGAGGCGCTACCGGCGTTTCGTGCGCATCACCTCGTCGGGGCTCCGAGAAAGCCACGCGCACGACGTTGCCATCACCCAAGAGGCGCCGAACTACTCGAAGCCCTGACCTGCGACGCTCTTTCCTGTATAATCGTGACGGAAGGCCATAAGGCCTTATGGCATTTGGACAAGGGGAAAGCATGAATATCGTCGTCATGGGCGCCCAATGGGGCGATGAAGGCAAGGGCAAGATCGTCGATTACCTCGCCGCCGACGCCGGCATAGCCGTGCGCTTTTCAGGCGGAGCCAACGCGGGGCACACAATCGTGATTGGTGGCGAGCGCTACGCGCTCCACCTCGTGCCATCGGGCATTCTCTATCCCGACAAGACCGTCGTGCTCGGCACGGGCATGGTCATCGACCCCGAGGCGCTCTTCGCCGAGCTTGAAGGTCTTGCCGAGCGCGGCGTTGACTGGCGGGGGCGGGTGCTCATTTCCGATCGAGCGCATATCGTCCTTCCGAGCTACCGCCGCCGCGACAAGGAGATGGAGGCGGCGCGCCGCCGCCCTATCGGTACGACGGGCCGTGGCATCGGCGTCGCCTACGCGCTCAAGGCATCGCGCGACGGCGTCCGCCTTGCGGACTTAGGCGACGAGGAGCGACTTGCGAACCTTGAGCCTGAGGACGCGGCGTTCGCGCGCGAATGGAGAGCCCGCCTCGAACCCATGGCGGTCGACCTCGTCGCCTACCTGCGCGCGCACAGGAATGCCTACGTTCTCTTCGAGGGGGCCCAGGGCGCACTCCTCGACATCGATACGGGGAGCTATCCCTTTGTTTCCTCGGGCATGTCCTGCGCGGCGGGCGCTGCGGCGCAGGGCGGCATCGGTCCGCGGCGCATCGACCGCGTCCTCGGTGTCTTCAAGGCCTATACGACGCGGGTTGGCAACGGCCCCTTCCCCACCGAGTTCGCCGACGACTCGCCCGGCTCGCTGTCCCAGTACATCCGCGAGACGGGCAACGAATACGGCGTGACGACAGGCCGGCCCCGTCGCTGCGGCTACCTCGACCTCGTCGCCCTCCGCTATGCCGCGGTCACAAACTCGATCGACCGCCTCGTCCTCACCCATCTCGATGTCTACGATGAACTTGATGAGTTCGAGGCCTGTGTCGCCTATCGTATCCGCGGCAGGCTTGTCGAGGATTTTCCCTCGTCGGTGCGCGATCTCGAGGATGCCGAGCCCGTGCTTAGGCGCTTTACGGGGTGGAAGAGGAGCATCGCCGCCGCTCGCGCCTACGAGGAGCTTCCGCGCGAGGCCCGCGATTACATCGCCTTTATCGAGGAATACGTCGAGACACCGGTGTCCATGGTTTCCGTCGGTTCCGACCGCGCCCAGACCATCGTGAGGGAAAGCCCGTGGACAAGATCCTGATACTCGATTTCGGAAGCCAATACACTCAGCTTATCGGGCGGCGCATCCGCGAAATCGGTGTCTATACCGAAATACTCCCGGGAGACGCGCCGCTTCTACCCGCCGCGTTGGAAGGGGCGAAGGGCCTCATCCTCTCGGGCTCCCCCTTCTCGGTCTATGAGCCGGGTGCTCCCCTGCCGCACCCCTCCGTGTTTGAGGCGGGGCTACCGATCCTCGGGCTGTGCTATGGCGCGCAACGCATGACACAGGACTCAGGCGGCCGCGTCGAGCGCCTGCCTGAGCGTGAATATGGACGAAAAACCGTGCGTCTCCTCCCTCTGGGCGCCGCGGACCCCCTTTTCGCGGGGGTGCCTTGCGAGTTCACAAGCTGGATGAGCCACGGCGACTCGATCGCCGAGCCGGCGCCCGGTTTCGAAGTGCTCGCCCTCTCTTCGGGCGGCATACCCGCCGCGATCCGCGATGCGCGGCGGCATCTTTGGGGACTTCAGTTTCACCCCGAGGTGAGTCACTGCGAGGGCGGCGCGCGCATGCTCGAGAATTTCGCCTGCGGCATCTGCGGCGCATCGCGCGGCTGGTCAATGGAGGCCTACCTCGAAGGGTTACGCGGTGAACTTCGCTCCAGGGTGGGCTCGGGCGAGGTGCTCCTCCTCATCTCAGGCGGCGTCGACTCGACCGTCGCGGGCGCGCTTCTCCTCAAGCTCCTCGACCGCGACAAGGTTCATCTCCTCTACATCGACACGGGGCTCATGCGCAAGGCGGAGAGCGAAGAGGTTATGCGAAATCTTCTTGGGCTCGGCGCCGCCCATCTCCACATGGTCGAGGCTGAGGGCGAGTTCCTCGCCGCTCTTTCGGGTATCGAGGACCCCGAAGCGAAGCGCAAGGCTATAGGCGATCTGTTCATCACGATCCAGGAGCGCGAGGTTGCCCGTCTTGGCATCCCTGAGGCCTTCCTTGTCCAGGGCACGCTCTACACGGACCTTATCGAGTCGGGGAGGGGGGTGGGCAAGAAGGCCCAGGTTATCAAGAGCCATCACAACGTGCGGAGCCCGCTCGTCGAGGCTAAGCGCGCCGCAGGCA
>JAJUIB010000017.1 GCA_029265615.1 Spirochaetota bacterium
ACCCGCACCACCAGGACATCGTTGTCGAGCTCAGCCCGTACCGATACCAGGATCCGCACGCGTTGCTGGAGGATGCCGGCCCCGAGTCGATCTACTGCATCCTGGACGAAGTCCAGGATGCCACCAACCTGGGGTCGCTGATCCGCACGATGGACTCCGAGGAGCTCGTCGCCGCGGTCGAGGGCCTCGACACCGATGAGATCGCGGAGCTCGCGCCCGACCTCCCCGACGAGGTCATCCAGGACGTGGGCTACTACCTTCTCACCTCGGCTCTCGCGGTGGTGATCGGCCTCGTTTTCGCCAACATCTTAAAGCCCGGGCTTGGAATGAACATCGTCGGCGATGCGGCAGTGAAGGGGCAGGCCGCACAGGCGCCGACTATTGCGCAAATTCTCCTCAACATCGTCCCGACCAACCCCGTTGAGTCCCTGGCCAAGGGCGACGTCCTCCCAATCATTTTCTTCGCCTGCGTGTTCGGCATCGCGCTCTCTTTCCTCAAGGACTCGAAAAACGAAGGTCTTTCGCGGAGCGCAGGCAGCTTATTCGATGTCTGCAGCGCGGCCGCGGAGACAATGTACAAAGTCGTTACGGGCATCATGCAGTACGCACCCGTGGGCGTTTTCGTCCTCATCTCTATCGTGTTCGCCCAGCAGGGGCCGAAGGCTATCGGCCCCCTCCTCATGATCACGCTCACGGTCTACCTCGGCTTTGTTGTCCATCTTGTTGGCATCTATGGCGGCTTCCTCGCCATCTGGCAGCTCGGCATATTCCGCTTTTTCAAGCTTGCCAACGAGGCGATGATCACCGCCTTCGTGACGAGATCCTCGAGCGGGACACTTCCCGTGACGATGCGCGTGAGCGAAGAAAAGCTTGGCATACCGCGGACAATTTCCTCATTTACGCTCCCCTTAGGCGCAACGATCAACATGGATGGCACGGCGATCTACCTCGGCGTCTGCGCGATGTTCATTGGCTACGCGACAGGCAGCCCTCTCTCGTTCAACCAGCAGGTGACCATTGTCATCACGGCGACCCTCGCAAGCATCGGCACGGCGGGTGTCCCCGGTGCCGGTGCCATTATGCTGCTCATGGTACTCGAAGCGATCGGTGTTAAGGTCGCCGAAGGTTCGGCGAACGCCGCGGCCTATGCGATGATCCTCGGCATCGATGCCATCCTCGATATGGGGCGCACCTGCCTCAATGTTTCGGGCGATATGGTCGGTAGCGCGATCGTCGCGAAGAGCGAAAAGGAGCTTACGCTCGGCAACTGGGGCAAGGCACAATAAGCGCCCTTTATACATACCTCCTTACGCGCCGCCGCCCTGGCCTTGGGGCGGCGGTTTTTGTTTGCCCCTTCGACCCCCCACTCCCGTAAACGAAAAACCCGCCGAGCGGCGGGCTTCTCTTTGAATGGAGGTGGCGGGAGTCGAACCCGCGTCCTCGAGCGCGGAACTCGAGCGTCTACAGGTTTATCCGTCCTTTTAGATTGTCGAGGAGGGGGTGGCGGGGCGGCGCGCGTTCCCTCCCGTATTCCGGAGTGTGTCCCCAGTCCTATCCGGACCCCGGTCTGGGCAAGCCTCGATCGGTGTCGGACTCTCCCGCCGCTCGAGGCGGCGCGGCGGGGAATCCGTCGCTATCGGCGCTTACGCGGCGAGAGCGAGGGTGCCGTTATCGTTGGCACGTAAAAGGGTGCCGAATCAGGAGATCGGCGGCTCCACCTGCAACCCGCGAACCGGACCGCACGAGTCGAAACCGGTACACCCCCGAAGGGGTGATGGAAGACTGTCGCAACTAGGCTACTCGCTACCTTCCACCGCTTAACGAAAGTATAGAGATTATCACAGCCTTCGGTCAAGCCTCATCGAAACACGCCTCGTCGAGGTGCGCCTCATTGAGGCGCGCCTCATTGAGGCGAGGGATCGCGCGTGCGATGATGCCGCCACCAAGGACAAAGCCCTCTTCATCATAGAGCACCGCCGACTGTCCGGGCGCAACCGCGCGCTCGGCTGTTCCGAACGCAAGGAGATAATGGCCGGCATCATCGGGGTAGACGAGACATGGCGCGGGTTTGTGGTTTTGCCTGAGCTTTGCGCGGGCGCGGAACGGCGCTGTGGCAAGGCGTGGATCCTGCAGGCGAAAGTCCTCCGTCACAAGCCCCTCGGAAAAGAGGCCCGTATTGGGCCCGAGGACGATCCGGTTGGTCTCAGGCTCAAGCTTAAGCACATAGAGCGGCTCTGGCCCGATAGAGATGCCGATGCCGCGTCGTTGCCCGACGGTATAAAAGGGGAGACCGCGGTGTCGACCAAGGACGCGCCCCATTTCGTCGACGAATTCGCCTGGCTCGGGCGGCCGATCGGCAAAGAGCGGCGCATAGTCGCCCCCCGCGACAAAGTCCTGGCTCTCGGGCTTGTCGGCCGGTTCAAGACCGAGCCTCCGCGCGATCGCGCGAACCTCGTCTTTGGCGAGGTTTCCGAGCGGAAAGCGGATATGTGCAAGTCGATCCGCGTCGAGGCCGTAGAGGAAATAGCTTTGATCCTTGGCCTCGAATGCGGCCTTTCTGAGGTGAAGAATGCCCTTACGCTCTTCGATGCGGGCGTAGTGGCCCGTGGCGAAAAAGTCAAAACCGAGGCCGGCCTCGCGCGCACGATCGACGAGGAAGCCGAATTTGAGTTCGCGGTTGCAGATGATACAGGGGTTGGGCGTCCGTCCAGCTCGATATTCGTGCCGGAAATAGTCAAGGACCCGCGATTCGTATTCGTCGGCAAGGTCAAGGATCCGGTACTCGATGCCGAGCTGGGCGGCCAGCCGCTCGCAGGCTGCAAGGTCCTCCGCTTCGCCGGGGCCGAAGCAGGCATGTTTCGGCCCTTCCTGGATGGCGATGCCGCCCTTCCAAATTTTCATGGTTATGCCGACGACTTCGTAACCCGCCTCGAGGAGGAGCGCGGCGGTGACGGCCGAATCTACGCCGCCAGAGAGTCCGACGGCAACCTTGCCTAGAGAAACCATGGACTAAAATCTATCATGGAAGGAGGCGCTTATGATAGGCGCTTGAGTTCACAGAGCACATATCTACCGCCCCTTTGCGCCCTGCTTCCGGCGTGCTATAGTGATTCAATGTCAAAAACACGTCGGCATATATCATTCCCGCCCTGTTATGGGTATTTGATCATGGAGAGGTGATGAATCTGCGCTCGACCGGCTTTCTGCTCGTCCTGTGTCTTGGTGTCGCGGCATTCGCCGCCGCCGAGCCCCCCCCCTCGTCTGTGTCGGCATATGTGCAGGGTCTTTCTGACAACGCAGCGCTCCGCCAAAAGTATTTTACGAGCCTCATCACCGCGCCCAAGGCAAGTGCGCTTTCTTTTGGTGAAAAAGTGTTTATCGGCGCAGAGACCACGACCCTCGTGCGTGCCCGTGCGCGGAACGCGGATTTCCTCATCGAATTTCTCAATGGCGGCGAAGGCGGCTTTGAAAAGCCGCGTGCGGGGAACTACATCATCCAGCGCGAGCCGGCAAAGGGCTACATCCTTCAGGCGAAGGTTCTGCTTCTCGATGATCCCACCTGCTATGCCCGGCTTTATCCTCAGGCGGAGAATACACGGCTCGACGTGGTGCTCTATGGCGCCGTGGTCAAAAAGGGGCTTTTCGTTCCGAATCTCATCTACTATGTGCTCTCAAAGCCCTTTGCCGAGACGATTGCTACCGCAAAGGGCGCGCTCGACTGGGTGGCTTTGCTCGCGGCAAACGAGCAGGGTGCCGCGCTCGCCGCCGCACTCAGGGCGGACTCAGGTCTGCCGTCGCCCGCGCCGGCTCTTACGCTCGCCGCACTCATGCGCGCCGAGTCGCCTGAGGTGTACGCGGCGGAACTTTCCGCACGGGGGGTCCCCGTGTCGGAGCTCAAAACGCCCTCGGGGGCCCTCGGGTTTTCGGACGACCGTGATCCTGCGGCGCCGCGTCTCCCCTACGGAGAGTTCCCCCGCTATGAGGCGGGGCGAGGCCTTCCCGCGGAGACTCTCCGCGCCGCGATCACCCTCGACCTTCTTGCCGCGCCGGCTCTGTCCTATGCTGTCTTCGGGGAGGACCGCCGTTTTCTCTTTGTTCCCGAAGTGGATGAAGAAGGGCGTTTTCGCCTTGCATGTTTCGGCGCCGATGGCGAGCTTGGCCGCACCGAGCTCGCCGCCCTTCTGCGCGGTGGGCGATTCCGCATCTTCCGCGTGCACCTGCGTTAGCGCGACGAGGCCGCCTTGCCACAGGCCCTGCGCGAGCGTACTATGACATAAACGTTCACTTCCTCGACTGGAGTATCTACCATGCAGGACGTCTTCATCGGGTTCACATCGGTGACCTGGCAAAACGCGGTCATGTACCTCGTCGGATTTGTGCTCATAGGGCTTGCGATCAAGAAGGAGTACGAGCCCATGCTCCTCCTCCCGATCGGCTTCGGCGCCATACTCGTCAATCTACCGCTCGCCGTGGTCTGGGAGCACGCCGGTGCCGCCGGCTTTCTCAAGGTATTCTACGAGGCGGGCATCGCCAACGAGGTGTTTCCGCTCCTCATCTTCGTGGCGGTCGGAGCGATGATCGACTTCGGACCGCTTTTCAAAAATCCGCTCATGATTTTCTTCGGCGCGGCTGCCCAGCTCGGCATTTTCGCGACGATGGTCATCGCGACGCTCCTCGGCTTCAGCCTCAAAGAGGCCGCTTCTATCGGCATCATCGGTGCGGCGGACGGTCCGACCTCTATTTTTGTGGCGAATATCTTTGCGCCGCAGCTGTTGGGCCCCATTTCGGTGGCGGCGTATTCCTACATGTCGCTTGTCCCGCTCATCCAGCCGCCCGTCATCAGGCTTCTCACCACCAAGAACGAACGGCGCATACATATGGAGTACCACGAGAGCTCGGTGCCCAAATGGCTCAAAATCGTCTTTCCAATTGCCGTGACGATGATCGCGGGCTTTGTCGCCCCGATCTCTGTGCCGCTCATCGGCTCGCTTATGTTTGGCAATCTCATCCGCGAGTCCGGTGTCCTTGAACGCCTCTCCAAGGCCGCGCAAAACGAGCTTGCCAACCTCGTGACTCTGCTCCTTGGCATCACGATCGGCTCGAGCATGAAGGCAGAGGCCTTCCTCACGCTCGAAACCCTCAAGATTATGGGCATGGGGCTCCTTGCCTTTGTTTTCGATACGGCGGGAGGCGTTCTCTTTGCCAAACTTGTGAATCTCTTTCTCCCGAAGGGGAAAAAGGTCAATCCCATGATCGGTGCCTGCGGCATTTCCGCATTCCCGATGTCGGGGCGCATTGTCCAGAAAATGGCAAACGACGAGGAACGGGGCAACATCATCCTCATGCCGGCTATCGGTGCCAACGTCTCAGGACAGCTCGGCTCGGTGATTGCGGGCGGCATGGTGCTCGCACTTGTTCCCCTTCTTGTTAAGTGACGAAAGGACATGCATATGAACGACCTTATTGAGATTTTGCGGCAGAGTGGCACCACGATCCAGGCGCTTGGCGTTACGGCGGGCGGTCTTATCGGCGTCTTTGTCACCCTTGGCGCTTTTTTCTTGATCATTTGGCTTGCCGATAGGTTCGGCACGCGGCGCGGCGCGGACTAAAGACCCCCCAGCCTGCGGAAACCCTAGCCCGTTCCGCCTGCCACCTTAGGTGGCTACGGAACGGGCTGTTTTTGTATGCAGAAACCGCTTGACCGCTTCGTGTTGTCGGTGTAAGATACTACACGGAGTAACAAGATGCGATATAGCCTCGCGGTACATGCTCTCCTTAGCCCTGTCCCCCTCCCACACTCGTGGGCGTAAGCCCACTACCTACCTTCCACCGCCCGCGCGACCCGGGATCGGTCGCATATCACACTGCGGCGCCGCTTGCACTAAGGCCCCAGGACCCTGTGAATGCGGCGCAATGCGGCCCCTTCGGGACCGCGCATGAGATACTTTTTACCCACAAGCGAGGACGATGATGAAGCACGATGATGTGGATCTTTCGGTAAAGACCGGATTTTTCGGCCGCTTTGGCGGTCGATATGTTCCCGAGGCGCTCGAGGCGCGTCTTTCGGCGCTCGAGGCCGAGTTCGCACGTGCCCGCTGCGACCCGGCTTTCGACGAGGAGTTTCGCTCGTACCTTAAGCATTATGTCGGGCGGCCGAGCCCCCTCTATCGAGCGGAGCGGCTTTCCGCGGAGCTTGGTGCGCGGGTTTATCTCAAGCGCGAGGACCTCAATCACACGGGCGCACACAAGATCAACAACACCATCGGGCAGATACTGCTCGCGCACCGCATGGGTGCGCAACGTGTCATCGCGGAGACAGGCGCGGGACAGCACGGCGTCGCGACGGCGACCGCCTGTGCGCTTTTCGGGCTCTCCTGCACCGTCTACATGGGCGCCGAAGATGCGCGGCGCCAGGCACTGAACGTCGAACGGATGCGGCTTCTTGGCGCCGAGGTAAAGACGACGGATGCAGGCACCGCCACCCTCAAGGATGCGGTTGATGCGGCTCTCGGCGCCTATGCGGCAGATCCTGAGGCCTTTTACTGCCTCGGTTCGGCGGTTGGTCCCCACCCCTATCCCTCGATCGTGCGCCACTTCCAATCCGTGATCGGACAGGAGGCGCGTGTGCAAATTCTCGAGGCCGAGGGGCGGCTCCCCGACGCGATTTTCGCCTGTGCCGGCGGCGGCTCTAATGCCATCGGTCTTTTTTCGGCCTTTCTGGCGGACGAGGGAGTGGCGATATACGGGGCGGAGGGTGGCGGCACCGACGTCGCAGGACTCAAAACCGCCGCTACCTTGAGCCGCGGCGCGCCCTGTGTCTTCCAGGGCACCTTCTCCTACTGCCTTGTCGACGAAGCGGGGCGGCCCGTGGATGCTTACTCGATTTCCGCTGGGCTCGATTACCCAGGCATCGGGCCTGAGCACGCACATCTTAAAGAAACGGGTCGTGTCACCTATGCACCAATCATGGATGATGAGGCGGTCGAGGCGTTTCGTATGCTTTCGCGGCTCGAAGGGATCATCCCTGCGATCGAGAGTGCTCACGCTGTCGCCGATGCGATAAAGCGGCTACGGGGATCGGGCAAGCTCGCGATTATCAACATATCGGGACGGGGTGACAAAGACCTTGGGCGGTTTTAGGCCATTCACACGGGGCTTTCGCCCCTAAGTCGGCGAATAAGAAAAGGGGGAAGAGCGCGATAGGCTCTTCCCCCTTTTTCGCGCAATGTGCGCCTTATGCCTCTTTCACCTTGCGGGCAAGCGCACGGCCTTTTTCGCGCAAGGCCGTAAGACGCGCCTCGTCCGGGGCGCCCGCCCACTCCTCAGGCTCAATACTCTCCCACTTGAGGGGCGCGACAAGTTCCTCATATTCCTTTTTCGCGCCGCCGACCCAGCCCCAGCTTCCGAGGCGCAGAGCCTTGCGGTTCCACACATGCTTTCGCTCGAAAAGCGAAAGCACATAGGCCATGGGGGGGAACATTTTGTACTCGTAGGTCGGCATTGCGATGACAAGCCCTGCACTCTTATAGGCGTCGGCAAGGACATAAGACACATCCTCGTTCGGCACGCGGTGAATAGTGTAGGAAAGGCCCTCGTCTTCGATGCCGGCGATGACAGCGTCAAGTCCCTTCTTGGTGTTGCCGTACATCGATCCCCAGACGATGCAGATTTCCTTTTCCTGAGGGCCGTCGCTGTAGCTTGCGTATTTCAGGTAGCGCTCGATGATCGTCTTCGGGTTTGTGCGCCAAATGAGGCCGTGGCTTGGGGCGATGACCTTGATATCGAGGGCGGAGAGCTTTTGTATTGCTCGCTTTACGAAGAGGCCGAAGCTCGCGACAATGTTCGCGTAGTAGCGCAGACTCTCCTTTTCGAAAAAGGCGTGCTCCTCGGGGCTGAATTCGTCGTCGAAGACGCGGTCCCCGAGTTTGCCATAGCTTCCAAAAGCGTCGCAGGCGAAAAGAACGCCGGAACTTGGCTCGTAGGTCACCATCGTCTCGGGCCAATGGACGTTCGGCGCTTCCTCGAAGCGTAGCACCATGCCTTCGCCGAGGTCGAGACTGTCCCGCGATTGGACCGCCCGCAAGCCCTCCGTGATCTTGTAGAACGACTTTACGAGCTCAATACCCTTGGCTGTCGAAATGATCTCGACACGCGGGTTCCGTGCCTTGAAATCGGCGAGCCAGCCTGTGTGGTCGGGCTCGAGGTGGTTGAGGACAAGGTAGTCTATGTCGGCGAGCGCGATGCCGATGCCGGAAAGCTCCGCTTCGAGGACCTTAGGCGCCTCGGTCCAGTCGCGAACAAGGTCGATGAGGGCGGTTTTTGCGCCCTTCACGAGATAGGAGTTGAGGGAAACGCCCTCGGGTATGGGCCAAATCCCCTCGAACAGGTCGTCGGTTTCGATGTCTGCGTGAAGGGCGTAGATGCGGTCGGTGATCGCGTGGGCTTTCATGTCGTCGCTCCCGCATGGAGTGGTAGAGCGGCCTGATGCCGCCCGCACACTAGTATACTTGCCGGAAGCGCCGAGGGCAACGTTACGCGCCAAAAAGAACAGGGCCACCCCTTTCGGTGTGGCCCCTCCCGTACGCCTTAAGGCGACGCCATGAAGCGGCGCCCCGAAGCATATCACTTCTCAGACGACTTGATGCCGTACTTCTTGTTGAAGCGCTCGATGCGTCCCGCGGTGTCGACGAGCTTCTGCTTGCCGGTAAAGAAGGGGTGGCAGGCCGAGCAAATTTCGACCTGGATATTCTTTACCGTCGAACGGGTCTCGATGACATTGCCGCAGGCGCAGGTGATCTTCGTCATCTCGTACTTGGGATGAATGTCAGCCTTCATAGCTTTCCTCCGCGCGCGATGCATGCCTGAAAACCGGCCATGTGGACGGTGTTCGTACGTTTTTGGCGCCGACTTTGTCGACGGCAAGGTTCCCTAGTCGCCGCCGAGCGGGGTATTCATCGACTTGAGGAACGCTTCATTATTCTTGGATTTCATCATCTTGTCAATGAGGAGCTCCATGATCTCCGTATCCTCCATGGGGTTGATCACCTTGCGGAGCACCCAGATTTTCTGCAGTTCCTCGTCGGAGAGGAGGAGTTCCTCTTTTCGGGTACCGGATTTCTTGATGCTGATCGCGGGGAAGAGGCGGCGGTCGGAAAGCCTGCGATCGAGGTTGATCTCCATGTTGCCCGTGCCTTTAAACTCCTCGAAGATGACCTCGTCCATGCGGCTACCTGTGTCGATGAGTGCGGTCGCGATGATGGTGAGCGAGCCACCGCCTTCGATGTTGCGCGCCGCGCCAAAAAACCGCTTGGGCTTATGAAGCGCGTTTGAATCGACACCGCCTGAGAGGATCTTGCCCGAGGTCGGCACGGTCTGGTTGTAGGCGCGCGCAAGACGGGTGATCGAATCGAGGAGAATGACCACGTCCTTTCCGTGCTCGACGAGGCGCTTCGCTTTGTCGAGCACCATCTCAGCTACCTGGACGTGACGCGTTGCCTGTTCGTCGAAGGTCGAGGAAATAACCTCGGCCTTGACGGTCCGTTCCATGTCGGTAACCTCCTCGGGCCGTTCGTCGATGAGGAGGACAATGAGGTAGACTTCGGGATGGTTTGTGGTGATCGCGTTGGCGATCTTTTGCATGAGGATGGTTTTGCCGGTGCGCGGCGGCGAGACGATGAGCGCGCGCTGTCCCTTACCGATCGGGCAAAAGAGGTTGATGATCCTGGTGGATATCTCCTTGGTGTCCGTTTCGAGGTTGAGTCGCTGGTTCGGGTAGAGGGGGGTGAGATTTTCGAAAGGTATGCGGTTCTGTGCGACGGCCGGCTCGTCGAAGTTGACCTGCTCGACGCGGAGCATCGCGAAAAAGCGTTCGCCTTCCTTGGGGCTGCGGATCTGGCCGTAAACCGTGTCGCCGGTCTTGAGGTTGAAGAGCCTGATCTGCGAAGGGCTTATGTAGATGTCGTCGGAACCAGGGAGGTAGGAGTTCTGGGGGGAGCGAAGGAAACCGTAGCCGTCGGGGAGTATTTCGAGGGAGCCGTAGGCATAGATGATGCCGCCGCGATCCGTATGACCCTTGAGGATGTAGAAGATGAGCTCCTGCTTTTTAAAGGTGATCATCTCCTCGTGATTTATCCCGTACTTTGCGCCAAGTTCGCGAAGTTCCTTGATGCCCATTTCGGTAAGGTCGTTGATCGAGAGGCGTGCTCGATTTTCCGACCCTCCCTCTCGGCCGCTTGCTTCGGGAAGCCCCGGGCTGCGCTCAAAACTCTCCTGACGGCGCATAAAGCCCGGCTCGCGTTCCTCGTTCCGACCGGAGCCAAAGCCACCCGCGTAGCTCGCTGCGTAGGATGATGCGCTCCCATAGCTATGCCCATTGCCGTTTTCGCGGGCCGGGGCGAGGACAGGCGATTCCGCACCGCTTTCGGGCCGCGCCGTTTCGGGCCGAATGGCCTTGCGCTTGACCCGGATGCGCACAGGCGTGCGATTTTCACCCTCTGCACCCGTTTCTGCGCCCTCGTCCGCGGTAGTGCCTGCGGACGCATCTCCGGGATACGCGCTTTCGAAGCCCAGGGCCTCGCCCCCCGTCTCTGCGGTTTCGCCATCGAGCGAAAGCTCAGGTTGCGCCTCTCCCGCGAGCCGCTCAACGCCCTCAAGATCGCCCGAGGGCCGCTTTTTGCGAATGATCGCCATGGGTTTCTCCGTGCGCTGCTCTGATGTGTCCATTGTTCAGTACGACGGGCGCTTCCTGGTCCGCCCGTTTTCTCGCTTTGCCAAAAATGTGGGGGTTGCGTGCGTCGCGTGAGAGTCCGCGGTTTTTAGACAACCGATCCGCGGCGGTCCCTGCGAGGCCCGCGCTACGCTCTCGCGAAAGGGGCCTTCCTGCGACCATGGGTTTCCGCTCACCCAAGGTTGCGCCGCCGTTCGACGCTACGTAGCCACTATAGACTTGCCCCCCGGCCTTGTCAATATCGGCCCTGGAGCTTAAAGGCCTTCGATGAACCGCACCGCCTCATCGAACGCCCACGTGACGGCGCGAAGGCGAATCATGCTCCGATCGCCTTCGAAGCGCCGCTGTGCCGTTTGTTCGGAAAGCGCAGCATGCGTGTCCTGTTGCTTTGCAGGGGGGGCTCCGTGTCTCTTGCCGACAAAGCCGAAGCAGACGCGGCCCGGCGCCGCCTCTCCCAAAGCCGCAAGAGGCCCTGCGAAGCCAGTTATCGCGACGGCAAGCTCTGCGCGGCTTTCGGCGATAGCGCCGCGCGCCATCGCGAGCGCCACCTCCAGAGACACCACACCGTAGGTCTCGATGTCCTGGCGCGCGACGCCAAGGAGGCGTTCCTTTGCGTCTTCGGTGTAGGTGACAAGCGAGGCCCAGAGCACCTGCGATGCGCCAGGCTGTTCCGTGAAGAGGGCTGCGGCAAGACCGCCTGTACACGACTCAGCAAGGACGAGGTGCTCTTTGCGCTCCGCGAGGAGGGTAAAGAGCCTCCGCGCCGCGCTTTCGGCGTCGCGCCAGGCCTCAGCCCAGTGCGCGTCGGTCACGTCCGATCCCGCGGGGCGAAGGGGCTAAAAGCTTCGGGGTTCCTTACCATCTCACATGCGCCTTCGAAAATCACGCCGTCCGCGATGCGGAGCTTTGCGGCGCGGATGTTGCCGTAGACCTTGGCGGTAGGGAGCATCTCGAGACGGTCTGCCGCCTCTATGTCCCCACGGACCGTTCCCCCGATGACGATGCTTGTTGCGCGTATGCGCCGGGCGGTGACGGTGGCGCCCGCATCAACGTAGAGCCTGCCCGTCGCATCGATTTCGCCCTCGAAACTTCCCTTGATACGCAGCGAGTCCTTAAAGCGAAGCGTCCCTGAAAGGGCTGTTTCCACCCCGAGGGTCGTCGCGGCTTCGGTCGCGGCGTCGGATGGTTTTGTCTTGGACATCGAGTGCCTTTCTCACTTGGTTTTCATGACGAACACGCCGTCCCAGTCCTCGGGGGGCGGGTTGTCGATGTAGTGCTTGCAGCGGAGGTAGTACACTTTCGATGGGCCGTCATCCTTGTCGACTTTGAGCGCCTCTCCGAAGAACTTGAGCGCTTCGGAGAACTCCATGAGCTTGTAGAGTTTGCGACCCTGGGCGAAGAGCTCAAGGACCTTGCGCTTCTCCTCGGTGATCATGGCGGCTCCCTTGGCCCGGCCACTAGGAGCGGAGCGTCCGCTTGAGCGTCGGCAGGGCGGTCTCGGATTCCTTGAGGCTCGCAGCCTCAGCCTTTAATGATGATACGGCGGCGTCGAGGTCGTCAAGTTTTGCGAGCGCGGCTTCCGCCTCGCGGCGTGCCTTTTCGACAAAGGGCCGCGCCGTACCGCATTCGGGTTCGATCGCCTTCGCCTCCTTGGCCAGGCTCTCAAGCGGCGCGCGGATGCCGTCGGCAAACGCGATGAGTTTTTCCGACATCGACTCGACGACGCGAAGCCGCGCTTCGCGCCGCTCGATCTGCCCAACCAGCTCATGGGCGCGAAGTACGGCACGGATGCGCGCGAGCACCTCGCTGAAGTTGAAGGGCTTGGTGATATAGTCGTCTGCGCCGAGCTCAAGGCCCTCGACCTTGTCCTTCACGTCGTCCATGGCGGAAAACATGATGATGGGGATGTCGGCGTAGTCGCGATACTCCTCGCCCGTCTTAAGGAGCTTGGTCACCTCCCAACCGGAGAGCTTGGGCATCACGTTGTCGAGCATGATGAGATCGGGCTTCCAGCGCTTGACGAGCTCGAGTGCCTCGGCGCCATTGTCCGCCTTTTCGATCTCGAAGCCCAGCTTGGTGAGCATCACGTCGAAGAACTCGAGGTTGATCTGTTCGTCGTCGACGAGGAGTATGCGCTTCTTGGTCTCCATGGCCTTCTTCCGTCGGTGATGGGATGGGGCTCGCGTAAGGCGGGCTAGGGGACGGTAGTCATTCTCCCATAGCGAAAAGCACTTGTCAATGCGAGGCTTTCAGTGCATCCTCGCCGCCGCCATCGCCCACAAATGACGAGGGCTACCGAGAACTCTGTCCCCGATAGCCCCTGATGCATGACGGCATTACGCCGCTTTAATCCTCGTTCACGGGTTTTTCCGGTTTGTCGGCCTCGGGGCGCAGTTCCCACGCCGCCTTTTTGAGTTCACGGCCGGGACGGAATGCGGCGACGCCATGATCCTCGACCGAGACGATGGCGCCCGTTTTGGGGTTGCGGGCGCGCTTTCGGCCCCGCCGCAGTTTTACCTCGAAGGTGCCAAAGCCACGAAGCTCCACGGTTTTGCCGGAGAGGATGGCCCCCTTGATTTCTTCAAAGAGGGAATCGATGAGGCCGTGAATGTCTTTACGGTTGAGCGTCGATGAGGCATGAAGCGCCTCAATGAGCTCGGCTTTCGTCACTTTCCCAGCCATTTCCTTCTCTCTGCCGGAGCGGGCATAAACCGTCCATCGGGGATGGTGCGAAAATCGCCGCCACGCACATGGCGGGCGGCGCGAATTTCAGATCGGGCGTTTTACGCGCCGAGCGTGTTAACGAGCCGCTGCATGCGGGACTTTTTGCGCGCGGCGGTGTTTTTGGGAACGATACCCTTGCGGGCGGCAGTGTCGATCTTCTTGATCATGTCGAGGAGGGCCGCCTCGGCGACGGCTTTGTCCTTGCTCTGCGCCGCGAGGGTGACCTTCTTTGCGGCGGTGCGGATCGCGCTCTTCGCCATTTTGTTGCGGAGGCGCCGCTTTTCGTTCTGCCGCTGGCGCTTTTCGGCGGACCTATTCTTCGTTGCCAAAGGAACTACCCTCCATGTTAGGCATTCGCTGTATATTCGCGGCCGGCTCGGGGCCGGAGCATTGACTAGCTAAAAAAACTACCAGAAGACGGGGGGCATGTCAATACGGAAGGCACGCTTCACAGGAATGAGATTCCGTAGTATAACGACTTACGGATTAGCCATGATGAACTTCCTTATTCTCTTTGCGATACTGTTCGTGTTCGTCCAGTTCGAGTTTTGTCTCCGGCTCGGGCGTGTTTTCAACCGCGAGACGCCGATCGCGCTCTCTGAGCGGGTGCTCGCCCGAGCGCTCGAGATAATTTTCGCCCTTCTCCGGAGTTACCGCGGATTCCGCCTTGAGGTGGACGATCGGGTCGGCGACGCCTGCCCTCCGCGTTTTGTCCTTGTGGCGAACCACCAGAGTCTTGCGGATATTCCAGTGCTCGGCTTTGTGTTCAAGCCGCGCCGCCTGCGTTTTGTCGCGAAGAAGGAGCTCGGCGACGGCGTCCCCCTTGTCTCGCTCATTTTGCGGATGCAGGGGCATGCCCTCATCCGCCGCCATGGCGATCCCGGTCAGGCGCTCAAGGCGATCACGCGCTTCGCGCGCCGTTGCGCGCGGGAGGGGACCAATCCGGTGATCTTCCCCGAGGGGACGAGATCCCGCTCGGGTGAGCTCATGGAATTTCATTCAGGCGGCTTTAGGCGTATTCATGCCGAGGGGGCGCTGCCGATTCTGGTCGTCGCCCTCGATGGAGGTCACAGGATCAGCACGGTACGCTCGATTCTTGCGAACCTCAAGGGTGTGCGTTATCGCGTGCGCATCGCTGCGGTTCTTCCGCCGCCCGGAACCAAGGCCGAGATTGTCGGGGCGCTTGCCCAAAGCCGTGCGATCATCGACGCAGCGATCGCCGAGATGCGCGCGGAGCCCGCCGCGGCATTTTAAAATCCGCGCCCCTACGCATGCGTGCGTCTCTTTGGGGGCGGGCCGATAAAAAGCGGCCGCCCCGAATGCACTCCCTTTAGAGGGAGGACGTTCGGGGCGGCCCTTCGTGTAAAAAGCCGTGCGCTTTGTTAGACGAAGTCGCTCGGGCGGCGCTCGGTCCGCTTGCACTTCTCGCACTCGGCGAGGTTCTTGACCTTGCCATTCTCGAGGAGCGTCTTCATCTTAATCTCGCCACCGCAGGGGCAGTAAAAGCGGTGGGTGGTGCTCGTCGTACGAGAGTTTTTGGAAACAGCTGCCATGGATGACTCCTTCTCCTTTGGGGAAGATACTCGATTCCGCGATTTTCTGTCAATCACGCGGAATTCCAGCCGCTGTCGCGATGGTAAAAAGCGCTCCCGGGGGAAAGGAGGAAAACCCCGGGAGCTTCACCACAGTAAGGAGGGATCACAGAAGAGGCGCGTCGCCCTGCGCCTTATCTGAAAACTAAACCGCGCATGACGGGAATGGTTACCGATTTTTCTCTTTTTTTTTCAGCATCCGCCGTGCTCGGAGGCCCAAGGTCGCCTTAAGCCCCCCTGCTCGGTCCAGCACCCATTCACGTAGCCGTGCAAGGATGGTGAGTGCGCGCGGCCGGGCTGCGCCAAAGCGCTCGCCGAAGTCGCGGGCGGCTTCGGCCGCGGGGTAGGTAAGGCCGTATTTCCGCTTGAGCTCGTCCCAATGCCGCACTATGTAGACATAGAGATCGCTCACGGTGCGCCCCGGGAAGCGCCACAGAAGGCCGAACTCCTCGATGGCCGCTGCGATCGGGTTGTACACCGTTTCGTACCAGGACTTCACAGCCTCGGCGAGCGGCATTTCGCCTTTGCGGCTTTGGTTGAGGTAGTACTTATGGACGAGAATGTGTTCGAGCACCTCGTCATAGCGGCCCGGACTCGTGAAATCGAGGTTCTCGTTGCCAGTAAGTCGGCCAAAGTCCGTGCGTTCATAGAATCGCCGTTTTTCATAGGCGAGTACCTCGCGCTTTAGATCTTCGAGCGTCATGCCGGGTTTTAAGCGGATCTCTGCGTCGAGGCTCGACACTTCGGCGTCGATGGCGGCCTGTCCCCGCATTTTTGCGACCGACACCCGGTGATTACCGTCACGCACGAAGTACAGCCCGCCAATCTCGTAGAGCCGAACCGGGGGAAGGACGAGGTCGGCGTAGTGCGCTGCATCGATGCGGACCCAGCGCTGGCGGAGGTGATCGGAACGGGGCAAAAAGTGGCGGTTGAAGTCGCGGTAGCGCCCTTCGCTCCCGACGATGAGGTCGAGGGGGACCGCTTTGAGCCCCTTGTAGGTCTCTGCGCCAGGTTTAAGGAGGGCCCGCACCTCTTCAAGCGGAAGGAGTTCTCCCCGTGCGGGAATGAGGAGGCTCGAAAGCCGCGACAAGAGTTCCCGCGTGCGTGCTCTCGAGAAGTCCTCGTTCGCCATGGTCTCGTACCAGTCGCTCACCGATCCTCCCCCGTGTCGAGTAGCCAGTGGCCGAAGGCGTTTACCACCGTTGTGTCTCTCACGGCGCTCACGCGGACATCGGCAAGATCGTAGAGGTGGACGTGTCCGTGTATGAGCCAGCGGGGGCGCGCCGCTGCGATGAGCCACCTGAAGGAGCGAAAGCCGCGGTGGCAGGGGTCGTCGCGGTCGTGCACGCCGCGCGGTGGCGCGTGGCAGAGGACAATGTCGCAGGCGCGGCCGTGAACAAGGCGATTCCAGAGGAGCTGTGGCGCTAGCACAAGAAGCCGCAGGGCCATCCCCGCCTCGGAGAATTGATTGGGGCCGCCGTTATAGCGCATGGAACCAGGAAGGCCGAGGATGATGAGCCCCTCTTCGCGGGCGATCCTGAATCCGATGTCGGTTGAACCGAATGAATCGGCATAACCACGCGGATCGTCGAAGCGCGCCTGTGCGCCACCTCCGAGCGCGAGGCGCCCAAGGTCATGGTTGCCTTCGACGTAGAGAAGCGGCTTGTTGAGCATCGATGCGATGAAGCCGAGGTACTCCATGGGGAGGTCTCCTGCGGCGAGCACGAGGTCGACATCGCCGAAGCGTTCCTTGAGTCGCGGCGAGTAGACGAGCGGATCGACCTGGTCGGAGACGCAGAGCACCCTCATCGGCGGGAGGGGGCGGAAACCGGGCTCTTTTTGAGCATTTCCTGAAGCTGTTCCTTCTGGTACAGCTCTACCGACCGGTTCTCTGCAAACTCCATCGCCGAACGTGAAAAGCTCGAACTGGTTACGATGGCGCCGCGGACGACGCTGAGCTTTTTCATCTGGTCGAGGAGGGCGCGAATGGAGCTTTCGTCGAGGTTATCGGAAACGCGGAGAAAGCGTATAAGCCGGGGGATCTTTTTAGCGCCGAGCCACTTGTCGGAGTCGTTCTCCACCGCGATGATCTCGACGCCGTTTTGTATTTCCGCCGCGTCGCGAATGCTCAGCGTCATCGCCCCCTGGACGACCGATTTGCAGATATCCATGAATTCCTCCCGCCCGCAGGTGAGGAAGTCCTTCATGCGATCGTCGGTACGATACTCCTGGTATTGGGTGAGCTTTTCCGCAACATCGCGGAAGCCCGGTTTTTTCGCATAGATTTTTTCCCACTGCTCGATGGCGCGGTCGAGGTTCCTCGTCTTTTCATAGCACATAGCAAGGAAGTACCGCCCATAGAGCGCTTCCGCAGCGCCTTCGTCCTTGATGAGCTTGACCGCACGCTCGAGTTCAGGCACCGCCTTGTCGAGCGCTCCCTGGCTCATGTAGCACCCGCCCCGCTCGACGAGCGCCTTCACCTTGAGGGCGGGATCGCGCGTCGCCTTTTCGAAGGCGACGAGGGCGGCCGTATAGTCGGAGAGCTCTTTGTAGATTTTGCCGAGATAAAAGAACGCCTCGTAGTTCTCAGGGTTCCACTTGATCGCGGCTTCGAATTCGGCCTTTGCCTCCATGGGGTGCTTGGTCCGGTAGAAAATAAGGCCGAGCTGGTGGTGTGCCGGGGCGAGCCGCTCGTCGAGTTCGATGGCCTTCCTGAGATAGTTGACGGCCACATCGGTCCGTCCTCGCGCCTCGAAAAGCCTGCCCGCGTCGTAGTAGTTTGCCGCGCCGCGCGGTTCGAGCTTGGTGAGGAGGATGCGCTCCTTGAGCGCCTCTTCGGTCTGTCCGAAGCGCTCGAAGAGGAGGGCTATCCTGCGGCGGAACTCCGCCTCGGGAATGTCCGGCCCGAACTGGCCAAGCTGGTTTACCTGCTTCCATTCCATGAGGGCGAGCTCGGGCTTACCGTCTGCCTCGTAGGCGAGGCCGAGATACCAGCGCGGGACAGGGTTGCGCGCGTCCTTTTGGATCATCGCCTTGGCGCTCCGGATCACGGTCTGCAAGTGCCCCTGTTTGAGCTGGTCGGCGATGGCCTTGGCGTGGCGCGGCGTGGCGATCATGCGCACGATGAACCAGATCAGAAAACCTACGAGCGCGCCGAGTAAAACGATAAGGATAATGATGAACGACATCGGCCCTTTCCCGTCTGCGGCGGGGTGTGCGCCTGGCCGCTCCGTCCAGGCGGCTTCTGTTCCTCCGCCGCGATATCTTGCTATACTATAGCTCGAATCGCGCACGAATGCGACACCTCGCAAAAAGGATGGATAGCCTGAAACCCACGCTTCGGCGCCTTGCCGTACCGCTCGTTTTCCTTTTTGCCGCCCTCTCCCCGATCGCGGCGGGTCCTTTTGAGGAGGGGGAGCGCCTTTTTCGCGAAAACAAGCCCGCCGAGGCGGCTCCCGTCCTCGAGCGCGCCCTCCTTGAGCCGGCGGTCGATGAACGGGCCTACCTTTATCTTGCGCTTGCCTACGAACAACTTGGCCGCTATGACGCGGCCGTAGCGACGCTCCGGAAAGGCCTCCCCTCGGCCCGTCTCTATCGCCATCTTTTCTACTATAACCTCGGCAATGCATTTGTCCTTCTTGGCCGCAATACCTTCGCCGAGGAGAGTTACGATGAGTCCATCGCCGCGAATCCGAGCTACGCGCCCGCGCGCCTCAATCGGGCAAACGCCCGCCTTGCGCTGGGAAAGCTTGGCGGCGCTGCCGAGGACTACCGCGCCTATCTCGGCCTTGAGCCCGCTTCCGCCCAGAGATCGGCGATCGAGGCCCTCCTTGTGCGCCTCGAGGGGGCGCTTGCTGCCGAGGCCCAGCGTATCGCCGCCGAGTCGGCCGCCAAGGCCCAGGCCGAGGCGGCGCGCAAGGCGCTCCTTGACCAGGTTGCTGCCTCGCTTAAGGCTGCGGCCGAAGAGACGATGAGCCTTTCCGCGGGCACTGGCCAGATTCAGGGCTACGATGACACACTCGAGCTTGACGAATAACGCATAAGCGAAACACGACGGAGATTGTCGATGGAACAGCGCAGCACAGTGCTCCTTGCCGCGGTCGCCGCGGTTCTCGTTCTCGCCCTTGTCGCTACGGGCGTATTTTTTATCGCGCGGGGAAGTGCCTCGGGCGGGCGGGAGCGGACAAATGTTCTAAAGCTCGCGCGCGAGTATATGGAGCGGGGCGCCTACGAACGCGCCCTTGATCTCCTCGACACGCTGCTCATCAAAGACGCCGATGACGCCGAGGCGCGCGCCCTCCGCGACGAGGCGGTCGAAGAGGTGAAGCGGAGCCAGGCGGCGAGCGCTGCGGCCACCGCAGAAGCCGCAGCAGCCGCCGCCGAGGCTGCTGCGAAGGCCGGAGAAAGCGGCCAGAAGGCTATCGCGCAATCGCTTGAAAAGCTCGGCCAAAAACTTCAGACGCCGCCCGCTTCCGCGCCCGCCGCCTCCAAAGCCGCACAGGATGCAGAAGCCGCGCGCGAAGCCGAGGCGCGCGCAAAAAAGGCCGAGGAAGAGGCGCGCAAAAAGGCTGAGGCCGAGGCTGAGGCCGCGCGCAAAAAGGCGGAAGAGGCGGAGCTCGCCAAAAAGAGCCGTGAGCTCCAAGAGAAGATGCGTGCGGTGAGCGAGCTCGTCGAGCGGGGTAAAAAGGCCCTTGACTCTGGCGATTTCGACGCAGGCGGCAAGCTCTTCGCTGATGCAAAAAATGCCTTCCCCGCAGGCGAGGATAAATTTGCCGGCCAAAAACTCGCGGAGATCGCCGATGCGCTGTACAGCGCCGCGAAAAAGAACCCCGGCCCCTCGGGCGACGAGGCGCTCAAGGAGGCGATCCAGACCGCACGGGATGCCAAGAAGAAGGATGCCTCCAATCCGCTCCCGTACTACACGCTCGGAAAGATCAACGCCGACTTAAACCAGACGGAGAACGCGATAAGCGAACTTAAGGAGGCGACGCGGCTTGATCCTAAGAATTACCTGTATTCATTCGAGCTCGGCAAGGCCTATTTCAAGGCTCGCCGCTACGAGGAGGCTCGGCAGGCCTTTGAGGCGGCGACGACCGTGAATCCGCGTTTCGAGCTCGGGTTCTTCAATCTCGGCGTCACCATGAAGGCTCTGGGTGATCCGGGCAAAGCGCTCGACGCCTTTAGGCGCGCGACCCAGGTGAAGCCCGATTACGGCCGCGCCTACCAAGAGATCGGCAAGATCCAGGCGGCGCGGGGCGAGCGCGCGCAGGCTGTCGCGAGCTACACCAAGGCGATACAGCTTGAGCCTGACAACGCGCAGGCGATGCGCGAGCTTGCCGTCGTCCACGCCGAGTCGGGCGCCTTCAAGGAGGCGGAGGGGCTTTTCATGCGCGCCCTCGGCGTCAAGGACGATGCGCTCACGAACTACAACATGGCGACCGTTAAGCTCAAACTCGAAAAGCCTGCCGAGGCGCTTAAATACGCGGAAAAGGCCGTGCGCGACTCGCCCTCGACGGCGGCCTACCAGTATACGCTCGGCCTTGCGGCTGAGCTGTCCAACGCTCAAGACCGAGCCATCGCCGCCTACGCCGAGGCGGCGAAGATCGACAAAAAGTACGCCGAGCCGCGCATCAACCTCGGGCGCATCTATCTCGACTCGGGCTTTGTCGACAAGGCTTTACCCTTCCTCGAAGAGGCCTACCGCATCGATCCGCGCTCCTTCGAGGCGAACAACAATCTCGGGAACGCCTACGGGAAAAAGGGGCTGTTCGAGAAGAGCGTCTTCCATTACGAGGCCGCTATGGCCCTCGCGCCGCGCGACACGACCGTCCGCCTCAATCTGGCGCGGGCCTACGTCTCTGCCGATCAAAAGGACAAGGCGCGCGAAGCCTATGGCGAACTCATAAAGCTCGCGCCGCAGGAGTGGGACGCCTACTTCGAACTCGGAAAACTCCTTGCCGCGGCGCAAGACGGCGCGGGTGCCAAAAAAATCCTCGCCGAGCTCCTTGCGAAGAAGCCCGATTATGCGAAAAGGGCCGATGTGGAGGCCATCCTCGGCGGCCTCTAGGTAAGGCCGCTTTTGCGCCGCTTTTGCGCCGCTTTTGCGCATGGTAGCTGCGGTTAGACGATCCTGCGCACCATGCGGAAAAGCTCGTCACGCGTCAGGCGCACCCACACTGGGCGCCCGTGGGGGCATCTGGGCTCAGGGAGCCTGAGCGCTCGCGCGGCGAGCTCCTGGGCCGCTTCAGGCTCGAGTGTGTCGCCGTCCTTCACCGCGGCGCGGCAGGACGCGAGCGCCCGGGCCGCGGCGGCGGCATCGCGCGCGCCCGCTGCGCCGAGCTCGACAAGTTCGCGCATCGCCTTGATCGCGGCGCCCGCGAGGATCGCAGGTGCCGCGGTCAGGCACCAGGCGCCCGCCTCGCGCTCGAGCCGGAATCCCGCCGCGGCAAGCTCCGGGGCGAGGCGGGCGATGCGCACGTCTTCGCTCTCGTCTTCCGGTTCATAGACCTCCGGCACGAGAAGCTCCTGCGTCGCGACGGGACGGGCGGAAAGCTCGTCGTAGATGAGCCGTTCGTGCGCCGCATGCTGGTCGATGAGGAAGAGTTCGTCGCCGCGCTCGGCGATCAGAAAGAGACCGAAGGCCGTGCCGAGGTAGCGAACGCCCTCGGCCTCTTCAGGCCCGCCGCGTGTGGCTTCGGGGCGCGGAAGGGGTGCGGCGCGCTCGCGGAATGACGCAAGCGCCTCCCAGGACCAGCTAGGCCGCATACCCTCTCCGGCCCCCCTTGCGACATCGCCGTAATCGGCGCCGCCGTAATAAGCATCGTCATAATCGGCGCCGCCGTAATTGGCGCCGCCTAACGCATCATTGTTCGCTGCGCCACCCCATTCGAACTCCGCAAGAGGATTTGACGCAACGTTATCTAAAGCTCGTCGTTCCGGCGCGTGTCGTGCAAGCTCGCCGAGAAAGCCCTGCACCGCCTGCACAAGGCTCCGCCTCAGGGCGCCTGGATCTTTCAGTCGGACCTCGCGCTTTGCAGGATGGATGTTGAAATCGGCGAGCTCGGGATCGACCTCTGCGAAGAGGAATGCACAAGGGTGCGCGCCGCCGGGGAGAAAGCCCGAGAACGCATAGTCGAGGGCCTGTACAAGCCCTGGATCCTGGACTCGCCGTCGGTTCACAAACACCTGCATGAGACGACGGTCGGCGCGGTAAAAGGCAGGCCCCGCGAGGACGACGCTCCCCGAAACGCCTTCTCCAGAGAAGCGCACGCGGTGAACGAGCTGTTGAGGCACTTCGTTATAGCAGGCGGTCACGCGGCTCTCGGGGCTGGCGGGAGCAAGCACGAGGGGCGACCTCCCTTCGCTTGTATAGCGGAATGCCAGGTC
Organism: Spirochaetota bacterium; assembly: GCA_029265615.1. GTDB lineage: Bacteria > Spirochaetota > Spirochaetia > Treponematales > Rectinemataceae > JAEUJG01. Next base: position 22,429 of record JAJUIB010000017.1, read on the forward strand.
GGGATGTGCAAGCGCCTTGTCGATGAAGGTCTGGCGGCAGAGCGCGGCCTCGGCCTGCGGCCGTTTAAGAAACTGCTTCCGCGCCGGAAAATTCTCAAAGAGGCGCGTCGCTTCGCACAGCGTGCCGCGGCGGCCCGGCGCAGCCTGGATGCTCGTTGTGGCCCCCGGTCCTGTGACAAGCCGGTGCGCAAGGGGCGCGCCCTCTTCCGCGGAGAGTATTTCGAGCCGCGCCGCCGCGGCTATCGACGCAAGCGCCTCGCCGCGGAAGCCCAGGCTTCGTGTGTGCAGAAGATCGTCGGCGGACGCGATCTTGGACGTCGCGTGCGGAAGGACCGCGAGTTCGAGGTCCTTGCGGCTCATGCCCACCCCATCATCCGCCACGCGGATGAGCTCTATGCCGCCTCCGGCGATCTCCACGCGTATCGAGCTAGCGCCGGCATCGATCGCGTTGTCGAGGAACTCGCGGAGCACGGCCGCCGGCCGGTCGATGACCTCGCCTGCGGCGATAAGACGGGCGGTTTCAGGCGGAAGCAGATGGATCCGGGGCATGGCTCTTTATAGACTCAGGATCCTTGCAGGGGCAAGCGGGCGTCGGGGTGGCTAGCCTTCCGTGTGATGGCGGCCCCGATCCCGGCGCTGACGGGGCCCGATTACGAAAAAAGCCGGCGCCCTTAAGGGGCGCCGGCGCGAGAATCTGCGGAGGGCGCTAGAAGCTTCCCGACCCAAGGCTCGCTTTGAAGCCGAGGGTGAGGGCGGTGCCCTCGTTCAGGACGACATACTCAGCGTCCGCGCCACCAAAAACGAAGGTTGCGGAAATCGAGAGGCTTGTCTTGTCGAAGAGCTTATACGCGATCGAGGGCGTCGCGAAACCCGAAAAATCAGAGAGATTCGCTATCGCGAAGACCGAGGCGGAGAGGTTCTTGGTGAAGAGCTCCGACTTTGAAAGGTTCAGGGCGGCGTAGTGCCGTCCTGAATCGTACATAAGGCCCTTGAGGAAGGCTGAGTATGCAGAGCTTGGCTGACCGGCGGCGCTCAGCTTTTGTGTGATATCCGTTTCGTTGCTGCGCGCCTCTTTGATGCGGGCCTCTCGCTCGGCGTCGGCATAACCCTCGCCGTTGTAGCGGTACTGGGCGGCGACGCTCCAATCGTACTCCGCATTCGAATACATGAAACCAGCCGTGCCCGAGAAGAAGACTCCACTATCGTAGTCCGTGGTGATTACGAAGTCGGGTTGTGTTGCAGAGACAGTGGTGACAAAGGTCTTGTCGCTACCCCAGCTTGCAACCGCCTCGCCAAAGACGTTGAGTTTCCAGATCGAGCCCGTCGCGGTGAGGACGGCACGGGGGGCGCTGTCATATTTGTAGTAGCCGCCAAGGCCGATTTCCCAGCTCCGCGCAAGGAGGAATTCGAGCTTCGCTGCACTGGCGATGTACTCAGGTTTGTCCCGCTCCGCCGCCTTCGAGGGCATGATCGCATAGGCCCAGATGTTGGTCTGCGTGCCGGGGACTGAGTAGTGAAGGCGGAGCGAGACAGGACCCTCGCGCTGGGCGGTGGGATCTTCTGGGTCGATGGCGCTGAGGTTGAGGACATCCGCGGGGCTGAAAAAGTAGCCGACGCCCCACTTTATCGTGTGCTTGCCGAAGCGGAGGAAGAGCGCGTCGTTCCAGTTCCAGTCGGCAAAGAGCTCGAAAACCTGGAGGTTCGGAACATCCACGGCGTTCTTGCGGCCGTCTGAATCGGCGCTCGTCGCAAAAGGATAGGCGGCCTTCATCTTGCCGTAGACCCGGAAGTCCTCTTCTGGCCGTGCGTCGAAGAAGAGCGTACCCGAGGCGACGCTGTCGAGCGCGTATGCGTCGAGAGCGGGAGCGGACCAGGGATCGCGCATCGTCCAGTTTGCGCCCACGGAACCCGTAAAGGAGCCGCCGATGCGGACGGTCTCGTTTTTGAGAAAAGTCGAAAGGGCCGACCCTGCGGTCGAGGTTTCGACACTTTCGATGATAGAAGCGGGGTCGTCCCCAAAGAGCGCCGACTCGTCGGTGACGATGCTTAAGTCTTCGGCGAACGAAGTGCCTGCGAAGGCCATAACTGCGAGTGCGGCCGCGAGAACTGTGCGTACTTTCATTGCTAGTTCACCTGCTCAAGGTAGGCCTTGGTGAAGACCTTGTCGGGGAGGCGCTCGGTGGAAAGCTCCGTCATGGTCACCTGGCTCTTTTCGCCCTCATTGATCTCGTCAATGATGAGCATCTGCGAGGGGAAGAACTTACCGTTCCCCACGGGGCTGTATTTCGTGAAGGCCGTCGTCCGCATGAGGCGGCCCGAGGCGCCGTATTCCTCCTCCCGGAGGATGAGCGCCAGGTCCTTGTGGATGAAAAGCTTAACGCGGTTGTAGGACGATTCTCCGGTCTTGGCCTTCAGCGTGATGACATAGACCGGAATCTTTCCGAGGATGGACTCTTCGGTCTTTTCGATGAAGTAGTCCTCAAGGATGCTCTTCTTGGAAAAGTCGGAGTTCTTCGCCTCGGAGTCGTTGAGGTTCTGCTTAAGGCTCGAATGCGTGAACTTGCGGCTCGTCGGGTCGTAGAACCAGACGTTATCACCATCCTTGAGGTAGCCCTGGCCCTTTTGCGCCTCGGGGCGCTGTATGAGCATGAGGAACTGCTCCTTGGAGTCGCGGCGGAACATGCGCACCTGGGTGAGCGACTGCTTTTGCCCCGGCTTTTCGCTCACAATGGTAAAGACGCCCGAGAAGTCGCTCCCCGAAAAGTCCTGGATCGCCTCGACCTTGCGGACCATCGCTTCGAAGTCGGGCGCCGCGAAGACGGGCGCAAGGGAAAGCGCGGCCACGAAGGCCGCAAAAAGCGTTATGCGCTTCATAGCTGCTCCTTGGTTCATTTGGTCGACCGCAGGGCTACTGCAGGTTCAAGCCGCGAGGCCTTCCGCGCGGGAAGATATGCCGCGAGGAGGGTGAGGGCGAGAACGATGACGAAGTTGAGTGCCGCTTGGACGGGTCCCACTGCGAAGGTGAGGTGCCCGTTCCGCATGAGGAGGGAGAAGAAGGTTCCCGTGCCAAAGTCGAAAAGCGAAAGTATGAGCATGACGAGGCCCGCCGCGGCGAGGCCCGCGAGCGTGCCGCCCGTCGCGAGGAAACCTGCTTCGAGGAGGAAGAGGCGCTTGACGCTCGGCCTCTGCATGCCGAGGGCGCGCATCGTGCCGATTTCGCGGATGCGCTCGTACATAACCATGCGGAAGGTGTTCGAAATTCCGACCATGATGATGACGAAGAGCACCGCGAGGATTACGAGGCTTGCGGAGTTGAGGACTTTGACAAGCTCCTCGACCTGCGAAATCATGTCGTTGATGGTGAAGACGCGGTACTTCGCGCCCTCCCAGCTTTCCTTTTTTGCAAGACGGTTGAGCTTGTAGTAGCGCGACTGCATGCCCGCGGCACCGGACGGGGACACTTCGGCCGCGGAGAGCTCGAAGACCTGCGCCCGCGCTTTGAGCGCGGCGACGAGGGCGTCGCGGGCTGGCTCAGCCTTGGAAAGGTCGTCGAGCATGATGCCGTAGAGCTGGAATTCCTCAGGTCCCAGGGCGAGGAGGCTGTTGAGGTCGTCCCTGCTTGCGTAGGCGAGCATGTTGGAGAAGAGCCCCATGTCGTGCGTGATGCCGCGGAGCGTGAATTCGCCGACGTTGTTTTGTCCGCTCACGGTCTTGAGTTGCACGAGCACCTTGTCGCCGAGCTCCGCCTTGAGCTTGCGCGCCACCTTCTCGGAAAGGACGAGGGAGTTCGGCGCAAGGAGGTCGTCGTAGCTTCCCTCCTTGAGAACAAGGCGGCGCTTCAGGTAGCTTTCATTCGCGAAATCGGCGCCCCAGATAGACTGGTTCGCTTTCTTTCCCTCGAAAACGAGCGTCGCGTCTGCGGCCGAGCGCTTTTGCACGAGGCGGCTGTCGACGCGCGAGGCGGCGAGCGCTTCGTTCAGCACGGTTGCGTCGCGGATCACTTCGACGGGCTTTCCTTTCGCACTCTTCTCAACCCCCTCGACGAAGACGTGGCCTGCGAAGAGATCGGCCATGTTGCCGGCGATGTTTTTAGCGAAGGCGCCTGCGAAGCCGTTGATGATGGTGACGACCATAATGCCGAAGGCGATGGCCCCTCCGAGGAGGAAGCTCCGCTTTTTCTGCCGGTTTAAGTTCTTGAATGCTATCTTGACGAGCGTTTTCACGTCGCTCTCCTAGTCGTTCTGCATTGCCCGGACGGGCTCGATTTTGAGCGCCACCGAGACGGGGTAGAGGTGGGCAAGGTAGCCCACGGCAAAGACCATGATGATCGTCGAGACAAAAGAGCCTGCGCGCGGCGTAAGGTGGAGCACCTTGCCGCCGAAGAGGAGCTCGACGAAGTTGTTGGTAGCCTGAATCGACAGGGCGTTGAGAAGGGCCGAAAGCCCGAGCGCGAGCGCCGAGCCCACGAGGCCAAAGAACAGCGTGAGCGCGAGGGTCTCCGCAAGGAACATCTTGCGGACGTAGCCGCGCTGGGCGCCCAGAGCGCGCATCGTGCCGATCTCGCCCGTGCGTTCGATGACCGACACGACAAGTGTGTTCATCATGATGATGACCGCAACGACAGCGATGACGATGATCGCGACGACGAACACGACACGGACTATGTCGGCGAATTTGCCCGCGGGGCCTGCCGCGCCCTGCCAGTTCACGACGCGCGCATCGATACCCGATTCCGCGAGGCGGGCGGTCTGCGCCGCGATGAAGGCGGGGGCCGCCGCCGAGTTCTTGAGCCGGACGAGGATGAAGTGCCACGCGCCAGAATCGGCCTTGTTGAGCTCCTCGCGCCTTTCGGTACTGCCGAGGAGCTTCCCGACGTCGGAGACGTCGACTTTGGCCGAGACGGCTGCGGACTCGATGAGGTCGCCGCCAAAGAGCGCGTCGAGGTCGCCGCTCGCCGAAAGGAGGGAGGTCTCTTCCGGCGTGAGGGAAAGGTCCTCGTCGGCGCCGAGGGTTAGGCCGCCAAGAACACGCGCCGTATCGACATCGACGAAGACGGTCGGTGCTTGGTCGCGTTCCTCATCGCCGCGCGTGTAGACGCCGACGATCTCGACCTCGCGGATTTTGAAGCCGGAGGTGCCGAAGCCGTTGACGAGTATCTTGTCGCCGACCTTGGGGCGTCTGCCGTAGCGCTTTTCGAGCCCAGTAAGCTGCTGTGCGGTCACCATGATGCGCGCGGTGTCGCCTGAAGCAAGGAAGCGGCCTTCAACCAGCTTGATCTGCGGGAACATGTCGAAGTAGGTCGAAGGGTCCACCCCGTTGACGAGCGCGAAACCGGCTTGCGGGCCTTGAGCCTCTTCGTCGGTCGTCTGCGGAAGTTCTTCCGCGTCGAGGGCGAGGCTACCGTAGGCCAGGGCGACGCTCGTCGCCTTGGCGACACCCGGGTCTGCCTTGACAAGTGCGAGCGTCTTTTCGTAGTCGGGGATGGTCGGTATCTCCATCTCGCCATCCATGGACTGCACGCCGAATATCGACACGGCACCCTCGGCGGGGCCGTGGATCATCGCGTCGCCTGTGTAACTTTCGATGAACTGGGCGCGGAGGCTCGCTTGGGCGGAGTCGATGAGCGAGTTGCCGAGCACGATGACGATAACGCCGAGCACGATGAGCGTCCCGATTATGAAGCTCTTCGCCTTGTGTTCCCAGATGTTGCGGAAGGCGATTCTCCAGATGACGGGCATCGTCTAGCTCCTTCCGCCCTGGCCAGCTTCGGCGGCCTCCGCAGCTGTGGCGGCTATCGCGTCCTCGCCCTTGCGGACGTTTTCCACGACAAGTCCGTCCTGGAGTCGGATTACGTGGTCGGCGATGTTGACGATGCGCGCGTCGTGGGTTGAGAAGATGAAGGTGGTCTCCATCTCGCGGTTGATCTTCTTCATGAGCTCGAGAATCTGTTCGCCAGTTTTGGAGTCGAGGTTCGCCGTTGGCTCGTCTGCGAGGACGATCTGCGGCTTGCCGACAAGAGCGCGGGCGATGGCGACGCGCTGGCGTTGTCCGCCCGAAAGCTCGTTGGGGCGGTGCTTGGCCCACTGCGTAAGGCCGACCTCTTCGATGAGGTAGTCGATCCACTCCTCGCGCTCCTTTTTCGAGCCGCGCTCCTTGCCGAGGAGGAGGGGGAATTCGACATTTTCGCGCACATTAAGGACCGGCACAAGGTTGAATGTCTGGAAAATAAAGCCGAGGGTGTCGTGGCGCAGGGTTGTGAGGTCCTTGTCCTTGAGGTCCTTAGTTGGCGTGCCGGCGATCGTCACGATCCCCGAGGTGGGGCGGTCGACGCAGCCGATCATGTTGAGGATCGTCGTCTTGCCCGAGCCTGAGGGGCCGGCGATCGAGATGAAATCCCCTTTTTCGATGGCGAAGGAGACGCCCTTGACCGCTTCGACCTCCACCTTACCGAGTGGATAGACCTTGCGGACGTCGCTGAGTTCCACGATGACCATACGGACTCCTTGGTTTCCCGCACGCCCCTGCCCGGGCCCGTAAGTCGGCCTCGATGCGAGCGCCGCTTTCCGGCCCGCGCACGCTCCCTGGCGAGGGCGCTGCGCGGTTGTACTGAAAGTAAAGATACCGACAAGGATGCGTATGTTTCAAGGATGGGCGACGAAAGGACAGGGAAAGGGCAAAGGCGCCGCCCGGAGGCCTCCAGGCGGCGCCTTCTTTCGAGGATAGAGTTACGATCCTGAGACGGAAATCGAATGGACGAGGAGGGAGGGGCTCCGCAAACGGCTCATACTGTCCGTCCTGAGGTCGGAGCCGCAGGCTTCGATGCCCGCAATGAGGTCGTAGAAGTTGCCCGAAACGGTGAAGTTGCGAAGTGCCTCGGCCCGCCGCCCTCCGCGGATACGGAAGCCGCGCGCCGAGCAGGAGAAATCGCCTGAGACGGGATTAAGTCCCGCATGGAGTCCTTCGACGGAGCAGATGAGGATGCCGTCACTGAGTTCGGCTTCAAGCGCTTCCGGCGTGGCGTTTCCCGCGGGGATGTACGCATTGATGAGCGCAGCGGCGGGCGGCTCGGCCGGGTGGCGGCGGAAGGCGCGGCCGTTGGGCGTAGCATTCTCGCGGCGCGCCGAATACACAGTGTAGAGCGGTTCGAGAAACACGCCCTCGCGGAAGACTGCTAGCTCGGAAGCGGGGACGCCCTCATCGTCGAAGGCTGCATGAAACACGCCGGGACCATTAGGATTGTCGATCAGCGAAAAGAGCGGACTTGCGACACGCGTGCCGCGCTTCCCGACAAGCCGACTTTTGCCTTTTTGAATTGCCTCGGCGGAGATCGCGGACATGAAGGCGCCAAGAAGGCTTGATGCGGCGTCGTTTTCGATGATCGCACGATAGCTACCGCTTTCAGGTTCGCGGGCGCCGAGTTTGCCAAGCGCCTCCTCGACGGCCCGCTCGACGATGAGCGTGGCGTCGAGCCCGGAAAAATCGCTTGCGGCCTGAGCATAGCTCCCTGTCTCGGTCTCGCCGCCTGCGCTCGCCATGACATAGACATAGGCATAGCAAAGGGAATGCCGTTCGACCTTCACAAGCCCGCGATTCGTTGCGACGAGGCGCGTGCTGTCACCCTCCCCATAGGCGGCGCCGGGCACGTTGACGATGCGCGCATCGCGTGCTCGGGCCGCCGCTTCGAGTGCGAGGGCAAAGCGCTTTTTATCTTCGGCCCCAAGGGAGTCGTTCTTCCACGCAGTATCGCAGCCGCGCGAAAGGCTTTCGACGCCTTCGTACAGGGCGTTGCCTTCGTCTTCATCCAAGAATGCGGCATTGCGTTCCGCGGCCGCACAGGCGGCGGCGAGGCTCTCCTCGTCGATGCGCTCCGTAAAGGCCGAACCAAGACGCCTCTGTGCGACCGCGCGGACTGAGGCGGCGACCGAACGGGAGTCGGTGAAGCTCGCCGTCTCCCCCCGGAATGCGCTTGTCTCAAGCTCGCGGCGTTCGACGTAGTAGATCTCGCGTCCGACTGATTGAGGAGCTTCCTGCGCGAAACGGCTCACAAGACCGATGGTGCTTTTGTTCATTCCGTGCTCCTTACCTGGACTGTCCCGCGTTAGGCGCGGCCGCCGACGACGAGGCCGCGGACAAGAACCGCTGGCTGACCGACGTTGGCTGGCACCGACCCCGACGCAGAACCACACATGCCGGCGCCGTGCGCAAGGTTGTCCGCCACCGCCTCGATGCCCATGAGGATCTCCGAACCCTTTCCGATGAGCGAGGCGCCCTTCACGGCCTTGCCGATCTTGCCGCCCTCGATGAGGTAGGCTTCCCGCACGGAGAAATTGAAGTCTGTTGTGGCAGGATCGACCGAGCCGCCCCCCATTTTTGCGCAGTAGAGCCCGTGGTCGATCGCGGCTATGAGCTCCTCGCGCGTGTGGGGGCCCGGGGCGATGAAGGTGTTCGACATGCGGCTCGTCGGGGCGAATTGGTAGGATTCGCGGCGGCCGCAGCCGTTTGCGGCAAGGCCCATTTTCGCCTGCCCCAGTCGGTCGACCAGGTAATTGGTGAGGATGCCGTTTTCGATGAGGACGGTGCGCTGTGTCGGCCGCGCCTCGTCGTCGAAGTTCGCCGATCCCCACTCGTTTTCCAAGGTGCCGTCGTCGATCGCTGTGACCGCCTCGTGGGCGATCTTTTGGCCGAGCTTGCCGGAGAAGACGCTTGCGTCGTCGGCGACGCTTGTGGCCTCAAGCGCGTGTCCGCATGCCTCATGGAAGATGACGCCGCCAAATCCGGAATCGATGATCACAGGGAGTTTGCCTGTCGGCGCGTAGTCGGCATCGAGGGCGACAAGGGCTATCCGGGCTGCCTCTTCGCCGATCGATTCGGGAGAAAACTGGTCGAAGAGCTCAAAGCCGCGGCTCTTCCCCGCATCGGCGCTGCCGGTTTCCCGGAGCTCGCCGCGTGTCGCAACTGCCGTCGCAAAGAGGCGGAGGCGGTTCCGCTCATCGTTGACGTAGGCGCCTTCGCTTGTAGCGATCCAGACCTCTTGTAGCTTTTCCCAGTAGTTCGCCATGACTTGGCTGATTGCAGCGCCCTTCGCTCGCGCTGCGGCGTCAGCGCGGCGGAGGCAGTCGATCTTGTCGCCCAGCTCGATGCTCCGCGCATTCATGACGGCCCGATGCCGGGTTCCTCGGGCGGGGGAGGCGGGGAGCGGCCCGAGTTCGCCGCGCTTTCCCTGGGCGACGGCGTTCGCCACCGCTTGGGCGAGCTCGCGGAGTCGTTCCTCGGTCGGGTCTGAGGCATAGAGATAGACAAAATTGCGACCGGTTATGACGCGGATGCCCGCGCCCGCGATGCGTCCTGAGGAGATCGATTTTACTTTGCCGTCGTCGTAGGCGATAAAGGTGTCGTCGCTTTGCTCGATGAAGAGGTCGGCGTAGTCGCCGCCTTTGAGGAGCGCGGCGTCGAGGCATGCTTGGAGAAAGTCAGCTGAAAACATCGGTGCCCCCGCACAGTGCAGACTGTTGAAAAAGGGACGGCGGGTCTTGCCGCGCCGTCCCTTGTCCTCGGTTGATGCGTCGTCGGACGTCTTACGGAGCTTCAGAGTCCCTCAGGATGCGTCTGGCCGCGCGGGCCTGCGTCGTGGGCGGCGATTTCCGCGGCGACAACCTTGGCAAGCCGCTGGATGCCAACCTCAATCTGTTCCTTGTTCGCGTAGGAGAAGTTAAGGCGCATGCAGTTGTGCTCGGGCTCGTCGAAGTAGAAGGCGGAACCGACGACGTAGGCGACCTTTTCGGCGACCGCCTTGTGGATCATCGCATCGGTGTCGATGTACTTGGGTAGGCTGATCCAGAGGAAGAGGCCGCCCTCGGGCTTCGTCCACGTAAGGTCGAAGCGCTTGGGCATGTATTTTTCGAGCATTTCGACCATGTAGTTGCGCTTTTCGCGGTAGTTGTCGCAGGTGTGCTTGATGAGGTCGTAGATTTTGCCGGTCTTGAGGTACTCGGCGAGCCACATCTGGGAGAAGACGTTGGTGCAGAGATCCATAGCCTGCTTCGCGATGACGAGCTTGGCGATGATGTCGGGGCGCGCCATGATCCAGCCGACCCGCGCGCCGGGGACGAGGATCTTGGAAAAGGTCTTGAGGTTGATGACCGTACCGCGGTTTTCCGCCTGCTGGTCGAGCTGGTAGATGGAAGGAAGGGTCTCGCCGAGGAAGCGCACCTCGCGGTAGGGGGAATCTTCGACGATGAGGAGGTCGTTTCGGTACGAGAATTCAAGGAGGGCCTTGCGCTTTTCAAGGCTCCAGCAGATGCCGGTCGGATTCTGGAAATCGGGGATCACATAGATGTACTTGATCCGCTTGCCGTCACGCTTCGCTCGCGCGTAGCGCTTTTCGAGCTCGACGAGGTCAAAGCCGTCGTTTTCAGGGCTGAAGGGGATGCCGAGCACCCTTCCCTGGTAGGACTGGATGGCCTGAATGGCGCCGACATAGGTGGGGCTGCCGGCGATGACATAGTCGCCCGGATCGAGGAAGAGCTTGGGCATCATGTCGAGGGCCTGCTGGCTCGCTGAGACGACGAGGAGGTTGTCCGGTCCGAGTTTGACACCCTGCCGCTCCTCGAATTTGATGAGCTCGGCCTTGAGGTCGAGGTCGCCCTCGGTCGTACCGTATTGGAGCGCCTTTTTCGGGTTGGTGTCGAAGACGCGGTTTGCTGCCGCACGAAGCTCCTCCACCGGGAAGGTGTCGGGCGCGGGAAGGCCGCCTGCGAAGGAAATGATCTCGGGCTGCTGAGTGAGTTTGAGCAGCTCCCGAATGACGGACTTCCGCATGTTGTTCGCATTCTTCGAATAGATCGACTCGAGATTGAGCATGCGAATACTCCTTTGTCCTGCGCCGGCCTTCCGAAGGGAGCCTGGTTCCGAGATGTACCCTCGGTGGTTCATGCGGCGCGCTTTCGATCGATGGTACACCGGCGGCACGATTCCGTAAAGGGGAAATTGCAGACACAGTATCATTATTTAATCATCGTGTTTTAATTTTTGAAATAAAGGCGCGCTGCCCTTGCGGTGCACTGCGCCCTGGCTCTTTCGAGCTACACCCTTCGTGATCCGAGCGTGCGGGTGTACGTTACCCGTAGCGTGGGCGTTCAGGCTTTGCCCACGTTTTGCGCTTGCGCGCGCGATTGACCGGCCTGTGTTTTTGCCGCTACAGTGAAACGGTCCGGAAAAACATACGCGCGAGGTTCCCATGCCCCTCAACTGCGGCATTGTCGGTCTGCCGAACGTCGGCAAGTCCACCATTTTTTCCGCGCTCACCAGCGTCAAGGCCGAAGCGGCCAACTATCCCTTTTGTACGATCGATCCGAATGTTGGCATCGTGCCCCTCCCTGACGCTCGTCTTGCGCGGCTTTCCGCCATGTTCCGACCCAAAAAGACCATCCCTGCGGTGGTCGAGTTCATCGACATAGCCGGCCTCGTCAAGGGCGCGTCGAAGGGCGAAGGACGGGGCAATCAGTTCCTGTCTCATATCCGCGAGGTGGGCATGATCGCCCATGTCGTCCGCTGCTTCGATGACCCCGACGTCATTCACGTTGCGAACCGCGTCGATCCCGCCGACGACATCGAGGTGATCCACACCGAGCTTGCGCTTGCCGATCTTGAGACGGTGGACAAGCGGCTTGAAAAGCTTCAGAAGCAACTCAAGGTGCAGGACCCCCTCATCAAAAAGGAGACGGAGCGCGAACTTTCCGCTCTCGCGAAGATCCGCCCCGCCCTCGAAGAGGGCCGTGCCGCGCGCACAGTTGCCCTCGAGCCGGATGAGGCGGAGGCCGTTAAGAAATCCTTTCTCATCACCATGAAAAAGGAGCTCTTGGTCTGTAACACCGATGAGGCGGGGATCAAAGCGGGCAATGCCCACATCGAGGCGGTGCGGAGAGCCGCGGCCGCGGAGGGCTCAGAGGCGGTGGTCATCTGCGGCAAATTCGAGGCCGAGCTCGCCGATCTTTCGAGCGATGAGGAGCGGGCCGAATTCCTTGCTGAGCTCGGGCTCGCCGAGTCGGGGCTTGCGACGCTCGCGCACGCCGCCTATCGCATTCTTGGTCTCCGCACCTTTTTCACCGCGGGCGAGGACGAGTGTCGCGCCTGGACGATCCGTGCAGGAGACAAGGCGCCCCAGGCCGCCGGCGTCATCCACAGCGATTTCGAAAAGGGCTTTATCAAGGCGGAGGTCTACCACGTGGAGGACCTCTTCGCCCTCGGTTCCGAAAAGGCCATCCGCGAGGCGGGAAAGCTGCGCCAAGAGGGCCGCGAGTATGTGGTCGCCGACGGCGATGTCATGTTCTTTAAATTCAACGTGTAAGGCCGTAAGGCGGCCGTGCCTCTGCTCAAGGCGCGCGGCGATGCGGTTGTAAGGGGCGGCATGGTGTAACCCCGCCATGGCTGGGCCGCCCTTGCTGCACCTCGTTGGTTTGTGCTTAACGGATTTTAAGCATAAACCCCTTGCCGCCCCTTAGCAGGCGGCGTTATGCTTCCCCCGCTATGGCCAAGCGCATCATTACGGGCGCGGTGGGCGCCCGCCGAGGATAGTCCGATGGATAAACTCATCATCAAGGGCGCGCGCGAGCACAATCTTAAGAACATCGATCTTGAGCTTCCCCGCGACACGCTCATCGTAATATCGGGCCTTTCCGGATCGGGGAAGAGCTCGCTTGCCTTCGACACGATTTTCGCCGAGGGGCAAAGGCGGTATGTGGAATCCCTATCCGCCTATGCGCGTCAGTTCCTCGGGCGGATGGACAAGCCCGATGTCGACTACATCGAGGGGCTTTCGCCCGCCATCTCCATCGAGCAGAAAACCACGCATCGGAACCCGCGATCCACGGTGGGCACGGTGACGGAGATCTACGATTATTACCGCCTCCTCTATGCGCGCATCGGTGTGCCGCACTGCCCCCGTTGCGGCCGCGTCATCAAGGAGCAGTCGGTCGATCAGATACTCGATACGATACTGTCCTGGCCCTCGGGCACAAGGCTCCAGGTGCTTGCGCCGGTGGTGCGCGCACAGAAAGGCGAGCACAAGAAGATACTCGAGGATGCGTCCCGTCAGGGCTTTACGCGTGCACGTGTCGACGGCGAGATGCGCGCGCTCGACGAGGACATACGGCTCGAAAAGCAGAAAAAGCATTCGATCGAGGTGGTGGTCGACCGGCTCAAGCTTGCCGATGACGCACGTAAACGCCTTTCCGAGGCGGTGGAGACCGCGCTCGAGGTGGGGGACGGCGCTGCGCTCGTTCTCCGCGGCGAGGGCGAGGAGCTCAAAGAGGAGCTTTTCAGCCAGAAGGGTGCCTGCCCCGAGTGCGGCATATCGCTTCCGGAAATGGAGCCGCGGCTGTTTTCCTTCAACGCCCCCCAGGGCGCCTGCCCGGTATGTTCGGGCCTCGGGCTTAAGCTCGAGTTCGATCCCGACCTCATCATTCCCGACCGCTCGCTCTCGTTCGAAGAGGGGGGCTGCGTGCCCTATAACCCCGAAGCCGCCTGGCATCGAAGCCGCTTTGAGGCGCTCGCGGCGCACTTCAAGTTCAAGCTCACGACGCCCTTTGAGGATCTGCCTGAGGAGGTTATGAGTGCCATCCTCTACGGTACCGATGAGCCGGTCCGCGTGAAGTACGAGAACCGCGAAGGCACGGGGCGCTTCGAGTACGAATCGCGGTTCCCCGGTATTCTCGCCGACTTGAAGCGGCGCTACCTCGAGACGCAGTCCGAGGGGATAAAACAGTGGCTCGAGCGCTTTATGACGGAACGGGCCTGCGAGGCTTGCGGCGGGAAGCGGCTCAGGCCCGAAGCCCTCGCGGTGACGGTGGGTGGCGTCAGCATCCATGAGCTTTCCTCCATGTCGGTGGAGGACAGCCTCGCTTTTTTCTCGCGCTTGTCGCTTTCCAAGACCGAGGCGGAAATCGCAAAGCAGATACTCAAGGAGATTACGGCGCGGCTTAGCTTCATGAAAAACGTCGGCCTCGACTACCTATCGCTCGAGCGCAAGGCGGCGACGCTTTCGGGCGGCGAGGCCCAGCGGATCAGGCTCGCGACGCAGATCGGGAGCTCCCTCGTCGGCGTCCTCTATATCCTCGACGAGCCCTCGATCGGCCTCCACCAGCGTGACAATCAGCGCCTCATCGATACGCTCGTGTACCTGCGCGATATCGGCAACACCCTCGTCGTCGTCGAGCACGACGAGCAAACGCTGCGCACCGCCGACTACATCGTCGACCTTGGCCCCGGGGCGGGCGTCCACGGCGGCAAGGTCGTGGCCCAGGGCTCCCCCCAAGAAGTGATGCGAAACAAAAAGAGCCTCACGGGGCAGTTCCTCGCGGGCACGCTCAAGATCGATGTGCCTGCGGAACGCCGTGCGGGCAACGGGCATCGCATAACCATACGGGGCTGTAGGGAGCACAACCTCAAGAACATCGACGTCTCGATACCGCTTGGCACCTTTACCTGCATCACGGGCGTCTCTGGTTCCGGAAAGAGCACACTTCTCACCGATCTTCTGTATCCCGTCATCGAGAACCGCGTCATGGGAACCTCGTGGCGGGAGGGCGACTACGACTCCATCGAGGGGCTCGAGGCCATAGACAAGATTATCAACATCGATCAGAGCCCCATTGGACGGACGCCTCGCTCAAATCCTGCGACCTACGTCGGCGTCTTTACCGCGATCCGCGACCTCTTCGCGAGTCTGCCTGAGTCGAAAAAGCGCGGTTGGAAGCCGGGGCGCTTCAGTTTCAACGTGCGGGGCGGCAGGTGCGAGGAATGCCAAGGTGATGGCACGAAAAAGATTGAGATGAACTTTCTTCCGGACGTCTACATCACCTGCGAGGTCTGCCACGGCCGGCGCTTTAATGCCGACACGCTCGACGTGCGCTACAAGGGTAAGAACATCGCCGAGGTGCTCGATATGACGATCGAGGAGGCGGCGGGCTTCTTCGAACGCGTGCCCCAGATCGCGCATCGTATGAACACCCTTCTTTCGGTCGGCCTTGGCTACATCAAACTCGGCCAATCGGCGCTCACTCTTTCAGGCGGCGAGGCTCAGCGCGTCAAGCTCGCCTTTGAGCTTGCGCGGCGCAGCACGGGTCGGACGCTCTATTTCATGGACGAGCCGACGACGGGGCTCCACTTCGCCGATGTGAAGCAGCTCATGGAGGTGATCCAGCGCCTCGTCGATGCGGGAAACACGGTCGTGATGATCGAACACAACCTCGATGTGATCAAGCAGGCCGATTGGATCGTCGACCTCGGGCCGGAGGGTGGGGCAAGGGGCGGCCAAATCGTCGCGCAGGGAACGCCCGAGGCGATCGCGGCTTCGAAGGCTTCGCACACGGGGCGCTACCTCAAGGAGGTCCTGGCGGTTCAGGGCTGATCGCGCGGATTCTCTGTGGCGGCACCTCGCGCGCTTTACCTCGTGCGCGACCCGCGGTATGATGCCCCATCGTGCGCTGTTCCTCCCGTCGCCTCGCGCTCCTTGTGCTCGCCCTTGCTTTTACTCAGGCTGTGCCGCTGTCTGCCGATGACGATGCGGCCGCAAGCCCCTCCCCGGGTGAGCTTTCGCGCGCGACGCTTGCGCTCGACATCGCTACCGCCTCGTTTTACGAGCTCGTTGCGTGGTGCGAGTCGCTCGGCCTTCCGACCTCAGGCGGGATCGCTGAGCTCAGGGCGCGTCTCTACGAGCGCTATCGTATCGAAGCTCCGCCTGAGGTGAAGGGATCGGGTAGAACTGTCACGATCGAACACGCCGCGGCGGCTGAATCCTTCAGGCTTGAGGAGGTGCCCGGTTCCCTGGTTCGGCTCTCTGGCGGTGTCATTCTCACCGTGCGGGAGGAGGGTAGATCCGAGCTACACCGCCTTGAAGCGGGCGAGGTGCTCTACGACCGCGAGCGCAACGCGCTCTCTGCCAAAGGCGGGGTCAGGTACCGACGGGAAGGGCCCTTGGGCCGCGAGGAGTTTTTCGGCGAGACCCTCGCGGTCGACCTCGACGACTGGTCCGGCGTCTTCCTTGACGGGAAGCTTCGGCGGCTGGGCGAAGGCGCAAAGGAGGGCGAACGGGGATTCGCCTTTACCGCCGAAACAATCGAAAAGCGCTCGAAGGATCTGGTGCTGCTTGAGCGCGCGGTGCTGAGCGCCTGCGATGCGGATGCGCCCCACTATGCGGTGCGGGCCAAACGGGTCTGGCTCCTTGGCCCGGGCGAGTGGGCGATCGCGGATGCCGTCCTATCCGTCGGCGAGGTGCCGCTCCTCTGGCTCCCCTTCTTTTATTATCCCGGCGACGAACTCGTTTTTCATCCCGTCTTGGGCTACCGGAGCCGCGAGGGGCGCTTTGTCCAGACCACCACCTATTTAGTCGGAAGAAAGCCTGCAAAGACCCAGACCGGCATTTTCGGGATGGCGAATTCGTCGCGGGGTAAGGCCGAACTCCGCGGCCTCTTTCTCCACCCGACGGGGGAGGCGGCGAGCGCCGATGCAAAGGACGCGCCGACCCTCAAATTGCTTGCCGACGTCTATTCGGGGCTCGGCGCTTTCATCGGCCTCGATGGACAGTTTGGTGCCGCGCCGCCCTTCGAACGACTTCAGTTTTCCGCAGGGCTCGGCGTCTCGCGTACGCTCTACCTCGTCGGCTCGTTTTATACGCCTTATGCAGAGGCAAGCGACTGGGAGAGCGCATGGAATGCTTCGCGCTTTCTTTCGCTCGAGCTCCCCTTGCGCTACGGCCTCGACCTCCAGACCTCGGTGCGCCTAGGCGGAATCCAGGCAAACCTCGCCCTGCCGCTCTATTCCGACCCCTTTTTCGAGCAGGATTTCCGCTATCGAAGCGAGGACATGGAATGGCTCCGCTTTGCCTCTTCTTCGACCGATACGACCGCTTCATCGACGACTTCGAGTTACCAGCCCTCGAAGCGCTCAAGCTATGCGCAGCGGCTCGACGTTTCGGGTAGCATCAAGCTCCCCGAGCTGTTTTCTCCCTGGCTTTCCCAGGTGAGCCTGTCTCGTTTTTCGTCCGCGGTGTCGTGGCTGTCGAAGGCGGCAACGCCCTCGCCCGGAGTCTACGATCCATCCCGCGAGTTTTTCTATCCTGACCTTGTACGGCCCTTCGATCTTGCTCTTTCGCTCAAAGGAAGCCTCATCCCGACCGGCAAGAAGGCCTCCGCCTCAGCGGATAAGGATGCGGATGGGGGCGCTACGTCGGGCCTTGCGGATGCGCTGAGCCCGAAGGCAGCGCGCGCGCCTTGGGCGAGCACGCCCTGGCAGGACGAAGCCGCGCCCCCTGTGCGTGAAAGGAGCGCAGACTCGGCCGACGCACCTAATGCGTTGAGCGAAGCTCCACGCGTGCCGCCGCGTGTCGGCGACCAAGAGGCGGCGCAAAACCGCAGGCCCTTCGATCTTCAGCTTGAGTGGAATCTCTCGCCTGCAGCCTTTCTGGAGGAGCGCTTTCTCTCGGAAATCTGGACTTCCTCCGCGGCCATCGATTTTGCGCGCATGTACCGCCTTTTGTCCTACAGGCTTTCGGGTGGGCTCTCGCTCTCGGCCAAGGTCTACGAGGAGCTCCTCTCCGCCTCGTTGGCGCTTGCCTGGACCTCGCAGGAACAGTGGAGGGAGGCCGGATCCTTGCCGCTCGCGGAGACAAGGACAAAAGCCTATGCGCTGTCGGACGCACAGTACCGTCAGGAGAAGTTGAGCGCGGGGCTTAAGCTTTCTACCCATCCTTTCGCCGACTCCTGGCTCTGGGGCCAGAGCAGTCTGGGCTACACGCTCGAGCTACCGCTTTACTCGCTCGTTTTTGCGGACATGGGGACAGACGGCCCAAGCTACACGACGAGCTACGCATCCTGGAGCGCGAATGGCGTGTCGAGCCACACGGCCTTTCTGACGCTTGCACTCAGGACGGGCGGTACGACGCAGAGCCTCGGTTTATCGATGAGTCTGCCGCCGACCACAGAAGCCTACGCCGCGACGCTCGCCCTTGCGGCGGGGGAGGGGAGCGCTAAGGCGAGCCTGGGGCTCAAGGGTCGCATATACCGACCCGCTCTAGGAGGCTCGTTTTCCTTTGACCCCCTCGCTGCGACCCTGGCTGCGGAGGCGACGCCCGGCCTCAAGCTCAGCGACAGTCTTTCCTACGACATTGCGACGGGTGACGTTCTTGCCAACAGCGCGACGCTTTCGCTCGGGCCGCTTTCCGCGACCCTCCTTGCCAAGCGGAGCAAGGCCTACAAGCTCAATCCTGCCTCGGGCTGGATCAGTACGGATGTAGAGCTCTTCCGCGCCACCGAACTCACGATGAACCTCAAGGCTGATTGGAAAAGCCCCGTGGCGGGCCCCGCGGCCTTGGACTGCGCTTTCAATGCAGTGTATGCGCAGAACCTGCTCCGCTTTTCGGAATCCTCCTTGAGCCTCAGCCTTTCCATGAGTCTCAAGGTGAACAAGTTTCTCGATATCAGCTTTTCAAGCCTTTCGCAGAACTCCGCCGTCTGGCGCTACTGGCCCTGGGCCTTTCCCGCCGCGGCAGAGCTTCCGGGCGGCGCTACGCAATGGTACAAAGACCCCGTCACGGATCTTGTCGAATCATTTTCACTGTGGGATCCTCAGGCGCGGAAGCGGAGCCTTTTCAAGCTGAAAAGCCTCTCGCTCAAGGCGACCCATGATCTTCATGACTGGGATCTTTCCCTCGAACTCTCCGCCTCACCGACGCTTGATACATCGAAGAATCCCTACACCTACGTTCTCGAGCCGAAATTTTCGATTCTCCTCGCCTGGCGGGATGTTCCGGAGATAAAAACCACGGTGAAACGCGATGCGACGAACGGTCTCAGCTATTGAAACGCCGGATGATGCGCGTGTTGATTTTTTCCCGACGGGCCGATAGAGTAAGCCGAAGAGGACTTCTTGGACGGCACTGCAGGCATTGTGCTTGAGAACACCGACATTCTCGCGGATGTGTGCGGGGCGAACGATTACAACCTCCGCGTGATGGAGCGTCTCCTCGGCTGCCGCGTATATAGTCGCGGCAACGAGCTTTTTCTCGAAAGCGAAGACGAGGCTGCGCGAGCCCTGTTCCGCGCGCTACTCGATCGTCTCGTTGAATCGATGGCGGAGGGCATCCCCCCGAGCCCTGAGCTCATCATCGCCATACATGCAAGTCTCACGCCCGAGGGCTCATGTACCGCCTGGCGGGATGAGCCCGGCTTCCTCGAAACCTGCATCCAGATCCCCGGCGGACTCGGCAAGGTGTATCCCCGCTCGCGGAGCCAGGCCTTGTATCTGCGGGGCCTTGCCACGCATGACCTCACCTTCGCCGTCGGTCCCGCCGGTACCGGAAAAACGTATCTCGCCGTCGCGTGGGCGCTCCGCGAGCTCCTTGCGCGGCAAAAACGCAAGCTCATTCTGACAAGACCCGTCGTCGAAGCGGGGGAAAGCCTCGGCTTTCTTCCGGGCGACCTTGTCCAGAAGATCAGTCCCTACCTCCGTCCGCTCTATGATGCGATGGAGGCGCTTGTCCCCTACGAGGCGATCAGGCGCCTCGAGGAAAGCCGCGCCATCGAGATCGCTCCGCTTGCGTATATGCGCGGGCGGAGCCTTGCGAACTGTGTGGTGATCCTCGATGAGGCGCAAAACACGACCAAGGAGCAGATGAAGATGTTCCTCACACGGCTCGGCGAGAACAGCCGCGCCGTTGTAACGGGTGATGTCACCCAGATCGACCTGCCGCGCAAGTCCGACTCGGGCCTCACGCACGCGCTCGGGCTCCTGTCCTCGGTGGATGAGATTTTTGTCTGCCGGCTCGATGCGCGGGATGTCGTGCGGAGCGGCCTTGTCCGGAGGATCATCGAAGCGTATGAAAGCGAATGACGCGTTTGAGGCTTTCCGCGAGCGGATCGCGGGGCGTCGCGGCGACCGGCTCACCTTTTTCGCGCTTGCGGGGGCCTTTGTCGCGGGCTTCCTGCTTACGCTGTTCTTAGGGCCCGGCGCCGTCCTGTCTCGTAGCTCGCTCGACGAGGTTGAGGTCGGGCGTGTCGCCGAGAAGGATATTGTCGCCGAGCGGGAACTCTCCTTCATCGATGACAAGGCGACTGCGCTCCGCGTCGAGGCGGAGGAGCGCCTCGTCCTCCCGATTTTTGTTGTCGACGAAAAGGTGGGTGAGGCGGCCCTTGAACGGTTCCGTCTCTTCCAGGACCTCCTTACCTCGCTGACCGCAAAAAAGTACGCCGAGGACAGCCTGTACCTCAAAGTGCAGAGCCAATTCCCCGGCCTGCTTTCCCGCGAGGCTGTGCTCGATCTTGCCCGCTATCCCCTGCGCGCCCAGGCCTTTTCCCACGCCGACGCCGTCTTGAGGCGTCTACTTGAACGGGGAGTCGCCGCCGTGCCGAGTGCGGGGCTCGAACGCTACAACCCCGACTATGTCGAGCTTCGCCGCTGGCGCGGCGGCCGACTTGAGTACGAGGAAGTGCCGGCGGGGCGGCTTGTGACGCTGAAGAGTGCCGCCCAGGCGGTGGAGGACGAGATCGCGGCGCGGCGCCTGCCCCGCCCGCTGTCTTCGTTTGTCGCCTCGCTTGCACGGAGTTTTTTGGTCGAAAACGCCTTTTTCGACGCCGATCAGAGTGAGCGGCGCCTTGAGTCGGTTGCAAAACGCGTCGAGCCGGTCGTCCGAACCATCGCGCGCGGTGAGCGCCTTGTGCGCAAGGGCTTTATTATTTCAGAGAGCGACTACGCTAAGCTCGCCGCGGCGCGGGCCGCCGTTTCGCGCGCCGATTGGGGCAGGATTGCCGGCGATGCCGGCTTTTACGCGGTTGTGTTTGCCCTCGCGCTCCTCCTCCTCGGCCCTTCGATCGCGGGCGTGAAGTTGCGCCGCGGCGAGGCCTTTCTCGCGGCGGCGGGTGGAATCGTCTATCTTGCCGCGGCCCTGCTCATCGCCCGCTTCGCCGGACTCGCCGAGCCGCTCATGCTTGCGCTCCTCCTGCCAACCCCGCTCTTTGCGATGCTCCTTGCGATCATCGTTGGCCAGCGTTTTGCCCTCCTCTACGGGCTCGTCCTCTCCCTCCTCGCGCTCCTCGCCGCGGGCTTCGACGCCCGTCCCTTCGCACTCGCCTTTTTGGGCGCGGCTGCCGGCGCATTCGCCGTCCGTCATGCGGATTCGCGCATCGAACTCGTTCGCGCAGGGCTTTTCCTCGCCGGCCTCGAAGTTGCTGCCGCCATCCTCCTCGCGGCGCCGGAGGCGCGCCGCGCTACGGAGCTCATTCTTCCCGCGGCCGCGGCCGCCGCGAACGGCTTCCTCTGCGGCGTCCTCACGCTGGGCTTTCTGCCGGTGATCGAGCAGGCGCTCAACGCGCCGACGCGCTTCCGGCTCATGGAGCTTTCCGATCTCAACGCGCCGATCCTAAAGCGGCTTCTCACCGTGGCCCCGGGCACCTATAGCCATTCGGTGACGGTCGCTCACCTCGCGGAGTCTGCCTGCCGCGAGATCGGTGCCGATCCCCTGCTCGCGCGCGTCGGCGCCTACTACCACGACATCGGCAAGATCGAGCAGCCCGAGTATTTTGTCGAGAACCAGGCCGGATACAACAAGCACGACGAGCTTAACCCCCGGCTTTCGGCGACGGTGATCCGAAGCCATGTCAAGCTCGGCGTGGAAAAGGCGCGCGCCCTCGGCCTTCCCGAGGAAGTGGTAGACATCATCGCGGAGCATCATGGCAATAGCCTCATCGCCTGGTTCTACCATCAGGCAGCTAAGGATGACACCAGCGCCAAAGCCGAGGACTTCAGCTATCCCGGCACCCCTCCCTCAAGCCGCGAGGCGGCCGTCGTGATGCTCGCCGACACGGTCGAGGCCGCCACGCGCACGCTCAAGAAGCCGACGCTCGCGCGGCTCGATCAGGCGATCAAGGACCTTGTGATGGACAAGGTGAAGCAGGGCCAACTTGATCGTTCCGAGCTCACCTTCCGCGACCTTGAGACGATCCGTGATACGTTCGCGCGCATCCTGGCGGGCCACTTCCATTCCAGGATAGAATATCCCAAGATCGCCAAGGAGGCGCGCGATGAACGACGTTGAGGTTTCTCTTGAAGGCATCGACGAAGTTCCCTGGGTCGAGGCCGCGCGCGCCTTTGCGCTTTCCGTGCTCGATCGCCTCGGCGTGACGAACTGGGATCTTTCGCTTCTCTTGTGTGACGACGCCTTCATACGCGATCTCAACGGCCGGTACCGCGGCAAGGACGAGCCCACCGACGTTCTTTCTTTCGAGCAGGGCGAGACCTACCGCGACGAGAAGGGCGAGGAGCGCGTCCTCGCGGGCGACATTGTCATCTCGCTCGGCGGTCTTGCGCGCAACGTCGAGGATTTCGGCGTAAGCGCCGACGAGGAGCTCAAGCGGCTCATCGTCCACGGCATCCTCCACCTTTCCGGCATGGATCACGAGGACAACGATCCAGCGCGTCCCATGCTCCGTGCCCAGGAGGAGCTCCTTTTCTCCCTGGGCGGAGGACGCATCCTATGAAGGAGCCTCTGTTCGCGCGGCTTAAGCGCCTTGCTCATGGCCGGCCAGCTTCCGAAGTGCTTCCGGATGCGCGTCCCGACGAGGGCGAAGAGGCCAAGGCCGAGCGCCGGGAAATGATCAAGGGCATCCAGGAACTCGCGCGGACGACGGTTCGCGAGGTGATGATCCCGCGCATTGACACAGTCTTTCTGCCGCTCGATCTATCCCGCGATGAGCTACTTGAAAAGGTGGCCGCCTCGGGACACTCCCGCTTCCCCGTGTACCGCGACAGCATCGACGAGGTGGTCGGCGTGCTCTACGCGAAAGACCTCTTGCGCGCCCTCGTCCGGGGCGGCGAATTCTCCGCTGCCGAGATCGCGCGCAAGCCGTTTTTTGTGCCCGAATCCAAACGGCTCGACTCCCTTCTTCGCGAAATGCGCCGCCGCCGTGTCCACATCGCAATCGCCGTCGACGAATACGGTGGCGTGTCGGGCATCGTGAGCCTCGAAGATATTATCGAAGAGATCGTCGGCGACATTCAGGACGAGTTTGACGAGGAGCACGAGGAGCTTTCCTCGCTTGGTGAGGGCGTCTGGCTCTGCGACGCGCGCGCCGATCTCGACGACCTCAACGAGGAGCTCGGCCTTGAGCTTCCCGCGGAGGATTTTGAGACGCTTGGCGGATATGTGTTCGACCTTTTTGGCCGGATACCGGTTCGTGGCGAACGCATCGAGTCGGGCGGACTTGAGTTCTCCGTGCAGGAGATGGATGGGAATCGCATAACGCTCATCAAGGTCCAGAGGAGGCCGCACGATGAGGCGTGAAGGATACGGGTGCGGCGCGCGCGGTGTCGCCTCATTTCTTCGCTGCGCTTCTATGTCGGCGTGGCGCCTTGTGGCTTCGTCTCTGCTTTTTGTTGCGGCTGTGGCGGTGCCTGTCCGCCTCGCGGCCGCCGCGACGCCGCCTGCGACCGCGCTCGAGTTCGCAGCGCGCGCCGCCGAGCGCTCCTTCGCAGGCGACACCTACGGCGCCATCGAGGACTACCTTGCGGCCCTCGCGCTCAATCCTTCGTATTCTACCGCGCTACTTGGGCTCGCCGGCGCCTACTACGAGCTTGCAGAGTACGATCAGGCGGCCGCCTACGCCCGCCGCGCGGCGCCGCTCATGCGGGGCGACCCCGGGCTGCGTAACCTCGAGGGCTTCATCGCCCTGGGCCTAGGCGACCTCAAGGCGGCGCGCGAGGCCTTCTCCTCGGTCGTTTCAGGACGCCCCAACGATCTCGACGCGCGCTTTGGCCTTGCGCTCCTCGATCTTGCGGCGGGGAAGAAGGGCGACGCGCGGCAGAAATTCGAGGAAAGCTTAAGGCTCTCCCCTGAAAACGCCCGAGCACTCCTTTCCCTTGCGCTTATCGCCGCGGAACAGGGCAGGTTCGACGAGGCGCGGGTCCTCGTCGAAAAGGCCTTACGCTTCCACGGCGAGGAACCGCGGGTGCAGTACACCGCGGCGCGCCTTGCCGCGCAGGCAGGCGAGCGCGAGCGGGCTGTGTTTCACGCCAGAAACGCCCTTACCGCAAGCCCCTCCTACGCGGATGCGCGTCGTCTGCTTGCGGGCCTTATGTACGAGGCTGCCTCTTACGAGGAGGCGGTTGCTCTCATGCGCGAGGCCGTCGCGCGCAACCGCAAGGATGCCGCCGCATGGTTTACGCTCGGTCTCGCCGAGCGCGGCGCGGGCCGGCCTGCCGAGGCCGCGTACGCGCTCAAGCAGGCCGTTGCGCAGAAGCCCGACGATGAGCTTGCGCGCATCGCGCTCGAAAGCCTTGTGATGGACAGCTCGAGTGTGGAGGATCTTGCGCGCGAGCCCTATGCGGAGTGGCATTTTGCACGGGGGCTCGAGTTCGAGGAGCGTAGCCTTTATGACCAGGCGCTTTTCGAGTACCGCCGCGGCCTCCGCGTGTATCCCTATTCGAAGCGCGGCCGTGTCCTGTATGCCGAGCTCCTTGGACGGCGCGGTCTTCCCGGCAAAAAGCTCGCTGAGCTCCGTTTCCTCGAGGAGATCGGCACTGCCGATCTTGCGGTCAAGGACGCCATCGAGATCTACGACAGCCTCCTTGAGAGCTCGGTTTCGCGTTCCTGGGGGGTCGATCAGTATGCGCTTCCGAAGCGGCCCTATCGTGTGGCGCTTTTCACCTTGCCCGAGCGTGACGAGAGTGTCCACACCGCCGGACAGGCCGTCTTACTCCGCTACCTCGCCGATCTTTTGTCCTCCTCCTCGCGGCTTTTGCTCCTCTCCCTTGCGCCTGCGGTCTCTAGTCCCGCCGAGGCATATAGGCGTGCCCGGGAAGCGGAGGCCGATTACTATCTTGTCTTCCGCGTGCGGGAAAGCGAGCGCGATCTTGAGCTTTCCGCCGAGCTCCGCGTCGGTCGAACCGGTAGCCTTGCCGACAGCTTCCGCGCTTACCGGAGCGGCAACGACCGGGTGAAAAACACCGCATCGCGGCTTTCCGCTCTCATCGAGGGAGCCCTTGCTCCCAAAGGGGCGGTGCTACGCCGTAACCAGGATCGTGCCCTGGCCGATCTTGGGGCGAACGACGGCATAAAAGTCGGCGAGCGGCTCCTTGTGGTGAAGCGCGGGAGCCTCGCGGTCAAACCGGAGGGGCTTGGGCCTGCCTATTCGCCTTCGGCCGTGGTTGGTGAGTTTCTCGTGAGCCGCGTCGACGAAGAGCTCTGCGAGGGGACGCTCAAAAGCGCGGGTTTTTTTGACACGATCAATGTGGGCGACGAACTCATTGTGGCACCCCCTCAGGCGCCTGATGCGGGCAAGGCGACAAAGCCGCAGGTGGGGACGCAAGCGCCCCGCACATCGGCGCCCCCGCCTGAACCTGAGTACCCGGGTCTGTTCAACGCGATCAAAAAGCTCCGTTAAGGCTCACCGCGAGCGCTCTCCGCGTTTCAACATGTGACCTTCCCCCTCTGCTGTCGGCTTATGGGGGCCCGTGCGTTTTGTATGATGAAACTATGTTTCGCATGGAGCATTTAGGCCTTGCCGTATTTCAAAAGTCGGTATAAACTGCGCGAAGGACACCGGCACAGGTGTCCACACTTTTCCGATGACGATGAGTCCCGGAAAAAGGAGGATTCACATGAACGCGTATATCAAGAGGGTCCTCGATGACCTCAAGGCCCGTTATCCCTGGGAGACCGAGTTCCTCCAGGCGGCCGAAGAAGTTCTCGAGTCCATCGCCCCCCTCATCGAGGCGGAGCCCAAGTATGAGCAGCAGCGCATTCTTGAGCGTATCACCGAGCCTGAGCGCTCGGTTATGTTCCGCGTTCCCTGGATGAACGACAAGGGCGAGTACTGCGTGAACCGCGGCTACCGCGTTCAGTTCAACAGCGCCATCGGCCCCTACAAGGGAGGCCTGCGCTTCCACCCGAAGGTGCAGCTCTCCACGCTCAAGTTCCTCGGCTTCGAGCAGATCTTTAAGAACTCCCTTACCGGCCTTCCCATGGGCGGCGGCAAGGGCGGTTCCGACTTCGACCCGAACGGCAAGTCCGAGAACGAGATCATGCGCTTCTGCCAGAGCTTCATGACCGAGCTCGTGAAGCACGTGGGCCCGGACACCGACGTTCCCGCGGGCGACATCGGCGTCGGCGGCCGCGAGGTCGGCTATATGTTCGGTCAGTACAAGCGCATCGCCAACGAGTTTACCGGCGTTCTCACGGGCAAGGGCCTTGCCTTCGGTGGCTCCCTCATTCGCCCCGAGGCGACTGGGTTCGGCGCCACCTACTTCGCCGAGGAGATGCTCAAGACCAAGGGCGACAGCATCAAGGGCAAGACCGTGTCCGTTTCCGGCTTCGGCAACGTCGCCTGGGGCGTCTGCATCAAGGCGAGCCAGCTCGGCGCCAAGGTCGTGACGATTTCCGGTCCCGACGGCTATGTGTTTGATCCGGACGGCATCGGCACGCAGGAGAAGTGGGACTACCTCAACGAGATGCTTGTCATCGACCGCAACAAGGTCGAGACCTACGTGAAGAAGTTCCCGAACGCGAAATTCTTCGCCGGCCGGAAGCCCTGGGAGCAGAAGGTCGACATCGCCATGCCCTGCGCCATCCAGAACGAGCTCAATGGTGAGGACGCGAAGACCCTCATCGCGAACGGCGTCAAGATCGTCGTCGAGGTTTCGAACATGGGCTGCACCCCCGAGGCCTGGAAGCTCTTTATCGAGAAGAAGATCCCCTTCGCGCCTGGCAAGGCCGCGAATGCGGGTGGTGTCGCGACGAGCGGCCTCGAGATGAGCCAGAACTCCATGCGCCTCTCCTGGTCCGCAGAGGAGGTCGACAAGCGCCTCCACGACATCATGGTCAACATCCACAAGACCGCCTTCGACACCGCGAAGCAGTACGGCTTCGAGGGCAACTATGTGGTGGGCGCGAACATCGCCGGCTTCAAGAAGGTCGCCGACGCGATGATCGCCCAGGGCCTTGTCTGATACAGACTAAGCCCTCGACCTCCTAAAGCTACGGGGCCGTCCTTCGGGGCGGCCCCGGTTTTTATGCCTCGTAGTGCCCCTTGCTTGATGAGTGAATACGATGTACACTTACGCCGCTTATTTTAAGGCATAAGCGTACACCTTATTCACAACCATCTACGCCCATCGTCGTAGTGCAGGGGTAAACACATGAAGCTCGGCATAGGCGGTAAACTTCTTACGGCTTTTGGCCTCATCCTCCTCCTCTGTTTCGCAATCGGATTAGTCGGTCTTATCCAAATCGGGGTGATCGATGCGGCCGATACGCGCATGTACGAAAGGGGCGTGCGCAACCTCCAGAGCCTTGGAGCTCTCAATGAAAAAGTGAATCGCGCTCAATGGCGTCTTCGTGACCTCATGCTTACGACCGACCTCGCGCAAAATGCCCAATTTCAAGCAGAAATAGCCGAGCTGAGAAAAAGCGCCGCCGTTGATGCGGCACGGCTTGAGCGCGGCGTTGACAGTGCCGAGGGACGGCGCCTTTTTGATGAATATGCGGCGGCAACCACTGCATTCACGCCGCTGTTCGACAAAATGCTCGCGCTTGCGGTCGAAAACCGCAAAGCGGAGGCGCTTTCACTGCTTTATGGCGATGCTGCACCTTTGTTTGAGAGGCGCCTGGCGGCGTTGAATGCGCTTACCACCTATGAAACGCATGCGGCTGACGCTATTTCCACCGAAAATTCGCGAATTGCGGATGACGCGCGCAGGCTCGTTGTCGCGCTTCTTGCGCTCTGTGCACTACTGGCCGCTGGTATCGCTATCATCATGGCGCGCTCCATCGTGCGGCCGATCCGCGAGGCGACGGAGATGGCCGGCCTCATCGCGGCGGGTGATATTTCCAACGAGGTTCCCGCGGTATATCTTGCCCGACGTGATGAGATAGGCGGTCTTGCGCGCGCCTTTGCCACGATGCTCTCGCGGCTTTCCTCTGTTGTCTCAAATATCAGAAGCGTGACAGAGAGTGTGGCCGAGGGGAGCGTGCAACTTTCTTCGACCGCTCAAGCGATGAGTCAGGGGGCCACCGAGCAGGCTGCGAACGCCGAAGAGGTTTCGAGCTCCATAGAGGAGATGGCGGCGATGATTCGGCAGAACACGGACAACGCCGAGGCGACCGAATCCATCGCTTCGAAGGCTGCTCGCGACGCAGAGCAGGGCGGCGTCGCGGTTGATGATGCCATGTCCGCTCTGCGCGAGATTGCTGCAAAGATCGGCATCATCGAGGAGATCGCGCGCCAGACGAATCTCCTTGCGCTGAATGCCGCTATCGAGGCTGCCCGCGCAGGCGAGGCGGGCAAAGGCTTTGCGGTCGTCGCAAGCGAGGTGCGCAAGCTCGCGGAACGTTCGCAGAAAGCAGCCGGCGAAATAACGCTACTCTCCCGTGCTACGAACGAAAAAGCCCATGTGGCGAGCGGGCTTATTGCGGCCATTGTACCAGCGATTAAGAAGAATGCCGACCTCACCCAAGAGATCTCGTCGTCGTCACGGGAACAGAGCGTCGGAGCGGAACAGATCGCCAAGGCGATGATGCAGCTCGACTCGGTTATTCAGCAGAATGCGGGCGCAAGCGAAGAGCTCGCCGGCATGGCCGAAGAACTTTCGGGGCAGGCGGCGCAACTCGAGCAGGCGGTTGCGTTTTTTTCGCTTAAGACCTCCGGGGATACTGCTTCACAGGTGGCTATATCCGGCGTACCGCAAAGTGTGGCGGTGTCTTCTGCGCGACATGTTCCCTCCGTTCGCGCTTTGTCGCATGTCACTACGACACACGCCGCCCCCCCTGCTATGCGGCACAGCCATTCTCTCGGAATACGGCCAACGAACGACGCGCATTATGAGGAGTTTACGGAGTTTTAAGCCCTGACCTTTTTTGTTCGACGAGCGCGCCCAACGGCACAAGTATGCCCTTGCGCCGCCGTTGCGGTCAAACCGCGCGCCGCGGTATGCTTTTGGTGCTAAGGGGGCATTGCATGTTCTTCAACGAGCTTGTCGCCGCATACGACCAGGCCCGCCGCGAGCGGAACATTTTTCATGATCTCATGCGCTTTCGCGTCCGCGAGGTTCTTCTTGTCGGAAGCCTGTACGATTCCTTTGTCGTTGAATCCGACGGTGTCCTTACCGAGCAGATATACGGTGAATATTTCAAGCTCAACCTCAACACGGTGCCGCGGATCACCTGCGCCTACACAGATGAGGCCGCGCTCGCTCTTTTTTCCGAGGGGCGGTTCGATCTCGTCATCATCATGGCGGGCCTCGATTTCGAACGGCCGCTCGCCCTAGCTAAGGCGATGAAATTATCCTGGCCCGGCATCCCGGTGCTCCTCCTCGTGACAAATAACACAGGTCTCGAGGCCCTTGCCCCCGAACGACCTGAGCTTCGGCATGTCGACCGGGTCTTCGTCTGGAACGGCTACTCGAAGCTCTTCGTCGGCATGATGAAATACGTTGAGGATGCGCGCAATGCCGAAGAAGACACCCGTACCGGTCTTGTGCGGGTCATCCTCCTCATCGAGGATTCGGTCCGCTATTACTCGCGCTACCTTCCTGTGCTCTACAAGGTAATCCTCAAGCAAACGCAGGCGCTCATCGAGGAGGAAAAGGCCGTCGAAACCTATAAGCTCCTCAGGATCCGCGCCCGCCCTAAGGTGCTTCTCGCCTCGAGTTACGAGGAGGCCGCGGAAATACTCGCGCGTTTCGAACCCTACCTTCTTGCCGTCATCACTGACCTTCGCTTCCCTCGCGAGGGAAAGCTCGACTGCGAGGCGGGGTTCGAGTTCCTTAAGATGGCAAAGGAGCGTATCGCCGACCTCCCCGTGATGATTCAGTCGAGCGAGATCGGCGTCCGTGAGCGGGCCTATGCGATGGGCGCAGCCTTCGCCGATAAGGAGTCGGAATCCCTTGAGCATGAGCTTGCGGTTTTTCTCCAGGAAAACCTCGGCTTCGGGCCTTTCCGCTTCCGTGCTCCCGCGCCCGAGGGGGGGGAGGGCGAGGTGATTGCCGAGGCGCGCAACATGCGCGAGTTCATCGAGCTTCTCGATCGTGTGCCGACCGAGAGCCTTCTCATGCACGCAGGGAGGAATCACTTTTCGGCCTGGCTCCTTGCTCGTGGCGAAATTCAGTTTGCGAAGCTTCTTAAAAACTACCGTATCGACGATTTTTCCTCGCCGCAGGAGATACGCAGGTTCATCCGCCGCGTGCTCGAGGGCGCGCGCCGCGACAAATCGCGGGGTATGGTGCCGAATTTCGACGAATCCATGTGCCGCGACGAGAACTGCATGATGCGCCTTGGCGACGGTTCCGCGGGCGGCAAGGGGCGCGGCCTCGTGTTCATCAAGAGTCTCCTTGAGCACCTTGAACTGGGGAACGAGCTTCCCGGCATCCAGGTGAAGATACCGATGACCGCCCTTCTCGGCATTGACGAGTTCGAGCGCTTTCTTGAATCGAACGGGCTGTGGTCATTCGCCTACTATGAAGCCTCGCCCGAGGAGGTGCGTGCGCGCTTCCTCACGGCGCCGCTTTCGGCCGAGCTCGTCGAGCGGCTGCGGGCCTTTCTCGCCGTGGCCGAGCGTCCGCTCGCCGTGCGTTCTTCGGGGTTGTTCGAGGACATGCTCATGGTGCCCTTCTCCGGCATTTATGACACCTATGTCATTCCGAACGCTCATCCGATTCCAGAGCGCCGCCTCGCGCAGCTCTGCGACGCCATCAGGCTCATCTACGCAAGCCTGTTTTCGGCAAAGGCACGCGCCTATTTCGATGCCGCGCGCTACAAAATCGAAGAGGAGCGTATGGCCATCGTCATCCAGGAGCTCGTGGGAAGCCGCCGCGGCCGCTGGTTCTATCCGCACGTTTCGGGGACGGCGCAGTCCTTCAATTATTACCCCGTTTCCTATGTCCGACCCGAAGACGGGCTTTGTGTCGCCGCCCTCGGCCTTGGTTCCTATGTTGTCGAGGGCGGCCCCGCTCACCAGTTCTGTCCCAAGTGGCCAAAGCTCGACGTCGTTGCGCCCGCGCGCGAGAGAGAGTCCAGCCAGCGTGTGTTTCGCGCCCTCGATATGGAGCTTCTTGAGCCCAATCTCGCCGCCGGTGAGGACGCGGCTCTCGCCGAGCTCGACCTCTCTGTCGCCGAGGCCGACCCCAAGTTCCGCCTCCTTGCCTCCACTTACGATCTTGAGAACGATCGCCTCGTTCCTGGAACGGGCGCGCGCGGTCCGCGCTTTGTCGACCTTGCGAACATCCTCAAACACGATGCAATCCCCTTCGCCCGCGCGATCGACCTTGTGCTAGAGCTCGGCGCGCGGTCCATGGGAACGCCGGTGGAGATCGAATACGCGCTCAACCTCGATGAGAATTCGGGCACGCCGGCGCTCTATCTTCTGCAGCTTAAACCCCTCATTCGGACCGAGGATCGCGTCGAGGTGGACATCACCGAGGCGGAGCCTGAGGACTGTTTTATTCTCTCAGAGCGAAGCATGGGCAATGGCCGCGACGCCACAATCTGCGATGTCGTCTGGGTCGACCCCCACACCTTCGATCGCGCCGCGACAGGCAAGATCGCCCGCGAGATCGAGGAACTCGACCGCGCCCTCGGCGAGGCAGGCCGGCGCTACCTGCTACTCGGTCCCGGGCGCTGGGGCACCCGCGATCCCTGGCTCGGCGTGCCTGTGACCTTTTCCCAGATTTCCCGCGCGCGCGTCATCGTCGAGGCTGATCTTCCCGGTTTCCAGGTGGAGTCCTCGCTCGGCAGTCATTTCTTTCATAACGTGACGAGTATGAATATCGGCTACCTCACCGTGCCTGGATCCGGGCTTTCCCGGGTGGACTGGGCCTGGCTTGCCGCCTTTCCGACCGAGCGGCGGAGCGCCTACTGCGCCTGGACACGTCTTCCCGAGCCCCTCGAGATTCTCATGGATGGACGGCAAAGCCGCGCGCTCGTCAAAAAGCGGGCGCAGCGACGCGATTGACGACTCGTGCGCTTTTCGCCACAATGGGCGAAATTCTCGCGTTTTGCCCCCTCTTGCGGGGGCCGCGGATCATTCCGGAGCACTACATGGACGCACGTTCGATCGTGAAGAGCCTTCACCCGCTTGAGGTGAAGCTCATCCTGCGCTACGGTCCGGCCGACGAGCTCGATGCGGCGCGCCTTGCGCGCGAGCTTGGCTACAAGGAAGGCCAGGCTAATCAGGCCTTTTCCTGGCTGGCCGCCAAGGGCCTGGCTGCCGAGTCCTCCCGGAGCACCGCGGCTTTTTTTGAGCTCACGCCATTGGGCCGGGAAACTGCTGCCCGCGGCTTACCTGAAGAGCGCATCATCTCCCTTCTCGGCGAAAAAGGGGCGCTCCGCCTCCCCGACATTTGTGCCGCCCTCGGACTTGAGCAAAAGGATGTGGGCTCGGCCTTCGGTCTCCTCTCAAAGGATGGTGTCGTTGCCATGGACGGGGAAAAGCGCGCCGCCCTGACGGGGGGTGCAGTTCTCCCCGCCCGTGTGCGGCTCCTTCGGGGGCTACTCGACAAGGCGCTCGCCGCCGATGGCGGGCTCCTCGAGGAGGCCGCCCTGTCCGCAGAGGAACAGGCTACGATGGCCGGTGTTGCGAAAAAACGCGGCGCCGCGGATGCGCTCTTCCGCGCCCTCGAGCGCGAGACGGTGCGTTATCGACTTGCGCCCTCCATCGGCGAGCTCAAAACGGCATGCGAGGAGGCTGGCGTCACCGGTGAGGAGATCGGCGCCGTCACCCCCGAAGTGCTTGCGAAGGGAAGCTGGAAAACGGGTGTCTTCCGTCCCTATAACGTCCACAGCCCCACCGCCCGCCTCTATCCCGGCCGCCGCAATCCCTACTGTGAATTCCTCGAGGGCGTGAAAGACAAACTTGTCTCACTGGGTTTCCAGGAATTTGACGGGAGTCTTGTGGAAACCGAGTTCTGGAACGGCGACGCCCTCTTCATGCCGCAATTCCACTCCGCCCGCGACATTCACGACGTCTATTATGTCGCCGAGCCGACCAAGGCCAAGGCCATTGAAGAGCCTTACCTTTCCGCAGTCGCCGCAACGCACGAAAACGGCGGTGCTACGGGGAGCCGCGGATGGGGCTACACCTTTGATCGCGAATTTACGCGGCGCCTCCTTCTTCGGAGCCAGGGGACGGTGCTTTCTGCTCACCAGCTTGCCAAGGCGGAGATTCCCGGAAAGTACTTCGGCATTGCACGCTGCTTCCGCTACGACAAGGTCGATGCCACGCACCTCTCGGACTTCTATCAGACCGAGGGAATCGTCCTGGGCGAAGAGGTAAACCTCCGTACCCTCCTTGGCTTTCTCGAGATGTTCGCCGTCGAGGTTGCGGGCGCCAAAGAGGTAAAGTACGTTCCCGGCTATTTCCCCTTTACCGAGCCCTCGGTCGAGGTTCACATCAAACATCCCGTCCTCGGCTGGTTCGAACTCGGCGGCGCCGGCATCTTCCGACCCGAGGTGACCGAACCTTTCGGCGTAAAGGTGCCCGTCCTTGCCTGGGGCATCGGAATCGATCGCATGGCCCTCATGGCTCTTGGTCTCAACGACCTCCGCGAGCTTTTTAGCTCGGATATCGAGAGCGTGCGGCTGCGCCGCGCAAAGCTTTAGCCTTAGGCGCGAACACTAGCGAGGAGAGCAATATGCCGAAGATCGAAGTCAACGAAAGCCTCTTCTTCAAGCTCCTCGGCCGCAGCTGTGACGCCTGCGCGCTTGAGGATATGCTACCCGTCGCGAAGGCAGAGCTCGACGGCTGGGATCTTGCAGGCGCCGCGCCCGGTGACTCAGGCGCCGAAGGACGTAGCATCAAGATCGAGTTGAACGACACCAACCGCCCCGATCTTTGGTCGACGGCGGGATTGACACGCCAGCTTAAGCTCGCCGCAGGCGGCTTAAGGCCCGAGTATCCCTTCTTTTCCCGGGAGGGAGAGCTTAAACCCGCTTCGAAACGGGTGCTCGTCGAAGAGTCCGTGAAATCGGTCAGACCTTACCTTGCGGGCTTCGTGGTTCGCGGCGCGGGGGTAACCGACGCAATTCTCAAGGATCTCATCCAGACCCAGGAAAAGCTCGCCTGGAATTTCGGCCGCAAGCGCCGCACGGTCTCCATGGGACTCTACCGCTCCGCCCAAATCACCTGGCCCGTGACCTACAAGGCGGTCGATCCGGAGGTCACGCGCTTCGTCCCACTCCAGGAAACGCGGATGATGAGCCTTCGTGAAATTCTCAAGGAGCACCCAAAGGGGAAGGAGTACGCCTTCATCCTGGAACAGGAGGCGCGTCATCCCCTCCTCGTTGACGCCAAGGGCGGCATCCTTTCGTATCCGCCCATCATCAATTCTGCTGATTTGGGCGCCGTCCAGGTTGGCGATTGCGAGCTCTTTGTCGAACTCACCGGCACCGACCTCCCCTCGGTCGTGCTTTCCGCTTCCATCGCCGCCTGTGACCTTGCAGATTTAGGCTACGCTGTCGAGCCTGTGGCTGTCGATTATGCCTTTGACACCCCCTTTGGTCGTCGACTTGTGACGCCCTACTATTTCCAGAAACCTGTCTCGGTGGATGCCGCGCGGGTATCGCGCCTTCTCGGCAAGACCTTTTCGCCCCAGGCCGTGGCGGAGGCGGCAGCCCGCATGGGGAGCCGCGTCGAAATCCACGGTCAGTATATTGCCATTTCCCCTGCCGAATACCGGAACGATTTTCTCCATCCCGTCGATGTGGTCGAGGATGTGATGATTGGCGTCGGCATGGCGAATTTCAGTCCGGAGCGGCCCCGCGATTTCACCATCGGCCGACTTTCGCCTATTGAGGCGTTTTCCCGCAAGGCGAAGAATGCGATGGTCGGCCTCGGCTACCAGGAGATGATCTACAACTACCTGGGCTCGGGGCGCGATTTCGCGGAAAAGCCCCGGGTGCCGCTTTCTTCCCTTGTGCGGATCGCGAATCCCATGTCGGAAAACTACGAGTATCTCCGGAATTCGCCTTTGCCCGCGCTATTCGCCTCCGAGTCCGTCTCCTCGAGCGCCGCATTCCCGCATCGTATTTTTGAGGTGGGAAAGGTGGCGCTCAAAGATCCCGAGGACAATCTCGGCGTGGCCACCCGGCAGTTTCTCGGCTTTCTCTCCTGTCATGCTGGTGCTGACTTCAACGAGGTGGCCGCGCACGTCGCCACGTTGCTCTATTATCTTAATAGGGAGTTTTCAGTGGCTGAGCCCTTTGCGGGATCGGAAGATCCGCGGTTTATCCCAGGCCGCCAGGCTTTCATCATGTACAAGGGGCGCAAGGTGGGTATCTATGGTGAGGCCCATCCCCAGCTCCTTGAAAACTTCGGCATAATGATGCCCGCCGCCGCCGCCGAGATCGATCTCGACGCCCTCATCGCCTAAGGAGTTTCTGTGGCTCATTCCTGCGCATCGCGCATCCCCGAACATCAGTATCCCGACTTCAAGGCGTTTCTCACCGCTGCCGGCGCGCGGGGAATTCCTGCGGCGGCGGGTGCTGACTCTCCGTACGCCGCTCTGCAGCCGGCCTTTCGCTGGCGGCCCGAGGGGGCCGATGCCGAGCGCTTCGTGAGCTTTCCCGAGCTCGAAGCCCGCGCCACGGGGCTTGGCTCTTTTTTTCTTGCAGCGGGCCTGTCTCGGGGCGACCGCATCGCCATCCTTGGGGAAAATCGGCCTGAGTGGTGCGTGTCCTACCTTGGCATCGTTGCCGCCGGCTTTGTCGCGGTTCCGCTCGACGCCTCCCTCGACGAGGCGGGACTTGTGCGAAATCTCGAGGCCGCCCATGTTCGCGCGTTGTGCATCTCCTCGAAACTCGCGCGGCGTTATCCCGCCCTTACCGAGAAAGGCGGGATAATCCTCGATTTCGACCTCCCCGCGGGTGCAGTCGAGGAGGGACGGCGCTCCTGGCTCGAGGCGACGGCGACTCCTGCCTCTCCTGCGCTTCCCCGACCCGGCGAGCTTGGACCCGATCAGCCTGCGGTCGTATTTTTTACCTCGGGGACCACGGGCATCGCGAAGGGGATCGAGCTCAGCCATGGCGCGGTCATCGAAAACGTGCTCGCGTCGCGTGCTGCCCTCTATGTCGATGAGCGCGACGTGTTTGTCGCGCTTCTGCCGCTACACCACACCTATGCAACTACCTGCTCATTTCTCTCCGCCGTCGAAGCGGGCTGCACTGTCGTGGTCGTCGACCGCATCGCCCCCTCCGCAGTCTTGCGCTCGATTCGCGAGGGTGGAGTCACCTTCGTGATCGGCGTGCCGCTGCTCTTCGACAAGATCCGCTCAGGCATCGAGGCGGAACTGGCACGGCTCCCCGCGCCACTTTGTGGCGCGATCCGCGCCGCGCTCGCGGTGTCGCGTTTTTCGACCCTTAGGCTTAAGGTGCCGCTCGGCCGTCCTCTCTTTCGCGCAATCCGCGAAAAGGCCGGCCTTGGGACCGTGCGTCTCGCCGTCTCAGGCGGCGGCCCCCTTGCGCCCGCGACTGCGGACTTTTTTGATGCGCTCGGCATTAACCTCGTTCAGGGCTACGGGATGAGCGAGAATGGTCCGCTCATTTCCGTGAATCTGCCCGGGCGCAAGGACAACCGCTCCGTGGGCTTCCCCGTCCGCAAGACCGAGGTACGCATCGCGGAGCCCGATCTCGACGGCATTGGCGAGATTCAGGTAAGGAGCCCCTCGCTCATGCGCGGCTACCTCGACGCGCCCGAAGCCACGCGGGCTGCCATGACCGAGGATGGGTGGCTTAGGACCGGCGACCTTGGCCGCATCGATCGTCGCGGCTATCTTTTCATCACCGGCAGGCGCAAGAGCCTTATTGTCACCGAAGGCGGAAAAAACGTCTATCCTGAGGAAATCGAGAGCCGTTTCGAGGGCTCGCCCTGGATAAAGGAAGTTCTCGTCGTTGGGCGGCCCTCGCGGGCGGGGCGCCCGGGCGAAGAAGTGGTCGCCGTGCTTGTGCCCGATTACGAGAAGATCGCACTTGCCCATCCCGGCAGGGAAGGCGAGGCGGAGTTTGTCGCCTCGCTACTCCGCGACGAGGTGTTCAGGATTAATAAAAGTCTTCCGCCCTATATGAAAATGGTCGATTTTCTCGTCCGCGCCGAAGAATTTGAGAAGACGAGCACGCGAAAGATCAAGCGCTTTCTCTACAAGGAGTATGCCTACAAGGATGCGCGAGATCGGCGCTAGGCTTTGGCGAAGAGTTCCGCTTCATACTGCGGCAGGGCAAAGGCCGCCGCATGGATGGCGGGGTTGTAATAGGTGGTCGCGATGCCGCGTTTACTCCATGTTTCGTCATCGAACGCGGCGGGCACCGGTTCGTAGCGCTTCGATGCAAAGCCAAGAAGTAGCTCGCCGGGTTCGCAGGCGGGGCGGGCTGCGCGATAGAGACGGTAGATCGGGAAGAGGCGCTTAAGCCGCCCCGCCGAGCGCAGCACGTCGCGGCGTTTGCCAGGGAAAAGCGCATCTCCCGCGCGGTTGACCAGGATGCCGTCGCCTGCGAGTATTCGGAAGCAATCGCAGTAAAACGCCTGACCGAGTTCGCCTGCGCCCTCGTCTTCGGGCCGGTCGACGATGACAAGGTCGAAGCGCTCGCGCGTCTGTCGCGCATAATCCGCAGGCTCGGCGGGTTCGATTTCCACGCGCGGATCGCGGATCGCGGCCGCCGTTTCGGGGAACCAGCGGCGTGCGGTCTCGATGACGCCATCGTCCGCCTCGGCGACCACGATGCGCTCGATCTCGCTGTACCGTGCAAGTTCGGCGACCACGGCGCCGTCGCCACCCCCGATGATGAGCACTGACCTGACTGCGGGATGTGCGTTGAGCGGCACATGGACGGCCATCTCCCGATACGCCGCGCCGTCGGATTCCGCAAGCGCGATCCGCCCGTCGACGACGAGTATGCGGCCGAAGTCCTCGGTCTCGAACACGTCGATCCTGCGCCGCCCGCTTTCTGCGGAGAAGAGCGGCTTCCGCACCTTGACGCGATAGTCGGCGCCAGGGCTTTCCGTCCGGCTGTACCACAAATCCACGGTCGTCCCTCCTGATGTTGCGGCATCGTCGCGGCCGCGCACTCGACGCGATCACTCCTGTTCGTTGTAGGGCCGCCTCCTCCTCCTGTCAAGAACGCCTTGTCCCCTGCCGATACTCCGAGCATGGGTCTAGGCACGCTCGCGTATCTCGTTTCCCGCCTCGTCGTCGTTGCCACGACCGCGTTTCTTGCGATCGTGCTCTGGTCGCGGACGCGTGACATTGCCTGGATGCTGATCGTTATCGGTGCGATCGCAAGCTACGCAGACATTCTGTTCGATCTTCTCGTGCGATTCGGACTTGTCGACGAGGGGCGTTTTTCTTTCTTTGGGCTGCCCCTCGGCCGGATTCTTTTTGCCAACCTGCCCTACCTCTTTCTCTCCGCGGCGTTTCTCGTGATGATTCTGCGCCGGCGAACGCGATAGCCGCAACGGGATCTCACGCGGCATCCCCTGTCGTCGGGAAGCACCGTAGGACGCCTCAAGCGTCTCCGCGTTTCCGCGGACGTTAGGTTCATAGAAGAGGGGGGGCCATGCATGTCCTCGCGCACGAGCCTGCGGGCTTCGAAGGCTGTCTTGTTCATGTCGAGGTGGATATACGCCGGGGCATACCGCAGATCGATCTTGTGGGACTTGCGGAGGGGGCGGTGCGCGAGGCCCGCGAGCGTGTCCGTGCGGCGGTCAGAAACGCCGGTTTCGAGTTCCCCCTGGACCGCGTGCTCGTGAGCCTTGTGCCTGCGGATCTTCCCAAAGAAGGCGCCGCTTACGATCTGCCCATTGCACTTGCAGTGCTTGGTGCCGCTGGCAGCCTCCCCGATCCGGGGAGGCCCTTTCTCGCGCTTGG
Organism: Spirochaetota bacterium; assembly: GCA_029265615.1. Taxonomy (GTDB): domain Bacteria; phylum Spirochaetota; class Spirochaetia; order Treponematales; family Rectinemataceae; genus JAEUJG01. The sequence goes on from JAJUIB010000017.1 coordinate 61,318, forward strand.
CGAGCTCGGGCTCGATGGGTCGGTGCGGTCGGCCCGGGGCGTTTTGCCGGCGGTGGCCGCAGGACTTGCGGCGGGTCTTGAGGACTTCATCGTTCCCGAGGCCAACATCTTTGAAGCCCGGTCGCTGGGGCGCGGCAAAGTGTTCGGCATTGCCTCGCTTGCCGAAATAGCGCCGCTTTTGCTCGCGCTCAGGGAAGGGAGGCAGCTGCCATCCTGCGTGTCTGTGCAATCGGTGCAGACTCAGGACGAGGACAATGCCGAGGGCGATCTTCGCGACGTACGCGGGCTCGCCCGCGCTCGCCGTGCGCTTGAGATTGCCGCCGCAGGAGGACACCACCTTCTGCTCTTCGGGCCGCCAGGATCGGGCAAAACCATGCTTGCCCGTCGGCTTCCTTCAATTCTACCCGATCTTTGCGAGACGGATGCCATCGCTGTCGCCTCTCTGCGCTCAATTGCCGGGCTACTCGCCCCCGGCGAGGCGCCTTCGCCTCGCCCTCCCTTTCGCGCTCCGCACCATTCCGCAACCCTCGAGGGGCTTATCGGCGGAGGGCGCCTTTTAAAACCGGGGGAGGCCAGCCTTGCGCATCGGGGAGTACTCTTTATCGATGAGGCGCCGGAATTTCGGCGCGATGCGCTCCAGGCGCTTCGCGAGCCGCTTGAAGAGGGTAGGGTGTCCATCGCCCGTGCGGGGCGGGCTATCCGGCTTCCTGCGGACTTCCAGCTGGTGGTCGCGGCGAATCCCTGCCCCTGCGGCAACCTGGGGCGTGAGGGCCGTGTCTGCTCCTGCTCCCTTCCCGATATCCAGCGCTACTGGCGAAAACTTGGCGGCCCGCTCCTTGACAGGATCGATCTGCGTGTCCCTTTGCGGCCGGCCGAGTCCCGCGAGCTTCTCGGGCCTCCTGAGGAGCCATCGTTGTCGGTGCGTAACCGTGTTGTGAATGCGCGGCGGCTTCAGGCGGCGCGGTATGCGGGGAGGGATTTTGCGCTCAATGGCCGAATTCCCGCGGGTCTTGTCGAGCGATTTTGCGTGCTTGACCGAAAAGCTGCCACGGTTTTGCAGCTCGCCGCGGAGAAGCTCTCGCTGTCTTCGCGCGCCTGTCATGCCGTCCTCAAGGTTGCCCGAACAATCGCCGACCTCGCCGGAGAGGCGTCCATCGGCGAGGAAGCGCTACTCGAGGCTGTCCAGCATCGCCGATATGGGGATGGTGACTATTTTTGGCGTGAATCATGACTTTCTGCCAGAAAGTCGCTTGACAAAAAAATCCTCCTTGGGTATGTATTCACCCGCGTCGCGCCTTGCGTGTGACGTGCGACAGTAAAGTGATGGAAAGCGCGCTAGGGGCTTGACCAAGTTAGTGAACGATGAGTAAACTAACAGAGCGTCGTGAGCTTTTGGCTAAAAGCCAAAGGGCTTCCGCCCTGCAAAAATGCAAACTTCTAAAAAAAGTTTGCGGGCGCTTGACACGCTGGGCACGAAAGTGCTACAAAGCGATGTCTTCTGGCATGGAAGTTGCTGGGGGCATGGAAAGAGATCTTCCACAGTGCATTAGGGATGGGGATAGAGCGAGGTAAGGCTATTCTTATGCGGAAGCGTAAGAGTGGTTG
>JAJUIB010000012.1 GCA_029265615.1 Spirochaetota bacterium
GGTCCGCCGTGGCGCCTACGGCGCCTCCTGTTACGCAGAGCCCCTCGAAGGCGTCTTTCTTTTTTCAACCTATCACGATCCGCGTCCCGCCGAAAGCCTCCTCTTTTTTGGCGAGGCGCTTATGCAGGCGGCGCGGGGTATCGATCGCAGCTCCGTCGAGGAGGCGGTGATCGGCAGCGTGGGGAGGGACAGCAAGCCGCTACTACCCGAGGAGCGCGGCTTTGCCGACTGGAAGCGCAACCTGTACGGCATCGATGACGCGGTGCGTCAGGAAAAACGCGCGACCCTCCTTGCAGCGGAGGCACAGGACATCGAAAAGGCGGCACGGCGCCTTGCGGATGCATATCGCGATGCTTCCGCGGTCTTGATCTCCCGGGCGGAGGAGGTGCAATCCCTTGCGGCGCGGTGCAAGGACACGCGCATCGTGGAACTCAAACTCTGATGTACGTGCTCGACCTCGGTCCCTGCCCCTATCTCGAAGGACGATCGTGGCGGGCTCAAGAGTTTGGCGCCGCCTCTATGCCCGGCGAGGTCTATGAAGCCCTCCTCGTTCAGGGCTTTAGACGGAGTGGCCTGTTGTTTTACAAGCCGGTCTGCACCGCCTGCGCGCGCTGCGTGCCGCTAAGGCTCGATGCGGAGCGCTTCGAGCCAAGTCCCTCGCAACGCCGCCTCGTCCGCCGCAACAGCGATGTGCGGGTCGAGCTGTCCGAAGGTGGCTTTTCGGAGGAACGCTTTTCCCTCTATCGCCGCTACCTCCGCGCCCGCCACGGAGGAGAGGAAGAGGACGAGGAGGCGGCGCGAAGGGCCTATGTGGAATTTCTCGTAGAGAGTCCCTTGCGCGGCCCCGGGGCGGGGAGCGCCGTCGCAGAGTACCGGCTCGCCGACGGCCGCCTCATCGCGACTGGCTACATCGACCTCCTCCCCGCAGGGCTTTCAAGCGTATACTTCGCCTTCGACCCCGATGAGTCGCGTCGCAGTCTCGGCACCTGGTCGGTGTTGCGCGAACTTGCGCTGGCGCTATCGCTCGGAAGGCGGTATTATTATCTTGGGTTTTGGGTGCCCGGATCAAGGAAAATGGACTATAAAGCTTGGTTTCGGCCCTTCGAATACGCGCAGGGTGGACGCTGGATGGTCGCAGAGGACGCCGCTGCGGCCTTCGCAGCCCTGGAGGGGGCATGAACGACCGCAGTGCGGCCATCGATGAGCAGAACGCGAGGGCCTGGACTCTCATGCTCTCTGAGCCCGAGGCCGCACTCGCCCTCGCCGAACGCGCCCGTATAGAAGCCGAGGAGATCGGCTATGAGCCGGGAAGGGCGGCCGCGGAGCTCAACATCGGTTGGTGCGAGTATTTTCTCACCCGTCCCACCGAAGCGATCGACCCCTTCGAACAAGCGCTTACTCGCTTCACCGCGCTATCCGACACGGAGGGGGCGAGCAAGGCGCTCAACGGGCTCGGGGTGGTCTACCACGAGCTCGGCCGCTTCGACCGGGCGATGGACTACTACACGCGGAGTCTCGAGGAAGCGCGCCGCGTCGGCAACCGCCTGCGCGAAGCGATCACCCTCAATAACATCGGCGAGGTCTGCCTCGATCTTGGTGAACACAAGGAAGCGCTTGACTATTTTCTCAAATCCTATGAAACCGTCCCCGACGACCGGGAGGCAGAGATCGTCTCCAACGTTCTCCTCAACATCGGGTCAGCCTTCCACCGCATGGAGAACTGGCCGCTCGCGCGCGAGTTCTGCGAAAAAGCCCTTGTCATCGCACACGAGGCAGAAAACCGCGTCATCGAAGGACAGTGCTGGCTTGCGCTCGGCCGCATCGCCCGTTCCTCTGAGCTCCTCGACCAGGCCGAAAGCCATTTCACCAAGGCCCTCGGCATCTGCGAAGGGCTCAAGAACGAGCGACAGCGCGTCGAAGTCCTCCTTGAACTCGGCTCGCTGCACCTTGCCCGCGGCGATGCTGAACACGCGCGCGGACGCTTTGTCGAGGCATTGGGCCGCGCCGAAGCGCTCGAGGCAAAGAAGCTCATCAATGAGGCGCATAGGCGCCTTTCCGAGGCCTACGAGCGCCTCGGCGACTATCGGACGGCTCTCGACTACTATAAGCGGTTCTCCCGCTTCGAGCGCGAAATCGTCGGTGAGGACACGAACCGCAAGATCAAGAACATCACCGTCCAGTACGAAACGGAAAAGAGCCGCCAACAGGCGGAGATATTCCGCCTGCGCAACACCGAACTCAAGGAGAAGACACAGGAGCTTGAGGAGGCGAACGAGCAGCTACGTTCGATATCCGAACTCGGAAGACGCATAACCTCAAGCCTTGACCTCGACACGGTGATCAGCACCCTCTATGAAGCGCTCGCGCGCCACCTCGACGTGAGCGTCTTCGGCCTCGCCATCCTCGACGAGGCCGAAGGGGAGCTCGAGTGGCGGCGCTTCATCGACCGCGGCACACGGGTGCAGCGCAAGATCCAGAAGCTCGACCCAAAGCGGAGCTTCGCGGCCTGGGCGGTGTGCAACCGCAGCACCCTCGTCATCAACGACGTGGAACGGGAAGCAGGAAACTACCTTGTAAAGGGGCGCATTTCGCACGGACTCCCCGCCGCATCGATCGTCTGCCTTCCCCTCGAAATCGAGGAACGCGTCATCGGCGTTTTGACCGTACAAAGCTACGAAAAAAACGCCTACCCGCCCAAGGCGCGCGCCCTCCTTGAGGCGCTCAGACCCTATGTCTCGATCGCCGTCGAAAACGGCCTCATCCACGACCGACTTGAGGCGCTCAACCGCATTATTTCGGGCGAGAAGGCGGAGCTCGAGCGGGCCGCCCGGCGCATAAGCCACCTTGCGAACCACGACAGCCTTACGGGGCTTCCGAATCGGCGGCTACTCTTCGAACTCCTCCAAAAGTCCTTCGATCTTGCCTCGCGCGCCGGACGCAAAGTCGCCGTCGCCTTCATCGACCTCGATGACTTTAAGCCGATCAACGACCGCTACGGACACTCGGTGGGCGATCGGGCGCTTGTCGCGGTCGCCGAACGGCTTGGAACGATACTCCGCGCCTCCGACACGCTTGCGCGGGTGGGCGGCGACGAATTCGTCGCCGTGCTCACCAATGTTCGTGGAAAAACGGACATCGAACTCGTCTGCCGTAAGCTCCTTGAGGAGTTCAAAAAACCGCTTGCCGCAGGCGGCATTTCCTGCGTCGTCGGGCTTTCGATCGGCGTCTCGATCTACCCCGACGACGGCGAAGCGATCGAGGAGCTTGTCAACCGCGCCGATGCGGCGATGTACAAAGTAAAGCACGAGCAAAAAAACGGCTTTGTCTTCCACGCAGCCACAGGGAACGAGGCGACTGCCTAGGGCGCGCGCAAGGCCCCTTGTCGCTCTTACGTCGGCGCAAAGCGCCAACATAAGAGCCGACGTTGACACCCGCTAAATGACCGTGCTATGGTTCCCGATGCCTAGAGCCTTCGGGGTCGAGAACACACCTCTGGCGGCGCCGAGGGGCCTCCCCGCGGACCGCGACCCCCGGAAGGCGCGGACGCAAGAGCCCCGAAACGGAAGGAAGTCATGGCATCCCAGACACCCAACGCGATCTCCGGCAAGGCCCCCAAAAAAGAGACGCCCGACACGCCGAAGCGCGGCATAAAGAACCCCTTCATCTACGCCGGCACAATCATTCTTCTCGTCATCGTCGTCATCGCCTTCGTGTTCGTGCCCTCGGTGGGCGGGAGCCTCGGCTCGGGAGGGCGGGGCCTTGATTTCGGAACCTACGCCGGCAAGAGCATTTCCTATACGCAGGGTAGCTACTTCGCGCGCCAGGTGCAGGCCGTCAATGACGCACTCCGCCAGCAGGGCCTTTCCGAGCAGAACTTCCAGTTTTTCGCCTACCAAGTGTGGCGCGAGGCCTTTGAGCGGACCGTCTTCCGCACCGCCATTCTCGACGAGGTCGTGACGGCGGGTGGGCGGGTTACCGAAGCCCGCCTGGACGCAAAACTTGCGGAAAATCCCGCCTTCCTGGAAGACGGTAAATTCTCCGCCCGCCGCTACCGCGAGACCTCGATGAGCGAAAAACTCGCGCTCAGGACGAGCCTTCGTGACGACCTCCTTTCCCAGCTCTATCTCAATGAGGCCTATGCCCTTGCTCCGAGCTCGAAGGAGATCGCCTTTGTGAAAGACATGGCAAAAGAGACGCGCAGCATCGAGTACGTTGCATTCCCGCTCTCCGCCTATCCCGATACCGAGCTTGCGGCCTATGCAGCCGCGCATGCCGATCTCTTCCGCCGCCTCAAGCTCTCGCGCGTGACCATCACCTCGAGCGAAGCCGACGCGCTTAAAGTCCGTAAGCAGGTCGAGTCTGGTAGCCTTTCCTTCGAAGATGCCGCCAAAGGTCATTCTAAGGACGCGTATGCCGATAAGGGTGGTGCACTTGGCACCATCTACTACTTTGAACTTGCAGGCGACCTTGCCAAAAAAGAGGATGCCGACAAGATCGCCGCGCTCAAAAAAGGTGAGCTTTCGCCGGTCGTCAAGACCGCCTCGGGTTCCTTCGCGTTTTTCCGCGCCGAGGGCGAGGCGGCATCCGCCGAGCTTGAGAATCCCTCTGTCTTGAGCGATGTCCGCTCTTATGTGCTTTCCAACGAAAAAGGCAGGGTCGAGGACTATGTCATCGCAAAGGCCAAAGAATTCGCCCTCGCCGCCGCCTCGAACTTCGGTGCAGTCGGCAAGGCGGCAGGGCTCGAGGTTAAATCTGCCGGTCCCTTCCCCCTTAATTATGGCGATCTTTCGTTTTCGATCTACGGCCAGAACGTCCCGCTCTTCAAACGCGTGAACGAGGCGACAAGCTCCGAACTCGCCTATGCGTCGACGAGCGAAAAATTCCTTTCCGCCGCCTTTGGCCTTGCCCCGGGTTCGGTTTCCGAGCCCATCGTGCTCGGCGAGTCCGTCGTTGTGCTCCGCGTCAAGGAAGCGGGCGCTGCCCTCGATGAAGACCTTGCGCCCATCTCGCTCTATTACCCCTACTTCTACCAGCAGCGCTCGGATATCGAACTGCGCGGCCTTTTCCTCAAGAGTCCGAAGCTCAAGGACAACTTCACGAACGTCTTCTTCAAGTATTTCACGCCCAAGAAGGAGTCGTAAGGCGATGGACGACCAAGGGCCCTGTGTCGTTGAGACGGCGGGGGCCCGCAACATCCGCTATCGGGGCCGCCTCCTCTATTCGGAGCGCGGCCCCGCGCTTATTCCGCGCAAGGCCGCACTGGCCTGCGAACTTGGGCCTGCTCGCCTCTACCTGGTATTTTCCCCCGGTCTCTGGTACGGCGTGCCCGAACTCCTTGCGCGAATCGAACAGGGCTCGGCAATTCTCTGTGTCGAGGCCGACCCCCGCCTCGCGGCCCTCTCGCGCACCGCGGCACCGCCTGAGCTCCTTGCGGATGGGCGGATCGCCTTCGTCGAAAGCGCCGATCCTGAAAAGCTCCGCGTGATCGCCTGCGGACTTGGCGCCTTTAGGCGCGTGATACCTTTACGGCTTTCGGGCGGCGAGGTCTTCCACGCCGAGGCCTATCGCCGCGCGGCGGCGCTACTTCAGGCTGAGTTTGCGGCAGATTGGCGGAACCGTGCCTCGTTCCTCGCCCTGGGGCGGCTCTGGGCGCGCAATTCATTCAAAAACCTTGCCGCGATGGGCGAACTTAAGCCGCTGCCGCTTGTAGCCTTTCCGCGCCCCGCCCTCGTCGCAGGAGCAGGCCCCTCGCTTGAAGCGGCCCTGCCCTTTATCCTGCGCGAACGGGACAGGCTCTATCTCGTCGCAGTCGACACGGCGCTCCCCTCCTTGCTCGCCGCACAGATCGAACCCGACCTTGTCGTCTGCCTCGAGGCGCAGACGCACAACCTCGCCGACTTTATCCCTGCCGGAGGAAGAGCGCTCCCCCTCCTTGCGGACCTTTCTTCGCACCCCGCAACCTTCCGGGCGCTGTCAGGGCCGCGGCACCTCAGCATGGTGCGCATCGCGCGCGGCGGCTTTGCGCGGCGGCTCGGCGAGCTTGCCCTTCCCGCCCTTGCGGTTCCACCGCTCGGTTCGGTAGGCGTCCACGCGCTCCACATCGCACGGAGGCTTTCGCCCGCGTACGTGCTCGTGACAGGGCTCGACTTCGCCTATGAGCTTGGAAAGACGCACGCACGTAGCGCCCCTGCGCTCGGAGCGGAAGAGCGGCGGATGAACCGCCTTTACCGCGCAAACGGCCAAATCGCCGCCGCCTTCAAGGAGGGCGCCCGGCCCGCGCCCGAAGCGGAACATATGCCGCCCTCCGCCGCACAGGGCCGGGCGCGTACGGATCCCGTACTCGCCTCGTACGCGGCTCTCCTTGCCGAAGAGTGCGCCGCCCCCGGGCCGCTTGTCCTCGACCTCCGCGGCCGCGGCCTTTCCATCGGCGCCCGCAGCACCAGCTTTGCGGAGGCCGCGGCCGCGCTTGCCGCATTCGACGCAGAGCGTCATCGCTCGGACCGCATCACGGCGGAAGCAAGGGAGGGGGGACGAGAGGCGGGACCTCAAGCCGCAGAGCGCGCCGCAGGATTTATAGCTGAGGAGCGAGGCCGACTTGAGAATATCCACGCGGCGATGAAGGGACGGGGGAGCCTTTCGCGCGAGGGCTTTTCCTCCCTCGTCCTCGATTCCGACTACCTTTTATGGCCCTTCCCCGACGCTGAACGCTTTAGGCTTCTCCCGCAGGACCTTCTCAACCGGCTCCTCGTCGAGGTCGAATACTGGCGGTGGAAACTCGCCGACATCGCCTCGGGCGCCGGCCTTTAATGGCAGAGCGCTTCAGCGCTCGTTTTCCTCGTTTTCGCGTAGCACCGCGAGAAAGGCTTCCTGCGGTAGCTCGACATCACCGACCATTTTCATACGCTTTTTGCCCTCTTTTTGCTTTTCAAGGAGCTTGCGCTTTCTGGTGATGTCTCCGCCGTAGCACTTTGCAAGGACATCCTTGCGCACCGGGTTGATCGTCTCGCGCGCGATGATCTTGGAACCGATGGCGCCCTGGATCGGTATTTTGAACTGCTGCCGCGGGATGGCGCCCTGGAGCCGCTCGCAGGTCTTTCGCGCGCGCTCATAGGCATTAGGCTCGTAGACGAGCTGGGCAAGCGCATCGACGGGCTTGTCGTTGATGAGAATGTCGAGCTTGGCGAGCTTTGTCGGCCGATAGCCAATAACCTCATAGTCGAAGCTCGCATAGCCGCGGCTTGTCGACTTGAGCTTGTCGTAGAAGTCGAAGAGCACCTCGGCAAGCGGCATCTCGAAGATGAGCTCGACGCGCCGTTCGTCGAGATGGTTCTGGGAAACGAGGGTGCCGCGCTTGTCGAAGCACAGCGTGTTGAGGTTGCCGATATAGGCGAGCGGGGTGATGATCTGAGCTTTGATATACGGCTCCTCCGCCGCTTCGATCCGTGAGGGTCCGGGATAGTCCGCAGGGTTGTCGATAAATATCGTCTCGCCCGAGGTGAGCTTGATGCGATAGCGGACCGAGGGGGCCGTCATGATGATCGCCTGATCGTATTCGCGCTCAAGCCGCTCCTGCACGACTTCAAGGTGGAGGAGGCCGAGGAAGCCGCAACGGAAGCCGAAGCCGAGGGCGACGGAGTTGTCCTTTTCGTACACGAGGGAGGCGTCGTTGAGCTTGAGCTTCTCAAGCCCTTCTTTGAGCTCGTCGTAGTCAGCGGCGTCCATCGGATAGATTGACGAAAAGACGACTGGCTTCACTTCCTTGAATCCCGGTAGCGCGGAGGCGGCGGGCCGTGCGGCGTCGGTGACCGTGTCGCCAACCCGCACGTCCGAGACGGTTTTGATGCCAGCGATGATGTAGCCGACCTCGCCGGGCCCGAGCCCTTCGGTCTTTGCAAGCGTTATGCGAAACTTGCCCGTTTCCTCGACCTCGTACTCGGCGCCCGAGTTCATGAGTCTGATGCGCTGCCCCGGCACGATTGATCCGCCAAAAACCCGGAGGTGGACGATCACGCCGCGATAGGGGTCGTAGTGCGAGTCAAAAATAAGGGCCTGGAGAGGGTCTTCCGCCTTGTGGCGAGGTGCGGGAATGCGCTCGACAATGGCCTCGAAGAGTTCGTCGACGCCCGTGCCGAGCTTACCCGAGACGAGCAAGGCGCCCTCGGGGTCGAGACCGAGCTCGTGTTCGATCTGGCGTCGCGTCTCCGCGATGTCTGCGGCGGGCATGTCGATCTTATTGATGACGGGAATTATCTCAAGGTCGTGCTCAAGGGCCATGTACATGTTGGAGAGGGTTTGAGCCTCCACGCCCTGCGTCGCATCGATGAGCAAAAGCGCGCCCTCACAGGCAGAAATAGCTCGGGAAACCTCGTAGGAGAAGTCCACGTGGCCAGGGGTGTCGACAAGGTTGAGCGTGTAGGTTTTACCGTCCTTCGCCTCGTACTCGAGCGCGACCGCCTGGCTCTTGATGGTAATGCCTCGCTCGCGCTCGATGTCCATGTTGTCGAGCATCTGGTCCTGCATCTTACGGCTATCCACAACGCGCGCCTTTTCGATAAAGCGGTCGGCGAGCGTTGATTTCCCATGGTCGATGTGAGCGATGATGCAGAAATTCCGAATGAAGGCGGGGTCTCGCATGAAAAGAGAGTAGCCAAAACGGTTATTTTCTTCAATACACGGCGCGCGGACTTCTACTGGACAGCATTGCCGCCACCCGCATGGCCATAGTAGTATATAGTGGACCTTGCAAGGAGGCAGCATGCTCGATACCCTCGCCTATACGCGCATCGAAGGGGCCCGTAGCGACCACGACATCACGGTGTATGCGCTATCCACCTGCGGCTTTTGCAAGCGCGCCCTTTCCTATCTCAAGGAGAAGGGCTTTGCACACCGCTACATCCACGTCGACACCATTCCGCTTGAGACGAAGAACGAGGTAAAACGCATACTCAAAGAGCGTTTCAAGGATGATGTCGCTTTTCCCTTTGCGGTCATAGACGGCGACAAACACCTCGTCGGCTTTATCGAAGCCGACTGGGCAAAGACGCTCGGCGTCTAGGAAGGCGGCGCCGATGTCCGAAAAGAGCCCCGAACAAACGCGCACCTTCGCCACCATGGTCGCGGCGAAACAGGGCTGGGTGCTCAATCCCGATGCCGCCTTCACCGATAGCCTCATCGAGGGGCTTACGGTCAACTGGAATCGCTACGGATACTACCTCTGCCCCTGCCGTGACTCGGACGGCTCGCGGGCGGCCGATGCGGATGTCATCTGCCCCTGTGCATACTCGTGGAAGGACATAGAGACGCACGGCCACTGCTTTTGTGCCCTCTACCTCGCTCCGGCCTTTGCACAGCGTGGCGAGCAGCCAAGCGGCATCCCCGACCGCCGTTATGTGCACTAGGTCAGCCCGCGAGTAAGTGGGCCGCAGGGCGGCGGGGGCTTGAGAGCCGGGCTGGGGCCTCGGTAGTATCCTTAGGATGATCTATCTCGACTGGGCGAGTACGAGCCCTCCGGATCGCGCGATCCTCCTTGAGGCTGCCGAGCTTGCAGCCGCCTGCTACGGCAATCCTTCAAGCACCCACCGTCTTGGCACGGAAGCCCGCGCAAAACTCGAAGAAGCGCGATCGCGCCTCGCTTTATGCCTTCATGCGACCAAAGAGGCCGCGCGTGGCTGCATCGTCTTTACAAGCGGCGGTTCCGAAGCCAATGCGATCGCCCTTCTTGCTACGCTACGCAAAAGGTCCCATGCGCGCGCCGCGCCCCTCCACATCGTCGCAAGCGCGATCGAACACGCGGCGATCCACGAACAGCTACGCCTTCTTGCGGGGCTCGGCGTCGAAACAAGCTTTGTCCGCCCGGGGGCCAATGGCCTTGTTACGCCAGAGGCGGTCGCCGCAGCCATCCGCAAAGAAACCGCACTTGTCACCGTGATGGCGGTCAATAACGAAACCGGGGCGATTCAGCCGCTCGGCGACATTGTCCGCGCAGTCGCCTGCGCCGCCCGCGAGCTCGGTCGCGCCACTCCCCCACGCGTCCATGCAGATGCCGTCCAGGCCTTTGGAAAAATCCCCTTCGACCCGCTTAAGCTGGGCCTTTCGTCGGCCGCATTTTCCGCACACAAACTTCGCGGCCCCCGCGGCACGGGAGCCATGTGGCTCGCCGCGACGCTTGAGCCTTTCGTTGTTGGCGGCGGCCAGGAAGGCGGCATCCGGCCGGGCACCGAAAATCTCGCAGGCGCCTGGGCTTTTTCAAATGTAGCAGAACAGGCCGTGACCAGCCTCGCCTCCGAACTCCAGCACGCCCGCGAGCTCGAGGCGCGGCTTATCGCCGGAATGGAAGCGATTCCGGGGGCCATCGTCCTGCCCTTCGGGCGGAAGGCAGGCGACACACGTTATTCCCCCTACATTCTCTCGGCTTCGTTTCCGGGTCTTGCGGGTGAGGTGCTCGCCCGCGCGCTCTCCGATGAAGGAATCGCCGTCTCGACGGGTTCGGCCTGCGCCTCAAACGCACATGCGAAAGAACGGCGCGTGCTCGCGGCCATGGGCGTACCACCAGAGCTTTCCTTCGGGGCGATCCGCATATCCACAGGCACGCTCACACTGCCTGCGGACGTCGACCGTTTTCTCGAAACTGCAGCCCGCGTCTACACACGTCTTAAGCCCTAAGGAGCATGGCCGTGGACACGCTCTACCTTGTGAAGCTCGGCGAAATTATTCTCAAACTAGGAAACCGCAAGGAGTTCGAAGACCGCCTCAAGGCCGACCTAAAACGCAGACTCGGCGGCGCGCTTAAGCGGCTTGAGCTTTCGCATGGCCGCATCGCCCTCGAAGTGGAACTTGAGCGTGCGGCGTTTGTCGAAGCGGCGCTCGCACGCACGCCCGGCATCAACGGCTTTGCCCGCGCCATACGCACGGAAAAGCAGCCCGAGGCGGTTCTTGCCGCGGCGCTCGACATCGCCCGCGCCGAGGTTGCCCAGGGGAAACGCGCCTTCAAAGCGGAGTCGCGCCGCGCCGACAAGAGCTTTCCTCTGGATTCCTACGGCCTTTCAAGCGAAATCGGCCATCTCGTCCTCGAAAATTGCCCAGGCACCCGCGTCGACCTCCACGCGCCACAGTTCACAATCCATGCCGAAATCAGGGACAAGGCCTACGTCTATGCGTCGCCGATCCAGGGGATACGCGGCCTGCCCACAGGCTCGCAGGGACGCGGCCTTCTACTCCTCTCTGGCGGCATCGATTCGCCGGTCGCAGGCTACCTCATGGCGCGGCGGGGGCTCGCGCTCGACGCTGTCTACTTCCACGCCTACCCCTATACCTCCGCCGAAGCGCAGGAAAAGGTCATTGCCCTCGCGCGCGTCCTTGCAGGCTATACCGGGGGTCTTTCGCTGTACACGATCCCCTTCACGGCGACGCAAATGCGCATTAAGCAAAAGGCACGCGAAGAGAGCACGACGCTCATGATGCGCGCGGCGATGATGGAGCTTGCCGAACGGCTTGCGTTTAAAATTGGGGCAAACAGCCTTGTGACGGGCGAGAGCCTCGGCCAGGTGGCAAGTCAAACCGCGGAAAACTTACGCTTCACCAATTCGCGCGTCAAGCTCCCTGTGTTTCGCCCCCTGGTCGGCCTTGATAAAGAAGAGACGATCGAACTCGCACGAAAAATAGGGAGCTACAATATCTCGGTTCTCCCCTACGAGGACTGCTGTGTGCTTTTTTCGCCCAAGCACCCCATCCTCCGGGCGGATATGACGCGGGAAAGCGGGGCATACGAAGAGCTTGAACTCGGCCCCCTTCTCGACGAGGCGCTTAAGGGCGCGGAACGCAAGGCCATCCCCTTTTCCGTCCCCGGATTTTAAAACGCCATAGGCGAGGTCACAGGCTGGGCCTCGCCTATGGCGCCCGAGCGAACGCGGCTCACACGACGCCGAGCACCTCGGTGATGGCGCGCTCGAGTTCCTTCTTGGGAAGCGCGCCCAGTGCGAACCGCGGCTCGCCTTCCTTCGGCACAAAAAAGATCGTCGGGATGCTCTGAATCTGGAACATCGCGGAGAGTTCAGGCTCCTCGTCGGTATTCACCTTGTATACCTTGAGCTTGCCCTCATATTTTGCCGCAAGCTCGTCAAGCACGGGTGCGACCATTTTGCAGGGACCGCACCAGTCGGCATAGAAATCGATGATTGCGGGAAGCTCTCCTTCGTATTTCCATTCCGTGTGTTTCTCGAAATCGAAAACCTTATCCTTGAAGGTATCCTTGGTAAGCCGCTCGGACATGGCTGCCTCCTTCTGGGGGTATGGCACAAATATATGACTTTTACTATATAAAGTCTAGTCCCGCTCTCCCCTTTACCTCCCCCACGAGGGTCGCTATGCTCGCACACAAGGAGGTCATGATGTCAGAAAATAGCCTTTTCGATAAAAGCGTCGCCGAATGGCAGGAGGAGCGCGCCGCACTCAATGAAAAAGTCCTCGCTATCGCCGGTCTCGAGATCAAGCGGTTTTTCAGCCTTGATGGACAATGCTACCGCGATGGGGCCCTCCCCGCCCGCACTAAAGAGCTCCTGGGCCTCGTTGCCTCGCTCGTCTTGCGGTGCGACGACTGCATCCTCTACCACACGATCCGCTGCAAAGAAGAAGGCATCAGCACCGAAGAATTCCAGGAGGCATGTTCGATCGGTCTTGTCGTCGGAGGTTCAATCGTGATTCCGCATTTGAGGCGCGCGGCGGCGCGCTGGGAAGAGCTTTCCCTGAAGCGCTAAACGCACGCAAAGCGGCGAAAATTCCCACCCTTTTGACACAGGGCCGCCCTGAAACTGCATCCAGAGCGGCCCTGCGTGTATCGAGCGGACGAGCCTTTAGAACCAGAAGCGGAAACCAAAACCCGCCTGGAGTCCCCAGGCAGGGATCTTCACGCCCGTAGGCGCAAGAAAGGTAACCGCGGGAGCGAACTCGGCAAAGAGTTCGAGGGGCTTAATCGGGAAGAAGTTGATGCCGACCGGCACACGGAGTCCGAGGGTCGCCGCATCCTGCGAGATGCCGAGGAAGGCGCCGGGGCCGATATAAAGGCCGAGGGAATCAACAAGCCGCCCCTGATAGAGCCACCAGTCGGCAAGAAGTGCAAAGGAGGAGCTGTTCTCGCCGATGGAAACGCCAAGACCGAAAACGGGGGGCAGCTTCGGTAGCCTAAAGGAGAGGAGAGCCGAGCTCGGCAAGCCATCGCCGATTTTGAGCGCGAATTCGCCACCGATCGCGGCCTTGTACGCAAAGACGTTGGCACTCGCGGCGAGCGCAAGCACAAGAGCAAGGAGCAGAGCTTTCTTCTTCATAGCACCTCCATAGCGGCGCGCCAATATTCAGGCGCATGTGTTTCTATCGCACATGACTATATCGCCTGCAAAGCCTGAGCGACAAGCGGACATGAGCGCTCGCGCCCTTCGATTCCCCATGGCTACAAAAAAAGCCGGCCTTATGGCCGGCTTTTACTTTCACATCCCCAAGGGGAATCGAACCCCTGTTGGCGGGATGAAAACCCGCTGTCCTAACCGCTAGACGATGGGGACCTGCAAGCCGACTATAGTAAGTATTGCCCGTGAATGTCAAGCATTAAACGGCTCCAATTTCGCCTGAGCAAGGGATTTGAGCGCACGGGCATGGGCATGATCGGGTTCGATCTTGAGTGCGGCGTCGCAATCGGCGAGCACCTTGGGGTAGTCGCCAAGGTGGAAATAGGCCTGCGCTCGCCGGTAAAGCGCATAAAATTGAAAGGGGTTGATCGCCAGAGCGAGGTCAAAATCCGCAAGCGCCGCGCCGTAATCTCCAAGGACGCTCCGCGCGACGCCCCGGAAATACGCAGCCCGGTAGCACGCAGGATCGAGTTCAAGCGTCCGCGAAAAATCCTTGATCGCCTCCGCATAACGCGATTCTGAAAAATACGCCATGCCGCGATGCTTGGTAACAATGGCGGCAGCCTCTTTGGGGGGATCCGCGGCAAGGATGCGACCGTATATCTCGATTGCCCGCTCATAGTCGCCCCGGTTATGCGCATAGAGCGCGTCGAGCAAGAGGTCGTCGAGCGAGCGGTTTTCCTCAGCCATGAATCCGTCCTCCGCTGCGTGAACCTCAAACCGCGAAGGATTGACAGATAGGGAGGAGCCGGATCCGGCCACATTTTCGAGTGGCCGATCCATGTAATCCTCGATTTTCGCATAAAAGGTATTGCGCCGCCGTGCAAGTTCCTCGGAAAGGCGTCGCTGGTATTCCCGAATTTCTTGAAAGATGATGTCCGAAAGCGAAAGATTCGCATTGAGCGCGGCGAGTTTGCGCTTCATCGGTTCATCGAAGGGGGTGAATTCCGCTTTGTAGACAAGCTCGTGCTCGACCTCCGCCCAGGCCTCCTGGAGGATGGTCCTGAGCTGTATCTCGCAATATTCCGCATCCAGGCCGGGACGGGCCGATCCAAGTTCCGGAGGGAGCGCCACGAGAAGATGGATCGATTCATAGCCGAATTCACGGAACGAGCGCTCAGCGCCTTTTCGTTCAACTTCGACCACAGTGAATGCGGCGGCAAGAGCTCGCTCGACCTCGCCAAGATCGCCCAAAAAGGGGCAAACGACGCGCAAGCCGATGATATCGCGTATCGGAATGGGGAGGCGACCTTCGGCTCGCGCTTGGCGAAGAATGCGTATCTTTTTTTTATAGTAGCTTTCAAAGGACTTAACCCGGCCCTTGATGGTGGGGCGCAAGCCGGCCCTGTCGAGTTTATCGCGGACAAGGCGCTCCATGTCCTCGAGAGCCGCCTGATACGCCGGCCGCCGACGCAGGTACTCGGCCTCGAGGCGTCCGCGATCCGGGATGCCTTCGGCTTCCTCTCCGCTCATACGCCCATTGTACAACGGAATAGGCGAAGGATAAAGCAAAAAGGGCCGGAACCTTTCGCGGGTTCCGGCCCTCAACATGCAGCGCGAAAGCCCTAAGCCTTACTTCGTTGCGGGAGCGGTGAAGTCGCCCGTTTCCTGCTTCTGGCGCTCGATGTAGCGAAGAACCTGCGGGCTACCAAAGCGCTTAGACTCGATCGTCTTGCGCTCGGCTTCCTTCTTGCCAACGATGCCCCAAATCGCCTCGTCGTCGATGTCGCGGACCGGCTCAAGAACGGCCTTGTCGTAGAGGATCTTGACGTCCCTGATGTAGGCGACAAAGTCACCGCCCTCGTTCGCTGCATCGCGGGTAAAGACAAAGCCGGCGAGCTTCACAAAGGGGGTGGTCTTCGGGTAGAGGGGGTAGATCCTCAGCTCGCGGTTGCGAACGTCGGTCACATACTGCGGGTTATCCCAGCGGAGCTCTTTCCAGCCGTCGAAGTTGAGGTAGCCCATGAACATCGTCCGCTCATTGCCATCCGCATCCTTGAGAATGACCGAAAGCCCATGCGGGAAATTGAGGCCCTTCACGGTGACGGCAAGAGACTTGATGGTGCCGACATTCTTAACCACGCCGAGCGCAGTCGTGATCTTGGTGTTGGTGTCGTAGCTCCCCTCAAAGCGCGTAAGGCGGGCGTTGATGGGGTCGCTACCCTGGGCGTCATTTTTCGGCGTGATGGTGCCCTGATCGTCGATGTCAGCCTTGGGCTCGAAGGCGGGAATCTCGAAGGGCGGCTGCACGCGGGCCCAGCTGTTATACGGCTCGGTGGGGAAGCGGACCCGCACGCCGAGAACCGTCTCGCCAGGAAACTGTTTGGCGTTCTGGGAAATAGTCGCCTCGTTCGTCATGGACAGAGCCTGGTTGTAGCCAGTCTGCGATGAGGAGGCGAGAACAACCTCCCAGTTTTTGATGGCGAGGGAGCCGCGCATCTGCTTCTTCTGATCCTCGGTGTAGCTGGCGCCGGCGGCCCCAGAGTAGTCCATCATCGTCGCGCGATTCTCAAGGAACTTATCCTTGTTGAGCGGATCGGCGATGATGTCTGCCTTGAGGAGGTTGAAGTTCATGATGACGGCTTCGTCCGCGGAGACGGCGGCGGCGCCTACGAGGAAGAGCGCAAGCATGCCCGCGATGATCTGCCTTCTCATTTCTATGGCTCCTTTCATCGTTCGCGTTGTCGTTTTTCGTTAATTAGTTTTGAAGTATACGTGCCAGGAGTGCTTTGTCAATTCTTTTTCTCACTTTTCGCCTCCGGAACAACCGCGGGAAGGTCCCCCCAGGGCACTCTTCCGCCTATCGTGAGCACGACGCGCCTAACCGCGGGCGAGGCGGCACGGAGCGAGCGGGTAAGAGCCTCGAGGGCGCGTTCGAGTTCCGATCGGGGCGCAAGCGCAGCGTCCTCGGACAGATCAAGATAGAGGCTCCCCTTGCGCAGGAGCACCTTTTCCACCCGGACGCCGGGCGGAAAGCAAGCGTGGAGGCCCGGCGTCATCGGGCCGAGCAGGGCCTCTGCGGCGACCAGTTCGGCGCGGGCCTCGGCACCGCGCGCCGCGGGTATCGAGCGGAGCTCGCCCCGAAGGCGACCGCGCCCATCCGGAAAAAAAACGAGCGCATCTTCAAAGCGGTCTGAAACGAGCCAGGCAAGCCCTGATACGGCGAAGGAGAACCCGAGAAGGACGAGGCACATGCGCTCGGGCGGGGCGAGCCAGGCCGCGACACGCGAGAGGAGCTTTTTCATGGTGCGGGAACGCCTTTCATGCTCTCGAAATAGCCCACAAAATCGACAATGCCAGTATATATCCCCTCGGCAAGCTTCCGCAAGTAATCCTCGTTTGCAAGGAGGGCCGCCTCTTCGGGATTTGTCACAAAACCGGCCTCGACCAGCACCGAAGGCATCTTGGCGTTCCTGACCACGAACCATTCTTCGGCACGGACGCCCCGATTCGGGCTGTCGGCGCCGATTCGCGCGCCAAGGCCGTTCATGATGTGTCGGGCAAGGAGTATGCTCTCGGTCGTGAACTCCTCCTCAAGCATCGCATTGAGGATGGGGGCGATATCCTCGCCAGCACGCGCCGCGGCCGCGCCGTCGACGAGGGTGCGGCGATATTCGGGGTTGAGATACCACACCTCATAGCCGCGCGCGTTCTTGTTGAACGAGGCGTTGGCGTGTATCGAGACATAAATGATCGCCTCGTTCGACGCAAGGGAGACCTCGTTGGCCATCGCTACGCGTTCCTCAAGGCTCGGATAGCTGTCTCCCGACCGCGTTATGAGAATGCGCCTGTCCGGAAAACGGGTGCGGAGGGCATCGTAGACGCGCAAGGAGAGCTTGAGGGCTATGTCTTTTTCGACCACGCGGAGCCGTTTGCCGCCTACAAGGTGCTCGCCCACCGCGCCTGAGTCCTTGCCACCATGCCCCGGATCAATGAGGATTGCTGCCACCGAAAAGCGAGCCGCACGCGCCGCCTCCGCCTGAGAAAATCGCTCCTCGATCGTCGCTAGGGCCGCCTCGGAAAAGGCAAGCCCTGCACCCTCATCGCGCGGAGGATCGAGGACGAAGGCCTCCGTATAGCGGAAAAGGGCGATCGGCGATCCAAGGGCAAAAGAGAGTGCGTTGCCGTTCCGCTCTAGGGAGCCTGTGGCGGTGAGAGGGTCCCAGCAAAGCCGCGCCTTGAGTCGCGCCGCAGCCTCGGCGGCGGGAAGCGGCGCGCCACGTGGCCCCGGAGCAGCGAGGACAGGGGGGACGGCAAGGAGGATCGCCCCTAGGTAGCATGCCGCCACAAAGCCTCGATGGGATGGCGGGGCGAATGCTCTCTGGCGGGGGCGCTCCATGTAGCTCACCCCCGAGCCCCCGTAACTGCTTCGCTATCAAGCACATAGAGCGCCGCCTGCGCGCCACCAGCGATCAGCGCCCGCCAAAACCGCCCCGCGAGCACGGTGGTTCCGGGCACAGGGTCACGGGCATAGGTGGCGCCCGCCAGGGCGAGCGCGAGAGCCGCTGACTCAAGGAGGGTTCGCCCGGACCAATCGGGTGCAATGAGAAGGGCCGCAGCTTCGAGCGCCGGGGAAAGCTGCCTGACGGCGATGCGCGGGGTGCGGGCTTGTGCAGCGGGTGCGGCGGGGGGCGAAACCACATCGTACTCGGGCATGGCGGCGACTTCACGGAACAGGGCGACAGAGGCGGGTTCCACGGGGGAAAACGCCTGCGGAGGCCAGCTACCCCCCTCGGGGTTCATGAGCCGTCCTTCGCCGCGAAGAAAAGCCTCCGTGCGTCCCTCGTTGGGGGCAAGGCGGACGAGCAGACCGCGGATCGCGTCAGAGGCGGCGCGGACCGCCGCGTCATGCGTCGGGGCCTGGCTTATAACATTGCCGCATTTTTCGACATTGTTCGAGGGAAAAACGACTGCGTCGCCTGGGGCGACACGAACAAAGACGTCCTTCACATAGGGCGTCTGCCGCGCCGCGCGAAGGCCGTGGATCGCGGCAACACGGCCGGGAATCGAAATGAATGCGCGCTCTGCTGAATGCCAGCCGCGATCGGCGGAGCTGGGGCTCATGGGAAGCCCCAGAGCAAGCTCAAGGGCGGACCGGGTCACCTCGATACCCGATGCGTAAGGATAGGTCCACCCCGACATATAGCCGCCCGAAAGCCGCGCGGCAATCTCGCCGACATAGGCCCCACCTCGGCCTGGACAATACTTTATGTCGCCCTTCGCCGCACCGTGCGAAAGTCCGAGCGCGCGCACGCCGGCGCAAAAGACGCGGAGCACCTCGTCCTGGACCGCCTGGGGCTGAACACTGGGCATCGTGTGACCAAGTTCGACAAAATAGGGCGCAAAGGTGACATGCCGATCGGCGATACCGCGTATGTGAATGGCCCCGTCTTCGACAAGCGCGTCTATCGAGAACTCGGGCCCCTCGAGGTATTCCTCGACGATGGCGCGACCCGTTCTGCTGTGGGGCAGAGCGTCCATAAGCGCCTCGGCGAGTTCGGAGTCGGAGCCGACAAGGCGACAGCCGCGCGCCCCCATGTTGTCCGCGGGCTTCACGACGAGCGGATAGGCGAGCCCCGCGTGAGCGAGGGCCTTTTCGACCTGGTCCGTCTGCGAAAGTTCCACAAAACGGGGCGACGGGACGGATGCCGAAAGAAGGGCGGCGCGCATCCGCGGCTTGTCGGAAGCCGCGAGCGCCGCCTCGGGACTGTGGCCGGCTAGGCCGAGCTCGTGGGCAAGATAGGCGACATTGGCGGAAAAATCCGTACCGGCCGTGAACACGGCATCGAGCCCCCCATCGGCCGAAAGCGCGCGGGCCGCGGCGAGAAGGCCTTCACGGTCCTTGAGATCGACGTGAATGAAACGGTCGACGAGTGCGACGCCCGGGGCCTCGGGGTTGGCGTCGGCCGCAACGACACGCCACCCGAGCGATCGGGCTATCTCGATGGCGGGGATCTGCATCACCCCTGCGCCGAGGATGAATACGGTCATGGCACCTCGCTTGACGGTCTTCTTACGCGCCATCCTCCGCCGATACGTACGGCGCCTTATTTAAGATTTCGGCGCAACCCGGGCAGGTTGGACCGCCGAAGCTCCGGCCGAAGCGGCGCCGAGCGCTTCGCGCACGGCGTAAACTTCAAACGTGTCGCCGAGACCGCACAGGCGAGAGAGGGGGCCGAACACCGCCTGCGCGAAGCGACCTTTCGACCCGCCCGGCAGCCGCGCGGCGAGCGGAAAACGCTCGGGATGGTGACCCGTCACCTTGAGCTTTTCTACCCGAAAGCCATAGGCCTTGAGAATCCCCCCCACGCGCGAAGGCTCCCAGATGGTGAAATGGTCTTCGGGGCTGCGCTCGAAAAAACCCGCGCGGTCGAACCTTGCGGAAACCCCCTCTCCCGAGGGAGTCGCCAAAGCGAGCACCCCGCCCGGACGCAGAAGGGCCGCTGCATTCGCAAGCGCCCGATCGAGGTCCGCAAAATGCTCGATCACGTACCACATGCAAAGGACGTCAAACGGAGCGCCGAAGCCCGCCGCGGCCTGGGCGTCGAGGAAGTCGCCCCGCACCGCGGGGATGCCGAGCTCTTTGCGCACATAGCGGACTGCATCTTCGGCGACATCGAGACCGTAGGGCTCGTGGCCGCGTTCGCGCGCCGCATGGAGAAAGGGGCCATAGGCGCAGCCGACATCGAGGATCACAAGGCCGGAACTCCGCCCCAGACTCCGCCGGGCAATCGCGTCGATCTCGTTAAGCCGCGAGGATGCGAACGCGCTCAAAGCAGGCCAGTCCTCGAGATAGCTCCGACCGTATTGACGCCGGTATTCCTCAAAAAAGTACGTTTCCGTGTAGGGATTGTCGCGGTCGGACACAAAGCGCTCAAGATAGAGCATCCCGCAGGAGGCGCAGCGAAAGTAGCTTTTTCGGGCATCGCGGTAAACGACGCGGCGGTCGCCCCTGCCACAGCAGGGACAGCGGGGAACGGATGCGCGCGCAAGCGACGCAAGGAGCGACGCAAGCGACCTACGCTCTTTGGGCGCGATCGCCGCAGTCTTTTTGAGTGTCTCAGGAGGATTGTCGAGATAGCGCTTGAGCAGAGCGAGCTTCGGTCGAAGGACGCCGATCTCCGGAAATCCAGCACGCCGTGAAAGGGTGCGATGATAGGGACTCGGATTGAACAGAATGACCCCCGCGCCCGCGAAGGCGGCCTCGAAGGCGGTGAGACCGAACTGCGTAAACACGAGGTCATACTGGGCTAGATGTTCTTTAAGATCCTGCACGGGGCCGAGCCGCGTCACCCCCTCGAGATCTGAGGGCATGCTGTCCCGCGAAAGGGCGCCCGAAACGATCGTCAGCGCTTCGGATCTGAAGAATCCATGGACGACGAGCGCGCGTGCGAGCCTGAACGCGAGCCCCGCCGGGTCCTCGCCCCCGAAGGAGATGAGGACCCGGCGAAAGGCTAAAGGCGGCGTGCGGCGGTGGGCCGGAAGATCGAGAAAGCCGAGCGAGGCGAGATTTGGCGCGTCCCAGCCCGATCGCGTGCGGCGCAAGGGCCGTGCGCGGGGGAGCACATCGACGAGATACGATGCGGCCTTCCGGGCTTCGCCGCCTTCGTCGATTGCACAGACGGGGCCGAGACGCGCCCAAAAGGCAAGCTCCTCGCGCGAGGTCGCGCGGCGGTCGAGTACGACGAGATCCCATGCGTGGTCGGCGCGGAGCGCGGAGACGAGCGGTACGCCGGCAAACTCGCGCGCATAGGCGAGCGCAAGTTCTGCGGCGCTCCACGCGTCGCTCGTCTTCGCCTCGGGCGCGTACACCGACGCGCCCTCACCAAGCTCCCGGGCGAGCGCGAGGCAGCGCACAAGATGTCCCGAGCCGTTCCCCTTTGCGGCCGAGGGGACGAGGAGTATGCGGGGACTCATCGCGTGCCTCCGCGCGCGTCCCCGCGCGCGTCCCCGCGCGAGCCCCCGCGGCCGTTTTCCGTCCCTTGGGCCCGCAGGTGCGCCATAAGCCGGTCGCTCGGAATGGGGAGACCATCATAGAGCGCGTCGTAGATCGCGCACACCGCCTCATAATCTGCACGCGTATCCACGGTAACCCGCGCCGAAGGCAGGCGAAAGGCGAAAGGGGCCTCGGGCCGATCGATGACGAAGAGTTCAGGGTGGCCGTAGAGGTAGGGGCAGACATGTTCGCGCTCGGCGGGAAGACTCGCTTCGCGTTCCGCGCGAAGGAGCGCCCGGGCCGAGACGAGCTCGACCCCCATGCCAAGCGGAAGCCCCGCATACGCGCGATAGTCCGCGCGAACGAGGCCCGCCGAGGACGAACAGAGCTCGTTTGCTAGCTCGAACCCAACAAGGGGGTTGTCGCCCGTCGCGCGGATGACCTCATCAAGGTCGAAGCGCCGCACCGCGAGACAGAAGCGGGCAAGGACGTCCTCGGCGGGACCGACGAGAAGGTCGAAGCCATGCGCCGCGGCGATCGGCGCAAGCTCGCCTGCGCTCGCCTCGTCCGTCGCAAGCACATGGACACAGGCGGTCACGAGAGCAAGCCGCGCGAGCACCTGATCGGCGAGCGTCGCGCCGCCGAGCGGCAAAAGGGCCTTGCGCGGCAGCCGCGTTGAGCCGAGCCGCATCTGGACAACGAGACCCGTCCGTGAGGAATTGCTCATCGTGATTCATCCTCCCAGAGATCGACAAGGCTCGACGCATCGAGACGGAAGCGGTAGCGGTTATCCCGCACCCATTCCGCGGCCTCACGGAATTCGGCGCGCGCGGCAAAAAGCGAGCCGCCAGAGCGCCGCCAGTACGACCACAGACGCCCAGGCGGCGTCAAGGCGTGATCACCCCGGAACATGGGGGCAAGATTCTTGAGCCAGAAGCGCTTGTAGCCGTCGTCGGGCGTCGTATCGGTGGCGGGCGCGGCCTCAAGGTATTCAAGACGGAGCGCCTGGGAGAGGCGTATCTCCTCGCCCCAAAGCCAGGCCCGAAACCCAAAGTCGAGAAGCTGCCAGTGGGGGTTCTCGATCGAAGGGTCAAAGCCACCAGAGAGCAGAAACTTTTTGCGCGCATAAATGCCCGCATAGTCGAAAGGGAAGAGGCTGCGCGCAGCATCGCGGCCCGGCATGAGCGGAAGAATGCGCAGACTCTGCCGTTCGAGTGCGGGCGCAAGGGCGGTCGGCACGAGATCGCCCGAGCGTGAAGCCAGAAAGGGCGCAAGGCAGAGAAGATCGAGCGCCGCGACGCGGTCGAAAAATCGGCTTGAAAGTCCGGCGCTCGAAAACCGCATGTCGCTCCACATGGCGAGCGCGTATGGACGCTTCACCTCGCGCATGCCGAGGTTGAGACGCTCGCCGGGGTTCGCGGGCGCACCGAGAAGGACGAAGCGTACACGCGGATGCCGCAGCGCGAGCGCCTCCACGTCGACCGCCTCGGCCCCGTCCTCGACGGACACCACATCGTCGAAGCCAAGCCGCTCGAGTTCGCGAAAAAGATCGGTGCGATACAGACGGCTACCGCGCGCAAGGAGGATGACGGAGACCGCCCTCCCCTCACCTGAGCCTTCCGCCGATCCGCCGCCGACAACCGTGTAGGGCGGCGGCTCGCGCCTATGCGTTGTACGTGTAATACTCATCGCAACGGAGGCATGGTTCGGGGTAGTTTCCCGCGATATGCCGGGCAAGCGGGGCTTCGCCGGCCCTCCAGACTGCCTCGAGACTCCGCGCAAGCTCGACAGGCCCTTCGCCTGAGTCAAACAGCCGCCCGAGAACCTGCTCGCCTTGGAGGCATTCGCGGCAGAGCGGGACCGTTCCGTCGAGCAAGATCGAAAGATCGCGGAGGAGGTGCCAACAGGGCCGCCTCACGAGGGGGGAAAGGTCGGTCACCTTGCGCTGCGGCAGGAATCCCGCGAAGGTCGAGTACTTTTGCACGATGACATTGTCCGTTTTTTTCTTCCAGCCGCGCCAGAATTCCTCAAGCGCATCCTCGTTGTCAATGGCGCGGAGCGTCTGCACATAGGCGCTCTTCGGGAAAAGGGAAAGGAGCAGCTCGGCAGTGGCGACCGCCTCCTCGTAGCCCTTTCCCCTGAGGCGCGCATAGAGTTCCGGCTCGGGAGCGTCGAGCGCGACCACCCAGGAAAGTCGTGAAGCTCGTGCATCCGTGGCCGCCTCGCCGCCGGAACCCCAGCGTGCGGCAAGGCTTTCGAGGCTATCCCGGCGCCAACCCAGGCCCGAGGTCTCGATGATGAGAGAGAGCCCGGGATGGACAAGAACGTCCTCAACGAGCCCCTCGAAGTCCGGGTGGAGGGCCGGCTCGCCCCAAAGAGAGAGCGACACAACAGCCTCGCCCGCGAATGAGGTAAGCGCCTCCATGAGGGCAGCAAAACGCGCGCGCGGCATATAGTCGCGGCGGGCGAGAATGTCGCCCCCGAAGCGCGGATAGGGGCAGAGCGCGCAGGCCTGGGGGCAGCCACCCGCAACCTGCACCTGGACATAGGCAGGTAGCGTCCGCAAAAGCTCAAGATGGTCGGGAATGACCGAAAGCGCGCTTTCAGCGTCCCGGACACCCGCGGCACCGAAACGGTCGACCAGAAGCAGGTTCCGGCGCGTGTCGCAGGCGAGCGACACGCGCAGATCGCGGAGATCGCGGGGCGAGATTTCGGTCTCGATGTCGAACGAATTGATGTCCTTCTGAATGAGAGCGAACAGCCACCCCCGCTCGACCTTAAGCGGGTTGCGTTCCGCAAGAAGCCTGAGGGCAGGGAGCACACGCGGATGGAGCATCTCGGCGGCAAGGCCGAGGGGGTAGCCGTCGGCAAAGGAGTAGTCAGCACGGTACCGCCTGTAATTTTCGAGCATCCGCCGCGCAAGCGCGGGGTCAAGCAGGGGTTCATCGGCGCGGATAAGCACGATGGCGTCAATAGGCGCTTCTTCCTCTTCCTTGCCAAGGTCTGCAGTGAAAGCCTCCATCGCTTCGAGGATCGCACCAACAGTCCATGGCTCGCGGCGTTCGCGGCGGAATCCGGATGGCTGGGGCGGCAGGGTCGGCCCCGTGCACGCTTCCAGAACCAGGGCTCCAGCAAAGCCGGGAAGGCTCGCGGCGAAAGCCAAAGCGCGCTCACAGGCAGAAGCTCCGCCCCAGAGGGGCGTAAAGGCGTACTCGCCGATCGAGGCGGCGTCAATCAGGGCGGCAACTCTCATCTCGTTCACGATTATCGGCGTAAAACGCGTTCGCGTTACCGGCAAGCGCCCAGGGCTCGCCAGGTTTTTCGCCCACACCCCTTGCATATCCCATGTGTTGGGTTATAACATTCATTTTACCACAATATATGGTAGTACGCCAGGGGAGGATTGCGTGAAATTCGAACGCCGCTTTACACAAAAGGGCACAGGGCCCTATGCCGGTATCCGCTTCGAGGAGCGGAAAAGCGAGATCCGCAATCCGGACGGCAGAATCGTCTTTCAGATGGAGGGTATTGCCGTCCCCTCGAGCTGGAGCCAGATCGCGACCGACATCATCGCCCAGAAATACTTCCGCAAGGCCGGCGTGCCCGACGACAAGGCGGATGCATGGAAACGCTTTGTTCCTGAGACGCAGACCCGCGTCGAGCGGGCTGATGGTGCGCCGCCTCCCGCTCCCCATCCTGGCGCCGAACGCGACGCGCGGCAGGTTTTCCACCGGCTGGCCTACACCTGGACTCTCTGGGGCAAAGAAGCGGGGTACTTCGACAGCGAGGAGGACGAAGCCGCCTTCTACGACGAGATCCTCTATATGCTTGCGCGGCAGATGGCGGCTCCCAACAGCCCCCAGTGGTTCAATACGGGCCTTCACGCAGTCTACGGCATCGAAGGCCCCGCCCAGGGCCACTACTACGTCGACCCCGCGACGGGCGAGGTGGTGAAAAGCGCTTCTGCCTACGTGCGTCCCCAGCCCCACGCCTGCTTCATCCTCGACATCGAGGATGACCTCGTCAACGAAGGCGGCATCATGGACTTGGTCACGCGGGAGGCGCGGCTGTTCAAATACGGCTCGGGCACGGGATCGAATTTCTCGAAAATCCGCGCCGCAAATGAGCCCCTCTCGGGCGGCGGCGTCTCTTCGGGCCTCCTCTCCTTCCTCAAGATCGCCGATCGCTCCGCGAGCGCAATCAAATCAGGAGGCACGACGCGGCGCGCCGCGAAAATGGTCATCCTCGACGCCGACCACCCCGATATCGAAGCCTACGTCGCGTGGAAGGCCGAGGAGGAGTACAAGGTCGCCTGCCTTGCGGCGGGTTCGGCCCTCATCAAAACGCATGCCGCCGCCCTCCTTGCCGCGGCCAAGTCGGGTGGGCCCAGGGTTGAGGAGCGGTTCTCCTTTGAACACAACCCCGCGCTCCGCAAGGCCGCTCGCGATGCGCTTCGGGCGGGGCTTCCCGCGGCCTTTCTCCACCAGATACTCTCGCGCTTCCGACAGGGGGACGAATCACTCGAGCTCCCCCGTTACGACACGGCCTGGGAAGGCGAAGCCTACAACACCGTTTCCGGCCAGTCCTCGAACAACTCGGTGCGTCTCGACAATCGCTTCATGAAGGCGGTGGAAGAAGACGGCGAGTGGGAGCTCGTAGGCAGGATAAGCGGCGCACCGATGCGGAAGATCCGCGCCCGGGCGCTGTGGGACAAGATCGCCCAAGCTGCCTGGCAGTGCGCCGATCCCGGGCTTCAGTTCCACGGCACGGTGAACGAATGGCACACCTGCCCCAAGGACGGCGCGATCCGCGGCTCAAACCCCTGCTCCGAGTACATGTTCCTTGACGACACAGCCTGCAACCTCGCCTCACTCAACCTGATGGCCTTCTACGACGAGCGAAGCGGCACTTTTGACGACGAGGCCTACCGCCACGCGATACGCATCTGGACCACCGTCCTCGAAATATCGGTCGTGATGGCCCAGTTCCCCTCGAAAGAGATAGCGCGGAAGAGCTACGACTACCGCACCCTCGGCCTCGGCTATGCGAACCTCGGCACCCTCCTCATGGTGATGGGGCTTGCCTACGATTCCGAGGAGGGGCGGGCGGTCGCCGCCGCGCTCACCGCCATTCTCTCGGGCGAGGCTTATGCGCAATCCGCGCGGATGGCCGCGGCCTTCGGGCCCTTTGCCCGTTATGCGACGAATGCAGAGGACATGCTTCGGGTCATCCGCAATCACCGCCGCGCCGCGTATGCCGCGGATGAAACGGAGTACGAAGGCCTTACGGTGAAACCTCGCGCCCTCGATGCCTCGCGCTGCCCCGAAAACCTTGTTTGTGCGGCGCGGAGCGCCTGGGACGAGGCGCTCGAAATCGGTAGCTCGGCGGGCTTCCGCAATGCCCAAGTGACCGCCATCGCACCCACGGGGACTATCGGCCTCCTCATGGACTGCGATACAACCGGCGTCGAACCCGACTATGCCCTCGTCAAATTCAAAAAACTCTCAGGCGGCGGATATTTCAAGATCATCAACTCGAGCGTGCCGCGCGCCCTCCGCGCGCTCGGCTACTCGGCAGAAAAGATCGCGGCGATCGAGCGTTACGCCCTTGGCCATGAGACGCTCAAAAAAGCCGTGAGTGCGATAGGCGTTCCGCTTGCCCTCTCCTACGAGGCACTCCGCGCCAAGGGACTTCCTGCCGATGCGCTCGATCGGGCGGAGGCCGCGCTCAAAACGGCCATTTCGCTCGAATCATGCTTTGCGCCCTACGTGCTCGGCAAGGACGCATTCGCAGCGCTCGGCGTCCCCGAGGCGACCTACACGCTTCCGGGATTCAGCCTTCTGCGGCACCTTGGCTTCAGCGAGCGCGAAATCGAAGAGGCAGAGCTCTTTGCTTGCGGCACGATGGGGGTCGAAGGAGCCCCCGATCTCAAGCCCGAGCATGTCGCCGTCTTCGACACCGCCACGCCCTCGGGAAAGCGCGGGACACGCGCCATCGCCTGGAAGGCGCACATAGCCATGATGGCCGCGGTCCAGCCCTTCGTCTCCGGCGCGATCTCCAAGACGATCAACATGCCCAACAGCGCGACCTATGAGGACGTCAAGGGCGCATATATCCTTGCCTGGCGCTCGATGCTCAAAGCGATCGCCCTCTATCGCGACGGGTCAAAGCTCTCCCAGCCGCTTTCGGCACTCGCGCCCGGCGCCGATGTCATCGCCGATTCCATCGTCGCCCTCGAAACGGGCGGTCTTGAGGAAGAAGCCGAGTACACAGCCGCCGAGACGCCCCTACTGCCACGGTACGGGGCGATCGCGCCGGAACTCCCTGGCATGCCTCTAGCGCCGCGCGGCGTGCGACGCCAGCTTCCAAACCGTCGCACCGGCTACACGCAAAAAGCGAAAATCGGCGGCCACTCGATTTTTGTCCGCACCGGCGAATACGAGGACGGGAGCTTGGGAGAAATCTTCCTCGACATGCACAAGGAAGGTGCTGCCTTCCGCTCCATCCTCAATTCCTTTGCCATCGCCGTTTCGCTCGGCCTACAATACGGCGTTCCGCTTGAGGAATACGTCGACGCCTTCACCTTCACCCGCTTCGAGCCAAACGGCATGGTCCAGGGCCACGATTACGTCAAAATGGCGACCAGCACGCTCGATTTCATCTTCCGCGACCTGGCAATCTCCTACCTCGGCCGCCATGATCTTGGGCAGGTAAAGCCCGAAGACCTCGAGGCCGGTAATACGGACACCAGGGACAAAGTGCCCCGCGAGATGCGGCCGCGCAAAGGCTCGGGCAAAACGCCCCGTGCGAACGCGGCCCCTTCGCTTCTTTCAGGGCCCAGGGAGACGGCGCGAACCGCGCGGCAAAAGGGCTACGAGGGCGACCCCTGCCCCGTCTGCGGGCACCTCACCCTCGTCCGCAACGGAACCTGCCTGAAATGCGAGACCTGCGGATCCACAACGGGTTGCAGTTGAAAGGCAGGCAGGTCTCGCATTTCGGGTCTACGGAAAATCGCGGAAGCCCTCAGGGCATAAGCCCGTTGGGCTTCCGCGCCGCCACAAGGTCCGTGCGGAGTTGTCCGTGCGGAGTTCAGCCTACAAATCGGCGCGGTCAATGGGCATCGTCATACAGCGGGCGCCGCCACCGCCACGCGCAAGCTCGATGCCGTCAAAGCCGACCGCGAGTCGGCCGTAGCTTAAGGGGTCCTCGCCGCCCTCGATGAAATCAACGGCGCGCTTCACCGCAAACCCTGACCGCGCGAGCGCCTCGAGGGTCTTCTGGTTGCAGGAATACATAACGATCTTACCCGGCGCGAAGGCAAAGGAATTCGCCCCCGACCACCACTGCTCGCGGTCCTCGTAGAGGGGATCCCCGTCACCGCAGAGGATGGGCTCAAGATCCCAGCCGAGCTCCTTGAGTGCGGGGAGAAGGCCGTTTGTATCCTTGTAGGACACCTCGCCGCGCGGGTCGACGTCGAGGCGGACGACCTGGGCGTGGTTCTTGCCCATGATGACCGGCGCGTAGACGAGCGCGGCGTCGCGGTCGACGATCGTGAAGCACATGTCAAGATGGATGGTCGCGCGCTCCTTGGGGATGACGACGGCGAGAATCGTGACCGGCTCCTCGAAGGAGCGGCCGGTGTTGCGCGCGAGGAGCTCAACGGCGTCTGGGGCGGTCCTCTCGGAAATGCCGATCGCGAGCACCTTGGGACTCACGACAAGGATGTCACCGCCCTCGATCGAGATGAAGCGGTTGCGCTCGCGCGGACCGTCGAGCAGAAGCCCTCGGGCGCGGAACTCGGGGTGACGACTGAAGACGAAGCGCGTGATTATCGACTCGATGAGGCGCACATCGTAGGCGGTGGCGCAGGAAATTGCCCAATCGCGAAAAACGGCGGCTGAATCGCGCATGAAGTAGGTATTTGGTAGCGGCCGCATGACGAAGCTCCGCGGCGAGAGAATGCCCGCAAGGGTCGAGGGCCGAGCGGGAAGCCCCTCGATCACGAGATCGGCGAGGTCGGCGGGGTGAAGGTTCATGAGCTCGTCGATGAGGGGCCGAATCGGGCAGAGCCCCGCAAGGGCTGTGATGAATTCGAAGCGGCTACCGGGACTCGCAAGGGATTCGGCAAGCAGATCCTTGAGCTCGTGGACATTCGCGACCAGCGAGAGAAAGGTCTTGAGCTGGTCGTGTTCTGCGCGGACCGCGGAAAGCGGAATGATGTCGTTGTAAAGGTCCTCCGCGGCCTCTTTGGGCGTCATCGCCTCGACCTCAGGGCCGGGGCTGTGAAGGACGACGCGCTTAAGGGCGCCTATCTCGCTCGTCACGTTGAGTCCGGGCATCATAATCTCCTTTGCCGGACACTTTAATCGAGGAGCGGCCTTTCGTTCAATCGGCGCGCGTAGGCGACATGGGAAAGGCCTTTTCGCGATTTTTATTTTTTTTCGCACGGTGGCGTGGAGGGCCGGTTTTGCATAACTATGTGACACCGAGGCGCCGAATACGCATGAATTTCCGCGCCACCTGCACGCGCGCGCATATCTATTCAAAAACGCCCCTCGCCACGCGAAGGCTCAGGGGGAAGGCCGTTCTTGACAGCATGCACAGCGGGTTTATACTCGCGCAAGCGATCAGGCGAAGGCCTGATCGACCCGTACCAACAACCAGGAGGATCCTCTCATGACGAAGAGGAACGTGATCATCATCGGCGCCGCAGGACGAGACTTCCACAACTTCAACACCTTCTTCCGCGACAACGAGGCATACAACGTCGTCGCCTTCACCGCCGCGCAGATTCCCGACATCGACGGCCGCAAGTATCCCGCGGCCCTCGCCGGCAAGCTCTACCCCGAGGGCATCCCCATCTACGCCGAGGCTGATCTGCCGAAACTCATCAAGGAGCTCAAGGTCGACGAGTGCGTCTTCGCCTACTCCGACGTCCCCTACAGCCATGTCATGGGCATCGGCGCAATTGTTAACGCCGCGGGCGCGACCTTCCGCCTCCTCGGCCCCTCCGACACTCAGGTCAAGTCGACCAAGCCCGTCATCGGTGTCTGCGCCGTCCGCACCGGCGCAGGCAAATCCCAGACCTCCCGCAAGATCGTGCAGATGCTCATGCAGAAGGGCCTCAAGGTCGTCGCGGTCCGCCACCCGATGCCCTACGGCGACCTTGTCGCACAGAAGGTCCAGCGCTTCGCCACGGTCGAGGATCTCAAGAAGCACAAGTGCACGATCGAGGAGATGGAGGAATACGAGCCCCATGTCGTCCGCGGCAACGTGATCTACGCCGGCGTCGACTACGAGGCGATTCTCCGCGAGGCCGAGAAGGAGGCCGATGTCATCCTTTGGGACGGTGGCAACAACGACTTCCCCTTCTACAAGACCGACCTCCTCGTCACCGTTGCCGATCCGCACCGCCCGGGCAACGAGATCTCCTTTTATCCCGGTGAGGTCTCCCTCCGTATGGCCGACGTAGTCGTGATCAACAAAATCGACACTGCGAGCCCCGAAGCAATTCAGACCGTGCGCGAGAACATCCAGAAGGTGAACCCCAAGGCCACCGTGATCGACGGCGCCTCCCCCATCACCGTGGACAAGCCCGAACTCATCAAAGGCAAGCGCGTGCTCTGCATCGAAGATGGTCCGACGCTCACCCATGGCCACATGAAGATCGGCGCCGGCGTCGTCGCGGCACGCAAGTTCGGCGCGAAAGAGCTCGTCGATCCCCGCCCCTATGTCGTCGGCAAGCTCGCCGAAACCTTTAAAATCTACCCGAACATCGGCACCCTTCTCCCCGCCATGGGCTACGGCGAGGAACAGGTTCGCGACCTCGAGAAGACGATCGAGAAGACCGACTGCGACACCGTCGTTATCGCCACCCCGATCGACCTTAACCGCATCGTCAAGATCAACAAGCCCACGGTGAAGGTTGGCTACGACCTCCAGGAGATCGGCTCTCCCAACCTCACCGAGATCCTCGACGACTTCTGTAAGCGCCACAACCTCGGGAAGTAAGGGGCGCAGGGCTCAAGGAGGGTCGGCCGCGCAGGATGCGAGGGCGCGTGGCCGCCCTCAGCAAAAGCCGGCTAACGCGAAGGGCTGCCCCGCCAGGGGGCGGCCCTTCGCTTCTTGGCAAGCCTGTTTCGACTATCCGCCTATCTCTGCCCCGGATACTGGGATAAGCACAGCGGGCCTATCGCACCTCGTAGCGGACGCGCTCGGTAACATCGCCGTCAAGGACGAGAAGCACCTCATGACTGCCCCTATGCACAGGAACGAGAAAGCGGCCGTCGGAGCCGCCTGAGAGGGCTTCGCCGTCATGGAAGAGCTCAAGGCCGGGAGCGCCCGGGTTCGCTACCTGAATGAGGATGGCCTGGTCGGATGCGGGGCGCGAGGGATCGAACCAAAAAACCGCGCCGTCGCGGGGGCGGACAATGCCCGCTACCGCGGATGCGCCTACCCTAGCGCCATCCGCCGCGCCGTGTCGGGCGCCCTGGGCGAGCCAGGCCGCATACTCAGGCGGAAACACCGGACTTTCCAGCCCAGGCCGATGCCATGAGCAGGGCTCGGGCAGGGCTTTGGGCCTGAAAAGCTCCTCGACCGTCGCGGGGCAGGCATCGGTTGCAAGACCACCTGAAAGCGCGCAAATGCGCGCCTTTTCGACACCCTCAGGCGGCGCAAATACGCGCCCGGACTCGGAGATGAAAGAAAGAACGCGGGCAACGGCGCGGGCGGGGATACCTGAGCCGGTGCGGCCGATGATGGTCTCTCCGGTAAAGTTACCCATCCATACGCCCACGACGTGCCGTTCAGTCGCACCGAGCGCCCACACGTGCTGATACTGGTTCGCGGTGCCCGTCTTGAAGATTGCGTCGTAGGGAACCGCAAAGGCCTTGCCCTCGCCAAAGCCCGTAAAGCGGCTTGCGGGGTCGGAGAGCATCGAGCGAACCGTCACAGCCGCATAGTGGCTCATGAGCGGAGGTTCCGAGGCGGTGCTCGAATGCGCAAAGGCGTGCCCGCCTTGTGCTGCGAAAACACGACCGCCTTTCGCGAAGGGTGTCACCACGAGCGGACGGCCGTCGCGCACAAAAATGGAAAATGCTCGGGCGAGCTCAAGAAGGGTGACGCGCGCATTGCCAAGTGCAAGTCCTACGCCGACATCATCGCGCTGGGTCCGCATCGATTCGAATCCGATTTGAATGAGGAAATCCGCGAAACTCTGAACGCCGAGGCGGTTGAGCACATAGACGGCGGGAACATTGAGGCTCGAGGCGAGGGCGACGCGAAGCCGCACGGGACCGTTGTAGCGGTTATTAAAGTTGAGTGGAATGTAGACCGCCCCGCCCCCGAATTCGAGCGGCAGGTCGGGAAGCACGGTCGCCGGGGTGAACCCGTGGTCGAGGGCGAGGGCATAGAGAAAGGGCTTGAGACAGGATCCCGGTTGCCCCGGCGCAAGGACGCCATCCATTTGTCCGCGCGCCTCCTCGTCGTAAAAGTCGACGGACCCGACCCAAGCGAGTATTTCCCCCGTCACCGCGTCGAGGACAATTCCCGCCGCGTTGGTGAGGCGTGCGCGCTCCCAGCCCGCTACGCCGTCCTTCAAGGTGGTCTCGAGCGTTCGCTGAATCTCAGGATCGAGGGAGCTCACGAGGCGGAAGGCCGCGGCTTCCCCCGGGACCGCCCGGCTCTGCGCATCCGCCCGGCGAGCGGTGGAGGCGGGGAGGAGTGCGTCTCGGAGAAAGTGGGGCGCCCGGTTCGGATACACACCCCGCCGCGCGCCTTTCGCCGCCGAACGGAACAAGGCGAATAGTTCTTCCCGCGAATGGCCCCGCCCCAGAGGGGCGCGCGCAAATACACGCACGGCGGCCTGCGCAAGCTCCTCAGGATGCGCGGCGGGGTCGTAGCGGCTCGGGCTCCGCGGTAACACCGCAAGAAGGGCGGCCTCGTAATCACCAAGCTCGCAGGCGCGCCTGCCGAAATAGGCGAAAGCGGCTGACTCGATGCCCTCGGCGCCGCGTCCGTAGGGCACGTTGGAAAGGTAGAGCTCGAGAATGCGGCGTTTGCCGAGCCTGAGTTCGAGCCGCGCCGCATCGAGGGCCTCGCGAAGCTTACCGACAATACCGCCCTCCCGCGGACGCACCATGCGCGCAAGCTGCATCGTGATCGTCGAGCCGCCTGAGACAACACGCCCTGCGGCGGCTCCCTGGAAAGCCGCGCGCATAAGCGCAAGCGGGTCGAAGCCCGGATGGACAAAGAAGCGGCGGTCCTCCGCCTCGAGGAAGCGGTCAAGGACGCGGCGCGGCAGTTCCCCGAGCACGACGGGCTCGCGGCGAATGCCGTCATCCACGGCGAAAACGGCGAGGCGGCCCCCGTTGCGGTCAAGGGCGACCAGACTGTAGGGCCGCCTCAGAAAGGTCTCAAGCGCAGGATAGGGCGAAAAGCGAAGCACCAGCCACAAGAGCGTTAAGACCGTGGCGAGCGCAGCAGCCACCGCAGGCGCGCGCGTTCGTGATGCGCGCGCCGCGGCGACGGATGATGCTTCCGCAGGGCGGCCGCCCGGCGCGCAAGGCCGCCGCCTCATCGCGCGATGAGCACGAGGGTCGAAACATCCCGCCCAAAGACCTCTGGCTCGTACATGCACTCGGCCGTTGCGGGCGGCACGGGGAACACACCTGCGCTCGTCGCACGGAAGAGCACCGAAAAGCTCTGCGTGCCGGGCGCAAAGCGTGTCACATAGGCGTGCGCCTCGTTGTCAAACACCTTAACCGTGGAAGCGGCGTAGTACCCATCATCGCAGCATGCTTCATCGTCATACCCATACTCGTCACCTCCGCGCCGGGGCGTGGGCTCCGCCCCGGCCCCGAAGCCCGCGTCGGCGGCTCCGCCCAAACGCCAGGCGGGAGCCACCGATTCGACGATGTCCGCCCCCGAGGGCACGGGCATGCGCACGGCGACAAACTCGCGCAGTTTGTCGCTCGTCACACTCACCGTAAGGCGATAAAGCTGTCCACGCTTGAGAGCTCCTGCAGGCAGGGGGCTACCGTCCGCCAACGTGATGCGCGACACCACCTCAAAGCCCTCGTCGCGGTTCACCGCGGTTTCGAGCGGCACGGCATAGCGGAGAACGGCGCCGTAGTAGAGCGTGCCCCTTCCCTCCTTGCGAAATTCAAGGGGGAGGAGGCGGTCTCGGGGGAACGAGGAGAGGGGTGTCTCCGCGAAGGGCCATTCCCGCACCTGACGGAGCCCCGAAAGCGAGCGAAATTCCGCTGATGTAAGCTCTTTGCCCGCAAGAAGCACGCTCGCCTTGAAGTCGGGCGTCCCCCCTTCCGCCTTGACCGCGGCAGCGAAGGCGGAAAGCACCCAATAGGTCGTGTTTGTCGACTGCCAATAACCCGCGCGCTGCTCCGCGAGCATCGAAGCGACAAGGCGGCGCGCGATGTCGCTCGAGGGGTTGCGGCGCACGAGGAGCTCGAGGAGCATCGACATCGAGGAAAGGCGATCGTTCCAGCGGCCAAGCCCCGAAGCGTCGATATCGACCGAACGCGGCGATTGCTTGAGGAAACCCAAGGCCTTTTGGAGGCAGAAGTCCGCCCGCGCCTCGTCCTTGAGCGCGAGGAACACGAGGCCGAGCTGGCTCCATTCGGCCGCCTTGAAGTTTCGCGTGGAGCGCAGCACCGCCTCGGCCTCGTCCTTGCGGAGTTCGCCTGCCTCAGCAAGGACACGGAGCGCGAAACTGAACTCAAAGGGGAGGTCCTCGCTGCGCTTCTCGCGGACATAGCGGAAAAGCGGCTCGACCTTGAGCTTAGCGGGCAGAGTCCAGCCCTTTTTGCGCATGAGGTCGACGATGTGCGCCACCCGGACGGTGACATAGTAGTCAGCGGCGGCGCTCCAGGCCCATATGCCGAAGCTACCGTCAGACCGCTGGGTCGCAGCGATCTGCGCGAGGGCGGCCTCCGCAGCGGCGCGGGGGTCGGCGACCCGGCTCGAAAGCCCAAAGGCGTCGATATACTCGCCGAAGAGCACGAGGGGGAGGATCCGCGCAGAGAGCTGTTCGTTGCACCCATAGGGGTAGTCGAACACATAGCGGACCGCGCCCGAGAGCGTGGGGAGCTTAGAGGCGCCAAGCGTTATTTCAAGGCCGCCCTTCCCGCCCGGACTGTCGGCCGGAAGCACCAGCCCTTCGAGGAAGCTCGCGGGAACATCGGCCGCGGCTTCGACGGAGCCAAGCGAAGCGACCGTCTCCATGACGAGCGGCTCCTCGACCACATAGCGCTCCTTGAGCACCTCGCTGTGCGCGGCGCTACGGGTCGTGAACGTAATCTCGCCCGTCCCCGCCCTGGTTGCACAGAGGGCGAAGGCGAGCTCGGCGCTCGCACCCGGCTGTATCGTCACGCTACGCTCCTTGGGGTCGTCCACCTCAAGGAGGTCCGACTCGCAGCGCACCGTGACGCGCTGGGGAGCGGCATCCATGTTGGTGACAATAACCCCCGCATAGGCCGTGTCCCGGATGCGCATCTTGCGCGGCAGGGCGGTCTTTACGTTGATCGGATTGCGCACCTGGCTGTCGACCTCTGCAAGACCAAAGCGCTCAGCCGTCACGGCGAGCGCGGTGCAGCGGTAGGTGGTGAGGTTGTCGGGCCACGTAAAGCTGATCCGCGCCTTCCCATCGGGACCGGTCTTGAGCGCCGGCTCGAAAATCGCCGTGGGGCGGAAATCCTTGCGTTCGGAGAGCTTCGTATCCTCTTCGTCGCCGCCAAACTGGTCCTTTACCTGGTACGTGACGGGGTCGAGAAGCCAGGCGCGCGAGTCGCCGCCCCTCGTGCCGAGCGGGAAACGATAGGCCGCGTAGAAATAGCTCATGGGATCCTGGACATGGTAGTTCACAATGTCCACGACTCCCCGGTCGACGGCCATGAAGCAGATCTCGGCACCCGGCACGGGCTTGCCGCCCAGCGTCGCGGTGACGGTGAAGGTCGCCTTGGCGCCCGGGAGATAGGAGGGTTTGTCGGCCGCGATGTCGAGTTTGATGCGGCGCGTGCTCGTATCGACTCGGACCTGCGCAAGACCGAAATAGCCTTTGGGCTTGTCGAGATCGGGTTCCCCGTAGCGGTGCGCTGGCGGCCCCTTACGCACCGAATAGGAGGAAATAGCAACATACACCACGGGCACATGGCGCTCCTCGATC
This sequence comes from Spirochaetota bacterium, assembly GCA_029265615.1. Taxonomy (GTDB): domain Bacteria; phylum Spirochaetota; class Spirochaetia; order Treponematales; family Rectinemataceae; genus JAEUJG01. The sequence goes on from JAJUIB010000012.1 coordinate 36,515, forward strand.
GGCAGCTCGATCAGCTGAGTCGGTCCGTCGTAGTGGACGAGGCGGGAGCTCATGATGCCCTCGCGCTCGACCGTGACGAGGTAGTCGCCTGCGGGAAGCGGCGAGCGCATGAGTAAGCGTGCGGTCTCGCCCACCGCGTACACGGGTTTTTCAGGGGAAAGATCGATGCCGTTGGGATTCGAACCGTACCAGTTCACCCACTCGTTGCCGGTGGCCCAGATGCGGAAGGCGACGACCGTCTCGCGGCCGAGGCGGTCCTGCGCGGCGATGCGGATGAGATACTGGCCCTCCTTGTCCGGCGTGAAGGTGAACGACGACGCGCTCGCGGCGAGCTTCTCTTCGCGCTCGAGAACGGGCACCTCGCTATGCGTCCAGCGCGAGTCGATGCCGTCCTCGCCCTGCTGCTGGACGAGCTTCCATTCCTCGCGCACGACGGACAACGATACGGGCCGCGGCGTTGCGGGGCTGTATGCCGCGCCTGAAGGCAGAAGGGCGACATAGTCGATACCAACCGCCTCCCCCTTGCGGAAGTAGCTTGCGTAGCTTGTACCGCGAGCGGTACCGCTTGCGGTACGGGCTGCGGCGCCTATGATGAACTCCGCAGGATAGACGATGACGCCCCGCGTCGCAGAAACGCTCTGCCCCGAGAGATTGTCGGTGATGTCGGCATGCGCGACATAGCGGTATATCTTGCCCTGGACACCCTCGGGCGCGGCCTTCTGCCGCACTGTTGCGCGTCCTTCGCCATCGAGCATGCCCGAGAACGAGGAAAGCGTGACGCGCTCGCCCCACTCATCACCCTGATTGAAGCGAAATGCCGCATAACGCGGATCGGTGGGCCGGAAGGCATAGGGCTCCTTGGTCCAGTAGCCTTCGTACGAGGCGTTCTGCATCGCGCCACCTGCGAGGTAGCTCGCGGCAAGCGTCATCGCGACATCATCGCTTGCGAAGGCGGGGAGTATGGAGGACTCGAAGGCGGCCTGGAACTGGAGGCGGCGGAAATTCGATACGACGACCCAATCGACCGTCTCCCTGCGCGAGCCTCCGCGCCGATAGACGAGGCGGTACGAGCCGGGCTCAAGATCTTCGGGGAGGCGTAACTCGCCCCAGAATGAGCCTGCCTCCGTCGTCGTTCCCGCATTGGAGAGGACGGATTCCTCATCTTCTTCGCGTTCGAGCTTAATCTCATAGGCGAGCTTCGCCGCAGGCGAGTAGGTCCCCAGGGCGAGGTTGCGATCAATACCCCGGAATTTGAGCGTCTCACCGGGCCTGTAGATCATTCGGTCGGAGAACAGAAAGGCAACTTCCTGCGCGGCCTCGACGTCCTCGGGATCCGCGCGACCGGCCACATCGTAGCGCCAGGCGTCGTGCCCCGAGGGTTCCCAGTAGATGCGATCCTCGCCCTTCGAAACCTCGAGGGCGAGGCGATCCATTTTCCAACTCTCGCCGGGGGCCGAGACATAGAAGTTATCCCGGTAGTAGCCGGGGGGAAGCTCGAAAACCGCGACTCCCGCCTCATCGGTGCGGGCTGAGAGTTTTTCCGCATACCGCGCAAGGAGCTTAACCGTCGCCCCCTGGACCGGTCGTCCGGTTGCGAGCGAGGTGACAAGGCAGACCACCCTGTTGTAGGCGATCCGCGTCGTCACACCAAGATCGGTGACCTGGAGGAAGAGCGATGATTTGTAGCTACGTCGGTCGCGGGACTTGTCGCGCGCCTCCCAATCGACGCGCACCCAGCCCTTGCCCTCGCGGTTCAGCGAGGGTGCAAGATCGAGCACCTCGTAGTGCTTGGTCTGAGGCGGAAGTCCGCGGAGATTGACGGGCGCGAGCTGGGCCTTGGCCGCGGCCTCCTCGATACGGTTCACCTTGCGCACCCCGACCTTGAGGTATTCGAGCTCCTGCACCTCGGCGAGCGTCTTGGCGGGGAACTGAGCCTCCATCATAGCCCAGCCCTCGTGGGGGAAATAGGCGTAGCTCAGAGGGTTGCCGAGACGGAAGCGGAAGGAGCCGCCTTTTGCAAGGCTCCGACCGTAGACATCCTTGATGCCAGGGGAGATCGTGACGAGGTACTCGGCGTCGAGGTCGAATTTGAGGCCGTTGATGCGGACGCGCCGCCCGAAAATCCCGATGTTGTCATCGGCAATGCGGAGCTCCGTCCTCGATGGATCGACGGCGGCTGCGCCCCGGCGTGACTTCTTTTCGCTCTGGAGCTCCGCGCGCGAAAGGCTCGGAGGAGCCGAAAGATTCCGCACCGAGAGAAACCCGGCAAGACCCGCAGGATCGACGGGATGGCTGAACTCGAGCCAGATCGGATTTGCGTCGTCTGCGCGATAGCGATAGAGTCCTCGCTGCGTTTCCCGAGGAAGCTCGCCGAGCGTAAAGGGAAAGAGCGTGTGAAACTGCAGGGCATACGGGACCTCGGTCGGCGCGGCGCCCGGGTAGGCGCGAGCGCCTGCCTTGAGAACGATTTCTATATCGCTGTTTTCAGGCAGGGGCGCAAGAAAGCGCAGGCGCGCGATCGATGTGGTCGGACTTGGTCGGCCCGAGCCCGCGTTCCAGGCCTCGAGCTCGAAGGCAAGTGACGCGCCGCCCCTGACCCGAACGTCAAGGCTTTTCCTCAGGCCGGCTATGTTCGCCTCACGGTTGAAATAGAGGAGTATCGCGGCGCTTTCCGCAGGCGAAAGCTCATAGGCGTCCTTTTCTGGGGCCGCTTCGCTCCTCAGGGCGAGAAGCTGAAACTCGCCGGCATGAAAGCCGAAGGAAAAGGGCGTTTTGAGCGAGGTGCCGTAGAGCGAAACCGCCTCCTTGCCCACGGTAACCCGGTATTCGGCAAGCGGCGCAAGCGATTCCTCAGGCTCGATGACGAGGGATTTCGTGCTGTTCCAGCGATAGACGCCCTTAAGGGGCGGCTCGATCGAAATGCCGGGCGCGCCGAGAAGGGGGGCGCCAAGTTTTGCGACCGGCACCATGGGCTGCGAAAACGTGAGATAGATCTGGGGGCGCGCGTTCTCGGCAAGAAGCGTCCCCCGCGGGCCGAATTCGATCACGGAGAGTTCACCGACCTTGTCCGGGCTGAGCTTCTGCCCCGCTAGCGCGGTCTGGCTAAGACCCTCGATTCCTTGCGCCGCCTGAAGGGCGAGGTCGAGACGCTCGGCGGGACGCCAATACTGGATGCGGTTCGAGGCGGGAAGGTCGGGATGGAGGACGGGAGTCGGGCCATAGGGTTCGCGAGAAGCGGCACCCGGCGAGCCGACGCTCATGCCGGGCTTGACTGGCGCCTGAGCCTGCGCGGCAAGGGGAAGAAGGACGAGGGCCAACCAGACCAACACATCATGCCACATCCGCCTGCGCTGCAGTCTCATAACTCCTCCCGCCGCTACTGTTGCTGTTCGGCCACAAACGTAGCACACAAAGGCCCGGCCCTCAAGTTTTGCTACCCCGAAAGCGGGCCCACTTCCCGCAGTTTATCGGCACCTGATACACTGCGCTCGCGCACCCTATGAAGATCGACCTTCTCTGCCGCGTCATCGACAACTACGGCGACATCGGCGTCGTCTACCGGCTCGCCAAGGCGCTTTCGGCGCTCGAACCCACACTCGAACTCAGGCTCATCGTCGATGGACTTTCCTCATTCAGCGCGCTTGTGCCGGAAATCGAGCCCTGCCGCGAGGAACAGCGCTGCCGCGGCTGGGAAATCTATCCCTGGGAGCTCCCCAAGGGACAGGCCCGACAGCGCTTTCGCGCATATAGGCCCCGCCTGATTGTCGAAGCCTTTGCCTGCGGCAAGCCCGCGTGGTATGAGGAGCTCGTTTTCGACCCCGCCGACCCCGAGCCGCGCACCATCCTCAATCTCGAGTACCTTACCGCGGAAGACTACGCAGCGGAGTTCCACCTCTTCCGCGCGGCGACGCGCTCTCCCCTTGTGCGAAAGTTCTTCTTCATGCCTGGCTTCACTGAGGGCACGGCCGGCCTCATTCTGGATCGGGACTTTGCCGCCACCCGTGAGCGCCTTTCGGACCCGGCAGGACGTCAAGCCGCACGTCTTGCCGCGGCGCGGCGCGCCGGTCTTGCGTTCAGCGCCGCGGACGCCGCGCGGCTCTGGGTGCTCGTATTCAGTTACGAACGGGATTTCAGGCGCATCGTCGCCGACCTTGCCGCCTACGGACAACAGAGGCCCCTTCTCGCCCTCGTCGCAGCCGGTCGTTCGTCCTCGCCCTTTTTCGCGGCGTGGGAGGAGGCGGGCCGCCCCTTCCCCGCTCACCAGATCCCCTTTCTGCGCCAGGAAGCATGGGACGAGCTTCTTCTTGCCGCAGACGTTTCGATCGTCCGCGGCGAGGAAAGTCTTGCACGCGCCGCCTTGGGCGGCAGACCCTTCCTCTGGCATGCATATCTCCAGGATGAGGCCCACCAGCTCGTCAAGGTTCAGGCCCTCCTTGATTGCATGCGTCCGCACTTTGCGCCGGAAGACCATGCCGTGCTCTCATCGCTCTTTCTCGCATTCAACGACCGCCGCGTCGACAGTCCGGCCTCAGGCGGTGGCGAAGCCCTCCTGCCCTTCCTCGAGCGCCTGCCGAGCCTCGAAACGGGCTTCGCCTCCTTTGCGCGAAAGCTCGACTCCCTCGGCGACCTCGCCCTCCACCTACTGACATTTTTCCGCGAAATAGGCTAAAATAGCCCGACGAGACAGTCGAAAGGGCCCCCTCCCCATGGGGAGACGGACCGGGCCCTCATCCTTTTCCATAGCGAGGGTTCACTCCCATGATAATGACCGGCGATATCCACGGCGGCACCGTCTTCAAAGTCGGCAACGATGTCTACATCGTCCAGCGTATGCTTGGCATCAAGGGCGGGCGCAACGGCCAGGTCAAGCGGCTCCGCGTTAAAAACATCGTCACCGGCTCCACCTGCGAGCTCGGCCTTGACATGGGCGAGAAGTTCGAGGACGTCCAACTCGATTACCACAAGATGAAGCTTTCGTACATCGACGGCGACACCTATGTCTTCATCGACCAGGAGAGCTACGAGCAGTACGAACTCACGAAAGAGGACCTGGGCGACAACGCCGGGTACATCACGCCCGAGGATGATTTCGAGGTCGAAGTCTGCTTCTACGAGGGGAAGCCCGTCGGCATGACCCTTCCCATCGCGATCGAGCGGACGATCACCTACTGCGAACCCGGCGTCAAGGGCGACACCTCCGGTAAGACCTTTAAGCCGGCGACGCTTGACACCGGCATCGAGATCTCCGTGCCCCTTTTCTGCGAAATCGGCACGAAGATCAAGCTCGACACCCGTGACGGCACCTTCATCGAGCGCGTGAAGTAAGACTAGGCCCTGCCTGCCTCCTTCCTGCATGAAAAAGACCGCCCTAAAGGCGGTCTTTTTCATTGTGTAAGAGGCTATCCTACAGCTTCTTCTCTTCTTCTGCGATCCGTTCCTCGAGGAAGTCCGCCGCCTCTTTGAGCGTCGCGGTGTCGAAGGCGAAGCGGCCGCCCGATGCCGCGAAAAGCTCGGGCAGACTCACCGAGTAGCCGAGCGAAAGGCCGCGGAGGTAGCCCTGGACCGCGGCCTCCTTGTCCTTGCGCGACCGCGCGTATATCTGCGTGGCGCACAGTTGGGCAAGGCCGTACTCGATGTAGTAGAACGGATAGTGGAAGGGGTGGAGCTTCCGCTGCCAGCCCTTGGCCTTTGCCGCTTCAAGGCCCGTCCAATCGACCCCCTTGATGAAACGGTCCCAGAGCCCCGCCCAGGCCTTGTCGCAGGCCGCAGCGTCGGCACCCGCCTCGCCTGCCTCATAGGCCCAGTGCTGAAATCCGTCGACGACCGCCATGAAGGGCCAGAAGAGAAGGAACTGCTCGAGGTGCATGATGGCGGCGCGGGACGCCTCCTCATCGGTATAGAAGGCGCCCTCGGCCTTCGTAAGGTAGGGCGAACCAAGGAGTTCCATGCTCATGGAGGCAACCTCGGCGAATTCGGCGGGATAGTCCCAGAGCTGGTAATAGCGCAAGGCGGGATTCCGATAGCATTGGAATGTGTGAAAGGCGTGGCCCATCTCGTGCAGGCAGGTATCGACATCGGCCGGGCCGCCTGCGGCGTTCATGAGGACGAAGGGCCGCCGTGACGCATTGAGGCCTGTGCAGTAGGCGCCGGGCGCCTTGCCCTTGTAATTGTCGAGGTCGTAGAGCCGCTCCGCCTTCATGAGGCGGAAATAGTCGCCGAGGCGGGGATCGACGCGATCGAAAACGCCCTCGACCTTCGCCTCGAGTTCGGCGGCGTCCTTGAACGGCCGTAGCGGCGGGCGGCCGAAGCAATCGACATTGATGTCCGTCTGACGCATAACGTCAACGGACACGTCCCAGGGGCGGAGCCGTTCGACACCGAGGCGCCTTGCACGACGCTCATACACGCGCGCCGCAGCGGGGACGACCGCCTCTTCGATGGCGTCGCGGAAGGCCGCGCAGTCCGCGGGGCTATAGTCGAAGCGGAGACGCGCCTTCCAGGCAAAATCGCGGTAATCCCCGCATCCCGCGTTGGTCGCTATCCGCCTGCGGATGCCCATGAGGCGGCTCCAGATGCCGTCGATCGCCGGGGCGTCGGCGAGCACGCGGTTCATCGCAAGGCGCCAGCCCTTTTCGCGCAAGTCGCGGGAGGCACCCGAAAGTCTTCCGACAAGCTGGGTGATCGTAAGCTCTTCGCCCTCCCAGCTCACGGTACGCGCAGAGACGAGCTTGTCGTACTCGAGGGCGGTCTTTTCGTGCTCGGTATAGAGCGGAAGGTTCTCCGCGCGGTAGAGCGCCGCTTCCGCACGCATGTTTCGCAAGGGGATGGCAAAGCCCTCGGGCTCAAGGCCGCTTTCAAGGAGCTTCCGCTTGAGCACCTGCTCGGCGGCCTGGGCAGGCTCGCCCACCCCCTCAAGGAAGGCCGTATAACGTTTTTCGAGTTCGGGGTCGTCTGCATGGAGATCGAGGGCGATGCGGAGCCGCGTACCGACCTCCTGGACAAGCGAAGCGAGGGCGGTCCAGTCGAGCATCCAGGCATCGAGGTTTTGCGCATCAAGCGGGCGTGCGGCAAGCTCGTCGAAATGAACTTTGAACCGGGGCCAGTCCCAGTCGAGAGCTGACTCAGGCTTTGCAGGAAGATCGAGCGGCATGGTATCTCTCCTCATGGTCGCCGTCTTTTGGCGATCTAGGCGCCAGTGTGCCCCAGGCCATGAAGGACGTCAAGAAATTCCGGCCGCTTAAATCCCCCTCGGGGGCGCATCGATCCTGAGCATAGCGGGCTTAGGGCGCGCCAAGCGCCTTTGCTATGTCCGCATCCCTGCCGCGGGGAGCAAGCACAAACAACAGGTCGCCCGCCTCGATGCGCGTGTCGCCGCGGGGGGCGATGAGGCGGTCCCGCCGTACGATGGAGCTTATGAGTATGTCGTGATCAAGGCCAAGTTCAGCGATACACCGTCCGCAGGCGGCAAAGTCCACTTCGACAGGGATTTCAAGCATGCCGTAGTCGCTTCGGCCGAGCGAATGGAGTTCGAGCGTGTGCAGACTACGCGGTTTTGCGGGCATGGCGAGCCCTAGTCGCCGCGCCAGGGCGCCTAAGCTCGTTCCCTGGAACAGGCAGCTTGCAAGCACGGCGAAAAAGATAACAGAAAACACCTCGCCCTCGGGGTCGAGCCCGTAGGCGGCGGGATAGGTCGCAAGGACGATCGGCACCGCGCCCTTGACGCCTCCCCACATGATGAGGAGGCGCTCCCGTGCCGTATAGCGGAAAGGCAGGGTGCAGGCAAGGACCGCAAGAGGCCGCGCGACAAAGATGAGTAAAACTGCGACCGTGAGCGCCTCGCCCGCGATGAGGACGAAGCGGCTTGGAAAGGCAAGTAGGCCGAGCATGAGAAACAACGCGATGTTGCCGAATGCCGAGAGGCTTTCAAGAAAATTCCCGACGCCGCGCTTACCGGCGAATTCGGCGTTGCCGAGCCAGTAGCCCATGAAGAACACCGCGATGACGCCGTTCGCCCGCGCAAGGCCGGATAACGCATATGCGAGGAGGATGAGCCCCACGGCGAGGACATCGTAGTAGCCGCGGCTCTCCGAGCCAAGCCGATCGAAAAGCCAGGCCGCGACCCTGCTCATAAGCGCGCCCACCGCGATGCCGCCTGCAAGCTGCCACACAAGCGCAAGAGTGAACGCAAGCGGCCCCGAACCGCCGCCTGAAAGGCTTTCGACGAAGGCGAGCGTGAGTAGGATCGCCATGGGATCGTTGGCCGCGGATTCGACGTTGAGCGTCGCCGCCGCCTTGCCGGCGATGGGGTTCCTCCGGGTGATCGACATCACTGCCGCCGCGTCAGTGGATGAGATAATCGCCGATATCATAAGCGCACGGACAAAATCAAGGCCGAGCGCGAGATGGACGAAAAAACCGAGCGCGAGCGCGGTGAGTGCGACGCCGACGGTCGCAAGCGAGAGCGCGGGCCCGGCGACCGAGCGAAGCTCCGATCTACTCGTCCTAAAGCCGCCGTCGAAGAGGATGAATATGAGGATGAGATCCGCGATCTTCTTGGTGAGCGCCGCGTCATCGAAGTATATGAGGTTGAGGACATCCGAACCAGCAATAAAGCCGATGCCGATAAACACGACAAGCACCGGAATGCCGAAGCGGAGACTCATCTTGGCTGCGAACACCGCAGCGACGAGGAGAAGTGCGACGAGCAGAATCATGGTCACCTCCTTCCGGCGCGGGCCATGCGGCTTGCCTTGCCTCGTTCGGAAGCACAAAATAAAAAGCCCGACCGTCGGACGGCCGGGCTCCATCGCGCGAAGGACTCGCTTACCAGCGGGTATCGTCGCGGCGGGGCTTGTCCATCGCCTCGTTGACGCGGAGCATGCGTCCGTCGAGGTTCTGGCCGTTCATGCCGGCGATCGCGGCGGCAGCCTCATCCTCGGAGCTCATCTCCACAAAACCAAAGCCCTTCGACTGGCCGGAATCGCGGTCGATGATGATGCGCGCGGAAACGACGTTGCCGAAGTTCATGAAGGCGGAGCGGAGGCTATCCTCGACGGTGTTGTAGGAGAGGTTGCCGACGTAGATCTTCTTGCCCATTGGGTCTTCCTTCGCCCGGGGCCCGCCCCGGGACTCGTTGTTCTGCTTATCCAGGATAAGCGTTTCGCCGCCTCTTAGAGCGCAAGCGGCGCGAGCGGAGCGAGTCGTCTGTGGCGTTGTATTGGCTTCCCAAGGCGGAGGCGTGATGCTTTTTGGCTGGAAAGGTCGTAACGGTCCATTCGGTCTTCTGCTCGTACTCTGAGGTGACTATAGCACAAGCGCAGAATCGTGGGAAGAGGTCTGTGCGCTAAAAAGCGGCGGGAAAACACGTTGTCCGACGGCGAAAGGAGGCGTGACGCGCAGGAGCCTCCCGGGCTATACTCGGAGCATCGCCATGATTTCCCCTCGTGAATTGACAGAAACGCTCCCCCTCGCCGCTACGTCCGCAAACCGCGTGCGGGAGCACCGAGCGGCGGTGATGCGCGTGCTCCGCGGTGACGATGGACGATTTCTCGTCGTGGCGGGCCCCTGCTCGCTCCACGACCCCGCAGCGGCCCTCGCCTACGGCGAGCGCCTCGCCGCCCTCGCCGCGCGGGTTTCAAGCACCCTGCTCCTCGTCATGCGCGCCTACCCCGAAAAATCCCGCACCGCTCTTGGCTGGCGTGGGCTGGCCGAGGAACCCTTTCTCGACGGGCGGCGCGACCCCGAAGCCGGCATACAGCGGGCCCGCCGCCTCCTCGTCGAGCTTGCGGACCTGGGTATTCCGCTCGGCGCGGAAATCGTCTCGCCCTACCTCTGGCGCTACTGGGAAGACTGCCTTTCCTGGGGAGCCGTCGGCGCACGCGGCGTCGAGGCCCAAATTCTCCGCGAAACGGCGGCGAACCTCCCCTTTGCCTGCGCCTTCAAAAACACCCTCTCAGGCGACCTCGGCGCCGCCGTCAATGCGGCGCTTGTCGCCTCGCGCCCTACGTTGAGCGTCGCACTCGGCCCTGGGGGAAAAGCCGAGCCAATTCAGGCAAGGGGCAACCCCCTCCCCCATCTCGCCCTCCGGGGAGGGCGGAACACGCCCCCTGCGGTGGCGGGTTTTGCAGGCAGAGGCCCCACGGCCCGGACGCTCAGGCAGGCGATCGCGCTGATGCGCAACGCGGGGCTTGCGCCCTCCGTCCTCATCGATGCGGCGCACGACAACGCCCGGCCCTTCGGCCAGGCGCATGCGGCGCGCAGGGCGGCGCGGCTCGCGCTTCGCGAAAGGCGGGCGCAAGGGGGCGCGGAGCAAAGCGCAGGTGACCGCGCGCTCATAGGTCTACGGGGCATCATGCTCGAGTCAAACCTCGAACCAGGCTCACAGGCGCCAGGCCCCCTTGCCACGCTCCGCTACGGCGTCTCGGTCACCGATCCCTGCATCGGCTGGGCCGAAACCGAGGCGCTCGTCCTCGAGCTTGCGGAGCTTCTTGCATAACGCTCACGGCCCTATAAAAGGCCGTAAGTACTATTTCCACTCGCTATGGAAGCTCTCGCCGCGGGGCCGATCAACGCGTTCATACCCGTGCGCGCCGAAACGGTCGCGCAAGGCTTGAAGGAGGTTTGCAGGAAGCCAGGTGCTCCGGTAGCCGTCATAGAACGCGACCGCCGCCGAAAAGGCGGGCGCGGGGGCGCCCGATTCGATCGCGCGCGCGGCGACCCGCCTGAGCGCGGGCATGCACTGGTCGAGGAGGGCCTTGAAATACGCGTCAACGAGGAGGTTCGGAAGGCCGGGCTCGCGGCGGTACGCCTCGGCGATGCGCTCGAGAAAGGCGGAGCGGATGATGCATCCTTCGCGCCACACGAGTGCGACAGAGGCGAGATCAAGCCCCCAGCGCCACTCGGCCGATGCGCGCCTAAGAAGCTGGAAGCCCTGGGCGTAGGCGATGATCTTTGCGGCAAGGAGGGCCCTGCGGAGATCTTCGATCATCGCCTGGCGCTCGCCGGTCGGTGCGGCCTTGGGGCCGCCGAGGACGGCGCTCGCACCCATCCGCTCATCCTTGAGCGCAGAAAGGTCGCGCGCGAACACCGCTTCCGCCAAGAGCCCCGCAGGCGAACCGAGTTCGAGCGCCGCCTCGGCGGCCCAGGCGCCCGTGCCTTTTTGGGCGGCGGAGTCGAGAACCTTCTCGACGAGCGGCTCGCCGTCTTCATCCATCACGCCAAAAACGTCGGCGGTGATGCCGACAAGATAGCTTGCAAGTTCAGTCTTGTTCCACTCGGCGAACACGGTGCGCATCTCGTCATGGCTTGCGCGCACATAGCTACGGAGTAGCTGGTAGGCTTCTGCGATGAGCTCCATGTCCGCATATTCGATGGCGTTATGCACCATTTTGACAAAATGCCCCGCCCCGCCCGGTCCCATCCACGCGACACAGGGTTCGCCGCTTGCGGTTTTCGCCGCGATCGACTCAAGAAGGGGGCGGACGAGCGGCCATGCTGCAGGATCGCCGCCAGGCATGAGCGAGGGTCCGTTCCGCGCCCCCTCCTCGCCGCCCGAGACGCCGAGACCGACAAAATGGACGCCGCGAGGAGCGGCGAGAGCCGCGCGGCGCTCCGTGTCACGGTGGTGCGAATTGCCACCGTCGAGCACCACATCGCCCGGAGCGAGGAGCGGTAGTAGCTGTAAAAGCGCCTCGTCGACCGCCTCGCCAGCCTTGACCATGAGTATGAGCCTGCGCGGGCGCGCAAGGGCGGCCACAAGCTCCTCGGCGCTCGCCGCACGGCAAAGGCCGGGATACGCCGCGCCGTGTTCCGCAAGAAATTCCTCGGCGCGTTCGGGACTGCGGTTATAGACACAAAGCCGAAAACCCCTGTCGAGGATGTTGAGGGCGAGATTGCGTCCCATGACGGCAAGGCCGTAGAGACCGACGTCGCTTGCGTGTTCCATAGCGAGCTCCCCGCGTTAGTCGGTTACAGGAACTATAGCGAATACGCCTTGTGGTGAACAGCTCGTCTCTTCGTTGTTAGCTTTATATAGCACAAGGGCCACCCCCAAAGACGGGATGGCCCTCGAATCGCTCCGGGACGCGCGATAGCCGCGGTCCCGGAGAGACCGCTTGTCAGCCCTGGATGATGGCCTCGACGGGGCAGACGGAGGCGCAGGCGCCGCAGTCAACGCACTTGGCCGGATCTATCCAGCGGGCGCCGTTCTTCTCGCTGATCGCCTCGGAGGGGCACTCGGGCTCGCAGGCGCCACAGTTCACGCAGGCATCGGTAACCTTGTAGGCCATGGGATCAACCTCGCTTTTCGAGAGATGTCGCGGTTAGTATAGCATCCTGCGCGGGAACTGACAAGGCGAGGATCGCCCGGCCGAACACCCGGTTGCACAAAGATCCTCGCCGTGCGAGGGGGATCAGCGATGGAGCGGATCGCCGCTTCGCGACATCGCACCCGTCGCGATAAGTTCCTTGATCTTGAAAATGCCGCATTTCCGCGCCTTGAGGAAGCCGCTCCACGCGGCCTCGGCGAACCGCCCCTGTTCAAGAAGCTCGAAAAGCCAGTCCTTCGCATAACGCGGATCATGCTGGGGGATGCCCGCCTGGACCTCCTCAAGCCATCGGCGGTTGAACACCTCCTGGGAGCCGATGGTCGGCGCCATGAGAAGTGGGATGCCGAGCCCCACATAGAAGGACAGCTCGGAAGGCTTAGTCCAGAGAATGTCGGTCGTGTGGAGAGCCTGTGCAAAGGAGGCAAAGTACTCCGCCTCGCCTCGGCCGCCGATAACGCGGACGTGGGGCGAGCCCTCAAGTCCCGCCTCCTTGACGGCGGCTTCGAAAAAGGCGCGGACCTCGGGGCGGACGCCCGAAACAAGGTTCATCGCAAGTTCGCCGCAGGCGATCTTGTCGCGCAGGCTCATGAGCGCCTCCGCGCCGATCTCGCGCTGGGCGCCTGCGCCGCCGACGGCAAAGCTGATCGTGAGCGGACGGTCTGGCGGAACAGCGCAATTCTGCTCGCCAAGAAAGTGCTCGACGTTGTAGCGGTGCAGGGGCCAAAAACGGTCTTGGGGATCGAGCACCCTGAGTCGCTTTGCAAGATCGGCCTTAAGCACGCCGAGATCCTCCCCCCCAAGGAGCTCCTCGGGGAAGGGGAAGCCGGTCATGTAGATCCGCTCGTCGGGGACGCCGTACTGCTTAAGCCGCCGCATGACCGACCCGCAGGGGACGAGGTAATCAATCCGGGAGGAGCGCGGATCCGCCGAAACCCAGACGCGGTTGATGTCCGCATCGCAAATGATGCAGTAGATGCGCCCATAGCCCGCGCGGTCGGCGGCGACCGCGGGCTGAAAATGCGAGGTGATGAGCGGCAGGGGGGCTTCCTTGATCCGGTCAAGCATGCCCTTGCACAGGCCCTTTTTCAGCGTGGATTCCACCATGCGCGTCTGGATGCTTGGCCGGGACAGATCGATGCGGGGATAGGCGGGCTGGATACGCTGAAAATAGTCCATAATGCCGAAGAGGAACTGCCCGATGACGGGCACCTTTTTGATTCGCGAAAGCCGCTCGTAGAGCTCGAGAACCTTGGTCCAGAGCTTGAGTTCGTCGGGCGAGGCGACCGAGGGGTCGTTTACGATCATAATGCCGCCCCGCGCGATGTCACGAAGCGGTTCCACCGCCCGCTTGTGTCCAAGCCCCATGTTGACCGCCGCGACCCAGGCCTCGGGGTGTTTTCGGGCACCGGCTTCCGCCATAGGCGCTCCCTCCTCATGCTGCTGTGGGCTTCCCACTCAGGATTCCCAGCGTTGAGTATCGGACGCGCTTGAGCTTTTGTCAAAATCGCCCCTTCGCGCGTTCGCGCCCGCGCCGTTGACCGTTCCAATCGGCGCGCGCTATCATTCGGCGGGGGGATTCCATGAAAGAGCAGCTCATCGTCAAGAACCTTCCCTTCATCAAAATCCTCCCCGCCTGGGCCCAGGAGCTCTCCTACAAGTACTGCTCGAAAACCGCGAACCTCTACATCGTCCACGGCAACATCCGCGACTTTCTCCCGCACAAGATGAACGAGGGCGAGTTCATGTTCGTGAAGATCCAGGAATACGTGTCCGAGGTACTCTTCGGAAACCGCGACGTGATCGTCTTCTATGACCGCTCAAGCGGCGTCTCATTCTGCACACCCGAGATGCGAAAGGAATACCTCAAGACGATGAAGGAGCGCCATCCCGACGCAGGCGAGGGCGAGTTCCTTTCCAACGAGCCCCTTGAGGCCTTCGCCCTCCTCGAGGAGTATTTCCTCCTCCAGATACCGCAAAAAAAGCGCATCGTCCTCATCGCCGACTACGCCGAGACTCTCGCTCCCGCAAGCGACGTCGCGCGGCTTTCCGAGGAAGATCGCTACTGCTTTGTCACCCTGAACCGCTGGTCGCACGAACCCGTGTTCACCCGCGGCGATGTGTCGATCATCCTCCTCACGGAGAATCTTGCGGACCTAAATCCTCGCATCGTCGCAAGCCCGAGCACGGTGAAGGTCGAGATTCCCATCCCCGACGAAGGCGTGCGCGCGCAGTTTTTGCGGTTTCTCGAACGGCGGAACACCCTCCTCCTTGACAAGGGACTCTCCTGCGAGCAGGTCGCCGCCGTCGCGAGCGGCCTCAACCTCATGAACCTAAACCGCCTCGCCGCGGAGAGCTGGCAGGAAGACCGCCCCATTTCGATGGACTATCTCCGCGAAAAAAAGAAAGAGATCATCGAGGGCGAGGCGGCAGGTCTCCTTGAGTTCCTCGATACGGATCACGACCTCTCGTATGTCTCCGGCCATGACTTCGTGAAGCGACGCCTCAAAAACGCAACCCGGGCGATCAAGCAGGGGAGGCTCGACGTCCTCCCGATGGGCTACCTTATCGCGGGTCCCGTCGGCACGGGCAAAAGCTTCCTTGTCTCCGCCTTTGCCGGCGAGATCGGCGTCCCCATGGTAAAATTCCGCAACTTCCGTTCAAAGTGGCAGGGTGTCACCGAATCGAACCTCGAAAAGGTGCTCACCATACTCAAGGCGATGGCGCCCGTCGCCGTGATGATCGACGAAGCGGACGCCTTCCTCGGCGACCGGAACCAGGAGGGCGATTCGGGCGTCTCGAACCGCGTTTTTTCGCAGATCGCGAGCTTCATGGGGAACACGGAGTACCGGGGCAAGATCATCTGGTTTCTCATAACCTGCCGCCCCGACCTTCTTCCCATCGACCTCAAGCGCCAGGGGCGGGCGGAGGAGCACCTTGCCCTCTTCTACCCCGAGTCCGACGAGGAGAAGATCGCGCTTTTCGACACGCTCGTCCGAAAACTCGACCTCTCAATCCGCAAATTCCCCGTTTCCGAGCTTCTCAAAAAGTTCCGCCACGAGTTTTCGGGCGCTGATCTCGAAGCCGTCCTCATCCGCGCGAAATTCCGCGCCGCGATGGAGGGCAGAACCTTCGTCACACGCGAGGACATGGAGGAGACGATGAACGACTTCGTCCCTCCCGCCTATCCGCACGAAATAGAGCTCCAGAACCTCGTCGCGGTCCTCGAATGCACCTCGAAGGAAATGGTGCCGAAGCGGTTCCAGAACCTCGACCGCACGAAACTCGTCCGTGACATCAGGGAACTCAAGGCCCTCCTCGGGGAACGCGAGTGAGGATGCACGGCGCCTATGGAGTTCCCGAGGGGCTATCGCCCCTCCTCGCTGCGCAGCGCGACGCCGCGGCGGATTTCGCTGGTCGAGCGTTTTTGTCCGACCCGCTCTACCTAGCGCTCGAAGCAGACCCCGCGGCTCGGGCCACGCTCTGCCGCGAGGTGTCGCGCCTTTTTTGCCGCTACTGCCTTCGCTACGGCCTAGCCTTCAGGGCCCCCGCCGCGCCGGCTGAGCCCGAGGCACTCCTCCTTGCCCTTCCTCCTGAGGAATACGATCTCAGCCTTCCCAAACTCCTGCGCTCAGGCGCAGCGCGTCTCCTTGCACGGGTGGGTGCACGACGGCTCATGCGGCTACGCCCCGTCGAGCGAACCGCGGACCGAGCTCACGCCGAAAACGTGCGGGGGCCGCACTGGTATCTCCTCTTTCTCGCCGTCGCCCCCGAACGCCAGGGACGAGGGCTCGCCTCTTCGCTTCTTCGGCCCTTTCTCGACGCGCACGACAGGGCTGGGGAGGCCGTTTACCTCGACACCCAAAACCCGGACAATGTGCGTCTGTACCGTCGCTACGGCTTTACGCTCATCTCTGAGCGCCCGGTACCCGAACTGGGAGAGCTCATCCACTACTCGATGCTCAGACCTCCGCGATCCTCGGCGCTAAGCGAAACGAGAAACTCGTAGCACAGACGCGTAAGCCGCCTGCAATCCTCGGGGCTGGTATAATAGCCGCCGCCCGAAGTCGCCTGCCGTAGCACCACCGTCCCGTACTCGCCCTCCCCGCCCGGCTCGATTTCGAAGCCCCGGGCGCGGATTCCGCAGGCGCGCCTATACGAAGGCCCCAATCGACCTTTCGTGAGGATGACTGCGTAGAGGTAGGGAACCTCGCCGTTCGGCCCCTTGTTGACCGCCGCCTGAAGCTGGATGCCGACAAAATCCTCGAAAGGCCTCTTAAGCTCGAGCATGAGCCGCAGGTCCTCCGGAATGTCGCGGCCCGCCGGATCCTTGTCAAAGCGGAGATAGGGAACGAGCGCGACCCCCTGGGGCCAAGGCTCCTCGAGCGCCGCCTTGAAGGAAGGTAGCTTGAAATCTATGTCCTTCGGAAGGAATATGCGCACCCGGCCAAAGAACAGCGCGGGAACGAGAAACACGAGGCCGTAGCCTGCCGCGAAAACGAGGTCCTCGCGCTCAAGCGCAAGCCCGACTACGAGCGCAAGAGCGGCAAGAGCGGCGAAGGGCACGGCGAGGGATGCGATGCTCGGCGACCGCGCCTTGCGGCGGAGCTTGCGCGAAGTTCGAAGGCTCTCGTCGAGTCGGTCGAGCTCCGCCATGGAAACGGGCCGCCACTCTTCAAGGCCCTGATCCTCGGGACGGTTCGTCGCGGGACGGAGCATGAGGGGGAACCAGCCCAGGACAGCGAGCGCAGGGCCGAGAAGCCGCAAAGGACCCTGGAACGCAAGATCGAGTCCCGCGCCTGCGGTGAAAAGCCCTGCGGCAAGGACGATACGCGACGCAAGACCGAGCGGAAAAAACCGGAATTCGCGATCGGAGGCTCCACCGTCCATTATCATTCCTCCCTCGGGGCGATGCGGCATGATGCGAGTTCGCCATACCCCGCGTAGCGCCAATAGAGGGGGCAGGCGCCCTGGCAGGCGACAAAGGCCGCGCATCCAGCGCAGGCCGCAGGTGCCTCGTGCTTCAGTTTGAGGTGCCGCGCACGCTCGGAAAACCAGATATTGGCGAAGGGCCGTGTAAGCACATTGCCAAGCCCCTCGGGCCAGGATGAGCAGGGTAGCACCTCGCCCGTCGGGCTCACATGGAGGAGACCATCGGCCGCAGCGCAACTCTTGTTGCCAAGGCCGCGGGCGACGGGGTTGTACAGGCCGTAAGGCGTCGGGCTGTACCAGAGAAAATCGATGCCCTCTGTGTGAGCCGCTCGCCGGACTGAATCAACGATGACGCCGATCTCGGCGTAGGGCACAAAGAGCCCTCTGTCGGCAAGCCCGCGCCCCGAGGGGATGAAGAGGTTCATGGAAAAGCGCCTCACGCCGAGCGTGCGTAAAAACGCGGGCAATGTGGCAAGTGCTGAACGATTAACCGCCGTGACCGTCGTGTTGGTCTGGACGGCGATGCCCGCCTCGAGAAGGGAACGGATACCCGCGACGGTCCTCGAAAAGGCACCTTTGACGCCTGCAAGGTCGTCGTGCGTCGCAGGGTCGGCACTTTCAAGGCTGACCTGCGCCGTATCGAATCCCGCCTCTTTGAGCGAGCGGGCCCGCTCGGGCGTCGCAAGGCTCCCATTGGTTATCAGGTTGATCCTGAGGCCACGCCCGACCGCATAGGCGCCAAGCTCTTCGAGATCGGAGCGAAGAAGCGGCTCACCACCCGTGAAAGAAAAGAACGGAATTTTCGCCTCGTCACGAAAAATATCGATGACGCGCTTAGCCTCGGCGGTTGAGAGCTCCCGGGTTTCGCAAGCACCGCTGGGGACAGAGCCTTCGCCGGCTGCACCGCAACCTTCGCCGGCTGCACCGCAGCCGGCGTAGCAGAACCGGCAGCGTTCGTTGCACCGGTAGGTGAGTGCGAGTTCGCCGAGCACGGGAAGGCGCGTGAAGTCGAAGTCGTAGGGGACGCGTTCAAGCGATACAGCCCTACCTGCGCTTGCGGCCTCAAGCTCGGCAAAAAAACGCTCAAGGTCCCCGACTTTCGCCGCATCCATGCCTGGGATGGTAGCGAGCGAGCCGCCTTTCTCGAGAAAGGCAAGGACATCCGCACCGGAACCGCCCAGCTTATACACGCGGTTCGGCGGCAGGATGAGTACGGCATCTGCGCTACGGAAAAGCATCCAAGGCTTGAGCGCGCGGTAGATGCTCTCAAGCCGGAGAAGCCTCGCCGCGAGCGCACCATCCGTGATGCCGGAAGCAAAGCGATCCCGGCAAAAGAGACCGCGCATCAGTGCGCACCGCCAGAAACACAAGCGGAGTGGCAGGCGGAATGGCAGGCCGAGTGACAAGCTGAATGGCAGGCGGAATGGCAGGCGTCGTGACAGGCATTATGGCAGGCCGAATAACACGCATCGATCGTACCGCCAGGAGGGGAAAAACATCCAGAAAAACACGCGGCACTCCGCATGAACTCCGCATAGCCCGTCGAAAATTCGCGCGGAAGCGCAAGGAGCGCATGCCGTTCCGGGTGGCGCTGGATGGCTACATAGCCTGCCCAATATCCCCAGGTGGAATCCTGCGCGCCGGTGCGCGGCGCGGTGGCCGTAGGCAGGCCCAGACTGTGCTCGCTCCCTGTCTCAGCCGCCTCCGCGGCACGTTCGGCTTCATCGAGCTTTGCAAGTCGCCTCCGGTAGTAGGCCTTCGTCGCCTCGATGTCGCAGTCCCAGACCTTCTCCTGGAGTCTTTTGATCGCCTCTTCAAAAAAATCGGCCATGAGCCCCGAAAGGACACGCCCTTCTGCGTCGAAGGCCGCGAGAAAGGCCTCTTCGTAGTCGCTTTCCGCACGGGCCGCCGATTGCAGTTCGATGCGCAAGGGATTTTCCTCGACGAGGTGCGCAATTCCCTGTCGCTCAAGTCCTTCGAGCATGATCGCGACGATACGGGGGAGCGGCAGCTCCATAAGGAGGGCGACCTCGATCGGATGGAGGTTTTCGGCCACCTTGCCGGGCACCTGGTATGAGCCAACAAGCAGCCGCGGAGGCATCCACGAGTCGCCCGCCCAGCTGAGCTCGCTGACAAGGCGCCGCTTTTTCCGAAATGCGGAAAGCCGGGCCATATAGAGCGCAAGTGCCGCTCCAGCAAGGCTCAGGATGAGGAGCGCCGCGACAAGCGGCTGTTTCCCCAGGGTTCGCGCAGGCCTAGCGCCCGACGGCGACGAAGGCGCGCCGAGCGCCTTCGAGTCTCCGACAGACGCCTCGTCCACATGCCGCTCGCCGCTCCCAGGGCCTTTTTCCGCAGCGGCGAGCGTCGCTCCACCGAGATCGAGGTAGCCCTCCGGAAAATAGATAGCCAGCCGCTGCCCCTGCCGGGCCGAAGGGGCCTTTTGAAAAAAAAGTGCGGTGAGATAGTAGCGCTCGTCGGCACCAGGGCTACCGTACCAATCGATTTTATTTTCAGCGTTGACATCCACCGTGTGCCGTTCGGTGAGGAGGGGAATAGCGGCCTTTGTGTCGGCATCGAGGGTCGCCCCGGCAGTAGGCCGCGGCAGGACGAGGCGCACGGTGCGCGAAACAAGGGCTTCGTCCCAGGCGGGCGGGCTCCAGTCGAAATACACAAGGCGTTCGTTTGAGGCGGCGACGGTCGTTCCGATGAGGCGTGATGCGGCGAAATCGGCCCCATAGGTGAGTGTGTAGTAGGCGGTGCCGGAAAAGCCCTTGCCGCCTGCGAGAAGAACGTCAAAACGGCCTGATCCGAGCCGCCTGATCGACAGGGGGTGGCGCTTCCCATCGGGAAGATCCGCAAAACAGCGTTCGGCGTCCCAGACGGGCTCGAAGGGGAGACCTTCGTAGTAAAAACCATGCATCGCCCCGCCCGAAGCATGCCATTCAAGCCGTTCGGCAATGGCCGCCTTGCCATCTGGCCTGAGGACAAGGGTGATGTCGGAACGCACAAGGTCGGCTGAAAGGGCGGCGACTTTTTCCGCCGCCGCAAGGGCGAGAATTGCCGCGACAAGGACGGCGGACAGGGTACGACCTGGATGCTTCATGAAAGTTCCTCTTCTGCGGCAACGCGGTCGACAAAGGTGGGAAGGCCTGAAACACGCTCGCGGGCGCGAGCGACTAAGGTGGCGCGCTCGCGGAGTTCTGCGGCGACACGGGCTGCGGCATCGGGAAAGGGGTGGGTGTCAGCCTGACCGAAGCGGCGCTCGGTCGCAGATTCGTCTGCCTCGTGGAGCCAGGCGTCGATGAGCGCCTGCGCCTCTTCGAGCGCGGCGTCGGCTTCTGGGTCGCGGGACTGCGTAGCCAGAGCGGCCTCAAGATACCGCCCCGCTTCGAGGACGAGGAGGTCGCGCGCCGCGGCGACTTCAGGCTCGACGATCCTAAGGGCAGAAAGGCGCCGCCTCGTGAGCGACGCGGCCTCAAGCTCCACGCGATTTTGCCGCGCCATGGCGGCTTCCGCCTCGCGAGCAGCGGCGCGCGGGCCGATCCCGGATACAAGGCCGAGGCCGAAGGCGGCAAGTGGCGCGGCAAGCACCGCAAAAGCCACAAGACCGGGCCCGAGTCCGAGCCCCCCGACTACAAGCCCCGCAAGCGGCCCCGCGAGGAGGCTACCTATGCCAAGCGGCGAACGAAGGTAGTGCCGGACAAATTCACCGAGCGTCATGCCACGAGCCTAACGCGGGCGAGGGCCTTCCCGCAAGGCCACTCGCCTGAAGGCGGCCTCCCGGCGCGACGGGCAGCGCTCAGAGCCGCTTGAGTGGCCGCGCAGCGTGGGTTTGCGGGTGCGAATGAAGGAGGCGCTCAAGGTAGCACAGCGGCAAGCGCGAGCATGCGGGTGAAATTCGCCACATCTTCACGAGCGCCTTCGCGAACAGCCTCGCGGCGATACGAGCCAAGCTCGGACGTGCATACGGTGCACAGCTCCACGGAGAGCACCGCACCGAGACCAAGACGCTGGGCGAGGGCGAGGTTCGCGGCGCGAAGATCGAGATAGGCCTGCCCCCCGCGGCGCGGTGCGGCCGCGGCGCCGAACAAGGCGGCAAAGGAAAGGGCGCGCTCGTCGGGAACCGCATAGCAACAGACGCCGATCGCCGGCCCGAAAATAGCCGCCACCTCGCTTGGCCGCGTGCCGTACCGCAGGCGGAGCGCCTCCAGGGCCGTCTCGAGAATGCCTGTGCCCTTCCAGCCCGAATGGAGGACGCCGAATGCGCCCGAGCTCCGATCAAGGAGCCATATGGGCATGCAATCCGCCACCGTCACCGAAACAGCGTAGGCTGGATCGCGCAGGATGAGGCCGTCCGCCCCCTCCGATGGTGGGGCATGACCATCCTCGAGGGGGAAGTGCACGCGGCGGGAATGCGCGAGAGTGAGCCCAAAGACCCGGTGCGGCGCAATGCCGAGCTCCGAAAGAAAGCGAAGACGCGCCGGACCGGGACCTGTGTCCTCGTAGCTCATGTCGCCTTCGCTCCTTAATGACAAAATGGCGACCGGTTCACGGTCGGCATAGACGCCCCCAGGGGAAGCGGGAAAGCGGAAGCGCAGCGCGGCGGGTCGCGTAAGCCGTTCAACGTCTGCTCGATCAAGGCGTTTGACGATCATCGGAGCCTCAAGCATCCCCGCCAAGATCAAGGCCGGAAAGCGCCGCAAGGAGCGCGTGGGCGCGCTCGGCGCGATCCTTCGCAAGCGACAGGGATTTGAGGAACTCCCTATTCGCACGACCGTCGATCGACGAGAGGTTCGCCAGCGAGTCATAGCGCCCGCCCGCCTCGCCCTTGAGTATGCCCCGCAGCACCCGGACAAGGGATAGGAGTGCTGCCCCCGCCCGCCGGACGATGCGCTCTGCCTCCTCGTCGGCCGCGCGGGCGGCGTTCTGGAGCTTGCGCCGCTTGAGAGCAAGCGGCGCCACCTCGAACTGCGCCTGGTTCCAGGCCCCGCCAAGATCGCCCTCGGGCGCGAGGCGAGCGTCGAGGGCGAGGATTTCCTCGGAAAGTCGCAGGAGTGTGTTATAGGCGTCGGTGAACTCGACCCGATTTTCCTTGCGGTAAAACTCGCCGTCAACGAGCACGAGCTTGAGGGGCCGGTTGATTTCGGCGAGAAAGGGGCCGCGGTAAAACCCGTCCAAAAAGGAAAGGGCGAGCTCGAGCCGCACAGGTGGAAGCCCAGGCCGCTCTTCGCGCGATAGGTGATCGAAATTGCGGAGTCCCGCGTGCCCCACAAAGGCGGCTATCTCCTCGGCGAGGGCGCGGTAGCGGCGTTCCTCGCGATACTCATCAAGCCGCGTGTCGATACGCTCGCGCCAAAACGCCTTGTAGACGGCGAGCCAGTCCTCGCCACCTGCAAGCTCGCGCGGTGCGGCTTCGGGATCCTCGGAGGCAAGCCTGAGGATTTCGCCGAGAGGCACCTGGGCATTGAAGGCGCGGATGCGGCCAAGCGCCTCCTCGGCCTTGGCAAGGTCGCCTGAGATGAGCGCCTCCGCCTCCTCGGCCGGCCTCCGCGCAAGCTCATCCCGCTCCGCAAAGACAAAGAGCGCCTCGAGAAGCTCGGCGGAGGGGGGAACGGCAAGCGAGTAGACGATATCGCCAAGATCGGCAAGGAGCTCGCGCGTCTCCGCAAAGGAGGCAGCGGAACCGCCAGAGGGCGAGAGACCGGGCCTGAATGCCTGGATAAAACGTTCGAAGAGGAAGCCGGAAAGACGCTTGAGAAAGAGGAGGCTACGGACATCATGGTACATCGCCCGTTTCCGCTCCTCGGGGATCGACTGGATGATACTCTCGAAGAGCTCAAAGAGCTCTGAGCGGAGGTTCTCGTCGCGGAGTTCCGGGTGTGCCGCGGCGTAGACGGCGGGATCCGTCTCCTCAAGGAGTCGACGGTTCGCCTCGGGAAGCTCAATCTGGCCGAGAAACGCGAAAAACGCACCCTTGTCCTTTTCGACACTGCGGTCGAGCACCTCGTAAAAAAAACGCGCCGCATCACGGAGGCGCTTGAGCTCCTCGAGGAAGCCGACGAGAAGGAGGCCGCGCCGATAGTCGACAAGCCCGGGTGCGCGGCTTTCGACGCGGTGCGCGATCGCCTTGAGCTCGTCCGCGGCAAGCAGATCCTCAAGGCTCTTTCCCGAAAAGAGGCGGCGGAAAAAGAGCAGCACGCGCCTAAGAAAGCCGAGCTCGGCGACTCGCGCCGCCCTCCGCTCAGGCGGCGGAATGGATTCGGCGCCGTAAAGCGGCTCGAGCGACACACGCGCGCCCGAGCGTATCCGTTCGAGGAGCTCGCGCCGCTCGGCAACGGAAAGTTCGGCGACGAGGCTATCGAAAACCGACCGTTCAGCCATATCTAGTAAGAGCCTACCTGAGCGGCGGCGAAAAAGCAACGTTTCCCTCGCAGGTGATGTTCGTCATCGTACCTGTGACGGGATGCCAAAAGGAGACACGGCTTGCATGAAGCATGAGCCGGGGCGCCGCCGCGCCGCCATAGAGCGTGTCGCCGACGAGCGGAAGGCCGATCCAGGAAAGCTGGGCGCGTATCTGGTGGCGAAAGCCGCGAAAAAGGCGCACGCGGAGAGCGAGCGCGGCCTTTAGGTCCTCGCGGAGGTTATTGCCCACGTTGTAGCGCAGGCCTTCCGCCTCGAGGAGGTAGGTGGCATACCGTCGCTGCGGCGCACCGCGCCGCTTGGCATTTTCGACACCCTCAGCGACACAGGCGACGCGGGCGCCCCCCGGCCCAAAGGGACGGAAATAGCACTCGACGAGGGGGCATGCGGCGGCAAGGGATGCAAGAAGCGAGGCAAGCCCAGACAACGTAGCAAAAACTGACTCCTCGCGCCCGCGATCGAAGGCCCCCCGCGCCTCGGCGAGCGCCTGCTGCCAGACCTCCGGCTCAAGGCCTAGGGGCGTGCCACAAGGCGGCCGGGAACCACATAAACCCTCCGCATGCGGCGCAGGTCGCGCGCAGAGAAGATACTCCTTCTCAATGCGGCCGGCCTCTTGTTCGGCGAGGAACCCTGCGAACGCAGCCTCATTTCGGGCGAAGAGCACAAGCCCCGAGGTCTCGTAATCAAGGCGGTGGATGAGGCCGCCTTCGCGCGCAACCCGCACCGCAAGGGCACCGCCTTCCGGCGCCACCCCCTGCGCGAGCGCGCCATCGCGCAGAGCCGCGTCGGGGAAGCGCTCGAAAACCCAGGCGGCAAGCGAAGGGCCGCCTCCTGGAAGGGGCGCTGAGTGCAGCCGTGGCGGCTTATACACCGCGACGAGGGAATCATCGGCCGCGACGACCCGGGGCTCGGATCCCGCCTCGAAGGGGAAACGCATATCTCTATATACACTGGCGGCCGTCGATGCGGAAAGGGCGAAAGCATCGCGCACCGCTCGCCGATAATCTACCGTGAACAAGAACGTCATGCGACGCGACGGGGAAAGACACATGCAGCTTCGAGGGCATGCGCAGGAAGGCGGGCGGCAGCGCGTTCGGCGGCGCGAAACGCGGCGCGAAGCACTGCGCAAAATGCTACGCGAGATGCGCAGGCTCTACGCGCGGCTCTACGGCGACATCGCCCGGTCGGGCCTCCCCGCGCTCCTTGCGGTCTTTGTCATCGCCGTCCTCGCGGCGGCGGTCCTCGTCTATTTCGTGGAACGCGGCGCTGACGATGGGATGTTCAAGCGATTTTTCGACGGCATCTGGTTCGCCGTCGTGACCATCGGCACCGTGGGTTACGGCGACACCTACCCCGTCACCGACCTCGGGCGAGGAATCGCGACGCTGCTCATTCTGGCGGGGATCGTGCTCACATCCCTCATTTCGGGAACGGTGGCGTCGATCTTCGTCGAACGACGCATCAGGGAGGGCAAAGGTTTGCAGGAGCTTCGCGTCAAAAATCACCTCGTCATCTGCGGTTGGAACCCGGACGCGGAAGCCGTGCTCCGCGGCCTTGAGTCTTCGCCCGATACACGCGCGAAACCGATCGCCCTCGTCAACTGGATCGAGGCGGAAGCCTTCGATGCGCTCAAGGCAAAATTCCCCGGCCTCGACCTCCGCTTCGTGCGCGGGGATTTTACCCAGGAATCGGTCCTTAAGCGGGCGGCGGCTAAGACGGCTCAGGCGGCAATTTTTTTGCCTGATGCTTCGGGCGGCAACTCGACCGCGAACGCGGACGAGCGCACCGTCCTCGGCTGTCTCGCCTTCCGCGAGGTGAACCGCGAAGCGACGCTTAGTGCAGAAATTCTGCGACCTGAAAGCGAACAGCACCTGCGCCGCGCGGCGGTGGACAACGTCGTCGTCGTCGGGGCAATCGAGGGCTTCCTCCTGTCCGCTGGTTCGCTTTCCGCCGCTCTCCCCACCGCCGCCGCCCGGCTCCTTTCAAATACTGACGGGCCGCACCTTCAGGAGATGGTCGTCCCGCCTTCGCTCATCGGCAAGACCTTCGCCGAGGCGGCGCCCTGGTTCCTCGCAAACGGCAAGGGCGTCCTCGTCGGCTTCCTCTCCACCGCCCGGGGCGTGTCCCTCCATGACCTCCTCTCCGATGACTCAAGCGCAATCGACGCGTTCATACGGCGCAAGTTCTCCGAAGCGGAGATCGATCTCGAAGCCGAGACCGAGGGCGCGCGCGAGCTTGCGCTTGCGCCTGGTCCCGACCACGTCATTCGCGAGGGCGACATCGCCTTCGTCATCGGCTAGGAGGGGGCATGGCTCATCGCGCGGCGGAGACGGTGCGGCTTGCGACTTCGGGACTCCTTTCGGGGCTCGGCGAGGCTTCGGTCGCGGCGATACTCAATGTGGCAAAGAGACTTGAAGTCCCCGCAGGCAAGGTGGTCATGCGTGAAGGCGAAGCGGGGGAAACCCTCTACATCCTCGCCGAGGGCGAGGTTGAGGTAACCAAGAACCTCACGCTCAAGCTCGGCGCGCGCGACTTCGCCCGAGCGGACAAATCGATGACCAGAATCAGCGCCGCCTGCGCCCCCGTCTTCGGTGAGATGGCGCTCTTCGGCCCTGAGCCGCGAAGCGCGACGGTCACGACGGCCTCGCCCTGCGTGCTCTACGAAATCGCAAAAAAGGACTACGACGAGCTGTGCGCCCGCGAGCCGCGGCTCGGCCTTGAACTCACGCGGCGCATCGCGGCCATACTCGCCTCGCGCGTCCGCAAGGGCAACGAGGAGATACTCAAGCTCTCGACAGCCCTGAGCATCGCGCTCTCTCGGTGAGGTGAACAATATGCGACACATGACGAGCCCCCGCGCGCTCACGACGGCCGCCCTCGCCGCGGCGCTCACCATCGTACCCGCCGCAAGCTGGGCCCAGCCGGCGACCACGGGCTCAGTCGCGCAGGCGGCCCGCACAGCGGCAGGGACGGCCGTCCCCGGTCAAACAGCGGCGACGGCAAAACCAGGCACGCTTCCGCGCGGCTTTCGTGGTATCGAACTTGGGATGAGCAAGGAGGAAGTCGATGCGCTCCTTTCCGCGGACGAGCTATTCGAATACCGGGGCCCCGAAGACGTAACCCTCCTTCCATCGCCAAACCAAAGCCTCATCGAAGCCGCCGGTCTTTCCTTCGTAAAACGCGCCTTTTTCCAGTTCTACGAGGGGAAGCTCTGGGTCATCATCGTCGCGATGAATCCCGCGAAGATGGACCACTACTCGATCTTCACGACCCTTTCCCAGAAATACGGGCCGCCCGCCCTCCTTGATCCGCGCGAATCGCGCTGGGAGGACGAATCGACCCGCGTCGCGCTCGAACGTCCTCTCACGCTCCGCTACCTCGACCTCGAGGTCTATCAGAAGCTCCGCGAGGGAAGCGCGGCGCGGGAATCGGTCGAGGAGCTTGAGCGGCGGGAATTCCTTGGCGGATTGTAGTACTTTTGCTAAGGCGTCACAATATCGGTCACGGGCCTGCGGAATAGCTTGACAGCGATCGCTCCTTTTGTTAACCATCTTGACTAGATGGTTAACAAAAGTGCTATTGCACGCGGCCGCATTCTTGCGCTGCTCCGCGCCGGATCCGACCCTGTTTCGGGGGACAGACTCGCCGAGGCGCTCGGGGTAAGCCGCGTTGCGATCTGGAAGCAGATCGAGGCGCTCAAAGAGGCGGGATATGCGATAGAGTCGGGACACTCCGGTTACCGGCTTCTGGGCGGCGGGGATTTTCTCTATCCCTGGGAATTCCCGGGACGCGAGGCGCGCGTCGTGCGATTCGAACGCACGGATTCGACCATGGAACGAGCCCTCGAGCTCGCACTCCGAAAGCCCGAGGGCGCGCACATCGTTGTCGCGGAAACCCAGACTGCGGGCCGTGGCAGACGGGGCAGGCCTTGGAACTCGCCGCCGGGCGGGCTCTTCGCGACCATAGTCCTTGCACAGCGGCCCGAGCCCTGGCGCGCCGAGCGCGCGAGCCTTGCAGGCGGAATAGCGCTTTGCAAAGCGCTTCGAGAGCTTTCGGGCGAACCCTTCACGCTCGAATGGCCGAATGACCTCTACCTCGCTAGGAGAAAGGTGGCGGGCATTCTCGTCGAGTACCTCGCCGAGGGTGACTCGGTGCGGCTCATCGAGCTCGGCCTGGGCGTCAACGTGTGGAACCGCGCGCCGGGTGACGGCGCATTATCGCTCGCCGAACTCCCGGGACCGAGGCCCGAGCGCCGCACGGTGCTTTCCGCCTTCCTTGACCATCTCGAATCGATCGACCTTGAATGGCCCGGCCTTGCCGCGGCCTGGAACGGACTTTCCTCGACACCCGGAAAGCTCGTCGCCTCCCGCTTTGACGGTTCTGCGCTCGGCCGCGCACTCGGAGTTGATGACGAGGGACGCCTCATTGTCGAACGCCCGAGCGGCGGCCGCACCGCGTGCCGTAGCGCTGAAGCTCATATTGTCTCAAAGGAGCATGCACCATGACATCCCGCGTTACCCTTCCTCGAGCCGCGCTTGCCTGCGTCTTTGCGGCGCTCATCTCGGTGGGCGCCTACATCGCTGTGCCGCTTCCGGGGACACCCGTACCGATCGTGCTCCAGAATCTCTTCATCATGCTTGCGGCCCTCCTCCTCGGACCACGCTGGGGCCTTGCGGCTGTGCTCCTCTACCTCGCGATGGGCGCCCTCGGACTTCCGGTATTTTCAGGCGGGACGGGAGGGATCGCCCGCTTCGCGGGGCCCACGGGCGGCTATCTTCTCGGCTACCTGCCTGCGACTTTCGCGATGGGTGCAATCTCCGCAGCGGGCGGACGCCGGCGCTGGTGGCGGGATCTCCTTGCGCTCCTTGTAGGCACTGCCGTCATCTACGCCGTAGGCGTCCCCTGGCTCAAAACCGCGATCAGGGGAAGCTGGGCCAAGGCGCTGACCGGAGGCCTCCTCCCCTTCATTCCCGGCGACGCGCTCAAAATTGCGGTGGCGGTTCCGCTCGCAGGAAGGATCGCCCCCATCGTCGAACGCGTCATGCCGCGGCGCGAGGCTCCGCGCCCCGGAGCCGATCCTGACGCGACGGAAGCCGCGCATGGCTGAGCTATTCCGCGTCGAGGGCCTCGTCCACCGCTTTCCCGACGGCGGACGGGGGCTCGATTCGGTTTCTTTGCGCCTTGAGGAGGGGGACTTCCTCGTCCTCGCGGGGCGTAACGGCTCGGGGAAGAGCCTCCTTGCGCGCCATCTTGTGGGCCTTGCGAAGCCGAGCGCAGGAAGCGTGCTGTGCCGCGGCAGGTCCGTGAGTGCGGATCCATCCGCCGCGCGGCGGACAATGGGGCTTGTCCTCCAGGACGCCGATGCGCAGATCGTCGGCCAGACCCTCCTTGAGGATGCGGCCTTCGGTCCTGCAAATCTGGGCCTTGCGCGGAGCGAGGTCGAAGCGCGGGCGCGCGAGGCGCTCCTCATCGTCGGGCTCGGCGGCCTTGAGAAACGGCGGCCGGACAGCCTCTCCGGGGGAGAGCGACGCCGCCTTGCAATCGCCGGCGTCCTTGCGATGCGCCCCGAGTGCGTCATCCTCGACGAACCCTTTGTCAACCTCGACCTTCCCGCGATTCGTAGCGTGCTCGGTGTCATCGTCGCCCTCCACGAGAGCGGGCGGACCATCGTCGTGATAACGCATGAACTTGAGAAAACCCTCGCGCACGCCACGCGCCTTGCCGTGATGGATGCAGGAAGGGTCACCTATGACGGCCCGCCTACAGGGCTTGGCCCCAAACGCTTCGAGGAACTCGGCCTGCGCGATCCCTTCCGCGGCGGAGCGCGGCTTGAGGAGCTCACATGGCTCAGCTAGCGCCCTTTCAGTTCAGCTGGGGCGACTACCCCGCGCGCCACTTCCACCCGCTTGCAAAGCTCGCTTCGCTCCTTGCGCTCTGTCTTGCTACGGCCCATGCGAACCTGGCGGGACTCCTCCTCCTCGGGACGGCAGGTGCAGTGGGCCTCGCGGCCTCTGGCGCCTTCCGCCCACGGATGCGCGAGGGGCTTAAGGCGCTTGCGCACAACGCGCGATTCCTTGTCCCGCTCGGCGTTTTCGTCGCCGCCTTCCGGGTCGTGGCCCCCGGGGACGGCCGGCTCTTCGCATGGTCTGAGCTCGGCGCCACGGCTATCTACCTTGCCCGGCTCGCGGCGGTCTTCGTCTTCGCGGAAGCCTATTTCCGCTCGACAAGCGCCGAGGAGCTCGCCGCGGCTGCAAGCCGATCGGCGCGCCGGATCCTTCGTCGTGGCGACGTCGATCCCGGCCTCTACCTCAGCCTCGCGCTCAGCTTCATTCCCCGCTGCTTTGCGACCTACGAACGCGCGCACGAAGCGGCGCTGGCGCGGGGCTACGGAGGAAAAAGCGGGCGCGGCGCGATGCTTCGCGCCGCGATAGCACTCCTTGAATGTTTTATCGCAAACTGCCTGCGCGGCGCCCTTTTGTCCGCCGAGGCCCTCGAGCTCCGCTCCTACTCGCCCGCCCGGACGCTGCCCGAGCTGCCACTTCGCCGTTGCGACGCGGCACTCACGATCGGCGCCCTCGCGCTCGCCGCGGCGGCGCTGGCGCTTCCCTAGACGAGCGGGGCCGTATGGTCAGGGGGCGGCGCGCTCGGTCTCGCCTCCGCCGTACTGGAGCCGGTACAGATTCCAGTACAGCCCCCGTGCGCCAAGAAGCTCCTCGTGCCGTCCCGCTTCCGCGACGCGCCCGCCTGAAAGCACGACGATGCGGTCCGCGTGCTTGATCGTGGACAGACGGTGCGCGATCACGATGCTCGTCCTGTTCGCAAGGAGCGCCTCAAGACCGCGCTGGATCATGAGTTCGGTCTCCGTGTCGACGGAGCTCGTTGCCTCGTCGAGGATGATAACCCGCGGATCGTGCGCAAGAACCCGGGCGAACGAAATGAGCTGGCGCTGCCCTGCGGATATGTTTGAAGCGCCTTCCGAAAGCCGCGTCGCATAGCCTTCAGGGAGGCGCTCGATGAACTCATCGGCGTGCACCGCCTCCGCGGCCTCGCGCATCCGCTCGCGGCTCACCTCATCGCCCAGGCAGATATTGTCCTCGATCGTGCCCGAAAAGAGGAACACCTCCTGGAGCACGGGCTGCACCGCGCGCCTGAGGTCCTTAAGCGGGAGGTCGCGGAGCGGAACGCCGTCGAGCGTGATCTCCCCCGAATCGACGTCCCAAAGCCTCGTAAGGAGGTTCGCGATAGTTGTCTTGCCTGCGCCCGTGGGCCCGACGATGGCGAGCGTCTCGCCCGGATCCACCTTGAGCGAAAGGTCGCGCAAGACGGGCTCGCCGTCCTTGTAGGAGAAGTGCACCTTCGAGAATTCTATAGCGCCGCGAATGGGCTTAGGCATCGCACATCGCGGCGAATCGGGGATGGCTTCGTCCGAGTCGAGGAGCTTGAAGACGCGTTCGCCGCCCGCCATGGCACTCTGAAGGAGGGTGTATTTTTCCGAGATGTCCTGCACGGGGGCGTAGAACATGCGAATGAGATTGATGAACGCGATGAGCGTTCCAAGCGACAGAATGTGCGCCTTGAGCATCGAGGCGCCGACATAGATGATCACCGCCGTCGACACACTCGAAAAGAGGTCGACGAGCGGGCGGAAGGTCGCGAACACGTACATCTCACCGAGATTAGCGCGCATGAGCTGCCGGTCCTTCTCCTCGAATTCGCGGAGGCTCGCGCCCTCGCGTGCGAAGAGCTGAACGACGGACATGCCGGCGATGCGCTCGGCAAGGTACGAATTGACCTTCGAAAGCCAGGTCCGCTGGCGACGGAACGCGTCTCGTGCCTTTCTCCGCGACACCGCCGTCATCACCGCGACGGGAGGTAGCGAGGCGAGCGTAGCGAGTGCGAGGCGCCAATCCAGCGCGAAGAGCACGACTATCGATCCGGCCATGAGCGTCGCATCCTTAAGAAAAGCGGACACAACATCGGTGAAGAACTGGTTGATAGTCTCCACGTCGCTCGTCATGCGAGTGACAAGCCGGCCGACGGGTTGGCGCGAAAGGAAGGCGAGGGAGCGCGTCGACGTGTGGCGGAACAGCTCCATGCGGAGATCCTTCATCACGCGCTGGCCGATGAGGTTCGAGACGACCGTCTGGACGAATGCAGCGGCGAGCACCGCGGCGAGGGCCACAAAGAGAAGAAGCACGTTGGCCGAAACAATCCGCGCATCCCGGGCACGGAGGGCACGGGCATCAGCCGCGGGGAGCGATTTTAGCTCGGCTAGTGGGATCACACCGGTCCGGCCGTCGAGCACAAGCTTCCCGCGCGCGGCGGCCCGCTCTGCCGCTTCGCGCGCGACCTTATCCCCGGGGCCGATGTCTGCAAGGTAGCAGGGCACAGGATCAAGGAGGCCCTCGCGCTCAAGCGCCGCACGTTCGGTCCGCGAAAGCCTGCCGAGCCTACTCGCCTTGAGGTAGACCCTGCCCCCCACGACGGGGTCATCGGGCGTAAGGGCGAGGGCCTGCCCGTGGGGGCCTTCCGCCACACGGGGATCAACAGCAAACCAGGATACCATGAGCGCATCGTCCACCGTCCGCTTCACGAGGACCGGCGCGTAGAGCTCGCCAGCAGTCCCTATGACGAGAGCGAGCACTGCCAGTCCCGCGAGAAGGGCGTAGGGCTTGAGGTAGCCCATAATGCGGGCGACGATGCGGGAGTCGTAACCCTTCGTGACCTCGTCCGATTCGAAGAAGTCCGCCATGGCTACTCCCCCCTTTCCACGGCCCGCTCGAGTTCCTGGAGCCGGGCGATCTCCGCATAGAAGCCGCTTTCGTCCGCGATGAGCGCTTCGTGCGGCCCTTGCTGCACGATCCTGCCCCCGTCGAGCACGATGATGAGGTCGGCGTGCCGCAGGGTGGAGACGCGGTGCGACACGATGATATTGGTCCTGCCGCGCCGCTCTTCGAGGAGGGCAGAGAGGATGCGATCCTCGGTCTCTGCATCGACTGCCGAGAGTGCGTCATCGAATACGAGGATCTCAGGATCGAGAGCGAGGGCGCGGGCGATCGCGACGCGCTGTTTCTGCCCGCCTGAGAGCGTAAGCCCCTTTTCGCCGACTATCGTATTCCAGCCAGAGGGGAATCCCGCAACGTCACGGTCGATTGCGGCGACGGCGACGACGCGGCAAAAGCGTTCTTCAGAGAGCTCCGGGACGCCGAAGCGCACGTTGGCCGCGATCGTGTCGGAGAAGAGGAAGGACTCCTGGGGGACGAAGCCGAAGCTACGTCTCAGAGCCGCAAGTTCGTAGTCCCGCACGTCGCGTCCGCCGACAAACACCCGACCCGGGGGCGGCTCGATGAGCCGCGGCAGAAACCTAAGGAGCGTCGACTTGCCCGAACCGACCCGGCCCAAAATGCCGAGCGTCTTGCCGCGCGCAAGGCTCGCCGACACGGATTCGAGCGCGGGCGACGCGGAGCCGGGATAGGTGAAGGAAAGATCGCGGAATTCAACAAAGCCTTCGGGGCTTTCGGCGCGGGCCCCGGGGATGGATGCTATGTCGGGCTTTGTGTTCATCACCTCGTTGATACGAGCAAGGCTCGCCGCGCCGCGCTGGAGCATGTTGACCGTGAAACCGGCGCCGATCATTGGCCACACAAGCATCTCAAGATAGGCGATCATCGCAACAAGGTCGCCGGCGCTCATCCTGTTGCCGAGCACGGCGTTGCCGCCCGCCGAGAGGAGTATGAGGGTGGTGAGTCCGGAGAGAAACGAGATGAGAGGGAAAAACAGGCCGAAAATCTTGGCAAGCCCCATAGAGGCCCCGCGGTATTCGTCGTTTGCCCGCGCGAAGTCACGGGCAAAGCGCTCCTCGCGGACGAAGGCTTTGACAACACGGATGCCCGCGAGGGTTTCCTGCGCTATCTCCGAAAGGCGCGAATAGATCTCCTGCACCCGTTTGAAGCGCTTCCCGACCATGCCGCCGAACGCGATGATGAGGAGCGTGATTAAAGGTAGCGGGACGATCGTAACGAGGGCAATGCCGGGATTCTGCGCGAACATAACCGCGAGAATCGCAAGCGACATGAAGACCCCGTCAAAAAAGGTGACGAACCCCATGCCCGTGGCCTGGCGGATGGCGCCAAGGTCGTTTGTGGCGCGTGCCATGAGGTCGCCGGTCTTGTTAGCCTGGTAGAATCCACCTGACAGTTCAAGCAGGTGGCCGAAAAGCCGATCGCGCATCTCGGTTTCGATTCTCCGAGAAGAACCGTGGATGAAGTAGCGCCACAGAAAGCGTCCGACAGAAAGAACCGCCGCAACGCCGACCATGGCCGCGACGATGCGGAGAATCCCGGAAAGCGTGAAGTTCCCCGACGCTAACTCGTCAACCGCACGGCGGAGGAATTGTGGAAGGGCGATCTGCGCAGCGTCAACGACGACGAGGCAGAGCATGCCCGCGAGATACTGCCAGCGGTACCGTCTGAGGTAGGGGCCGAGCGTCGCATACTCTTTGAACATGCGCGAGACTGTAGCGCCGAAGGCCGTGGACGTGCAAGCGCCGGGCAAGGCCCTTAAGGAAAGGAGCGGCGCGAAAGGACGGCGCGAGGATACGCGCATAGTGCGCGCATGATTTGACAGCTTGAATGAGGGGCGCGATAATGGGCCTGTGATGAGGCTTTGCACACAAGGTCGCGCAAAGACGGGCCGCGCCTTGGCCGCAGGCGCTTCGCTTCTTGCGGCCGTGCTTGTAGGTTCGTGTGCGCTGTTTTCCGCCCAGAGAAACATCGAGCGGGTGTTTCTGTCCGAAGGTGATACGATCATCGCGGAAACCGCCCTCCCCGTCCTCATCAAGGCGAGCGAAGTCGCCCTTGCAGGCTTCCCCCACGACCGAAGCGCCGCCATCACCACCGCTTCGCTCTATGTCATGTACGCAAGCGCCTTTGTCATCGGTCCCGCCGACCTCCTTCCTGACGAGGCGTTCGAAGAAAAGCGCATCGCTTCGCGACGCGCCGAAGCGCTCTTCAAGCGGGCCTCGCGGCTCCTCGAGCCTATTCTTGAGTCGCGGGCTCCAGGCATCCTATCCGCCCCCCGCGAGGCGCGTGCGCGCCTTGTACAGCGTTATGCGCGTGAGGATGTCCCCCTTCTCTACTGGTCGGCAGCGGCTCTTCTCGGTGCCTTTTCCGTGAACCCACTCGGTTTTGGCGGCGCTAAAAACATAGAGACAGCCATGGACCTTCTTGCACGGGCGGACGAGCTTGCGCCCGGCTGGAACGGCGGCGCGATAGACGAACTCTTTATGAACCTCTACGCCTCGCTCCCCCCCTACCTCGGCGGAAGCGTGGAAAAGGCGGAGGCAGCCTATGCCCGCGCCCTTGCGCACTCGAACGGAACTTCCGCATCGGTGCATGTGAGCTACGCGCTCGCCCTCACCGTGCCGCGCGACGATTACCCGGCATTCAAGGCGGCGCTCACGAAGGCGCTCGCGCTCGATCCCGACCTCCGCCCGGAATCGCGCCTTGCAAACACCCTCGCGCGGGAAAAGGCCGAGAAGCTCCTCGCACATCCCGAACGGTACTTCTTCACAGTTTCCGAGGAGGCACAACCATGAACCACGCCGCACGACGAGCCGTCGCATCCATCGCGCCTTTGTGCGCCGCCTTCCTCCTCGCCGTCCTCGCCCCTCGCCCCCTTGCGGCTCAGACGGTGACGCTCCGGGTGGCAAATTATGTTCCACCCAACAGTCCCTGGGAGAACGGCCTCCGCCGCCTCGCCGCCGACTTCGAGCGCATATCGTCTGGCAGGGTGAAAATCGTCTTTCCACAGAGTCTTAAGGCCTCGAACGACGCAGACATCCTCCAAAAGATGCGCCTCGGCGTCGATGGCGCGCTCATCACGACCTACGGCGTCGCCGAACTCTGCCCGGACAGCTTCGCACTCGCCCTGCCCACGCTTATACGGAGCGACGCAGAATACGACGCGGTGCTCGAGGCGGTTGAGCCCCTCATCAAGCGCAAGCTGGACGAACGCTACGTGATGCTCGCGATCGCGAAGGGGGGCTGGATACGCTTTTTTTCAAAATCGCCCATCGTCTATCCCGAGGACCTCGCCAAGGCCCGCATGTCCGTCAACCCCGGCGAGGACAAGACGCAGAAACTCCTTCAGAGCATCGGGACGCGCACCGTGAAGGGCGACCTCTCGACGCTCTCGCTGCAATTGTCGTCAAACACGATCGACTCTTTTTACATCTCCCCCGTGTTCCTCGCCAGTTTTTGGGACCAGTTCAAGAACTCGATCGCCTATATGAGCCCCTTCCGCGTCGCACCATTCGTCGGAGCGGTGGTATTCACGAAGCAGAGCTGGAACAAGGTACCCGCCGAAGTGCGACCGCGACTTGAGGAGGCGGCCCGCGCCGTGGGTCGGCAAATGGCCAAAGAGAGCTCGCAGCTTGAGGAGGAGGCCATAGCCTTTTTGCGCCGCGAGGGATTGAAGATACCGCCCTACCCCGCCGATGCTGATGGCCGCTGGAGCGCGGTGTTCGAAGAGCGCAGGACGAGCCTTGTCGCCGCGATGTTCTCCGCCGATTTCCTCGAGGCAATTGACCGTGCGCTTGCCGCCGAGCGACAGCCAAAACACTGAAGCCGCGATGCACAGCGATCTGCACAAGGCCGGAGTGAAGATCCACGCCGCGGCGCGCTGGATCCTCCTCGACGGGCCCGCGATCCTTGCGTTTGCGGTGCTCGCCCTTCTCCCGCTCGTCGACCTTGCGCTTGCGCGTACCCTTTGGCGGGGCATCGCCATCACCGGCCCAATCGTCGAGCACGCGCTTCTCGTCCTTGCGTTTCTCGCGGCCGCGGTAGCCTCACGGGAAGGAAGGCAGCTTTCGCTCGGCTCAGTGACTGAGGGCGGGGTTGCGGCATCCGCCACCTCAGCCCCGGCGCGGCGCTGGACGCTCGGCGCGACTGAGGTCCTCAAAACCTCACTCGCCCGCTCAATCGAATGCGGCGCGCTCGCGGCGTTTTTCTGGGCTTCCCTTTCCTTCGTCTTCGTGGCCTTCGACCGAGGCGCAAAGGTGTGGGTCATTCCCGAACGCCTCCTTGTCGCGGCGATGCCCTTCGGCTACGCCTCAATGCTCGCCTTCGCGCTCGCGCGCGGGAAGGGCATCGGCCGGCTGACAGCGTGGCTAGGTGCGGTCGCGGGAAGCTTCCTCGCATCGAGCGCGATCGGCAACCTCGCAGGCGCCATCGTTGCCGAAGCGGGCATGACGGCGCCCAGGCTCATTGCCGCCCTCGATTCACTTTCAACCTTAGCCGCGACTCTGCTCAAGGCAGGCGCCTGGCCGCTCGGGACACTTCTTGTCGCGGGCGCCCTCGCGGGTGCGCCCATATTCTGCGCGCTCGGCGGCCTCGCGGTGCTGTTTCTCGGCGGCTCTGGCTCGTTTATCGAGCTTGCACCGAGCGAAGCCTACGCCCTCCTTAAAGGTGGCGCACTTCCCGCCCTTCCCCTCTTCGCACTCGCAGGCTTCTTTCTCGCAGAGTCGGGCGCAGGCTCACGGCTCGTCGCGGTCTTCCGCGAGTTCCTCGGCTGGCTACCCGGAGGAGAAGCGGTCGCCGCAGTTCTCGCCTGTACCTTTCTCACGACCTTCACCGGCGCAAACGGCGTGACAATCCTCGCCCTCGGAGGGCTCCTCGCGGGGGTGCTTGCCGAGGCCGGCCCTTACAAACCGGGATTTGCGCGGGGACTTGTCACCGGAAGCGGCGCCATCGGCCTCCTTTTGCCGCCGAGTGCCGCCATCATCGTCTACGGCGTCAACGCGCAATTCATCTACCGCGAGGGGAAGAGTCTCGACATCACCTCGCTTTTCAAAGGCGCGCTCATCCCCGGCCTCATCCTCGTGCTTGCCATGTGCGGCGCCGGCGTGTACGCGGCGCTCCGGAGCGGCGTGCCGCGCCGCCGCTTTTCGCGCAGCGCCGCCCTCGCCTCGCTCAAGCCCGCCGCCCTCGAACTCCTCACGCCGCTCATCGCGGCGGGACTTTACTTCACGGGCTTCGCCTCGCTCCCGGAGATAGCCGCGATCACCGCCCTCTATCTTGCGACGGTCGAAGGGCTCGTCAAGCGGGAGCTCAGCCTCGTAAAGCTCATTGGCGCCATGCGAAAGAGCCTTGTCGTAATAGGCGGCACGCTGATCATTCTCGCCGCCGCGCGGGGGCTCTCATTCTACCTCATCGACGCGGAAATTCCCGCGGCCTTCACCGCCTGGGCGACATCCAAGGCCGCCACGAGGTTTGCCTTTCTCCTCCTTCTCAATCTTGCCCTCCTCATCGTGGGCTGCCTTATGGACATCTACTCGGCGATCCTTGTCGCGGCACCCCTCGTGATTCCGCTCGGCGCGTCCTTTGGCCTCCACCCCGTGCATCTCGGTGTTGTGTTCATTCTCAACCTCGCCATCGGCTTCCTCACCCCACCCGTCGGCATGAATCTTTTTCTCGCAAGCTATGCGTTCAAAAAGCCGCTTAAGGAGATTTTCAAGGAATCCTGGCCCTTTTTTCTCCTTCAGCTTGCGGTGCTCCTCCTCGTAACCTACCTGCCTGAGCTCTCCTTGCTCTTCCTCTAGGCTTTTTTCTGGAACGGGTCTTTGTGCGCCATGCGCCGGCATTGACCCGCACGCGTAAGGCGCGTATACTCGTACGCCGTCATGGAAAGCATCGAGATTTACACAGATGGCGGCTGTTCCGGAAATCCCGGCCCGGGCGGCTGGGCCTTTGTCCTGCGGCGCGGCGACACCGAGACCGTTGGCTCAGGCGGCGAAGCGAATACGACGAACAATCGCATGGAGCTCCGTGCGGTGATCGCAGCGCTCGAGGAAGCGGAGCGGCAGGCCCCGGGCGCAGAGGTGCACCTCCTTACGGACTCGCAGTATGTGAAAAACGGCATCGGCGCCTGGATCCACACCTGGAAGCGCAATGGATGGCGCACCGCGGACAAAAAACCCGTCAAAAACCAGGAGCTCTGGATGGAGCTCGACGCGATAGTCGCGCGTGTGAAACCGCGCTTTTCCTGGGTAAAGGGGCACGCAGGCAACGAGCTCAACGAACGCTGTGATAGCCTGGTGCAGCGGGAAATAGCAAAATTCCGCTAAAAGCTCCCGCGAACAAACCCCGCGCATGGGACTCGCTCGTGGGCATCGCGCCCGCACCTGAGTGCGTACGCACGATATACGCCCACACAGGGTACGCACCTGAATGCGTACGCACCTGAGCGTATGAGCCGCACGCGGGCGGCATAGCCGCTACCCGGGCTGCATGGCACAGCCCGGGCGGGGAGCGTAAAGGGCCATGGGTGCGAGCTTTAAGCCCGCTTAAACCCTTCGATCTTCGCCTCGAAGACTTTGCCTTAGAAGTGGAGAAGGAAGGATATCTTCCAAAACATGTTGTCGGTTTCGCCGTACACGGCATAGAGCGGATCGGCGCCCGGAATTTTCAGCCCCGCGTAGGCACCGAGGTAGGCGAAATCGAAGATGTCGAAAACAAGGCCGCCACCCGTCGACATGATCGTGCCGGAAGCGTCCTTTTTGCTTGAGGCGCCGGGAAGACCGGCATAATACCCTATATCGAAAAAGGCGTAGGCGATTGGCATGCACCAGGCTTGGCCCAAAAGGGCGGGTCCAAGGAGCCGGAGCTCGGCATTAGCAACCGTCTTGAGCGCGGCATCGTAACTCCGGGAGGGATAGCCGCGCACACAATCGCCGAGGCTGTCGCGGAGGTCGCGGCCGCCGAAACTCTGCATGATATACACAGGAACGGCGCTACCACCCGCGTAATCGACACCCGCGTAGCCTGCAAGATAGGCAGAAACGAGGTTTAGGGAGTCATGCGCAGCCTGGCCGAGCGAGAAGAGGGGGAGGTAGCCTTGCGCCTTTGCATCGACGCGGTAGAAATCGGTGGGACCGAGAGCCGTGTTGAGCATGGCGGGCCCCCACTCGAATGAGACCTCGGCAGCCGCCCCGGTTTTGACGCGCCGCGAATCCCGCTCAACGGCATCGTAGCCAAGCCCCGTAATGAACGAGGTGCCCCAAAGCCCGTTGAGGTCCTTGAACACCGCGGTGGAGAGCGTCGTGGCGTAGTAGTCGTAACGGCCGCGATAGAGGAGAAAGGCCTCGATAAGGTTGCCCTTATCCTTTTTCGCAAGCCCCATGACGAGCCCTGCATCCCACTGGAAATTGGGCGACTGGTAGCGCTGCTCGCCGCCCGCTTCTCCGATGCCGCCAGTCGGCGCGGCGACAGGGTCGCCTGAGAGCGCATCGCGGAGGATGCGCTTGTCCTCGTACCCGCCTGCAAGCCTAAGCGAAGCCTCGAGTGGTAGCGCCCCGACCTCGGCAAGGCCGTAGCGAAATTCGACATCCGCGCCCGTTGGCACAGGTAGCGGAAGGAGGGCGAAGTTGAAACGGACGCCGTTCAGCGCGAAATCAAGCCCCTCGGCCTGGACCCTACCTGCCACAAGAGCGAGGACGGCACACATCGCGATCATGGTACGCTTCATGCTATTTCTCCTTGCGAGGAAGGAGTATATGCCGCGTACGGCGCGCGGAGCAAGCAAAAACCGGTTTCTGAGCAAGGAAGCATGCGTTCATGACAGCGATAGCCCTTTCGGTGTATATGAAGGAAGCGGCGCGCGAATCCTGCGCCCGCAGGAAAGGAACCCATGCACATTGCCATCGACACCCACACGCACAGCCTTGCCTCGGGCCACGCATACTCCACGGTCGCCGAGATGGCACAAAGCGCCCGCCGCCGCGGAGTGCGCGGCTTTGTCCTCACCGACCATGGCCCCGCGATGGGCTCGACCCATCGCTACCATTTCGGCAATCTCCGCATCCTCCCGCGGCACATCAGCGGCGTCTATTTTTTCACGGGCGTCGAAGCGAACATCCTCGATCGCAACGGGGGGCTCGATCTGGACGACGCCTACCTTGAGCGCCTCGACTTCGTCCTTGCCGGCCTCCACGAGGCCTGCCTTGCGCCAAGCGACGTCGAAGGCAACACCCTCGCCCTGATCCGCGCCCTCGAACACCCCTTGGTCGACGCGATCTCCCATCCGGGGAATCCCGTGTATCCCATCGATGCGCGCGCCGTCGTGCTTGCGGCCTTTGCGAACGGCAAGGCCATCGAACTCAACGAAGGCTCATTCCGCGTCCGCGCGGGCTCGGAGCCCAATTGCCGAGAAATCGCCCGCCTGTGCGCAGAGATCGGCACCCTTGTCGCCTGCGGCACGGATGCGCACTATAAGGATCAGGTGGGACGCTTCGAGAAGCTACCCACCCTCATCCGCGCATCGGGGATTCAGGCCGAGCAGGTCATCAATCGGAACCTCCGGAGTTTCGAGGCCTTTCTCGCGCGCCGTGCGGCGGAAAAGCACGCCCACGGCCTTTAAAGGCCCGCAAGGCGCAATCTTTGCCGCCTTCCTGCTGGGTTAGGCCACACGCGGCAGGACAATGCGAGCCCGGAGGCCGCCCTCGGGACTCAGGGGGCTTTCGAGGCTGAACGTAGCCCGAAGTTGCTCGGTCAAGGCGCGCACGAGGAGAAGCCCCGTTCCCTCGCGCAGGCCGGGGGGAAGCCCCGGCCCCGCGTCTTCGACCTCAAGGACAACCCCCTCGCCCGCGCGGAAAAGCCGCACATCGACGCGCGGAACGCGGTTCGGCCTGCGCCCGTGCTCGTAAGCGTTTGCGATGAGTTCGTTCGCAAGGAGAGCAAAAGGCACCGCGACCTCGAGCCCGAGCTTGAGCGCCTCAAGGCTCTCTGTTCGTTCGACCGCGGCTTGACTGGCCGCGCGCGCGCCCTGATGGTAGGCCAGGACGCTCCGCAGGTACTCATCAAAGGCGACGAAGGCGTACTCCCCTCCATCGACAAGCTGCTGATAGCTCGTCGCCATCGCGGCTATCCGCGCCTCGACACGCTCAAGCTCGCGCCGGGCCTCAGCGCCAACCGCCTCGCCGAGCTGGAGCGACACGATGCCCGCAAGAACCGATAGGTTGTTCTTGACGCGGTGGTTCACTTCGCGAAGGAGGGCGTTTTTCTCGGAAAGCTCGCGGACAAGCGCCTCACGCCGTGATACGATCTGCGCCTCCATCTCGGTCATCGCGCGCGCAAGCCGGTCAAGCTCGCGGATACCCGAAAGGGGGGGCGGAGGCGCGGGCGCCTCGGCCTTCGCAGTCGCCTCGGAAAAGCGCGCAAGCCCCCCAAGGGCGTCATTGATGCGCCGCACAATGCCAAACGAGGCTACAAGGGCGATGCCGCCCACAGCGAGCACCAGGGCGACGAAGAGCAGCTCCGCCGTCTGGGCGGGGCGGAAATACTCATCCTCGTAGAGTCCGGCGCAGACGACGAGGCCATAGTCCGGAAAGTGGCGAAGGAGCGCGATTTTCCGCCGCTCATGTGGATCGCCGGGGTTTTTCCACGTGTAATCGTAGCGCACGGCATCCTGGGCTGCGGCGCTCCCCAAAAGGCCGCGGAGCCGCGCGATCTCGACGCCGACACGCTCACCACGCGCGTTCGAAAGCTCCGCGACCTCGACCGCCTCGATTTCGGGGTGGAAAAACTCAAAGGCGCGCCCCTCGGGTTCCGCGAGCGCGGTGATGCCCCAGACATAGCCCTCCTTGCCCACCCG
This sequence comes from Spirochaetota bacterium, assembly GCA_029265615.1. Classification (GTDB taxonomy): domain Bacteria; phylum Spirochaetota; class Spirochaetia; order Treponematales; family Rectinemataceae; genus JAEUJG01. Next base: position 78,838 of record JAJUIB010000012.1, read on the forward strand.
AATCACAGCCTTGGAGGCGTCCCGCTCGGCGCGGAGGGGTACGGGGGCATTCGCCCAAAGACGGCGATTCGCCTCGGTGGCGCCATCCCAGAGAAGCGTGCACCGCGCCACCCAGGAGGGGGCATCGAGGATCCAGCTTCCATCGCAGTCGCGGCGGCCGATATCAACCCCAGTGCCATCGATGATGCGCCCATCGTGGCAGACAATGTCCGGCGCGCCGAGGAAAGAACGAAGCGCGATTTCGACCGCCGCCTCGGTCGGCGGCAAGGCGGCAGTCCCCACCCGAAAGCGGCGGATTAGCCCCGTGAGCAGGCGCTTTGCACGCGCGATGCGGGCGGGCTCCTCGTCGGCGCCGAGCCGCGGCGGATAAAGGGCCAGGACTTCCCCCGCTCCATCCAAGGCGTCGCGGATTTGCGCAAGACCAAGAGCGCGCGTCGCGCTCCCCATGTAGGCATAGCGCCAGAGCAGAAGGGTAGCGATGAGGGGAAGCGCCGTCGCGCTAACGAGGGCGAGAGCAAAAACCGAAAAAATGCCCAACCCCTGGCTTGGGCCCCTGTGGCGGCGATGACGCGGCATACGGGCTTTAGTATCCTCGAAAATGCGCTTAGCCGCAATCGCACGCTCCGCGCGCGAAGCCTCAGGCCTATAATGAAAAAGCCGCCATAAGGCGGCTTCATCGTTCGGGACCGGAGGGGCTCGCCCTTCACTCGGCGGCCTCCTGCCGCCTCGCTCCGGGCCGCGCCCGCGTGCTGGCGGCGGACGTCCTGTCCGCCTTCCCGCGCAGAACGCGCGGCGCACGCGGGCGTTCGAGCCCCCCACGGCCTATAATGAAAAAGCCGCCATAAGGCGGCTTCATCGTTCGGGACCGGAGGGGCTCGAACCCCCGACCTGCTGCTTAGAAGGCAGCTGCTCTATCCTGTTGAGCTACGATCCCGGACACGGTCTAGTGAACCGGCTACTTCGGGACGAGAGGATTTGAACCTCCGATCTCCTGGTCCCAAACCAGGTGCCTTAGCCCCTAGGCTACGTCCCGTTTACGCTACTGACAAACTACGCTCCGGGTGCCGCCTCTGTCAATAAGCGCGGCTTTAAGCCTTGCATCCCTGCGGCCTTCGCGTGGCATTCCGCTCTGCATCGAATGCTTAAAATGCAGGGGATTTTCGCTCATTTTCTCGTTTTTGACACAAAACGACAAAAAATGGGCTTGACACGCGTGCCTGTTTTTTCTTGACAGCGAGTTTTTGCAGTTCTACCATACCGAGGCCTTTTGGTTTCCATACATCTGGACAGCCAACTTGACACCCTCGAGTAAGGAGCGATTATGGCGTATTCGACCGACTGCATCCGGAACGTGGCCATAGCCGGCCACGGCGGCACGGGCAAGACGAGCTTGCTCGAGCACCTCCTCTTTCAGGGCGGAGCGATCGGCAAGCCTGAGACGGTTGAGTCGGGCAAAACCGTCAGCGACTACGGCGAGGACGAGATAGCCCGCAAAATATCGGTGCATGCGGCCCTCGCCCACGTCTCGCTCAAGGACGTCAAGATCAACTTCATCGACACCCCCGGCTCCTCGGATTTTGTCGGCGAGGTGATTCTCGCCCTCCGCTCCTGCGAAACCGCGCTCCTCCTTGTCGACGGCAAATCCGGCGTCCAGATCGAAACGATCAAGCTCTGGCGTAGCCTGAATCAGCGAAACAAGCCCCGTGCACTCTTCGTTTCGCGGCTTGACGAGGAACGCGCCGCGTTCGAAAAGGCGCTCGACGACGTCCGCGAAAAATTCAAGGCGACGCCGGTGGCCATCACCATCCCGATCGGAGAAGGGCCGGCGCTGAAGGGCGTCGTCGACGTGCTCAACCAGAAAGCCTACCTCCGCCCCGCCGCCCACGACCAAAAGGAGGTCGAGGCGCCCATTCCCGCCGATATGGCCTCGACCGTCGCCGAGTACCGCGCAAAGCTCTTCGAAGCCGCAGCAGAAGGCGACGACGAACTCATGGAGAAGTACCTCGGCGAGGGAGAACTCAGCCAGGAGGAAACGGTCAAGGGCCTTTCCGAGGCCTTCGCCGCAGGCCGCGTCGTCCCCGCCTTCGCGGGCGCGGGCGCGAAAAACGTAGGTAGCGCCGCCCTCCTCGACTTCATCGCCCGGATTGCCCCCTCGCCCCTTGCCGCAGCGCCGGAAATAGCGATCGATGCGGAAGGCAAGGAGGTCGAGGTCGCCATCGATCCAGGTAAGCCCGTAAGCGCCTTTGTCGTAAAAACGCAGATCGACCAGTTCTCTGGCCGCCTTTCCTACGTCAAGGTCGTCACCGGCACACTCGCGATGGATCTCGAGGTAACCAATGTCCGCGACGGCCGCAAGGAAAAACTCGGCAAGCTCTATACGGCCCAAGGCAAAAAACTCGAAGAGGCGGGAAGCCTCGCCGCGGGCGACATCGGCATCATCGCCAAGGCGGCCGACTTAAAGACGAACGACACGATTTCCGCTTGGGAAAAGCCCCTTCCCTACCACAAGCTCCGCCTTCCGACGCCGGTCCACATGCTCGCTATCTCGGCAGTCAACAAAAAGGAAGAGGACAAGCTCAACGAAAACCTCTACAAGGCCGCCGAGGAGGACCTCACCTTCCAGGTGAAATTCAACCAGGAAACCAAGGAAACAGTCATCGCCGGCATGGGCGAACTCCAGATCAACATGGTGCTCGACAAAATCAAAAACGGCGCAAAAATCGCCGCCGAAACCCGTGTGCCCCGCGTCGCCTACCGCGAGACGATCACCAAAAAGGCGAGCGCTGAGTATACGCACAAAAAGCAGACGGGCGGACACGGCCAGTACGCGCGCGTCGTCTTCGAGGTCGAGCCGCTTGAGCGCGGCAAGGGCTACGAATTCGAAAACAAGCTCTTTGGCCAGTCGGTCTCCAAGGGCTTCATCCCCGGCATCGAAAAGGGCATACACCAGGCGATGGAATCGGGCGTCGTCGCGGGCTACCCCGTCATGGACGTGAAGACCGCCATCGTCGATGGCAAGGAGCATCCCGTCGACTCCTCGGAAATGGCCTTCAAGATCGCCTCCCGGGGCGCCTTCCGCGAGGCGACCAAAAACGCAAGCCCCGTGCTTCTCGAACCGATCATGAATCTTCGGGTCTATGTCGAGGACAAGGACTTAGGCGGCGTCATGTCGGACCTATCGGGACGGCGTGGCCGCATCTCCGGCCAAAACCCCATAGGCGGCGGCATCGTCGAAGTCGACGCCCAAGTCCCCCAGGCCGAACTCCTGCGCTATGCGATCGACCTCCGCTCGATGACGAGCGGCACGGGCAGCTTTGAGGTCGAGTTCGACCACTACTCCCCCATCACGGGCAAAATCGCCGAAGACGTCATCAAGGCGGCGGCGGCGTTCAGGACCCACGAGGAGGAGGAGGAATAGGTTTTCACCAAAGTGTCATGCGGCCGCGATCCTCCTCGAAGCCAGCTTCGAGGAGGGCGCGCCGCCTAGCCCCGGAGCTCGGCGCGGGGAGCCGCCTTGCGAATGAGGGCAAGGAGCTCCGCAAGCTCCACCTCCGAATAGGGATCCCGCGCGTCGTACGAAGGGTCAAGACAGCCTCCTGGCCGAAAGCGCTGGAGATAGACGCGGTCGGACGGAGAGAGAAATGGGCCAAGCTCCTGTGCATCGGTCTTATCGAAAACCCCCGGCGCACAGGTTATGCGAATTTCAAAAGGGATGTAGCGCCGCCTTAGGACCTCAAGACTCTCTGCGACGCGGTCACCCGCACCGCTCACAGACGGGGCGACACGCGCATAGCGGGAAAAGCCTGTCTTGAGGTCGAGTGCGACATAATCCGCCCCCACGGACTCGATGCGCTCCGGAAAGGAGCCGTTCGTATCGAGCTTCACCGCAAATCCAAGACGGCGCGCGCGATCTGCAACGGAGGTGCATGCCTCGTGAAGGAGCGCTTCGCCGCCCGAGAGCACCAGCCCCGTGACGAGGCCGCGCCGCCTTTCAAGGTGCGCGAAGGCCTCATCGAGGTCGACGAGCCCCTCGGCCTCCGCGCCACGAAGCACAAGCTCGGCGTTGTGGCAGTAGGGGCAGCGAAAATTGCAGCCGGGGAAGAACAGCACCGAAGCGACACGGGCGGGGAAGTCGACAAGGCTCGTCTTCCGCAGTGCGACGCGCGCGTGCATGGTAGCAGAACCGCGTGGCTATACTGCGGCGCCCACTCCCGCAAGCCGCAACTTGAGCTCGGAAAGGCCATGGGCGCGGAAAGACTCGCGGCCGTCTGCATCGAGCCCGAGGACGGTGGGCGTCGCCATGACGCCGTGGCGGCGCGCAAGCGCAAGCCCCTCTTCGGCGTCGACGTCGACAAACACGGCGGGAAGCCGCTCACGCTCGACGAACTCGGCGACAGGCGGACAGTTGGGGCAGGCCTTGCGCGTGAAGACGAGCATCCCGCTTCGCGCGGCGCGGCCTAAAGCCTCGGAGGGCGCATAAGGCTCCCGATGCGGCGCCGGCTCGGCTTGACGAGGCGCCGCCTCGGCTTGACGAGGCGCCGCCTCGGCTTGACGAGGCGCCGCCTCCGGCATGGCGTAGTTAAGGCGGCGCCCGAATTCCTCGCGCTTGCCAGCGTTCCAATTCCTGACTGAGCGGTAGTAACCGACAATGCGGCTATAGACCTCAGTCGGCCGTCCCTCGACCCGCGCAAGTTCCTCTTTAAGGCTGGCAATCCGCGCCGCAATCGCGTTTCTGTCCTCCATGCTCCCCTCCCTTATGCCGTGACGGCGAGTTTTTTCTCGAGTTCCGCTATCTCGCGCCTGATCGCTTCCTCGCGCTCGGCTTTGCACTTGGGGCAATGCCATTGTTCGCCCGGGAGATAGCCGTGGACCGGGCAGACCGAGAAGGTCGGCGAGATCGTGTAGTAAGGTATGCGGTAGCTTGCGGCAATCGCACGGACCAGATCGCGCACCGCCCGCCAGTCGTCGGGCGCCTCGCCCAAGAAAACGTGAAAGACCGTGCCGCCCGTGTACTTTGCCTGAAGCTCTTCTTGATGGTCGAGCGCCTCGAAGATGTCCTCGGTTCGTCCCACGGGGAGCTGGCTCGAATTGGTGTAGTAGGGTTCGCCGCCCTCCGCGCCACCTGAGACGATGATGTCGGGCCAGCGCTCCTTGTCATGCTTCGCAAGACGATAGGAGGTCGACTCGGCGGGCGTCGCTTCGAGATTGAAAAGCTCGCCCGTGCTTTCCTGGTAGTCCTTGAGCCGCGAGCGCATGTGCTCGAGCACCTCAAGCGCAAAGGCGCGCCCCTCGCCGGTCTCGATACCCCGGTCAGCGCCAAGGAAGTTGAGCGCGCACTCGTGCATGCCGACAAGGCCGATTGTGTTGAAGTGGTTGTCGAAGGAACCGAGGTAGCGCTTCGTATAGGGGAAGAGTCCGCCGTCGAGAAGGCGCGTCACCACCTTACGTTTTATGGAAAGCGAGCGCGCCGCCAAATCCATGAGGCGATCGAGCCGGGCGTAGAAGTCGCTGCGATCCTTGGCGAGGTAGCCGATGCGCGGCAGGTTGATCGTCACGACGCCAACCGAGCCCGTCAACTCGTCGGAGCCGAAAAGCCCGCCACCGCGCTTCCTAAGCTCGCGCTTGTCGAGCTGGAGGCGGCAGCACATGGAACGGACATCGCCCGGGTCGAGGTCGGAGTTCACGAAATTCTGGAAGTAGGGCGTCCCGTACTTCGCCGTCATCTCGAAGAGGAGGCGAGCGTTAGGCGACTCCCAATCGAAGTCCTTTGTGACGTTGTAGGTCGGAATGGGGTATTGGAAACCGCGCCCCTCGGCGTCGCCTTCGAGCATGAGCTCGATGAACGCCTTATTGATGAGGTCCATCTCGGCCTGGCAGTCGCCATAGCGGAAGTCCATCTCCCTGCCCCCGACGATGGCGGGCCTATCCTTAAGGTCAGGCGGGCAGGTCCAGTCGAGGGTGATGTTTGTGAACGGCGCCTGGCTACCCCACCGGCTCGGGGTATTCACGCCAAAGAGGAAGCTCTGCAGGCACTGGCGCACCTCGAATTCGCTCATTGCGTCCTTTTTGACAAAGGGTGCAAGGTAGGTATCGAACGAGGAAAGCGCCTGAGCGCCCGCCCATTCGTTCTGGAGCACGCCGAGAAAGTTCACCATCTGCTGAACGAGCGTGGAAAGACGCCGCGCGGGCTTCGAACTGATTTTGTCGGGCACCCCGCCAAGGCCCTCGGCAATGAGCTGGCGGAGCGACCACCCCGCGCAGTAGCCCGAGAACATAGACAGGTCGTGCAGGTGGAAGTCGGCGTTCCGGTGCGCCTCGGCGATCTCCTCGGGGTAGATGTTCTTGAGCCAGTAGTTCGCCGTAATCGTGCCCGAGTTGTGGAGGATAAGACCGCCGAGGGAATAGTTGACGTTGGCGTTCTCCTTGACACGCCAGTCCGCCTGCGAAAGGTAGCCGTCCATCGTCGCGTCGATGTCGAGCATAAGGCGGCGGGAGTCACGCACCGCCTCGCGCTTGGCGCGGTAAAGGATGTAGGCCTTCGCGGCCTTCGCCTCGCCCGCCTCGATGAGGGACTCCTCGACGAGATCCTGTATCTCCTCAATTGCAGGGATCGAGTTTGGATGCCGGTCGGCCATGAGCGCGCGAATCCGGCGCTCGACGGCCTCGACGACGCGTTCCACCCGCTCCGGCCTGCGCTCTGACTCGCCCACCGCATCGAAGGCCTTCTCCACAGCGCGGGCGATGCGCGTACGATCGTAGCGCTCCGTCGCACCTGAACGCTTTGCCACGTACCGCACGGGCCCCACATCCTCCGTCCCGAGAAAGGTCTTCCACTCCGGGAATACCGCCTGCTCGGCCATCACGCCCTCCCCGCCTGGGTCCCCGCCCCGAGGCTCTCGATCACGCTTATGAACTCATCCAGGGTCTCGAACTTGCGATACACGGAGGCAAAGCGGACGTAGGCCACCTTGTCGAGGTCGAAGAGCCGCCGCAAAACCATCTCACCGAGCTCGACGCTCGGTATCTCGTTCGCCGCTTTGCCCTTCATCGCGGCTTCGTCTTCGATCTCATTGACGAGATTCTCAATGGACAGTTGCGAGACGGGCCGTTTTTCGAGCGCGCGCACGACGCCCCGCTCGAGCTTTTGCCGTTCGAAGGGCTCGCGACGGCCGTCGCGCTTCACCACCATGAGCGGTTTTTCCTCAATACGCTCGTAGCTTGTGAAACGGAACCCGCAGGCTTCGCATTCGCGGCGGCGCCTGATCGACTCGCCGTTCGCAAGTGTCCGCGAGTCGATCACCTTGTCATCCATGCTTCCGCAATGAGGGCAACGCATTATTCACCTGTACATATCAAATTAGTCCACTAAAACCACAATAAATAGGGGGTGTTTCTATATCGCCTACAGCATATAGTGGGCACCCAAGCCCCTGTCAAGACCAAAGCAAGGGGAGAATGGCGAATTTCCGCTTGAGCGATCACGAAAGCAGATGCGAACGCGGAGCATCCGTACACAGGGCCGGCCGCACGGCCTGGCGGAGGCTTCACCGCCGCGCTATCCTTAGAGCCCTGGAGGTACGCATGAACTTCTCGGACCGAATGCAGGAATTTATCACGAAGGGCATAGCCGCCTCGAAAGAATTTGTCACAAAGGCAGGTGAGCAGGCGCAAACTTGGGGCGAGATGGGCGTCCTCAAAGTCGAGATTATCCAGCTTCGTAGCCAAGCGGAAAAGCAGATCGCGCGGCTCGGTGCCGAAGTCTATGCAGCGCTCGCCGAACGGGGTGAACCGGCCGTTTCCCTCGGAAACCCGACCATCCGCGACGCGATCGGCAGGATCAAGGAGATCGAGACGCTCATCGACGACAAAGAAGCGCGGTTCAAGAAACTGGGCGGCAAGGATTCCGACCTCGAAAGCCAGCCTTGATCCTTATGCTCCTGCATCCGCCTCGGTCTTGAACACGCGGCAGACGTACATCGGCCCCGCGCCGCCAGAGCGGTCGGGCAGGACGAGGACGCCGTAGGCCGTGCGTTCGCCCTCTTCGCACTCAGGCGCATCGAAGCGAAGGCGCCCGCCGTGCTTGGCGTCAAGCCGCGCGATGATACCGTCATTCTCCGCCGGATTGATCGAGCAGGTTGCATAGACGAGGCAGCCGCCTGGTTTGAGCATGAGAAAGGCGGAGGAGAGCAGAGCCCATTGCCGCTGGGCAAGCTGGCGGGGTCGCGCCTCCGTCCAGGCGGCAAGCGCGGCGGGATCGGCGAGCACGTGGCGCTCGCTCGAACAGGGTGCATCGAGGAGAATCGCGCCAAAACGCTCCACGTTGCGGCGGCACATGGCCGCCGCATCCTCGCCGGAGACCACGACCCGCGCGCGCACGGAGGGGCTAAGGCTTCGGTTGAGCGCATCGACGAGGCGTCTGCGCCGCTCTGAAGACAGTTCGTTCGCGATGAGGCGGAGATCCGCGCCCATGCGGCTTGCGATGACGACGCTCTTCCCCCCCGGGGCGGCGCAGGCGTCAAGGAGCTCGCCCGCGGCGGGGAGGACGAGCGCGCGCGCAGCGAAGACGGAAGCCGAGTCGAGGCGGTAGGCTTCGGCGCCGCCTGCGTCATAGGCGACCGAATCGGCCTCACCCCGCAGGGCCGACATGAGGGCGGGCCAGCGTTCGCGGTAGACAGCCTCGTAGTGGCGGCAAAAAGCCGCCTCGCCTCCTTCGCGGTCGCGATGCTTCACGGGAATTGACGCTCCTTGCCTTCGGCGGCTACAGTTTCTCTTGGGTCTCTCTCCTCACGCAGCAAGGGCTGGGAGAACCTGCGGCGTGCTAAAGGCCGCCCCATCCTAGCCTGCGATTGTGCTGCGGGTGAAGCACCGCATACGGGACAGTAAATGACGAAACTCGTGATTTTCGACCTTGATGGCACGCTGGTTGATACCATCGAGGACATTGCCGCCTGTGTAAATGGCGCGCTCGCGCGGTACGGCTTTTCGACCCACGATGCAGCGGCCTATAAGCGCATGGTGGGAGATGGCTTTACCGAACTCATCCGCCGGGCGCTCCCCCCTACGCACCGTACTGAGGTCCTCGTCGATGAGCTTAGGCGCGAGGCGGCCGCGGCCTATGAAGCCGCTCCGGTTGCGGCCTCAAGGCCCTACCCGGGCATTCACGAGCTTCTTGCCGAACTCAGCTCCCGGAGCATCGCCCTTGCCGTTCTTTCAAACAAACCCGATCGCCTCGCCGTCCGCGTGGTCGAGCTCCTCTTTCCCTCCCTCCGCTTTGCCGCCCTGCGGGGAGAAGGACCGGGCTTTCCACGAAAGCCCGATCCTTCAAGCGCGCTCGACATCTGCAGGCAACTCGGCGTCAGCCCCGAGGAGACGCTCTTTGTGGGAGACAGCGCCGTAGATATGGAAACGGCACACAGGGCGGGCTTCCGCTCGGTCGGCGCCGCCTGGGGCTTCCGCGGCGCCGAGGAACTCAAAGAGGCAGGAGCCAGGCACCTCATCGAACGCCCGGAAGCACTTCTTGAGCTTTTATAAGAAGCCCCGGAGGAAGGGCGGAGGGCCCTGCGGCGGCCATGCCCCGGCATGCACAACCCGCCGTTCACAAATCCGGGCGCCGATAGTACACTTAAGACGCACAAGGGTCGGCTAAGGCCGACCGGCTTTAAGGAGAAATCATGGAACGCAAACAAATCGAGGCGCGGGCGCGGGACTACATCGCCCGCGAGACGGATGCGGACTTCAGAGTCGAGGTAGAACAGCTCCTCGCCGCGGGTGACTGGGCGGAGCTCGAAGACCGCTTCTATCGCGACCTCGAATTCGGAACGGGCGGCCTCCGCGGGGTCATCGGCGGCGGCTACAACCGCATGAACAGCCTGGTCGTCACCCGCGCGACCCAGGGTCTGTGCGACTACCTTAAGAAAACCTTCCCGGGCAAGACCCTTTCCGCATGTGTCGCCTACGACTCGCGGCGCTACTCCGACGTCTTCGCCGAGATGACTGCGCGGGCCTTTGCCGCCAACGGCATCAAGGCCTACCTCTTCTCCTCGCTCCGCCCAACGCCCGAGCTCTCCTACGCAATACGCGAGCTCAAGGCCGACACGGGCGTCGTGGTCACGGCGAGCCACAATCCGCCCAAGTACAACGGCTACAAAGCCTATTGGAACGACGGCTCGCAGGTCACCCCGCCCCACGACACGGGCATCATCGAGATGGTGAACGCCGTTCATGAACCCAAGCTCATGCCCAAGGATGAGGCGCTGGCGAAGGGCCTCATCGAGCTTGTTGACCGCAGGATCGATGAGCCCTACGTCGCGATGGTGAAGTCGAAGCTCTTCCGGCCCGCCCTCATCAAAGAGATGGCGGAGAGCGTCAAAGTCGTCTATACGCCGCTCCATGGCACGGGCGCCCTTCACTTCGAGCGCATCATGGGCGAGCTCGGCCTCAAAGTCGTCACCGTCCCTGAACAGCGAAAGCCGGACGGCGCCTTCCCGACCGTCGCCTATCCAAATCCCGAGGAGGCCGCGGCCCTCAAGCTCGCCCTCGAGCTCGGCCGGGCGGTCAAGGCCGATGTTGTGATGGCCACCGACCCCGACGCGGACCGGCTCGGCATCGCCGTGCCGAACCGCGACGGCGAGTTCGTTCTCATCACGGGCAACCAGCTCGGCTCGCTCCACCTCGATTACATCCTTCTTACGCGTAGGGAGCTCGGCCTCATGCCTCCCCGCCCCGCCGCCATCCGGAGCATCGTTACGACCAGTCTCCAGGATCGCATCGCCCGCGCCTACGGCGCCGAGTGCCGCGAATGCCTCACGGGATTCAAGTGGATCGCCGACCTCATGCGAACATTTGAAAAAGAGGGCCTCGACTTCGTCTACGGGACGGAAGAGAGCTACGGCCACCTCATTGAACCCGAAGTCCGCGACAAGGACGGCATCTCCGCCGCGGCGCTTACCGCGGAGATGACGCTCTACTGGCGCTCGAAGGGGAAGAGCCTCTTAGACCGGCTCGAAGAGCTCTATCTCGAGCACGGCTACTTCGAGGAAAGGGGCATCAACAAATACTTTGAGGGCCCCTCGGGCATGGACATCATGCGCGGCATCATGGAGGCCTACCGGCGGGACCAGCCTGCGAGCTTCGGCGGCATCAAGGTCGCCGAAGTCCGTGACATAAAGACCGGCAAGCGCTGGAAGGCCGGCAGGCCCGAGGCCGCGGAAAAGGTCGATCTTCCCGCAAGCGATGTCATCCAGTGGTACCTCGAGGACGGCACCGTGCTCACGGTCCGCCCAAGCGGCACCGAACCCAAAATCAAGTACTACATCCTCCTCCGCACCGCGGTCGAGGCCCAGGCCGCGTCGGCCCAGGCCGCGACGGCCCAGGCCCTTGAAGCGGCTCGCGCCTCCTCGGCGAAAAAGGCCGCCGCGATCGAGGCCGACATCCGTAAGGTCATCGACCGGTGAGCGGGGTGCTCCCCTCGGACTGGAGGACACGGAGCTACCTTGCCCTCGACTTCGAGACGACGGGACTCGACCCGCGGAGGGAGCGCGTCGTCGAGATCGGCGCGCTCCGCTTTCGCGTCGCCGAATCCGACTGCCCTGCCGCGGCGGGTCCCCTTTTCGCCGCGGGCTGTGCGGAGCGCCGTGAAGGCTACGGTTTCGGATCGCGGGGCGCGGGGCCGCGCCTTCTCCTTACGGAGGAGGCGCGGCTTTCCGCCCTCGTCAACCCAGGAAAGCCCATTCCGCCCGAGACGACCGCGATCCACGGCATCCGCAACGAGGACGTGGCGAACGAGCCGCCCTTTGCGAATCTCGCCTTCGCCCTCACGGAGCTTGCTCAGGGCGCGGTCATCGTGGCGCATAACGCTCCCTTCGACCTTTCCTTCCTCGAGGCCGAGCTCGCTCGCGCCGGCCTTGCCGCCCCGGCCAACGAGGTCGTCGACACGCGGCTCCTCGCAAAGGCCGCCTTTCCGGGGCTTCCGAGCTACCGACTCGTCGAACTCGCCGCCGCGCTCGGCCTCGGCCACGAGCGCGCTCATCGCGCCCTCGACGATGCCCGTGCCTGCGCAGAGCTCTTTCTGGCCGCCGCCGAGCATCTAGCCGGTTATCAAGATCCCCATACGCGGCACTCCCTTCTGGCATAATCGTCAGTGGATTCCCGCGTTTTACCCCTTTCATCCCGCGATACGCTTCGCTATCATCGGGCCATGGATTCGTACGACCTTGTCGTGCTCGCCGGCGATATCGGCGGCACCAACACCAATCTCGCGCTTGTCGGCAAAAAGGGCGATGCCTTTGCGATGCTCTTCGACCGCCACTACAAAACCAAGGAAGAGCCATCGCTCATAGAGCCCCTCGCCCGCTTTCTCGGCGAGGCCAGCCGGGAAAGGCCAGATATTGTGCCAACGCGCTGCTGTATTTCCGGCGCGGGCCCCGTCCATGACGGCAGGATCACGCTCACGAACGCCCCCTGGTCGATTGACGCTAAAGCGGTCGAGGCCTCGTTCGGCATTCCCACGACGCTGATCAATGACTTCACGGCCGTCTCCTACGGCATACTCAACCTGGACCCGGAAAATCCCGACGAGCTCGTCCCCCTCCCCCACCTCGATGGCGCGCGGCCTCGGCCCGATTCAGGTCCGAAGCTCGTCCTCGGCGCCGGCACCGGCCTCGGCGCGGGCTACCTTGCAAGCATTCGCGGACGCACCGAAGCCTTTCCCTCCGAGGGGGGGCACATCACGCTGCCCGTCTACGACGAGGAAAGCCGGGCCTTCCAGCGCTGGCTTGAAGCGAAATACGGCTTTCCTCCCGGCGCCGAGGCCGGCGTCTCGGGCCAGGGCATCGCGAACATCTTCGCCTTCCAGGCCGAGCGCGCGAAACACGGTCTCGGCGAAGGGGCTCAGACCGTACTCGCGGCCCCCGAGGACAAGCGCCCCGCCCTCGTCGCAAGCCTTGCCGAAACGGACCCCCTGTGCGCGGCGACGATGGACATGTTCGTGAAGCTCTACGCCCGCTGTGCCGCCGATCTTTCTGCCGCCTTCATCCCCTCTGGCGGCGTCTACCTCGCAGGCGGCATCGCCGCAAAAAACCTTAAGCGCTTCCAGGAAGACAGCCGTTTCATGGCGATGTTCGAGCGAAGCTACCGCGACCATATCGTCGCCATTCTCAAGAAATTGCCGGTGATGGTCGTCCGCAACTACGACATATCGCTCTACGGCGCGGCCAAGGCGGCCGAGCTCCTCGTATAGGAGGATGGAATGCAGCAGGACCTATCACCCCGGCTCAAAGCCGATATGGAAGCGAAGGGCATCGATCTCGCCCTGACACTTGCCATCCTCGCGGATTACAATGCGGGGCTCTACGACAACGTGAAACCCGTCAAGGCCGCGGGCGTTCCCGCGGTGGACGGCCGCCGCGTCGTTGCGCTCTCGCCTGCCTTCGAGTACCGCCTCCCGGCAAAGGAGGCGCAGGCCCGCCTTAAGGCGCTCGACCTTCCCCTTCCCGCCGCGGCGCGCTCCGATGGCGGGCGTGAGCTTAGCTTCCCCGCCGCGGCCATTCGCGAAATCGGCGAACGGCTCCTCCCGCGCGTGGCCTATGGCGTCCTCAATGGCGGCTCCGCGACGAGTTACGCCGATCGGAAAAAGAACCTCGCCTTCGGCGAGGCGGCCTTTGAAGCCCTCGCGCCCGCCTTCGAAGCCCTTGCACCGCTCTGCAAGGACCGGCCCAAGGGACTCACCCCCGCGTTCGTCAACCCCGACGGAAGCCCCGGAGCGAGCTTCCTCCTCTTAAAGGCGCGGGCACGGCTTATCGCCGCGCAATCCTACATCGAAAAATACGGTCCCCCCCGAGGCGGCTTTCTGCCGCTCTTTCAGATGTCGAGCGTGGGCAACGACGCCGAACTCGCCGCGGCCTACGCGCGGTATGCGAACGATCCCTTCCTTGCGCCGCTTGCCGAGCGTACCGGCCTTGAGCCCTGTTCCTTCGCCACCGGCGTCCAGCCGATGATCGCGGCCTTCACCCACTCCGAGGAGGGAAGGCCGAAGCGCATCTTCGATCGCGCCTACGGGAAGCCCGATGCCGCCATTGCGCTTCCCGGGGGACACGGACAGTGTTTCAAGATTCTCGCGGACACCTTGCGTGCGCTGCACGCCCGCGGCGTACGCTTCGCATACCTCGGCAACGTCGACAACTTAGGCTACCTTCCCGACCCTGCGGAGGTGGGGCTCCTTGCCTTGTCCGGCGAGCCCGCGGGCTTCGATTTCTCCTTGCGCACCCCTGTCGACGTCAAAGGCGGCATCCTCGTCGAAACCGCGGAAGGCGGACGCACGGTGGCCGACATCGGCCCTGCGATCTCCTTCGAGGAGGTGAAGCGGCTCGAATCAGGCGGCGCATCGATTCTCTTCAACTGCGCCACGGGGCTTTTCGACCTTGACTGGCTCGTCCCCCGCATCGAGGAGATCGGGAGAAAGCTCCCCTTGCGCGTCACCGACCAAGACAAGGATGCAGGCAGGTACTCGCAGGCCGAACAGGTTACCTGGGAAGTCACCTCGATCCTCCCCTCCTTCCTCGCCTTCGCGGTGGACAAGTACGAGCGCTTTATCGCAGCAAAGCTCCTTGCCGAGACCCTTTTGACGAGCGGCCTTGCCAAAGGCGATCCGCGTATTCAGCCTGAGCTTGCCGAAACCTCGCGCCTCCTCCATGCGGGGCTCACGCGCAAGCTCGCGGGGCCCTATGGCCTTGTCCTTTCAGGTGGACGCTGGACAGCCTAAAGTGCCGAAAACGAACGCGGCGCGCCCCACCCCCCGGGCGCGCCGCGCATCGATACGCCATGTTACTCGCCGAGCGCGATCGCGGCGACCTCATCGAAGCGCTCGACCGGATGGAAGACAAGCCCCTTTTTCACGTTCTCGGGGATGTCATCGAGGTCCTTCTCGTTCGCCTTAGGGATGATGATGTCGCGTATCTTGTTGCGCTTCGCGGCGACCGTCTTCTCGCGAAGGCCGCCTATGGGGAGCACCTGACCCGTAAGTGAAAGCTCGCCCGTCATCGCAAGGCGGTCCTTGATGCGCTTGCCGAGCACGAGCGATAGAAGGGCGGTCGCCATCGTGATGCCCGCCGAGGGCCCGTCCTTCGGCGTTGCCCCCTCGGGGATATGCAAGTGGATCTGCCGCCCCTCAAACCACTCGGCGCCGATGCCGTGGCGCTCTGCGGCAAGGTGACGGACGAAGGTGTAGGCGATTCCCGCAGACTCCTGCATCACGTTCCCCATCTGGCCCGTGAGCTTAAAGCCTTCCTTGCCGGGGTTCGCCACCGCCTCGATGACCAGCACGTCGCCGCCCATGCTCGTCCATGCAAGGCCGATCGCCATGCCGGGGGATACCGCCTTTTTAACCTCGTCCTCGCGGAAGATCGGCTTACCAAGCCGCTTTTGCACCGCCGCCTTGTCGATCGGGAACTTCTCGTTCTCCTTCCCCTCGAGCACAATTTCGCGCGCGAGCTTCCGGTGGATCTTGTCGAGGGCCTTTTCGAAGTTGCGCACCCCCGCCTCGCGGGCATAGGACTCGGCGATGAACATGAGCGCATCGCGCGTATAGCGCACCGTGCCCTTCTTGATGCCGTTCTTCTCAAGCGACTTAGGCACGAGGTAGCGCTTTGCGATTTCGAGCTTCTCCGCGTCGATATAGCCGGGAAGCTGGATGACTTCCATGCGGTCGACAAGGGGACCCGGAATCGAGTCGAGCGTGTTTGCGGTGCAGATGAAAAAGACGTTCGAGACGTCAAAGGGAAGATCGAGGTAGTGATCGCGGAACGAAAAGTTCTGCTCGGGGTCGAGCGTCTCGAGGAGGGCACTCGAAGGATCCCCTTGAAAGGAGCTCCCCATCTTATCGATTTCGTCGATCATGAAGACCGGGTCGCGGCTCTTCGTGATCTTGAGGCCCTGGACGATCTTGCCGGGGAGCGCCCCCACATAGGTGCGGCGATGCCCCTTGATCTCCGCCTCGTCGCGCATACCGCCCACGGAGAAGCGGAAGAACTCCTTGTTGAGCGCCCGCGCAATGGACCGCCCGATGCTCGTTTTGCCGACGCCGGGGGGGCCGACGAGGCAGATGATTGACCCCTTTGCGTCCTTTTTAAGCTTGCGCACCGCAAGATATTCGACGATGCGGTCCTTCACATCCTTAAGCCCGTAATGATCCGCCTCAAGGATGTCCTGGGCGCGCTTTAGGTCAAAATCCGCGGAGACGGGCGCCTTCCAGGGCAGGTTGCAGACAAGGTCGAGCCAGTTCCGCGTGACAATGTACTCGCTCGAATTCGCGTCCATGAGGTTGAACTTCTCGAGCTCCTGTTCGACCTGCTCCTTGATCTCGCCTTCAAAGGCGAAGGAGTCGATCTTGTCCTTAAAGCGCTGGTAATCCGAGCCCTTCGCGTCCGTGGGCATGCCAAGCTCGTTCTTGATCGCCTTGAGCTCCTCCTTGAGGAAGTACTCGCGCTGGCTCTTTTCGATCTTTTCGTTGATCTCCTGCTGGACGCGCTTTTGTATCTTAAGAAGTTCCTGTTCCTTCTTGATGAAGACGAGTACCTTTTCCATGCGCGTGCGCACATCGGTGAGCTCGAGGAGTTTTTGCTGCTCGACCTTGTCGATGTTGAGGATTGATGCGATGAAGTCGGCTATCTTGCCCGGGTGATCGATGTTGATCATGTTGAGCCGCATTTCCTCGGAGAAAAGCGGGTTGTTCTCGGACACCTGCTTCATTTCGCCGATGAGGGCGCGGGTGAGCGCCTTTACCTCGTCGGTGTCATCCGCCTCGTCGTCGAGATAGCCGACCGCCGCGACGATGGGCGATTCGCGAGAAAGGAATTTTTTGACCCGGAAGCGCTTAAGCGTCGAGATGAAAATGTTCACCCCCCCATCGGGCAGGTTGATGCGCTTCACGATCTTCGCCGCGGTTCCTACCTCGTAGAGGTCGTCGGCCTTCGGCTTCTCAAAGTCGTTTTTCACCATGATGAGGCCGATCATGCCGTCAGCGGACAGGGCTTCTTCGATGACCTTCACGTCGTCGGGATTCCCAACCATGATGGGCGTGAAAATGCCCGGGAAAATCGGGCGGCCCGAGAGCGGGACGATTGGCAGCTTGTTGGGGAGTATCTGTTCAATGGGGATGATCTCGGTTTCGGGCATACTGGCCACCTTTGCGGAGATTATGGACTAAAAATAAAGCATTACGCATAGGGGCGGCAAGGTTTTGCATGAGGTGCGGCGAAGTTTGCCGTGCACGGGCTCGCGGCACGAACTTGCGATGGTGCGGGACCTCAGGGGGCGACGGAGGTCTCGGCCCGCAGGAGGCGAGCGGGGTCGATCGCAAGGCCGGGAACGCGGAGCGCCTCTTCCGCAATGCGGTTGCCAAGCCTCAGGCAGCGTTCGGGCGGATAGCCCCGGGCAAGGCCCGCGAGAAAGCCGGCAGCAAAAGCGTCGCCCGCACCGGTCTCGTCAACGGGCCTCTGGACGCGCACGGGACTCTGGATGAACAGCCCCCCCTTGGCATAGAGCGCGCCCCGCTCCGCAAGCTTGACGATAAGCGCAGGCCCCGCGTCCGCGAGCAGTTCGACGCCCTCGGCAACCGGCAAGGTGGTGAGCGCGCAAAATTCATCTTCGTTGGCGAAGAGGTAGTCCACATAGTCCTCGAGACTCGCAAGGAGGAATTCCCGCTCGCGCCGGACAAGGGCGAGGCTCCCAAGGTCGAGGGCGATGGGCATGCCCGCATCGCGCGCGAGGTCGAGACAGGAGACAAAAAACGCCCGGTCGCGGAGGAGAAAACCTTCGAGGTAGAGGAGCTTGCCCTCCCCGAACAAGTCCGGCGGGGGCGGCGAAAGCACAAGGTCGAGCGCGGCGGAGGGCGCGACAAGGAGCGAACGGCCGCCATCCGGCCGCACAAGCGCGCAGTAGAGCCCCGTCGGATGAGGCGAGGTGACAAGCCGCGCTCGAACGCCCGCAGATTCGAGCTCTTCCCGGTACAGGCGGCCGTGCTCATCCTCGCCCACCGCGCCGTAGTAGCAGGCTTCAAGGCCGAGGAGCGCCGCAACCCGCGCGGCATTGGCCGCGCCGCCGCCCGCCGAGTACGCCGGGAGGGGGAGGCGCCCCACAAGCCCCGCAAGCACATCGTGTTCGAGGTGCGTCGTGGAATTGTTGTGAAATCCAAGCGAAGGCGCAAAATCCTCGTCGACAAAGGCGATCACATCCATGAGGGCGTTGCCGATGCCGACGAACTCCATGATCGCACTCTAGCACGCCTTGCGCGCCGGCTCAAGGCTTTTTCGCCGTTACGCAAACCCTGCGCGCGAAGTGGCGCTCCTTGACCCCCCTTGCGCCTCCGTGCTAGGTTTCGGGTTATGGGGCGCTTAGCCCAGCTGGTCAGAGCGGCTGGTTTACACCCAGTAGGTCGGGGGTTCGAATCCCTCAGCGCCCAAAAACAAAAGGCCGCGAAAGCGGCCTTTTTTCATACGAAAAGCGGAAGCTGTTCATGACAGTGTATGCCGCATGCGTTGCGACTATTGACAGCGCGCGACGAAGCGATAAATATTCATAATCTCCAGGGTTTACAAGGAGGACAATCATCGAGCGTCCGAGACCGTCCTACCTTTCCCGCTTTTTTAGACTCCGCTTTGGCGTGGCTGTCTTTCTCCTCCTCGTCCTCCTGTCCATCCTGTTCGGCCTTGTGATCCTGTCGCGCAGACACGAAGAAGAACACAACCACGTCGTCAATATCCTGGGACGGCAGCGCATGCTCAGCCAGCAGATGGCGAAGGAGGCGAGTAGGCTTGCGGCGCTCTACGAGGCGATCGCATCGCCTGACCGCGTTCAGCCCGTGGATCTGCTCCGCGAAAAGCTCCCCCAGGTCAAATCCAAGCTCGAGGCGGCGGCGGCGCGCTTCGAAGCCACCCTCAACGATGCGCGCGAGGGCGGCTTTTCCTATGAAGGAGCGCGCATTCGCGTGTTTTCCCGCGACGACCGCGAGGCGCAGGAAATTATCGCGGGGCTCATGGCGGCCTGGGAAAAATTCAACCCCCGCGTAGAGGTCGTACTCCGCAGCACGACCAACGACCGGAGTTTCCGGGAAGCGCTTATCTACATCAATGAAAACAACGAGGACCTCCTTGCCCGCTCGGAGGCCTTGAGCGCGATCGCCTTCGAACGTTTCGCCTCTCAGGCGGAAAAATCGGAACGCCTGCTTTCTGCCTTCATCGCCTGCCTCGCCGCCGCGGTCGCGTTCATGATCCTCGGCCTCTACCGCCTGCTCTTTGAGCCCTACGCGCTCTTCTACCAAGGCCTAAAAACCCTAGGACGCGACATCGCGCCGCCTGAAAAAACGCCCAAGCGGCTTTCGCCCCTCATGCGCGAAGTGGGCGACACCTTCGCCCTCCTCCGCGACCTCGTGAGCCTCACCGGCGCGATCAATCAGGGGACGTCCTTCGACGACACGCTGTCGCACATCTTTAGGACCTTCAAGCCCTACATACCCTACAATTACATAGGCGTCGCCACGTTCTCAGGCTACGAGGGGCGCGAGCTCCTCGCATCCTACGGCGTCTCCGACGGCTCTGTCGTCGGCCTGCCGGACCGCCTCTTTGGCCTGCGCGTCGACGTCGCGACGACGAGCCTTGCCCGTCTCCTTGCATCGAACGAACCCCGCGTGATTAGCGACCTTGAAGCCTATGCCCAAGCGCGTCCTATGCGCGACTACACGCGCATCATCCTCGAATCGGGTGTGCGTTCATCCATCACCCTGCCGCTCGCCGTAAACGGCAAGGCGCTCGGCTTTCTCTTTTTCTCGAGCGTGCGCAAAAGCGCCTACACGGAAATGCACCTTGCCTTCCTCACGAACATCCGGGACGCGCTCGCCATCTCTTTCGAAAAGGACATCTTCGTCGACGACCTTGTCTATTCGAGCACGCTTGCGCTCGCGAAAATGGCCGAGGCGCGCGACGAAGACACCGCAGAGCACCTCGACCGCATGCGCCAGTACTCGACACTCCTCGCCCGCGCGGCGAAGGAGGAAGGCGTCTATGCCGATCTTCTCGACCCCGCGACAATCCGCGCCATCGAGCGCTTCAGCCCCATGCACGACATCGGCAAAGTCGGCATCCGCGACAACGTCCTTCTCAAGCTGGGACGGCTTGAGGGCGAGGAGCTAGTCCACATGCGGAGCCATGCCATCTACGGCGCCAACGTGCTCCGCGAGGCGGAACGGAATATCGCCCGTAGCGGCAGAAGCATCTTCGCCCGCGGCATCAGCATCGCGCTTTCGCACCATGAACGCTGGGACGGAAAAGGCTACCCCGAGGGACTTTCGGGCGAGCGCATCCCCCTCGAGGCGCGCATCGTCTCGATCGCGGATGTGCTCGACGCCCTCACCACGAGGCGGCCATACAAGGAGCCGTTTACCTTCGAGCGCTCGGTGGACATGATCCTCGAAGGCAGGGGGAGCCAATTTGACCCGCGGCTCATTGGGGTCTTTTCCCACCGCATCGGGGAGTTCCGCGCCCTCTATGAGGAGTTCAGGGCGCGCGGCGGGGAAAGCTACAGCTAAACTGCTCACAAAGCGGCGCACAGCGCGCGCGGCCCGAAAGATCGCGCGCGCAAGCCAGACTTCGTACAGTCGCTTGTAAATTAGGCCTCTGTCTGGTCTTCGAGAAGCCTGTCCTCGTCGGCATCCCAGCCTGCAGGCAGGGCCTTGGTGTTCCGCGCGCCAAGCTCGCGGAGTTTTTCGACCCGGCTTGTCAGGTTGCCCCGCCCCGAGACGAGCTTGTTCTTTGCGCCCTCGTAGGCCTGGGTCGCCTGCGCAAGGCGGGATCCGATCGCATCGAGGTCCTGGGCAAAGCCCGAGAACTTGTCGTAGAGGTCGCCCGCGAGCTTGAAGATCGCCTGCACGTTTCTGTTCTGCCGCTCCGAGCGCCAGCCGTACTCGATGCCCTTAAGCACGGCAAGAAGCGAGGTGGGCGAGGCGAGCATGACGTTCTGCTTGAGCGCGTCCTCGACCAGAGTCCGGTCAACCACGCTGGCAACCGAAAGGGCGCCCTCGATCGCCACAAACATCACCACCACGTCGATGCTGTCGATCCCCTCGATCTTGTGGTACTCCTTGGCCGAGAGGCCCGTAAAGTGCCGCCTAATCGAGTCGGCAAGCCGCACCGAGGCCGCGTGGCGCTCCTCGTCGCTCTCCGCCGCGATAAAGGCATCGTAGTCGACAAGCGACACCTTGGCGTCGATGATGATGTCGCGGTTTTCCGGCAGGTGGACGATGGCGTCGGGGCGGAGACGCCTACCCCCCTCGACCGTGAATGAGCACTGCACCTCGTACTCTTCGCCCTTTCTGAGGCCCGAGGACTCAAGCACCTTTTCAAGCACCATCTCGCCCCAGCTGCCTTGCGTCCGAGATTCGCCCTTTAAGGCCTTAGTGAGGTTTTCCGCGTCCTTTGATATCCGCTGGTTGAGCTCGGCGAGTATCCTGACCTGCTCCTGGAGGCTTGCCCGCTGCTTCGTCTCCTCGTCGTGCGTGGCGTCGATGCGCTTTTTGAACTCGCCAAGATCGCGGGCAAGTGGGTCGAGGAGGGCCTTAAGCGACTCCTTACTCCGCTCGCCAAGCTTCTGCGAGCTTTCCTCGAGCATCTTCTGCGCAAGTACCTGGAACTCGGTTTCCATCTTTTTGTAGGTGCCCTCGAGAACGGCCTCTTGCTGCATAAGCTTGGTCCTAAGCCCGCTGCACTCGCCGACAGAAAGCGTAAGCTTTTCCTGAAGCTGCGCAAGCTCGGCCCGCGCCGCATCAAGAGCGCTCTTACGCTCCTCCGCAAGCGCCCGGAAAGGGGCAAGCTCCTTAAGCTCGGCCTCGGCCCGCGCAAGCTTACCTGCGCTCTCGTCGAGGAGCTTTACCCTGCCCTCGTAGTCAAGGAGCCGTGCCTCGTAGCGACGCCGCACGAGCGCCGCCGTCAGCACGACGGCGAGAATGAGGAGAAGCACCGTGATCACCGCAAAAAGTACCGCGTTCATGTCGTACCCCCTTTGTTTTATAAGATGGTTTTTGGTATAGACGCCGCCCGTCCTACTCTTTTTCAAAATCATGGTCGTCGAATTTCAGGACGTTGCAGTTTTCCCTAACGACACGCTGAATATCGTGATCAATGCCCTGGGGCACCTTTACCTGGATATCCAGACTGATCTCGACCTCCGCGCCGACAAGTCCAAATAAGCGCGAGAGCGCCTCCTGAACCTTGCCCGCATCGGAACTCATCGTTGTCCACTTAAGAAGCTTTTTACCGTAGAACCGCTTCGGGAAAGGCGGCGCGACGCGGTCATTCGACCCATGCGCCAGATCGCTTTTTCCAGACCTCTCATGCACATCAAATCCCTGGGGCGGCCACGGCTTGTCATGCATGCCCCCTAAAGGCACCGTCTTTTGCGCGGCGCGGCTTATAGCATCGGCGTCCAGTTGCGCCCGCGCAACCGCGGAACGAACAACAAGTGCCGAGTGTGGAAAATCAGGCCCGATGGTACTCCCCGCCCTAAGCCCCACAAAGCGCTTACTCGCCTCATCCTTGAACCGCCCCGGGTTCTCCGGAGACCTTTCTATTTGAGTCCGGCGACCAGGGCCAGACTGTCAGCTTCATCATAATACGCTTTTTCGAATTCTGCAGGGGGCACGTAGCCGATAGGCTCGAGCAGGCGAGTGTTGTTGAA
>JAJUIB010000047.1 GCA_029265615.1 Spirochaetota bacterium
AATATGCTCCCCGCCGCGCGCACGGCCCCGCGGGGCCTGGCGCGCGCCTAATCGCGGTCAGCGGGCCAGCATAGCCCGAAGCGGCGAGCGTGTCAATTTTATCGAAACACATATGTCACAAGAGGCGGCGCGGCGTGTTTCAGCCGCGCGCGGATTTCAGGATCACATCGAGTTCGTATACCTCGGCGACGCCTGCGACGAGGATGGCGCCCATGCCGAGCTCGAGCGCGGGAACAAGGTCCACATCCTCGCGGTCGCCCACGGATACGCAGTCCCGCGCCTCAAGACCGAGGCGTTCTGCGGCATAGGCGAAGGGCCTGGGGTCGGGCTTCGAGCGCATTGTGTCATCGAGTCCGATGATGAGGGGAAAGTGCGAGCGGACGCCAAGTGCGGCAAGGCTTTTTTCGCCAACCGAGCGGGGATTATTCGTGACGAGGGCGAGGCGGTAGTCCCTGCCGAGTGCGGCGAGCGCCGCATCAAGCCGTGCATCGGGTTTAAGCCAGTCGGCTGGCTCGATGAGCTCCTCTCGCCAGCGGACGCTCTCCTCGATCGGGACGCCGAGCGCGGCGAAGAGATTGCCGAGGCTCGTTGCGCCCGAGCCCGAGGCCGCGCGCTCGGCGCGGAGCCGTGCGAGCGCCGCCTCGGTTGCGGCGACGCTTTCGCCTCGCGTCGTGGCAAGGCGCGCGACGAGCACCTCGGTTTGGAAGCGGGCATAGGCCGTGTCCGTATAGAGCGTCGAATCGAGATCGAAGATGAGGGCGCGCGGTCGCGCCGGAAGCGCGAGGACGGTCACGGATCCTTGCGTGGCTCCGGCGCGCCTGATATCTCCCGGAGGGCGCCGTGCGGGAGGGGCTCGTCATCCTGCACCGGGGGCGGCTCTAGCGGCGCGCCCGTCTGCCGCGTCTGGTGGGGTTGTTTCTCCATCTGCCGTTTGATCCGCTTTGCCACGAGATCGCGGTTGTCGAGCATCGACGAGAGGGAGCGGTTGTGGTGGAGGAGGCTGATGATCTGGGCAAAGAGTCCGGAGACATCGGACTGAACGTACCATTCCTTCTGCAGTAGCTCGCGGTGGTATACGGCATTGGTGCCGATGATGCGGTGGAAGAGCCCCTGTTTGTAGGCCGCATCGAAATCGTCGATTGCCGAGCCTGAAAAGAGTGGGAGCGAGGTAGCGCAGATGATCTTGGTCGCGCCGAGCTCCCTAATGTTTTTCATGCCCTTGAGCAGAGTGCCGCCGGTGCCGATCATGTCGTCCGCCATGAACACGGTTTTCCCTGTGACATCGCCGAGGAGGCGTATATCGGTGATGTTCGAGTCGGCCGCGTTTTTGGTCACCTTCGAGTAGTCGCGTTCTTTGTAGAGTAGCGCGAGCGGACGGTGGAGGGTGTTCGCATAGAACTTATTGCGATCGACTGCGCCGGTGTCCGGCGAGAGGACGACAAGGTCTTCCTTGGTGATGTCGATGATGCCGATGAGTTTTTCGATGATCTGCAGGGAGGCGTGGAGGTTTTCAAGCCGCATCCGGTTGAAGGAATTTTCGATCTCACGGCTGTGGATGTCGAGTGTGATGATCCGGGCGACGCCGAGGTTTTCGAGCATTTGGCTTACCCGGGCAGCGGTGAGGCCTTCGCGCCCCTTTTTTTTGTGTTGGCGTGCGTAGGGAAAGGCCGGCAGGACAAGGTTGATGCGTTCGGCGCCGGCCTGCATCGCCGCATCGATGGTGACGAAAAGCGAAAAAATGTGGTCGTTTACCGAGAGGACGCGCTGGACCGCGCCATCGTTGAAGGCGATCGGTTGATGGTTCTCGATGTCCTGGAAAATGTAGATGTCCTTGCCGCGAATCGAATCGAGGATCTCGGTTTTCACCTCGCCGTTGGCGAAATAGGTGTGCCGTGTGTTGACCTTGAACTTCGGCGAACGGTACTGGTTTACATTGCCCGGAATGTAGAGGAGATTCGACTGGATGTCGCTGTCGAAATTCATTTTCCGGGTGACAAGTTCCTGCGAGAGATGGTACCGAGCGGCAAGGGCAGCGGTCTTCTTATCGAATTTCCTTCGATAAATGGCTCCGAGCCGCCGTATCACCTGGTTCGCCAGAGCCTCGCCGCCGGGACAGGCGAGAATACCGAGCTTCGTGGGGTCGGAATAATTCATGGGGCGCACCTTGGGAACGGGGGGATAGCCACAAACTACACCGGGCGTTTCTGAGTGTCAATCCCGCGTAAATTGCTTCTATATAGCGCTCTATGCCTCAAGGGAGGACGCTGGGCCCTGGGTCCAGTTTGTGCCTTGGTCATAACTTGAACGCGCTTTGTGTGTAGCGCTTTACCGCAACGTGGGGGCATGCTAGCCTGTCTAGTTGTGTACCCCCTGTGCGGGGTCGCCTCCGCTAGGCTGGAGGCTACTATGACCGATCTGGAGCCGAGATGGAACGCACCGTTCTCAGGATGCTCGACGAGGCTGCCCGCAACTGGGCCGGCGATCCTTACGCGCTTAAAAAGACCGATGCGGGGTACAAGGCGGTCTCGTTTGCTGAGGCCCGCGAACAGGCCCGTGATTTTGCCGCCTGGCTTCTTGTGTCCGGTTTTGAAAAAGGGCAGGCCTGTGCTGTCCTTGGCGAGGGCAGTCCCGAATGGATCATCGGCGAGTTTGGCCTTGTCGCCGCGGGCCTTGTGTCTGTGCCGCTCTCAATAAAACTGCTCGGCGAAGAGCTTCCCTTCCGCTTAAACCATTCGGAGGCGAAGGCTATTCTCACGACGAAAAACCAGCTTGAAAAGGTGCTCGGAGCCCTTTCCTCTGTCGACAACAAGGCAATTCGCATCGTGTACCTCGACGATGACGCCGAAACGGCGCGAGAGGCCGCTGCGAAGTACGGCCTTGCGGCGGATCGCGTCATTGGCTTTGAAGAGGCTCGGGCCGCCGGCGCCGCGGCGCGGCGCGCCCCCGGCTCGTCCCTGGACGCCCGTCTTGATGCGATCGCCGTGGCGATGCGCGAAGATGATACGGTGACCATCTGCTACACTTCGGGGACGACGGGAAATCCGAAGGGCATCATGCTTACCCACCTCAACTACTGGACAAACTGCAACGACGCGGTGGCGCTCTTTGACAATCCGATCCACTTCCGGACCCTTCTCATTCTGCCCGTCGACCACTCGTTCGCGCATACGGTCGGGCTCTATACCGCACTCGTTTGTGGCATCGCGCTCTACTTTGTTGATTCGCGGGGCGGTGGCATCGCCACGCTGCGCAACATCCCAGTGAACCTCAAGGAGGCGCGGCCTATTTTCCTCTTTACCGTGCCCGCGCTCTCGGGCAATTTCATGAAAAAGATCATCCAGGGTATCGAGGAGAAAGGCGGCTTTGTCGAGCGGCTTTTCAAACGGGGCATCGAGGCAGGCATCGCCTATAACGGGAATGGCTATGACAGGCCGCCGTTCGCCGTTCGCGCGCGGAACTTCCTGCCGCACCGCATCGCGAAGCTCATCATTTTCAACAAGGTGCGTAAGATGATATTCGGCGATGCGCTCCGCTTCTGCGTCGGAGGCGGCGCTCTCCTCGATGTCAAGCAGC
>JAJUIB010000037.1 GCA_029265615.1 Spirochaetota bacterium
ACGGTCACGTCGGCAACCGTTCGGCCGTCTTTCCCCTCGAACTGCTCGGCTTTGAGGTCTGGCCGATCAACACCGTGCAATTCTCCAACCACACGGGCTATGGTTCCTGGAAGGGAGAGGTGTTCGCCGCCCGCCATGTCGAACGCGTCTGGGAAGGTGTAAAGGAGCGCGGCGTCGTCCCGCGTTGCGAGGCCGTTCTTTCCGGCTATATGGGTGACGCCGAGGTCGGGCGGGTCATCGTCGAAGCGGTTGAGGATGTGAAGGCGGCGAACCCCGCCGCGCTCTATTGCTGCGATCCCGTTATGGGCGACTACGGGCCGGGATTTTTTGTGCGCCGCGGCATTCCCGATTTCCTTCGCGACCGCGCACTCAAGCTCGCCGACATAACGACGCCCAACCAGTTCGAGGCGGAGGCGCTTGCCGGAATGGCGATTGTCTCGGTCGAGGACGCGCGGCGCGCCTGCAGGGCCATCCATGCGCTCGGGCCCCGAATTGTCCTCGTGACGAGCTTCAAGCCTGAACAGGCGGCCGAGGGCGAGCTCTCCATGTTCCTTTCGGAGGCCGGGTGTTGCCATGTCCTCACCACGCCCGAGCTTGCGCTGTCGCCCATGCCGAACGGCGCGGGCGATCTTGTGGCGGCGCTCTTCCTTGGTCACTATCTCCGCGAGCGGAACGCCGCGGCCGCGCTCGAACTCGCGGCTGATTCTGTGTATGCCGTCTTCGAGCACACCGCCGCCGAGCGCTCTCGCGAGCTTGCGATCGTCGCCGCGCGAAAGTCGCTTCTGCAGCCCCAAAGGCGCTTCACCGTCCGCGCGGTGTAGCGGGCGCTCTGCGCGCGCAGGGCGCCCCTGGTCTTGCTCTGGATCTTACTTGCCCTTCGGAATGACGGGCACAAAGGTGGCGGGATCAGGAATCGCGTAATCCTTTGGGAGGAGCGCGGGGCTTGCGGGGAGCCAGGTCTGGTTCCGTCCTATTTTGATGGGCCCCTTAAGCTGGCCGCGAAGGATGAGCTTGCCGCCGTCCTTCCATATCTTGCACTCGTATTCCTTGCCCGATTCGGGGTCGATGATGAGGCCAACCCACTCTTTGCCCTTGTCCTGCATGTCGTAGACGAAATCGAGACCGCAGGTCTTGGGCTCGCCGACGAGCTTGTCCGCCTTGTACTTGCCGATTGCGGTCGTGTCGTCGATAAGGGAGGTCGTCTCGTTGTACACGGCGAGAATCCGCGCGTACACCTTGCCCTGGTAGGCATAGATCATAGCGATGGACTGGGGCTTCCCGGTTTTATCGCTGATCGATTGCCAGAGGCCGACGATGCTCTCCGCGGCCGAGGCGGCGGCCGTCATGGTGACGGCGAGGACGAGCGCGATGAGGGTGATGCGTTTGGTTTGCATGCGCGACTCCTTTCAGACGGGGAGTATATGCCAGGATCGGCGCGCGCGCAAAGCGCTTACACGAAGAAGTCGTAGGTCGCCGTCACTTTGTTGGCGTAGCCTTCCTCGAGTC
This sequence comes from Spirochaetota bacterium, assembly GCA_029265615.1. Lineage (GTDB taxonomy): Bacteria > Spirochaetota > Spirochaetia > Treponematales > Rectinemataceae > JAEUJG01. The sequence continues at coordinate 1,507 of JAJUIB010000037.1, forward strand.
CGAGATTTGAGCGGCGCTCGGCGCCGATGGTCGAGGGCGGGCCATGGCCGGGAAGCACGATGCAACCGTCGTCCTGGGAGAGTATTTTCGCCTTGAGTCCGTCGACGAGGAGCCGTGCGTTGAAGGGCGAAAGCGTGCGTCCGATGACGCCAGCGTGGAGCGCGTCGCCCGTGAAGAGAATGCGGTCAATCTTGTAGACTACCGAGTCGGGCGAGTGTCCGGGCACCGAGATGACGTCGACGGAGAAGCCTGCGACGGCAAGCCGCTCGCCGTCGCTCACCACCCTGCAGGGGAAGCCGAGCACCTTGGATGTCGCGGCGAAGACTTCCGCCTCGTAGATCTTAAGGAGGGTTTTAAGGCCGCGGACATGGTGGATGTGGCTGTGCGTGAGGAGGACTGCGGCAACATAGAATCCATTCCCCTCGATGTGGTTGAGCATTCCTACGGTGAATTCTCCCGGATCGACAATGAGCGCCCGCCTTGTCACCTCGTCGCCGAGGAGGTAGGAATTCGCGAAGCCGTAGAGTGAATAGTGTTGATAGAGCTTCATCCTTACAGGTACAGGTGCTCGAGGTCGCGCACCGCCTCCATCGTATTGGAATATTTGTAGGATACGTTGTCCTGCTTGAGGGGAAGCATGTACACCCGTTTGAGATCGCAGTCGACGATGTCGACATTTTTGAGCACGGAGCGGATAAAGCGCGAATCGTAGAGGTTTGATTTGTTGAAGGTCGAGTCGCTGATCGCCGCTCCGCCGAAGCTCACATGGAGGAGTTCGGAGTTCTCGAAGGAGACATTAGAGATCGTCGCGCCGCCGAACGAGCAAAATTGCGCGTCGATCCGGGAAAAATCGCAGGAATCGATGAGCGCCCCGTCGAAAAAGCAGAGCCGAAAGATCGAATTCGTAAAGAGGACACTCCGTAGCGACGCGCCCATGAAGGAACAGGCATAGAATCGTCGTCCGCTCAGGTTAAGCCCCTCGAGCGCGGCGCCGGCGAAGGAGAGGTCGCGCGCCGAATCGGATGATTCAAGGAGGGCGCTCGCTGCGGCGAGCGCCGCTTCGCGGTCGGGCGCGTGGTCAAGACAGGTGTCGCCGGAGGCGAAGGCGGGTTTTCCGCAACCGTCCACGGCACAGGGAACAAAACACTGCATAGGGCCTACTCTAGCGCGTTTTAGCACAAAGCGCCATGCTCTCCTTGCGCGTAGCTAGCGCCCGCAAGGAAATCTTGACTGATAGTCGTTTGGCCGCCCCAAGCTCCGCTTGCACGGCCGCGGGGCTGCGACGTATGATGACCCCATGTGCTCGATCTGTGGGGCGCCCATGCCCCGCGGCCGCAAGCCGGGCTTCAACGAAACCTGTGATTCCTGCGGCCGCGACCTGCATGTGTGCCTGAATTGCCGTTTTTTTCTGCCCGGCGCCCGCGGCGACTGCGCCGAATCCGAGGCTGAAGCCCCGACCGAGAAGGACCGCCGCAACCAGTGCGATTGGTTTGAGGCCGATCCCCGCTTCTTTGTCGCCACTGCGGGCAAGCCCGGTCTTCGTCGGGCGGCCGACAAGGCGCGTGACGATTTCGACCGCTTGTTCGGAGGCGGCTCGTGAGCCCTGCGGCGTTCCGCCCCATCGCCCTGATGGACTCGGGGGTCGGTGGGCTTCCCTATCTTGAACGGGCACGGTCGATCCTCCCCGGCGAGGCCTTTGTGTATCTCGCCGACCGCGCAGGATTCCCCTATGGGACCAAGACCGCGCATGAAATCGAAGCCCTCGTCATTGACAGGACGCGGCGGCTTGTCGAGCGATTTTCGCCGAAGGCCCTTGTCATCGCCTGCAACACCGCATCGCAGGCTGCGCTCGCGGCGGCTCGTAGAGTCTTTCCCGGGCTTTTGATCGTCGGCACCGTTCCCGCGGTCAAGCCCGCGGCCGAACGCAGTAGGAGCGGCGTCATCGGCGTGATGGCCACCGCCAAAGCGGTGAGCGATCCCTATCTCGATGCGCTTGTGGCGCGGCATGCCGCAGGGAAGCGTGTTGTCCGCGTTGCCGCACAGGACCTTGTTGCCTTCGTCGAACGCCGGTATGTCGATGCGAGCGCCGACGAACGTCGCAAGGCGGTGCTTCCCTTTGTCGATCGCCTTGTCGCCGAGGGCGCCGACGAGATCGTCCTCGCTTGCACACATTTCCTCCATGTGGCGCAGGATATCGCTTCATGCGCTACCGAGCAGGCGATTCTGCGCGGCGCGCCGGAACGCGTTGAAGTGGTCGATTCCCGCGACGGTGTCGCGCGGCGGCTTAAAACGGTTCTCGCCGAGGCGGGGCTCCTTGCATCCCGGTCCGCGGATCCTCCCGCCGCTGCGGCACGTGACCTCCTTCTCCTTTCCGGCGCGCCGCCCTTCGAGCAAAGCTATGCCGCCTTCGCGCGGCTGTACGGGCTTGCGGGCCCCCTCCCCCTCGACGGGAGCCCAGCCGCTAGTGCGGCGGAGCCCTGATGGAAGGCCTCGTCCTCTCAGGAACGAACAACCTCTTCACCGTGCTCTGTGCGGACGGGGTGCGGCGCCTCTGTACCATCAAGGGCAGGCGCATCAAGGACCTTGAGGGCGTATACAACGCCCTCGCGGCAGGCGACCGTGTCGAGGTGGAGCCCGATGCCGTTTCTGCGACCAAGGGGCTCGTCACGCGCCTTGCGCCGCGACGCAATGTGTTCGGCCGCTACAACGAGAAAGGCCGCGCGATCCAGGCGATCGCGGCCAATGTGGACCTCGTCGCCTGCGTCACCTCGCCGCGGCTTCCGCCCTTTAGGCCGCGCTTTGTCGACCGCGTTGCCGTACTCGCGGAGGCCGCCGCGGTTCCCTTCCTCGTCATACTCAACAAGCTCGATCTCGGGCTTGACGCGGCAACCGAGGACCGTCTTGCGGTGTACCAGGAGCTTGGTTACGAGGTGCTCGCCTGTTCGGCGTCGACCGGCGAGGGGATCGAGGAACTCCGTGAGGAGCTTTTCGGCAAGGTGACCGTGTTCGCCGGTCAGTCGGGCGTCGGCAAGTCGAGCCTTCTCAACGCTCTCGAGCCCGGACTCGCCCGCCGCACGGGCCCCGTGTCGGAAAAGTACGAACGCGGCAAACATACAACGACGATGGCCGAACTTATTCCGCTTGCCGACGGACAAAGCTGGATCGCCGACACCCCCGGCGTTCGCCGACTTGCGCTCCGCGGCATCGCGCCCGACTCCCTTGTCGCCTACTTCCCCGAGCTCGCCCGGCTCGCGCCGCGCTGCGCCTTCGGGCTTTCCTGTACGCACGAGGGCGAGGAGGGCTGCGCGGTTGTCGCCGCGGTCGAGTCGGGCTCGGTGCACGAGGACCGGTACGAGAGCTATCTTCGCATTCGCGAGGAGCTTGCAACGTCGGTCGAATACATGAAGAAGGAGGGGCGTCCCCGTGCGCCCCTTCGCGGCGGGCGGCGCCCGCGTATGGCGGATTACGATGACGAATGAACACTCTTTACGCCTTCTGGAATTTGCGCGTGTCCGCGAGGATGTCGCCGGATACTGCCTTTCCGAGGAAGGTCGGGAGCTCCTTCGCGCGGAGCTCCCGCGCGACCGCACCGAAGAGGTCGTCGCGCTCAAGACGGCCGTTGCCGAGTTCCTCGGCCTCCTTTCCGAGGAGGAGCTACCAAGCCTTGCCTTCCCCGAGATCGCATCTGCCGCACGGAGAATATCCAAGCCTGGATCCGCTCTCGAACTCGAGGAACTGTATGCGCTCGGCCTGTGGGCCGAGTCCTTTGCCGCTTTTGCGGACTATGCACGTAAAGCGCTGCCCCGAGAGCGCCGCGAAGCGCTCGATCCTGCACATGCTACGGGCTTTCGCGATGCCCCGGCGGATAGTCGCTCTCAATCCGGTGCCGCGCCGCTACCGCTCCTTGACTCCATCCTCGCCGAGCTACCCGATCTTTCTGGCCTCCGCAAGGTGGTCTTCCGCATCGTTAACAAGGACGGGACGCTCCGCGACTTGCCTGAACTTCGCGAAGCCCTCGGCCGCATCGCGCGGGCGCACCGTGAGATCGGGGCGATTACGGAATCCTATTTCAAGAATCCCGACCTCCGCGCAATGCTCCAATCGGACACGCCAACGATCCGCGATGGTCGCACGGTGCTCGCGCTCAGGGCGAACTTCCGCGGCCGCGTGCGGGGGATCGTCCACGAGGTTTCCGCAAGCGGGCAGACCGTTTTTGTCGAGCCCGACGACCTCGTGCAAAAGAACAACGAGCTCGTCGAGGAGGAAGCGCGCTATCGCCAGGAGCTCCAGCGCATCCTCCGCGAGGCGACGGAGCGACTCCTCACCGAATATCCCCTCCTTGAGCGGGCACGCGAGCGCACGGCCCGTCTCGACGGCATTTACGCGCGCGCCCGCCACGCAAAATGTGGCAGATTCGTGTTTGCGCGCGACCTCCCTCAGGGCTTCACAATCCGCAAGGCGCGCCATCCCCTCTTAGGTCCCCGCGCCGTTCCCATCGACGTAGAGCTTCCTGAGGACACGCGCACGCTCATCGTGACAGGGCCGAACACGGGCGGCAAGACCGTCACCTTGAAGACGATCGGCCTTCTTGCGCTTATGAACCAGTTCGGGCTTGCCTTGCCGCTTGCGCCTGAGTCGGGCTTTGCCTGTTTCGACGCCGTATACGCGGACATCGGCGACGAGCAGTCGATCGATCAGTCGCTCTCCACGTTTTCGGGTCATATGCGCGTCATCGGAGGCATCGCCGATGCGGCTGGCCCCCGAAGCCTCGTCCTTCTCGATGAGCTTGGCTCGGGAACCGATCCTGAGGAGGGTTGCGCGGTCGCTATGGGCTTGCTCGACTGGTTTATCGAACGCGGCTCGCTGACGGTGCTGACGACTCATCACGGCATTCTCAAAAACTATGGCTACACAAGGCCCGGCTGCCTCAACGCCTCGATGGACTTTGATGCGGCGAGCCTGCAACCGACCTACCGTGTGCTCATGGGCGTGCCTGGCGAAAGCCGCGCCCTCGAGGTCGCCGCCCAGCACGGCCTCCGTCCCGAAATTGTCGCGCTCGCACGGCGCTATCTTGCGGAGGAGCGTGCCGATGTCTCCGAGCTCATCCGCGGCCTCACCGAAAAACACCGTCGGCTCGAGGATCTCGAGGCAGAGCGGCGTAGCCGTCTTAAGGAGGCTCGCGAGGAGCAGCGCAAGGCGGACCTTGCGCGTCTCAAACTCAAGCAGCGCGAACTTGAGCTTCGCGAACGTGGCGTTGCCGAGCTCGCGCGACTCCTCTCGGAAAGCCGTAAAACGCTTGAAAACCTCGTGCGCGAGATTCGCGAAAGCGAGGGTAGCCTCGGCGCCGAAAAGACGAAGGCAGTGAAGGATTTCCTTTCAGGTCTCGCCGCTGCGGTCGAGGGCCAGGCCGAGGCGCTCGACCGCGAGCGCGAGGCGGCTAGCTGTGACGAGCGCAGGTTGCGCGACGCAGAAGGCACCGCACAGCCCCGCGAAGGGCAGAGCGAGGGGAGGGCTCAAGGGAAGGCGGGCGCCAAGCCGCATATCGATGAAGGGCAAGCGGTGCTCATCCTTCCCGCGCGCAAGCGCGGTCGCGTCATCCGGCGGGCTAAAAAGGGTTACTGGCTTGTCGAAACCGAATCGCTTCGCCTCACCCTGCCTGAGTCGCGGCTTGAGGCCGTAGCCGAACAGACAGAGCCGCAACAGGCGGCGCAAAAGCCGCAGGTCGCCATCGAGCTTGCTCCCCGCGGCGAAGCCGGCAGGACGACCGCGGTGTTCGAGCTCGATCTCCGCGGATTTCGCCTCGCCGCCGCCCTCGAGGCAGTGGAAAAGCAAATCGATGCCGCGGCGCTTTCCGGGCTATCGCTCTTTTCTATCATCCACGGAACGGGCGAGGGCATACTCGGAAAGGGCATCCACGACTATCTGCGTCGCCATCCCGCCGTCGCCGACTATCACTTCGCTCGGCCCGAGGAAGGGGGCTACGGAAAAACGGTGGTGCGCCTTACGTGAGGTAAAAGCTACGCGGCCGCCTTTTCGGGCCTCCGTGGCCTTTCGCCCTTAGGCGAAAGCTGCGCTCTACTCCGGGGCGGCCCTCATGCGGGCGGTACAACGGACCTTAGACCACGGGACTTGAAGCGCAGGCTGAGCCTGCATCCCTCGCCCTCTTCATGATGCAGGCTTCCGTTAAGCTGCGCGGCGAGCGCGCGGATGAACTTGAATCCCAAACCCGGGCCCTCGTAACTGAGCGCTTCGTGGCAGCCTCTGCCCTCGTCTGCAATCTCGATGTGGCACTCTTCGCCTCTGGCGAAGAGGCGCAAGCGTATCGGACCGCCTTCGAGGCCGTAGGCATGCTCGGCGGCATTCTCGACAAGCTCGTGCACGATGAGGCCGCAGGGCATCGCCTCGTCGATCCGCAGAAAAACCCTTTCAAGTTCGAAGGTAATATCGAGCCTACGACCCGGATGGGCGCCGACGACGGCATAGGCAATCGAACGAAGGTACTCGTCAAGGGCGACTCCGTCATGGCGTCCCTCTGTTTGGAGCTGTTCGTACACGAGGGCCATCGTTTCGACACGGCCGCGGAGCGCGACAAGCCCGCGGGTCTCTCCGCTGTAGGAGGCGAGCTCCTCTTCGATGATCGCAGTAAGGAGTTGCAGGTTGTTTTTTACGCGATGGCTGAGTTCGCGGAGATAGCCCTCTTTTTCATCGAGCGCCGATCTCAGTTCCGCAGTCCGCGCAGCGACGAGCGTCTCGAGTTCTGCGGCGTCGCGCTTCCTGCGTTTTTCGAGTTCGGCAAGGGAAAGCTGGGCGCGGACGCGGGCAAGGAGTTCAAGTGGATCGACCGGCTTCGTGATGTAGTCGGCCGCCACCGCTTCGAAGGCCTTCGATTTGTCGAAGCCGCTTGCAAGCGCGGAGATGAACACCACGGGGATGTCCGCCGTGCGCGGATCGGCCTTGAGTCGGCGGCAGGCCGCATAGCCGTCGAGGCCCGGCATCATCACGTCGAGGAGAATGAGGTCCGGGTTGACCGCCGCAGCCCGCGCGACGCCGCTTTGCCCTTCTTTCGCGATGAAGAGCCGGTAGCCCTCCTTTTCAAGCACGGTGCGGATGTAGTCGATGACCGAAGGCGTGTCGTCGACGACCAGAATGGCCGACTGCGGAGCTGTGAAGCCTGTGTCCTCTGTCTGTGCCGCGCTCATGTGCATGCTCCTGCATTGAATAGCCTGAGAAGCGCCTCGTCATCATAGGATTCGGCAAGGCTACGGGCCTGTGCGGCGAGCTCGGCATGGCCGAGCTCCTCAATGGTGGCTATCGCCGCGGCGATCGCGCGATAGTCGCCGAGTTTCGCCGCGTCGATGAGGTGGAGCCTTGCCGCAGCGTAGGCCGCGGCGGCTTCCCCTTCTACCTCGGTTTCCGGCGGGAGTGGTATCGCCGTCTTGAGTGGGCCGCCTCCTGAATCGGCGGCATCGCCGCAGCTCCGGCGGCTTTCTGGAGCCGCTATGGCTGACATCCTTCCGGGAGATTCGGCCTCGCGGCCTTCAACGAGGGGTAGGGGGAGCTTCAGCCTGAAGACCGATCCGCGCCCGGGCTCGCTGTCCACCTCGATATCGCCCCCCATGAGTTCTGAAAGTTTTTTGCTGATCGAAAGGCCGAGGCCAGCGCCTTCGACATAGCTCCCTTTTTCGCGGATGCGCTCAAAGGGCCTAAAGAGGTCGCCCCGTCGCTCCGCGGGGATTCCCGGGCCGGAATCGCTCACCGAAAAGCAAAACACACCGCCTGCATGCGCGGCCTCGATGCGCACATAGCCTTTCTTGGTGAATTTTACCGCATTTCCCCCGAGGTTGATGAGTATCTGTTTGACGCGGCGCTCGTCGCCTTCGACGAGGCCGGGAAGGGAGCCCGAAACCTCGGCCGTAAAGGAAAGTCCCTTTTCTTGTGCCCGGCTTTTGAGTAGCTCCGCGACAAAGCGCAAGGTGTCCGCGAGGGAGAAGGGGGCGATATGGAGTTCGAACTTCCGCGCTTCGATGCGGCTTACGTCGAGCACCTCCTCGATAATGTCGAGGAGGTGTCTGCCCGCCTGATTGACGAGATCGGCTTTGCGCCGCGTCTCGGCGTCAAGCGCCTCGTCGTCTGTGATAAGCCGGGAAAAGCCAAGGATCGCGTTGAGCGGCGTCCTGAGTTCGTGGCTCATGTTCGCAAGGAATTCGCTCTTTGCCCGGCTGGCCGCGTCGGCGGCCTCGAGATAGCGCTCGACCCGATCACGTTCGGCAGCAAGTTCGGCGTTCCGGCGCGCGAGCTCCTCGGTCCTTTGGGCGACCCGCGCCTCGAGCTCGCCGTTTAGGGCCTTGAGCTCCTCGAGCTGGCTTGTGATGGTCCTTCCCATGCGTGAGAGGAGCTCGCCGAGGGGCATGAATTCCGCATATCGCGCGGCCTCCGGTATCTCGGCGCCGTAGTCGCCCGTCTCGAAGGCGGCGACGAGCTTTGCAAGCCCTGCAAGCGGCCTCTGTAGCTCTCGGAGAATGGCAAGTCTCAGGGCGAGGAGCATCGCAAGAAAGACGACAAGGCTCGCAAGGCCGACCGTCATGGTCGTGCGCATGATGTTGTCCTCGTGCCTGCGGAAGTTGAGCGAAAACGATACGACGCCTATTTCTTTGCCGTCTTTGACGATGGGCAGGGTGCGCGATTCGAGCCTGCTGTCCGCCTGCGTGGCGCTGTCGGCGTGGACGAAGACGATGCCGCGCTCGTAGTCGCGGATCATGAGGAAGGAGACGCTTTCGTCCCGGGAGACGGTTTCGCCGATCGAGCGGATGCCGAGGTCGCTGAACTCCCATACCGGCAGAGGGAGGATGCCGCCGAGGTAGCGCGCAAGCCGGTCGGCTTCTTCTTTTACGGCCAGCTTTGCGCGCATTCCGGAAAAGCCGAAGTACACGCCGATGACGAGCGCGAGCGCGATGCCGAAGACGATGAGGACGGCAAGACTCACCCGCTCGATGAGCGAGGGGCTTTTGCCTCGGCGTTTCGCCGAGCGTTCCCTCCTGATCGATGCGGAGCGGAAATCCGCCTTGTGACGTGCCACATGTCTCCGCCCCTCGGGGCTCACCCTATTCCATCCTCCTTCTTACAATCCTAGTGCATCTGAGGACGCTACGCGAGGTCGCCGACATCTTCCCATTCAATACCCTCGCCCGAGGGCACGGCGCGGCGGGCCTTTCTTCCGAGGATTGCGGGGAGGAGTTCCGGTCCAAGGCCGGGCCTCAGCACTTTTTCGGTCCTGAGAAGGGCGAGATTTTCGGGCGAAAACACCTCGCCTTTTTTGATTGGACGGAGTGCATGGATCGAACGGTTCGTTCTTGAGTAGTTTCCGGCTTCGCTTGGGGCAAGCCGCTTTACCCCGTCGCCGAGGACGGCTTCGACGATGTGTGCGCCGTAGCGCTCGGAGAGCGTAGCAATGGTGGCCTGGGCGGGAAGCTCCGCTGCCGCGCGTATGGCTTTCGTCATGCGCGCAAAATCATCGGGTGGCAGGGCGATGGGGTCGTCGAGGCCGGGGTCGGCGCGCGACAGACAAATGTGCTTTTCAATTGCGCTTGCGCCAGAGGCGACGGCGAGCGAGGGTACGAGTTCGGGGTCGGCCGAGTGGTCGGAGACGCCGGTCGGCAGGCCGAAGATCGAAGCCAGGCCATGGAGGACCCTGAGGTTGTACTCTTCGGCGGGGGCGGGGTAGGCGGTGACACAGTGGAGGAGGAGGACGGGACAGGCGAGTCTTCGCAGCGCCCGCTCGATGTCGGCGAGCGTCGAGACGCCCGAGGAGACGAGGACGGGAAGTCCGTACGACGCAAGCTCGTCGATGAGGGGGAGATGGTTGAGTTCGGGGCTTGCGACCTTCATGGCGCGGACGCCGAGGCGCCTGAGGAGGCGGGCGCTTTTAAGCCCGAAGGGCGTGCAGAGAAAGAGCATGCCGCGCGCTTCCGCGCGCTCCTTCATCGCCGCATAGAAGTCGTCGCCGAGTTCAAGCGCGCGGAAGCGCTCGTAGATGGGGACCGGTCCACCGGGCAGGGGTACGACCCCCGTGTTCGGATGGACGATTTCATCGGCGTAGACACACTGGAATTTGGCGCAATCGGCGCCCGCCTCGGCGGCGGCATCGACGAGCTCGCGCGCTTTGGCGAGGTCGCCCCCGTGAGACGTGCCGATTTCGGCGATGACGAGGGGCTTGCCGGGACCATATTCGGCGTCTCCGACCCGGAAAACAGTATTCATGGCCACTCCCTGAAATGTCTTGCGCTCGCTCATCGTCTAGGGTATCATAAAAGGCGGAGAGCGACAAACAGGAAGGAGTCCCGCATGAAAGTTCTCTACTGCGACGTGTGCAAGAAACCGATCGAAAATCCGGTGCCCAGCCGGAATTACTTCCATATCGCGGACATCGATATCTGCGAGCCTTGCAAGGATGAGCTTGACCTTGCGATGAAATACACCCTGCGGCAGAAAAAGCCCTTCGATTACGGCTGGCACGACGAGCTTACCATGCGGCTCCTCCACGAGGGCATGCAAAAGGGTAGGATCGAGGTCCACCCCAAGCGCTGACGTAGGCTTTTACCTTTCGCACGACAAAGCGGCCGCCTTACGCAAGGCGGCCCGATTTTGTTACCAGAATGCGGTGTGTGACAGAATGCGCCGCGAAAAAGAGTATGAAAAATTAAGAAACGGCAAAAAAGGCAGTCAACCGCTTGCAAAGTGGCGCTCCATTGACAGCTTTTTCTCGCCCGTGCTATCGTTGCCTGTACATTGAAATCTAGCACCACTCGAATCGGGATTACCGCCTGAAAAGCCGCGCCGTGCGCGTGAGCCCCAGGGGTGTAGGGAGAGCCGCTTCGGGAGGCAAGGAGAGCTTATGTCCGGCCATAGCAAATGGGCGACGATTAAGCACAAGAAGGGCGCGCTCGACGCCAAGCGCGGCCAGATGTTCACGAAGATCATCAAGGAGATCTCGATCGCGGCGCGCATGGGCGGCGGCGATCCCGATGCCAATCCCCGCCTCCGCACGGCCGTCCTCAAGGCTCGTGGTGCGAACATGCCCAAGGATAACATCGATCGCGCCATCAAAAAGGGCACGGGCGAGCTTGAGGGCGTGAATTACGAGGAGCTCGTCTACGAGGCTTACGCCCCGGGCGGCGTCGCCATTCTCATTGAGGTACTCACCGACAACAAGAACCGTGCTGCCGCCGAGGTTCGCAACATTCTCACCCGCTCAGGAGGTTCGCTTGCTACCTCCAACGCGGTCATGCGCCTCTTTTCCCGCAAGGGGGTCATTTCCCTCGACGGGGAGAAGTGCCCCGAGGACAAGGTCATGGAGATCGCGCTCGAGGCTGGTGCGGATGACATTGTCAACGAGGACGGTGAGATTGTCGTGTATACGAGCCCTGAGGCCTTCGAGCCCGTGCTCAATGCGCTGACCGGCGCCGGCATGGAAACCGACGGCGCGGAAATATCGATGATCGCGGAGAGCAATGTCGACCTCGGCAAGGAGGACGGTGCCAAGATTCAGAAACTCATCGACAAGCTCGAAGAATCCGACGACGTCCAGAACGTCTACCACAACGCGAACATCCCCGAGGATGTCGAGGCCTGAGACGGCTTCCGGCTTCGCCGCCGCAACCCTCGCCGTAAAGGCCGGACCGCAGAGCGGTTCGGCCTTTCGTATTATCGGCATCGACCCCGGGCTTGCCGCGCTCGGCTGGGGCGTCATCGAGGCTCGACAGGGCCGACTTCGCCACCTCGGTCACGGATACATAGAAACACACAAGGACACGCCACTCGGCGAACGCCTCCTTGCAATCGCGGAGGGGGTCGAGCGTCTCATCGCAGAATGGGAGCCCGCCGCAGCCGGGATTGAGAGCCTGTTTTTTTGGAAAAATGTGACGAGCGCCCTTCCCGTCGCCGAGGCGCGCGGCGTCATACGGCTAGCTTTTGTCCGTGCCGGGGTCGACCTTGCCGATTATAGCCCCACCGCGATCAAGCAGGCGGTTGTCGGCACCTCCCGCGCGGACAAGGCTCAGGTGCAGGCGATGGTGCAGCTTCTCCTCGGCCTCGACGCCGTGCCCCGTCCCGACCACGCTGCGGATGCGCTCGCCGCCGCGATCTGCCGCTGGCACCATGAGGGACCGCTTGGTCGGCGCATCGGGCCTTTCTAAGCCTGGGCGCTCTATTAACATCGCAGGGGCCTCCAGGCTATACTGATCTCCATGCTCAACAGCATCCGTGGCCGCCTTTCTGAAAAGCGCGTCGATTCGATCTGCATCGAGACGGGCGGGCTTGAGTGGGAGCTTGCCGTGCCGGCCCGTTCGCTTGACGATTTTGGCGTCATCGGGGGCGAGGTGCGCGCATTCACCTGGCTACATCACTACGAAGATGGCATGCGGCTCTATGGATTTCCTTCGGAGGCCGAGCGCGGGGTTTTTCTTGAGCTCCTCAAGGTGGAAGGAATAGGGCCGAAACAGGCGCTCCGCGTGCTTTCCGGCATAGGTCCCGCCGCACTTGAGGCCGCACTGGAGGCCGACGATCTTGCGGCGCTCCAGCGCATTCCCGGCGTGGGGCCAAAGCTCGCGCAAAAGATGCTCCTGGCGCTCAAGGGGAAGCTCGTGAGCCTTCCTGCATCCCCCGCGAAATCCCGCTCAGGAAGCGAACTCTCCCCCGAGTGCGTGGACGTCGCCCGCGCACTCGTCGACATGGGCTTCGACCGCCGCGAGGTCGAGCGCAGGCTCGGCGAGCTCGTCGGCTCGATACCAGAAGGCCCCGAAAAGGAGCGCGAGCTCTTTAGGCGCGCCCTCCTTGAGCTTTCGACGGGAGCCTAGGCATGGCTACAAAAAAGAAAAGCGCTACGGCGGAAGTGCCGCAGGCAGGCGAAGGGGACAAAGCCGCGTTCGACAGTGCCCCTGTCGATTCGGGGCTCCGCGCCGGTACGGAACGGGTGCGGCGTCTTGATCCCTCCTATGACCCGGCCGAAGACGAGCGGGAAAGCGGACTGCGGCCCCGTCTCCTTGCCGAGTTTCAGGGACAGGCGCGGCTTAAGGAGAATCTGTCGCTTTTCATCCGGGCGGCGCGCGATCGCGCCGAACCGCTCGATCACCTTTTTCTCATGGGCCCACCCGGTCTCGGCAAGACCACGCTCGCCCAGGTCGTCGCGAATGAGCTTGGCGTCGAATGGAAGCCGACAAGCGCTCCCGCCCTCGATAAGCCCAAGGATTTAGCGGGCGTTCTTACGACGCTCAAAGAACGCTCGGTCCTATTCATCGATGAGATTCACAGGCTCAAGCCCGCGATCGAGGAGATGCTCTACATCGCGATGGAAGACTTTGAGCTCGATTGGGTGATCGGCCAGGGGCCGGCAGCGCGCACCGTCCGCGTCCCCGTGCCGCCCTTCACACTCATCGGTGCGACGACCAAGTCAGGCGTCGTGTCCGCGCCGCTTGCAAGCCGCTTCGGCATTTCTCTCCGCTTTGGCTACTACGAACCCGCCGAACTCGAGGATGTCATACGCCGTTCGGCGGGCATTCTCGGTGTCGAGATAGATGCCGAGGCGGCCGCCCTGCTTGCGGCCTCGAGCCGAGGCACGCCACGCATCGCAAACCGCCTTCTCAGGCGGATGCGCGATTTCGCCCAGGTCGGTGGCAAAGGGCGGGTGGATCGCGCCGTCGTCGAGGAGGGGTTGTCCCGCCTCGAGGTTGACGCTCTTGGTCTTGAGCGCCTCGACCGGGACATCCTCCGCGCAATCGTGAGCATCTACGGCGGGGGGCCGGTTGGCGCCGAGACCCTTGGTCTTGATGCTGGCCTTGCCGGCAACGTAGGGGCCAATGAACAGTTTGTACTGCGGCCCGGCTTCGGTCGTCGGCGCTACTTCGCCCGGTTCCGACGGAGTGGTACCATCGGTGCTCGCCGCCGGCGAGACACCGCCAAAGGCCACATCCACGCCCAGTCCGACCCACATGGGATAGCCCAGGGTAATGCGTCCGGACACCA
>JAJUIB010000032.1 GCA_029265615.1 Spirochaetota bacterium
CCCCCCCCCCCCCCCCCCCCCCCCCCCCCCCCCCCCCCCCCCCCCCCCCCCCCCCCCCCCCCCCCCCCCCCCCCCCCCCCCCCCCCCCCCCCCCAAGAAGGCCCAGGTTATCAAGAGCCATCACAACGTGCGGAGCCCGCTCGTCGAGGCTAAGCGCGCCGCAGGCAAGGTGATCGAGCCTCTCGACCGGCTCTACAAGGACGAGGTGCGCGCCCTCGGCCGCCTGCTCGGCCTGCCTGAGAGCGTGGTCGGCCGCCACCCATTCCCCGGGCCGGGGCTCGGGGTGCGCATCCTTGGCGAGGTGACGAAGCAGAAATGCGACATCTTGCGCGAGGCCGATGCGGTCTACCTGGGCGAACTCCGCGCGCGCGGGCTCTACGACCGGATATGGCAGGCCTTTTCGATCCTCCTGCCTGTCCGTTCCGTTGGGGTCGCAGGCGACGAGCGGAAGTACGGCTACGTCCTCGCACTTCGCGCCGTCGTTTCCGAGGATGGCATGACCGCCGATGTCTACCCCTTCGAAGCTTCCGACATCCTTGCCATATCCGCCGCGATCACCAACAAGGTGCCCGAGATCGGCCGCGTCGTCTACGACATCTCATCGAAGCCGCCTGCGACCATCGAGTGGGAATGAGTGCGTCTTTGCGTCAGGGCTCTTCGCCGAGGATGCGCGGCGGGTCGAGGCGATAGAGTATCCTGAGCTCGAAGGAGAGTGGCTCGCCCCGCCTGCGCTCGAAGTTGCCCGAAATGACGGCGACGGGGCCGAGGAGTTCGGCGCGGGTAAAACGGACGCGCTTGACCTCGGTGGGCACGAATGCAGTATAGAGCCGCCCTTCCTCTTCGCCCGCGCGCGGAGGCGTGCGCAGGGAAAGGAGCAAGGCGAGGGCGGCCCCGCTTACGGCATCACTACCGTGGATACTGCGCTTGAACGAGTCGGTTGCGGCCGCCGCCACCCAGGCCCAGTCTCCCCGTTCGATCCGCGCGGCGAATTCCGTGGCACAGGCACGAGCCTCCGGCGGAAGAGCATCCCATCCCGGCTCTCCGCGCGGCTCGAGGGCCGCCCTGGCCTGAGCGTCCATGGGTGTTCTCTGTGGCATCGCCGACGACGGCGGCGCCGAGGCACAGGAGCCAAGTGCGGCTGCGCCGAGAATAGCGGCGCCTAGAATAGCGGCGCCGTGCTTGGAAATGCGCCCCGCCCTCGTTGTATGGCGGCATTGTGTCAGCCTCATAGCGGGAGAGCCAGGAGCTGTCATGGTAGGCGATCTTTTCCCCATAAAACGAATATCGTCAAGCCTGTGGCTTTGTGGATGCTTGCGCACCCGGCCCCTTCCCAAGGCGTTCCGTCACGATGCGGCCCGCGGCTTTGTCGAGGCGGAAGCGGCAGGATTTGAGGGGCTCGTCGATTTCGATGCGGATGCGGCATATCTCGATGACGACGCCGGGGAAGATGTCGCCGTAGGCCTCGACAAGGGCGTCCTCGTCAGCGTCGAGGGCGAGGAGGAGGCGGCCGATCATGGAACTGAGTTCCACCATCGCCTTGTCGAGCTCTTCGCGGAGCCGCGCGAGTCCCGGACTGGGCCGCTGAGCAGCGGCTTCCGCGGCTTTTCGTGCCTTGAGCGAGAGGGCGCGAAGGCGCTCGTTTGCCTGATCGAGTTGCTGTTGCACCGTAAAATCTGTGCCGACGTGGATAACCGTGCGCTGGTGCGCCTCGTTGCCGATGCGCCCCGTGCGGAGCCCGTGGACGGCGAAGACCTCGCCACCCATGACGACGCCCTTGTCGCCCAAATCCACCTTGCCCAGGCTGTAAACCCTGCTCCCCACGATCGCGGTGGCCACGAGCACATCGCCGCGCGCGGCGAGCTTGCAGTTTTGCACAAACCGCGCGCGGAATTCGCCGCCGACCCGTATGTGGCCCTGGCGCCGTCCGATGACCCCTTGAGCGCACAGGAGGTTTTTTTTTGCATTCACATCGAAGGCATCGAGCGTAGATTTGCAGACGATCGAGCCGCCCGACCACACCTTGAAGCCGTCGCCAACGCGGCCCTCAAGGACGACATCGCCCGGAAAAACGATGTGGCCGGTGTGGTAGTCGACGTCCCCCTTGACGATGAGTATCTCCTCGATGTCGAGGCGTTGTCCGTTCACGGCGAGGAGCCCGTCGACTGAGGCTTCGATGCGGTCATCGACGAGGCTTGCGTTCTTGCCCGGGACGAAGCTTTCGACTGAACGGCGGGCGAAGGGGGTTTCCCTGCCGCGCACATCGATGCCCGGCTGCCCTTCGACCTTGGCGAATACCCGCGCGAGGGTCTCGCCCTTTTTCACCACGGTGAGCGAG
Source organism: Spirochaetota bacterium (assembly GCA_029265615.1). GTDB lineage: Bacteria > Spirochaetota > Spirochaetia > Treponematales > Rectinemataceae > JAEUJG01. The sequence continues at coordinate 2,336 of JAJUIB010000032.1, forward strand.
GAAAGTTGTTTGTAATCGACGCGTGAGGCGTCGGTAGGGGTGAGGGGACCGCTTTTTCGAAAGCGTGGCTCGAGTTCCGCGTGGGCGGGCACCTCGTCGACGGGGAGCGAACCACGTGCGATGACGAGGTTGCGGACGGGAATTCGCTCGAGGTTGCAGCGCATGAGCGCCTCGCCGATCTCGTCCCAGAGCACGCCGTGGCTCACGCCAAGCCGCGCAAGGAGTTCGGCGAGCGTTTCCGAGCCAAGCGGCTTTCCCGTTTCCGCGGGCGGATGAAGCTGGGCGATGACGCTCATGCAGTCATCAGCGATGACCACCTCCGCATAGGCGTCACCTGCCTCGGCCGGACTCCGAAAGGTAACGGCGCTTCCAAGCTCAAGCGTTTCCGCAGGCTGCGTGTCGCTTTTCGCCGACGAAGGAGGGGCTGTCGTACCCTGCGCCTGATCGCTATCGCCTTGTCCGGCCTCGGCCTTGCGCTCTTCGGCCATGCTTCCCTCGCAAAAGGACGTCTGTGCTGGGGTGACGAGCAGACTCACCCATGGGGCCTCTTGTTAGTATCGGCCGCTCTGCGCTTGTCTTTTATGCCGCTTTATGCAATCATGCAAGCGTCGGATGCATGTTATCCGCCTCCCGGAGCGTCTATGCATGATCGCCTCGAGCGGCTTAAGGCCGTGCGCACGATAATCAAAAACAACCACATCGATTCCCAGGATAAACTCCTTCAGCTCCTCGCCGACGAAGGCTTTATCGTGACCCAGGCGACCCTCTCGCGTGATCTAAAATACCTCAGAGTGGGCAAGGTCTGGGATGCGCAGGTTGCAGGCTACTACTATACCATCCCCTCCGACGAGGAACGGCGCGAGTCAGAGCGGCACTATATTCAAGACTTTCTCCGGGGCTATGTCTCGATCGATTGGAACCAATCGATGGTCGTCGTGCGCACTTTTTCCGGCCATTCCGATTCGGTGGCGCTCGCCATCGACAATATGGGCATTGAGGAGGTGCTTGGCACCATCTCGGGGCGCGACAATGTGGTCTTTGTCGCCCTCCGCGAGGGGGTGAGCGGCGAGGACTTCATGGCCGCGATGCGGCGCAAGGTGCCGGAGCTCGAGGAAGACTAAAAAAGCGCGCCGCCTTAGGGGAGGGCGGATTCTCCGCGTGTGGTGCGGAGAAAGGCCTCGTGCTCTTCGGTCACGTGTTCGACAAGCTCCTTGAGCTTCCACTCAAGGTTGTGGGGCGTGCTCGTCGCGAATGCCGCGTCCCGGGCCGCGGGCAGGGCAGCCTTAACCGCGCGCATGACCGCCACCGCCTCTTCCGCCTCAAATCCGTGCAAAATGACAATCTTCTGGCTCATGGAGCTTTGAGTGTAGGCTCCCTTTCGCACGCGGCGCAAGCACTTTTGTGGCGCTCTTAATGGCCGATCTCTGGGGCAGGGTTTTGCCGCACTTGCCGCCCTCCTTTCGCGTTAGTATCTTTTTGTGTACAGAAGCGTCGCTCAACAAGGTGTGGCAATGGACTACGACAAATTTACGCTTAAAGCTCAAGAGGTCATTCAAGACGCCTCTGGTGAGGCGCGCAAGCTCGATCATTCCCAGATCGAGCTCGAGCATCTTCTCCTTGCGCTTCTTAGGCAGGAGGAGGGTGTCGCTCCGGCCCTCCTTGACCGGATTGGTGTCGACCGCTCCCGGCTCGAGGAGGAACTCGTCGCCATTCTTGCCCGAAAGCCCAAGGTTTTTGGCGAGGCGGCGCAGATCTACCTCTCACCCGCCGCCTCCAAGGTGCTCGCCAAAGCCGAGGCCGAAGCCGAAGCCCTCAAGGACGAATATGTCGCCGCCGAACACATACTCTTCGCGATAGCCGCGGAGGAGGGGCCGACCGGCCAGCTGCTCCGCGACCGCGGTGCGAACAAGGCCGCCCTCCTTGCCGCGCTCAAAGCGGTGCGCGGCAATCGCCGCGTAACCGATCAGGCCGCGGAGGAGAAGTACCGTGTGCTCGAGCGCTACTGCCGCGACCTTACCGCCCTTGCACGCGCGGAAAAGCTCGATCCGGTGATCGGCCGCGACGAGGAGATCCGCCGCGTTATGCAAGTCCTTTCACGCCGCACGAAGAACAACCCCGTCCTCATCGGCGAGCCGGGCGTCGGCAAAACCGCCGTTGTTGAAGGGCTTGCGCGCCGCATCGTGGCAGGCGATGTGCCCGATTCTCTTAAGGGGAAAAAGCTCCTCGCCCTGGATCTCGGCGCCCTCGTCGCCGGTTCGAAATTTCGCGGCGAGTTCGAGGAGCGGCTCAAGGCGGTTATCGAAGAGATCCAAAAATCCGACGGCCGTGTCATCCTCTTCATCGACGAACTCCATACTCTCGTCGGCGCAGGCGCAGCGGAGGGCGCGATGGATGCATCAAACCTCCTTAAGCCCGCCCTCGCGCGTGGCGAGCTCCGCGCGGTGGGCGCCACCACGCTCGACGAATATCGCAAACACATCGAGAAGGACGCGGCTCTCGAGCGCCGCTTCCAGCCCGTGCTCTGCGCCGAGCCCTCCGTGGAAGACACCGTCGCCATCCTTCGCGGGCTTAAAGAGCGCTACGAGGTGCATCACGGCGTGCGCATCCGCGACGAAGCTCTCATCGCGGCCGCCACCCTTTCGGACCGCTACATCACGAGCCGCTTTCTCCCGGACAAGGCCATCGACCTGGTCGACGAGGCCGCCTCGCGGCTCAAGATGGAAATCGAAAGCCAGCCCACCGCCCTCGACAAGACGGAGCGCCGCCTCCTCCAGCTGACGATCGAGCGCCAGGCGATGCAGAAAGAGACCGACCCCGCCTCGCTTGAGCGACTTGCAAAGCTCGACAAAGAAATCGCCGAGCTTTCCTCCGAACGCGATGCGATGCGCCTGCGCTGGGAGGGTGAAAAGCGGAAGATCGAGGAAGTGCGTGCCCTTAAACAAAAGCTCGAGGAGCTCAAGATCGAACTTGAGCGCTACGAGCGCGAGGGGAACCTCGCCAAGGCTGCCGAGGTGAAGTATGGCAAGATCCTTGAGGCCCAGAAACAGCTCGACGAGGTGACGTCCGCGATGCGCGCGGAGCCCGAAGACGCGCGCCTTCTCCGCGAGGAGGTCTCCGAGGAGGACATAGCCCGCGTTGTCTCCACCTGGACGGGTATCCCGGTCGCCAAGATGCTGTCGAGCGAGGTGCAGAAGTACCTCGAGCTTGAAACCCTCCTTGAGCGGCGTGTCGTCGGCCAGGACGCCGCGGTGAAGGCGGTAGCCGATGCGATACGGCGAAACCGTGCAGGGTTATCCGACCCGAATCGCCCCTTGGGCTCGTTCCTCTTCGTCGGCCCCACGGGGGTTGGCAAGACGGAACTTGCAAAGGCGCTCGCCGAATTCCTCTTCAACGACGAAAAGTCCCTCACCCGCATCGATATGTCGGAGTACATGGAGAAGCACGCGGTGAGCCGCCTCATCGGCGCCCCTCCCGGCTATGTCGGCTACGATGAGGGTGGCCAGCTCACCGAGGCCGTCCGGCGCCGACCCTATTCAGTTGTCCTGTTTGACGAGATCGAAAAGGCGCATCCCGATGTGTTTAACGTGCTCTTGCAGCTTCTCGACGACGGACGACTCACGGACGGGCAGGGGCGGGTGGTCGATTTCAAGAACGCCATCGTCATCATGACCTCCAATCTTGGTTCGGAGCTCATCCTCGAAGCGAAGGACATGAAGGAGGTGAGGACGGGGATCCAGGCCCTACTCAAGACGAGCTTCAAGCCCGAGTTCTTGAACCGCATTGACGAAACGGTCGTTTTCGAACGCCTCGGTAAGGAGCGCATTCTCGCGATCATCGACATCCAGCTTGCGCGGCTCGCTGAGCGGCTGGCTGCGCGGAAAATCCAGCTTGAGCTCTCGGTGGAGGCGAAGGCCCTCCTTGCGGAAGCAGGCTACGACCCCCTCTATGGCGCCCGCCCCTTAAAGCGCGCCATCCAGGCTCTTCTTCAGGACCCGCTCGCCGCGGGCCTCCTCGCGGGGCGCTACAAGGAAGGTCACCGCATCGCGGTCGATGCGAAGGCGGGCGAGCTCGTCTTCACGGTTGCCGATTAGCTCGGGCCAGTCTGTGGTTTTCACCGACAGTCATGCGCACCTGCCCTCGCTTGCCGAGACCGAGGGAGCTGGGCGCCTTGCGGAGGTCTGCGCAACCTACGCGGAGGCCTGGGCGGAGGGCGGATGGCAGTGTTTGCCTGCGGCAAGGCTACCTCTTCTTGTCGACATCGGCACCGAGGCGGACGACTTCCCTAAGCGCTTTAGGCTCCTTGGCGATCGGCCCTTCCTCCGCTACACCCTCGGTGTGTGGCCGGCTCGTGCGGCGCTCGCCGATGTTCCTGCCTCACTCGCCGCACTTGCTTTAGCGCTTGAGGCGGCGGGGCCCCGTGCCGCCGCGGTCGGGGAATGCGGGCTCGACTATCATCACATGGAGGCGGAGCCTGCGACGCAGCGCAGGCTTTTTGAAGGCCAGGCCGCGCTTGCGGCGGAGCGGGGGCTACCGCTCGTTGTCCACTCGCGCGACGCCTTTGCGGATACGCGTGACCTCCTTGCCGCGGCGCGGCATCCCCATGCGGTGATCATTCACTGCTTCGGCTACGGCCCGACGGAGGCGGAGGCCTTTCTCGACCTCGGCTGCATCATTTCCTTCGCGGGCAATTTCACCTACAAAAACGCCGATGCGCTTCGCGCGGCGCTCCGCATCGTTCCGTCTGCCCGGCTTCTTCTTGAAACGGATACGCCCTACATGAACCCCGAACCCCGGCGCGGACGGCCCTCTTCGCCGCTCGATATCGTGCGCAGTTACGAAGCGGCTGCCCTCCTGCGCCAGTCGAGCGCCGAGGCGCTCGCCACATCGGTCGCGGAGCTCGCGCATGCGGTGTTCGGATGAGGGCTTCGCCGCTTCCATGCAGGGCCACGTCTGCTCTCTGCGGTCTTTAGGCGCGGAGCGGAAAGGACAGTGAAACGGTCGTGCCTTGGCCTGGCGCCGAACGGAGACGCACCGAGCCGCCGTGGGCTTCGACTATGTTTTTTACAATGAGCATGCCGAGGCCCGTGCCTCCCTGCCCTGAGGCCGAGTAAAAGGGCTCAAAGACATGTTCGAGCACCTCAGGCTCCATGCCCTCGCCTGAGTCGGAGACCTCGAAAACAAGGCAGGCTTCTTCTCGCCGGCTACGCAGAACGAGGACTCCCCCCCGCGAAGCCATGGCCTTGCGGGCGTTGTCGGCGATGTTGTGAAGCGCTCTGAGCACACGCTCGGCATCGAGAATGACGGGTTCGTCGAAGCCGATTACAAGCTCTGACCTGATGCCCTCGCGCTCAAGGCGGTCGCGGATGCCGTCCTCGACGCGAGCAAGTAGCTCCGAGGGCCGTGCGACGGCCATGTCCAGGCGGATCTCCCCCCGCGAGTAGTCGAGAAATTCGTTTGCAAGCCGCTCAAGGCGCGACACTTCGCCAAGGCTCGCGCGGATGTGTGCGCGGAGCTTGTCAGGCTCTTCGGCCTGCAACTCCATGAGCTGGAGCTGGCCTTTGAGTACGGAAAGCGGGTTGCGCAGATCGTGGAGAATGAGTGAGGAGAATTTTCCGAGCGTGGAAAGGCGTTCGTTTCTGAGTCGCTCGGCCTGAGCCCGTTCGAGCTCGCCATAGGCCCGCTCGAGCTCCTCGTTGCGCCGCCGCAAATCCTCGACGAAGACTTCGTTTGCGCTCCGCACCATGTAGGAAATCGAGGTCATCACCGACAGGGCTATGGCGGAACGTTCCCGGATGAGGCGCCTGAAATCCTCGCGGTTTAAGTAAAGGACGCGAACCTTGTCTTTTGCGACGACGGTCGCACTGCGGGGCAGATCGTCGATCATTGACATTTCGCCGAAAAAATGCCCCGGTCCATGGACGGCGAGGAGGTCGGGCTTGGGGTCGTAGAAGTTCTTCCAGACCTCGACGCGTCCCTCGATGACGATGTAAAAGCGGTCCGCCTTCGATCCCTCGACAAACAGGATGTCGCCGGCGGCGTAGTCCTCTTCCGTACAGGCGGCGGCGATGAGACCGATCTCCTCATCGTCAAGGTCTTTGAAGAAGTAGACCCGCCGCAAAAAGCCGAAGCAATCGAAGTCGTCCATCGTGGAATGAAGAGGCCCTCCCTTCCGGGAGGGCCCGTCTAAAGGAAAGCAGGTTACTGCCGCTCACCAGGTGTCATTCATGTCGTCCGGATCGCGGTCGTCCTCAGCAAAGAGGTCGGTCACGGCACGAAGGTCGTCGAAATAGACATAATAGACACCGAAGGCCTCCATCGGATCGCACTCGATCTTGAAGCCGAGCACTTTGATGCCGAGATGGTTGTTGTAGTGATAGTTGCGCTGCACGATGCCCGTGCGGCCGTCGGGGTTCTGAGGCGGAATCGCGACGGAGAGCTTTTTCCAGCCTTGGAAGTTGAGCTTGCCGAGGGGGAGCTCGAAACGCTGGCCAAAAAAGTCCTGGAGGATGATTTTGAGCGTGTGGTTGTAGTTACGACCGACCACCCAGACGGAGATCGTCTTCGTGATGCCCTCGATGGGGATCGGGCGCTTCGCCATGATGAATATCTCGTTGTGGCCGCGGCGGAAGAAGTCAGTGCGGACGCCGAGAACCTGCTTGTCGGCGATCTTGGGGTCGATACCGATGTAGCGTTCGTCGGCAAGGGGCTCGTTCGCCTTGCCCGCGGGGCCGCCCTCAAAGAGGCGTGCCTGGATGAATCCCTCGTCGGCAGAGATGTAGGCGTTCCAGAATCCCGCGGCCTCGAACTTGTCGACCGAGACTTCCTTGAGCTTCTGCTGGGCGGTGTCGACTCCGATCCGCGTCGGATCGGGGGTGCCGACCTCGGGCGAGGTCGTCTGCGCGAAGGCGGGGCCAGCGACGAGCAGGGCAAGGGCCGCGAAGGCGAGCAGGGCTTTGCTGAGGTTGTTCATCGTTGTCCTCCCTTACTTCTTCTCGCCGGAGCCCCAGGCTTCCTGGATCGCCTCGGGCCGCGTGAGGGTGTCGCCATCGAAGAGCGTTTCAAAGGTGTCGGTGAGCACCTTGATGTTGTCGAAGTAGAACTTGACCGCGCGGTCGATGTCGGTCGCCGCGGGATTGCCCGTCAGCGTCGAGACGACCTCGGTCGGCCGCGTCCAAATGCGGAATTTGACAAGCGAGAGGGTCTCGCGGCGGGGAAGGTACTTTTTGGACTGGGGCACGTTGTCGGGGATGTTCACCCGGAGGTTCTTCCAGCCGACAAAATTGAGGTCGCCCATCGGGAGGATGTGGACGATCCCCTTGTAATCGCGGATATAGGCTTCAAGGTAGTAGTCGTAGTTTCCCGACCAGACCCACATGTCGAGCATCTTGACGCGGCCGGGGAGGGGAATTTCGATAGGTTGGTCCTTGGTGCCCGGCACGATGTCGACCCAGTTGTACTCCTTGCGATCGAAGAGCATCGCGATGCCGAGCGCCTTGAGATCCTTGTTGTCCGCATTGGAGCCATAAAGTGCGATCGGCCAGGTCTTGTAGTAGGTGAGCTTGGGAAAGCCGGCCGTTGCGAATTTACTCGGAATGGTGAACCAGGGCTCTTTTGCAGGATCGTCGAAGCTCTGGATGACGACCGATTCCAGGTTGACGGTATTCTCGTCCGCGAACAGCCTCCCGCCGCCGATGACGGACAATAGGACGAGGAGAAGGCTGAGCGTCCGGATAATGTTCTGTTTCATCCTTGAAACTCCTTTATCGGTACCGCGGACCGGGGGCCAACGGCTGGATTCGAGTATATTTTCGGCATCTCCCTTTGTCAAATACATTCCCGGCCTGCGAAAAGTGGCTATTTCCTTTTCGCGTTGTCCGCCGCACGGCGGATGAGCATGTCGAGCGTCAGGCCGCCCACATGGTGTCGCGCGGCATCCGGTCCGGCCTCGAGGCGTGCCGGCACGGCGACGAAGCGCCCTCCGGTTCCTCCGCGTCGCGCTTCGGCGGCAAGTTCGGCAAGGGCGCGCGCGATGCCTGCATCGTCGGCGCGGATGTAAAACGCAAGGCCCTTTCCCGCCGTTCCGCCGAAGCGCGGCAGAGGCGGCGCCTCTGCCGCGGCCTTGCCAAGGCAAAGGCCGGGCCGCGCCGCCGCGGCGAGGAGCGGGGCGTTGTCTGCGCCCGCCGCGACAAGGAGCGCCCGGATGTCGGCGCCAAGGAGCTCCTCGAGGGCTACGCGGGCTTCGGGCGAAAGGCCAGAGGAGGGGGGGGCGGTCCGGCTCCGTTCCGGAAGCCGCATGACGAGGGGCTCCTCGCCGGAAGTGGCGGCAAAGCCTGAGACGAAAGCGAGAAGTAGCCTGCTGGGCCGCTCCGGCGATTCCGCGAAGATGAGGCCCGCGGTTGCCGTGTCCTCGCCAGAGGCGCGGAGGGCGGCGACATAGGCGCCGAGGGCCTCGCCCGCGGCACGATAGGCGGGCTCGAAGTCGGTGCTTGCGGCGCCGAGGCCCTCGGGGAGGGGTCCGATCCACTCGGGTGCAAGGAGGAGCGGGGCGCCTTGCGTATTCTTTGGCGCGCCGCCTTTCGGTGCGCTACCCGTCTGGGGCCCGTTCCAGGAGGCGTGAAGCACTGCTGCGAGGAGGGGACTCGTAATAAGTACCCCTTTTTCGCCGCCCTCATCCCAGAGGCCGGCGCGGCGCGCGGCTTCGTCGAGGACGGAGGGAGCCGCGGCGAGAGGGATGCGCTTGAGATCTGCGCCTTTTCGCGTAAAACCCATGGCCGTCAGAGAACGCTCAAGTTCGGCCGCAAGCCGCGGCCGAGCCTCGGCGAAGGCCTCGTCGAGCGCGATGAGCGTCCGTTCTGGCGCGCGAACACAGGCGGCCAGAAGGAGGGCTGCCGTAAGACCGAGGAGCGGCGCACCGCCACAGGGCGCGGCGCGCCACCGCCCTGGCCGTCCGCATCCAGGCTGTGTCATAATGATGGGGCATCCTAGCGCCTTATGCTTCGCCACGCCACGCTCCCTTCCTGCGATCGTCCTTGACGGCGGCCCTTGACGGCGGCCCCGCGCCCTTCCTAAGATTGTTGCGAGAATAGCATACCACCCTGTGCGAAGGAGCAGTGCATGACCAGCTACAAAGAGCTTGGCCTTGTCAACACGGTCGAGCTTTTCAAGAAAGCCGTCGCGGGCGGCTACGCGATCCCCGCGTACAACTTTAACAACATGGAGCAGCTCCAGGCCATCATCCAGGCTTGTGTCGAGACGAAGAGCCCCGTCATTCTCCAGGTGTCCGCTGGCGCCCGCAAGTACGCGAATCAGACCATGTTGCGTTACATGGCAAAAGGCGCCGTCGAGTACGCCAAGGAACTCGGTTATCCCATCCCCATCGTTCTCCATCTCGACCACGGTGACAGCTTCGAACTGTGCAAAAGCTGCATCGAGTCCGGCTTTTCTTCGGTTATGATCGACGGTTCTCACCTTCCCTACGAGGAGAATGTCGCCCTCACGCGGCAGGTCTGCGAGTTCGCGCACTCCCAGAAGGACTATGTGTCCGTCGAGGGCGAGCTTGGCGTTCTTGCCGGCGTGGAGGACGATGTCTCCGCGGAGCATTCCCACTACACCCAGCCTGAGGAGGTGCAGGACTTCGTGAAGAAGACCGGCGTCGACTCGCTCGCTATTTCCATAGGTACAAGCCACGGACGCGCCAAGTTCAAGCCCGAGCAGTGCACGAGAACGGCTGATGGCATCCTTATCCCGCCGCCGCTTCGGTTCGACATTCTCGAAGAGATCGAAAAGCGCATCCCCGGCTTCCCCATCGTGCTCCACGGCTCGTCAAGCGTGCCCATCGAGTATGTGAAGATCATCGAGCAGTACGGCGGAAAGCTCGACGATTCCGTCGGCATCCCCGAGGAGCAGCTCCGTCGTGCCGCCAAGAGCGCGGTATGCAAGATCAACATCGATTCTGACGGGCGCCTTGCCATGACCGCGATGATCCGGAAGGTTTTCGCGGAAAGGCCCGATGAATTCGACCCCCGTAAGTATCTTGGCCCGGCGCGCGACGAGCTCAAGAAGCTCTATGCGCACAAGAACATCGAGGTGCTCGGGTCGGCCGGAAAGGCCTAACTTAACCGCGCCCTGCGCCCATGAAAAAGCCGCCGTATGGCGGCTTTTTCATGGGCGACGCTTCGTCATCCCCGCGCGGGAGGGGACGTGCTTTGTGCGCCGCGCGCCTTGTGTTATGTGCGCTCTTTTCTCCGGGATGCTATACGGCGCCGCCCCCTGCGGCGGGGCTGCGTTCGGCGAGGCCCGAGGCGGCATAGAGCCAGGCGAGTGCGGCAAGGCCGAGGGCCAGGGCGAGGGCGAGCGGCCATAGGCGTGCGAGGAAGAGCCAGCGGACTGCCGCAGCAGCGAGTGTCGCGCCAAGGCCGACTGCAAGGGGTATGAGCCTCCGTGCGCCGTACTCCTCGACAAAGGCAAGGACGAGGGGCGGTGCCGCGATGCCAATCGTGGCGATAAGTAGCGGAAGCATGAAAAGCGTGTAGGCGTTTGGTTCGCCCCAGGCGCGCGCAGCCTCGCCGAGGCCGAAGGGCGCAAGCACACCTGCGTAGAAGGCGGTAAGCCTTCGTTGTGCGGTGCCTACGGGAAGATGCTCGCCGTGGTGGTAGAAGACGGCATAGCCGAGGGCGGGGAAAAGCGCATAGGGAAGGAAGCGATCCGCCCATTCATGAAACACGAAAAGTGCGGAGCCCCAGACGGGGGGAAGGGCGAGTCCGAGAAGCCGGGCAAGAAGCCAGACCGGCAGAGCGGCGAGAAGGCCGAAAAGCGCCGCTTTCCGCGTGGCGATGAGCTCCTCGCGGGGGTAGAAGCGCATAAAGAGGAGTAGGGTGCCGAGCGGCAAGGCTAGAAGGAGGAATATGTACATGGGTGAAGCCTAGCATGGCCGCTCCGGTGCTTCAAGGCGCCCGGAATCGGCGGGATGAGGAACTGGTGGAACCTGGTCAGGAGAGCGCGAGGAGGTCGAGGTGGTCGGCGATGAGCGCCGAGCGCTTGTGCGCTTCGTCGGCAAAGTTTCGTAGGCGTATCGCCGCATCCTCCTCGAAGGCCTCGATCGCGGTTGCGAGCGCGGCGTAGAGCGCCGCGTCGATGTCCTCATGCGTCTTAAAATAGGCGAAGACGGCGGCTGTTTCGCCGTGGGGCGGCGCTTCGAGCGGGGCCGGTAGTGAAAACGCAAGCGGCTGGTTTGCGATGGCCGGAGCGAGGGCCGGGACTATCTCCGAAAGTGCCTTCGCAAGACTCTGCCGTTGATCCGCGGCCGATGCGGCGAAATTCGACGCCGACCGCGAAAGAAGGCTGCGCGCGGCGCCCTTGTAGGCGGAACAGAGCTGGGCGTTGCGCGACTGCGCCGCTTCGAAAGCCGCGCCGATGGTTGTTTCGCTCATAGCGTCATTCTACAGGGCAATGAATTTGCTGTCAAACAGCATCATCGTCGCGCTTTTGCGGCACGGCACTTGCCTTCGACACGCAAAGACATGCCTCTCGGCCCTGGACGCAGGATGAACCTATATGGTACAATGCGTTTTGTAGTTCCGCTCGAACGGAACATCCCGCAGCATGGAGCCGCGGGTGCCGAAGGAGGGCAGTTGGCAGACAAAGACTTGCGGATCAATGAACAGATCCGCGTCCGCGAGGTGCGTCTTATCGACGAAAAGGGCGAGCAGAGGGGTATTGTTCCCACGCTCGAGGCTATCAAGCTCGCCAAGGAACTCGGTGTCGACTTGGTCGAGGTCGCGCCCCAGTCGATCCCGCCCGTGTGCAAGTTGCTCAACTACGGCAAGTTCAAGTTCGAGCAGGAAAAGAAGATCAAAGACTCCCGGAAAAAGGCGAAGGGCGGCGAACTTAAGGAAATCCGCATGCAGCCCAAAATCGCCGAACACGACCTGGACTTCAAGGCCAAGCATGTTCGCGGTTTTCTCGAGGAGGGCAACAAGGTTAAGGTCACGATTCGCTTCCGCGGCCGCGAACTCGCCCACACCGAGCGGGGTGAGGACGTTCTCAAAGCCGTCCTTGCGCGGATCGAGGGCTACTACGTCATGGAGAAGACCCCATCAATGGAAGGGCGCTTCATGTCGATGGTGCTGAGTCCTAAGGCTTCGATCATCAAAGCGAAGAACGCCGAGGAGGCCCCCGCGGCCGCCGAGGCGCCCGCTCAGGCCAAGGAAGCGCCTGCCGCCGCGGCGCCGACCGGGCTTTAGAGCGCGACATACAGGAAGGATGGACAGTATGCCCAAGATGAAGACGAAGAAGGCCGCCGCGAAGCGTTTTACGCTGACGGCCTCGGGCAAGGTGAAGTACAAGAAGATGAACCTTCGCCATATTCTCACCAAGAAAACGACCAAGCGCAAGCGGAATTTGCGCAAGGCCGGTTTTGTCGACCCGGTCGCGACCTACGCGATCAAGAAGACCCTCCTTCCCTACGCGTGAGGGGGCTTTTCCCTTAATGAGGTAAGCGGCCCTGTGGCCGCGTCCCGTACAAGGCCCCGCCCGGGTATTCCTGTCCGGCCGAGCCTTCAGTATGGCGCCGATGCGGCGCCGCGGCGCGTGAGCGCGCCGATGCATGACCAACGAGGAGAACGACTATGCCGAGAGCAGTAGACGGCACCAAGCGCAAGGATCACCGCAAAAAAATCCTTAAGACGACGAAGGGCTTTTGGGGCCGCCGTCATTCCAACTACAAGGTCGCCAAGGATGCCGCCGCCAAGGCGCTTTCCTATTCGTATCGCGACCGCCGCGACCGGAAGGGCTCCTTCCGCCGCCTGTGGATCGCCCGCATCAACGCGGCGGTCCGCGCCGAAGATCTCAGCTACAGCCGCTTCATCGAGGGGCTCGTGAAGGCCGAGATCGCCGTGGATCGCAAGATGCTCGCTGACATGGCCATCCGCGATCCCGAGGGCTTCAAGGCCGTCGTTGCGAAGGCCAAGGCCGCCCTCGCGAGCTAACACGCGACTATGATCAGCGTCGAGCAGATCCGCGCCCTGGAAGGGCGGGTGGAAAAAGCACTCGCGTACATCGCGTCTCTCAAGACCGAAAATGCCGACCTCAAGCGCAAACTCGAGCTGGCGGAGGGCGAATTGCGTCGCTCCGCCCAGCGTGCGGCGGAGCTCGAAGCCGCGGCGGATGCCTTTCGCCGCGATCAGGCGCGCATCGAGGAAGGCATCATCCATGCGCTGGAAAAACTCGACGCTTTCGAAGACCTCGTGATTCGCGCCGCCGATGTCCGGGAGGTCTCCCGGGCGCCTGCGGTGCGGAGTGACGAGGCTCCCGTCCACGCTTCCATTCCTGCGGCCGCTCTTGCCGACGGGCCGCAAGCGAATGCGGCCGCCCAGGTGGCGCCTGTCGCGGCGGCCCCTGTCGCTATGGCGACGTCCCTTCCTGCATCGCGGAGTGCCGACGAACTTTCTCCGGAGGAGCTTGAGGTGGCGACCGCTCCTGAGTCCTCTGCTACCCCCGTCGAGAACGAGCTCGACATTTTTTAGCTCAGGGGGCAGATGCCATGCCCGTGCAGCTCGTCAATATCGAGATCCTCGGCGCCTCGTTTTCGGTGCAGACCGACGAGACACGCGAATACATGGAGACGCTCCTTGGCGAGCTCGAACGGCGGCTTGATGCGCTCAAGGCGGCGACTCGCGTCGCCGATCCCCTTAAGCTCTCCATTCTCGCCAACATCACCCTCCTCGACGAACTTGCCCGCGCGCGCAAAGAGGCCCAGGCGAGCGTTGTGCAGGCTGAATTTGAGAAGGTCGCGGAACGGCTTATCGTCGAACTCGGTGCGGCGCTTGATGGTGAGGATGCGGCCGAGGATGGGGCTTCGGGGGTGGCTGTTTCGCCCGCCTAAGGGGATCTGCGCTTTGTTAGACGGGTACTTGATCGCCTCGTACATTTGCGATACGATTTTTTTCCACACAATGCGGAGGAGCCCGGCATGATCATGCCTCTTGAGCAGCTCATCGAATATGACGCCAATGCCTATGAATTCACCGTCGCTGTCACGCACCGTGCCTATCAGCTCGCGGTGATCAAGGGGCCTGAGGTCGAAAAGTACAACGGCAAGGTTGTTTCCCTGGCGACGCGTCAGCTTTTCACCAAGCAGGTTGAGTACAAACTCCTCGACTAGCCCCCCCGTTCTCGTTCTCGCCGGAGCAACTGCCTCCGGCAAGACCGACCTCCTCCTCGAGCTCTTCGGCGGAGGCGGCCGGTTCGTTTTTTCTCGGGCCGAGGTGGTGAGCGCCGATTCTATGCAGGCCTACCGCGGCATGGATATCGGCACCGCAAAACCCGAGCCTGCGCTTCGCGCCCAACTTCTGCACCATCTCATCGACATCCTTGACCCGAGCGATCAGTACACCGCAGGCGACTTTGTCCGCTTGGCCGATGAAGCCTGCGCCGCGATCACGCGCTCAGGCGGACTTCCCGTTGTGTCGGGCGGCACCGGCTTCTATATACGCAATTTTGTTTATGGTCTTCCCACGGCGCCTGCCGCCGAGCCCTCCCTCCGCGCCGCGATCGCGCGCGAGCTTGCCGAGCGGGGGGCCGCCGCTCTCCGCGATGAGCTTGCGGCCGCCGATCCTGCAGCGGCAGCCCGTATCCATCCCAATGACCTCTATCGTCTCACGCGGGCGCTCGAGGTACTTCGCGCAAGCGGGCGCCCGCTCTCGGCGTTCGCGCCCTCTCATAAGCCGCGCGCGCGCTGGCGCTTTCTCCTTGCATATCTCGAGCGCCCGCGGGAGGAGCTGTACGCGCGGATCGACGCCCGGGTTGCGTCGATGTTCGCGCGCGGCCTATATGAGGAATTTGAGCGCCTGCGCCGCGCGGGCTACGGCCCGGATGCGCCCGGCATGAAGGCCATCGGCTATGCCGAATTTTTTGCGGCCGAAGGAGCAGGCTACAACCTTGCTTCGGCGCAGGGGCTTGCTACGGTTGCGGAGCTCATCAAGCGGAACACACGGCGCTACGCGAAGCGGCAGGAGACCTTTTTCCGCGCGCTTCCCGGCCTCGTGCGCATCGATGCGCGGGACGGGGCGGCTACGCTCAGCCGCGTTCTTCGGGATTTTCTCGCCGCGGATCAGTAAAAACCTATTCCGAGCCCCATGGCGGTGCCGTGACACGGGCCGACCCCTTGCGCTATAGTACCCGCGATGAAGCCGAGCACCCTTGCCGTCTCCGCCCTCCTCTCCCTTCTCCCGGTGTCTGAGTTGCGCGGCGCCATCCCCTATGCGGTGGCTTCCGGCATGCCGATCGCCGTCGCCGCCCTATGGTGCGTCGCCTGGAACGCGCTCGCGGGGCCGATTGCCTTGCTCTTCCTCGCCACAGTGCACCGCCTGCTCTACCGGTGGGCCTGGTATCGCGGCATATTCGACCGCTTTGTCGCAAAGGCGCGCGCCAAGGTGCACGAAAAGGTCGAAAAATACGGCTATCTCGGGCTTGCCGTCTTTGTCGGCATCCCGCTACCGGTCACCGGCGCATGGACGGGCGCGCTGGGCGCTTGGATACTTGGCATGGAGCGCAAAAAAGCCGTGCTCGCCATTGCGCTCGGCGTCCTCGTGGCGGGAATCATTGTTAGCCTTGTCGTCGGCCTTGGCGTCGGCGCGCTCTCCCTCTTCCTCAAGAAAGTGTAAAGAGGCCATCTTGTCTATCGACTACGCCTCGGAGCTCAACCCCGAGCAGTATGAGGCCGTCACCACGATCGACGGTCCCCTTCTTATCATTGCGGGCGCGGGGTCCGGCAAGACCCGCGTCATCACCTTTCGCATGGCATACATGCTCGACAAGGGCATTCCCCAGCACGCCATTCTCGCGCTTACGTTCACGAACAAAGCGGCGAAAGAGATGGCTGAGCGTGTGCGGGCGGTGACGGGGCGCAAGCTCCAGAATCTCACGGTTTCTACCTTTCACTCCTTCGGCGTGAAGATCCTGCGCAAGGAGATCGAGGCCCTTGGTTGGCGGGAGAACTTTTCGATCTACGACGAAGCCGATCGCTACCAGCTCATCAAGGACTGTGCGCGCGAACTTGGATTTCGCATGGAGTCCTTCGACCCCGTCAAGACGGGCGCCCTCTTTTCGGACATCCGGACGGAGCGCCGCCCCTGGTCCAAGTCCGATGACGCCTATCGCCAGCTCTACGATGAGTACCGCCGGTCGCTTAAGATCTACAACGCGGTTGACTTTGACGACCTCATCGTGATGCCGATCGAGCTTTTCGAGCTTCTCCCCGAGGTCCGAGCGAAGTACCGCGAACAGTATCGGTACATCATGATCGACGAATTCCAGGACACCTCGCTTATCCAGTACAGGATGATGCGCCTCCTCGCCGATCGGAATGTCTGCGTAGTCGGCGACGACGATCAGTCTATTTACTCGTGGCGCGGAGCAAACTACGAAAACCTTATGCAGTTCGAGCGCGATTTTCCCGACGTCAAGGAGATAAAGCTTGAGCGGAACTATCGCTCCACCTCGACCATCCTCGAGGCGGCCAACGCGATTATCCGCAACAACACGAGCCGCAAGGAGAAGGCCCTCTGGTCGCCTGCGGGGCTCGGCGGGACGCCCATTGAGCTCCATACGCCCGACGACGAGATGGCGGAAGGGGAGTTCATCGCCCGCTCGATCAAGGAAATCAAGCTCCGTGAGCGCGTGCCTTACGACGAGTTCGGTATTCTCATCCGCACGAACGCGCTCACGCGGTGGCTCGAGGAGGCGCTTCTTGCGGAAAACGTGCCGTACCGCATTTCCGGCGGTAGCTCGTTTTTTGGCCGCAAGGAGATCAAGGACGTCATCTCCTACCTCCGCGTCGTCGCGAACCCCGACGACGACGTAAACCTCATTCGCATCGTCAATACGCCGCGCCGCGGCATCGGGAAGACCACGCTCGAACGTCTCGGCGCGATCGCCCGCTCGCGGCGCTGCAGCCTTCGTACCGCGATGGAGCTCGTCCGCTCAGGCGAAAGTCTCGGTGCGGAGGGCGGTGCTGAAGGGGGGCTTGCCTTTGGCGGCCTGTCCGAGCACACCGTGGCGGACATCGCGGCCTTTCTCGACCTCGTGGAGCGCTACCGCGAGGAGATGCTCGGCAAGAAGCGCATCGCCGAGAAGGTGAGGAAGCTCATGGACGAGGTCGACTACTGGGGCTACCTCATCGAGGAGAATAGGCAGAACGATAAGGTCGCGAAGTGGAAGTTTCACAATGTCGAGCTCTTCATCCAGATGATCGAGCGCTGGGAAAAGGATCCCGACAACCTTTCTCCTGGTCTCTTCGAATGGCTCAACCGCATATCGCTCATAACACGGGATGACGACCAGGACGAGGACGAAGGCAAGGTCAACCTCATGACTATCCATGCCGCCAAAGGGCTCGAGTTCGAGGTGGTCTTCATAGCCGGCTGCGAGGACGGGATCATCCCTCACGCGAAGAGCCTTGAGGAGGGGGAAGGGAACCTCGAAGAGGAGCGTAGGCTCTTTTACGTCGCGGTTACGCGCGCGCGGCGCAGGCTCGTCGTCTCCTGCGCCAAAAGGCGGCGCAAGCAGAACCAGGTTACGGATCAGGTTCCAAGCCCCTTTCTCGCGGAGATACCGACACACCTCGTCGAAGCCGTTGAAGACGATGCCGAATTCACCGAGGAGGAGGGCGAGGCCTATTTCGAAAGGCTCAAGGCCATGTTCTCGCCTCCTTCGGAGGAAGCCGGCGCCGCACAGGGTAGCGCTGGGGCGGGCGAGGTGGGCATTGCCGATTAAGGACTTATTCGTGCACAGTCGGACGCGGCCGCACGGTCGCCGTGATGAATAGATGGTCCGAGGGCAGGCGGGCGCGCTCCGCCCTCGTGAGCGGTATATCGTCGACGACTGTTCCGCCTGAGAGGATCTCGAGGTCGTTCGAACAAAAGATATAGTCAAGTTGGGCGAAATTGGGCCCCCTGCCGAAATAGAAGTGCGAAAAACGCTCTTCGGGCGGAACCCCCAGGGCTTCAAGGACATCGCGGAAGGGGAGGGCGAGAAAGGGCTCGTATTCGAACTGGTGTTCGCCGCGGATGAGGATGCCGTTGAAGTCTCCCATCACGACGCAACGCTCCCGCGCGACAAGCCTCGAGAGCGTCTGAACCTCCTCGATGCGCTTGCCGATGCCGAGGTCGTCCCCATGCTGCGATTTGAGGTGCACGACAAAGACGCGGAGCTCGAAGTTCCCGTCGCAGAGCCGCACCTCAAGAAGGTTCCGCGAAAAGTCTCCCGGCGCCTCGTGGGCCTCGACGCGGCTGAACCTGCCTTTTTTGACAAGGGCGCCCACGTAAATGCCGCGGCGCGAATTGGTCTCGTGGAGATGAAACTCGTAGCGCTCGCCGAGGTAGTAGCGGTCGAAGTTCCGGAGCGTCTCCCGGCCGCCGATCTCGCACAGGCCTACAAAGTCGTAGTCACCCGACAGGATCGTCGCCGCGATCGCCTCGATCTTGCCCCGGTCCTTGTTCGGATTGTAGATGGAGCGGCTCATCGCCCGGTACTCGCGATCGGGCAACGCGCGGTATTCCTCGGTCGAGTAGTCGCGATCGAGAAGCAGGTAAAAGTTCTCCGCGTTGAAGGCGGCAAGGCGTATTTCCTTCGCACAAGCCCCCTCTGTCCCAGGCGCTTTCCGCGCCGTGGCGTGGCCCCCCCCGCGCTTTCGCGCGCGGGGCCACGCCTTGCACAGAAGCGCCTTAGCGCGCGCGATGAGCAAAACCGCACTCATCGAGGTTACACTCGATCCTTCCTTCAAGACCGAGGTCAGCGAGGCGGCCGAGGATGAGGCCCTCCATCTCCTCGTCTTCGGCAAGGCTCCCGATCGTCACATACAGCTCGCCGCCGAAGCTGTGGAGGGCGACGTTTACCTTGGTCGAGGCGGCGGGGGGCTGGGCGAGGTCGAAGCGGACTATGTGCTCGGCGACGCCCTTTGGGAAGTCGACCGCACCGAGGTTCGACACGATGCCCGACACGTAGTCCTCTCCAAGGATGCGGAAGACGATCTTTGCGCCGAGATCCTTGAGGAAAAGCGGCATCGCTCGGACGATCGGATTGAACATACCGTTCACGTTGCGCGCAAGAAAGGGCGCGATCGAGGGTTCGTCCGTCTCGAGGCGGAAGCGGAGCTTCACCCGCTCGAGGATATTGTCGAAGCTCCGCGTGCCGAGCCTGAGGTCTTCGCCAACGATCGCGAAGAGGCTGAAGTTCCGGTTCGTTTTTGAGGGGAAGAAGCGCCGCATGTCGATGGGGATCTCTACCGCAATCGTCGAGTTGCGGCGGGCGCGGGGCGGGGCGGCCTTCCAGCGCTCCTGGAGGGCCCATACGTACACGGCGGCGACGAGTTCGGTGAGGGTGACACCGCGCGACTTGGCGTACGAAAGCGCCGCGGGAAGGGGGTAGCGCGCCGTTGTCACGCGGTAGCTTCCCTTGGGGAGTAGCGCGCTTGGGAGGCGGAAGGCCCTCCGGGGTAGCGTGGGGACCGGAAGTCCCTGGCG